>JBBQQH010000001.1:0-102175 GCA_038216155.1 Lysobacterales bacterium
GGAAAGCCGCAGAAAACGACGCTAAATGATGCTTTGAACGCGGTTCTCGCAACTCAGTGGGTTTGCAATGAAGAACGCACCGCGAGAACGCGAAAATTCGCCGGTCAAATCTTTTCCGGTGACTTGTTCAGACCTTCCCTAACGGAATTTTCTCCCTCCCTTGCGCAACGCGCAGGGGAGGGTTGGGGAGGGGTGCTGTTGATTGGCTTGAAATGCTCGCGATCGGAACCGGTTGTATGGTTCAACAGGCTCACCACGAACGGGTGACATGGTTCGATAAGCCTGTCCTGAGCCTGACGAAGAACTCACCACAAACGGGTGCGATTCGAACCGTTAGAGACGGAATCGCAGAACCCGCATGCATGTAATTCCCGCAACGAATCCACACATCGCTTTCGCCGCGTTACGCGACAGGCGAGAATGGCGTGATGTCCGAACAGCAACCATTGCCGATCGACGACCAGCATCCGTTGTTGTCGGGGCAGCTATGGATGCGCCGCGTAGCCCTGTGGAGCGGGGCGATCGGGGTGGCGCTGCTGGCGATTGTGTTCGCCAAGGGCAGCGATCTTTGTTACGGGTTGTTCGAACAACTCCTCGCGCACTCGCGCTGGTGGCCGTTGCTGGTGACGCCGCTCGGCTTTGCGCTGCTGGCGTGGTTGACTGAAGGCGCGTTGCGGGCAACGCGTGGCAGCGGTATTCCGCAAGTGATGGCGGCGTTGCATCGCGAGGATGACATTGGTTTTCGCGAGCGGCTGCTGTCGCTCAAGGTGGCCGCCGGCAAGCTTGTGCTGACCTTGTTTGCGTTGCTGGTGGGTGCATCGGTTGGTCGCGAAGGTCCGACTGTGCACGTCGGCGCCGGATTAATGGCCTGGCTGGCGCAACGCTTCGGCTTTCGCGATCCGGCCGCGATCTCGCGTTTTGCATTGGCGGGTGGCGCGGCCGGTATTGCGGCTGCGTTCAATACACCGCTGGCAGGCGTGATGTTTGCGATCGAGGAGCTAGCCGGCGCGTTCGAGCATCGCTTCAGCGGCGCGCTGCTCACTGCCGTAATGGTCGGCGGCGTGGTGTCGTTGGGCTTGATCGGCAATTACACTTATTTCGGCCGCCTCTCGACCTCACTGCCGCTGGGAGAAGCGTGGATCGCGGTGCTCGCGACCGGCGTGATTGGCGGTCTGGCCGGCGGCATTTTTGCGCGCACCATCCTGTTGGCCGCCGGCACCCTGCCTGGGTTACTTGGCAAGCTGCGCAAGCGCTCGCCGATTGCGCTCGCGGCGTTGTGCGGACTGGTGCTGGCGTTGCTCGGCTTGGCCAGCGGCGATGCGGTATACGGCACCGGCTATGCACAGGCGCGCGAGATCATCGCCGGCAGCCACGCGATCACGCCGTGGTTCGGCATCGAAAAGTGGGCGGCCAATGTCGTCTCTTACGTGGCGGGCATTCCGGGTGGAATCTTCTCGCCTGCGCTCGCGGTGGGCGCGGGACTCGGCGCAAACCTAGCACCATTCCTGCCTCACTCCAGCGCGACTGCTGTGATCCTGCTAGGCATGTCCGCCTATCTGGCAGGCGTGACGCAAGCGCCGCTGACTTCGGCGGTGATCTCAATGGAACTGACCGACAACCACGCCTTCGTATTGCCGATCATGGCTGCCTGCCTGCTCGGTCGCGCGTTTTCCAGCATGGTGTGCAAGGTGCCGATCTATCGCGCGTTTGCGATGCAACTGGTGGCCGCGCGCGAGGCAGAAATTGCGGCGGATGCGACGAACGAAAACGCGGTGATGGAGTCGGTGCCGATCGAAGTGCCGAGTACCCTGCCGGCAGACGATGAAGATCCACCTGTGGATCGTCTGGCAGACGTTGACTTGCCAACTGATTCTGGCGTCGGCGACGATGATGGCGAAAAGACGCCATCTGATCGCTTGTCCTGATTTCAGGCGCGCTTCAAAACGTCGTTGAAAGTCGTTACAGCGACGCCGCCCAGTCCTCGTCCGAGCCCTCGTTGATGCCTTCGAACAGGAAGGTCGAAAGGTAGCGCTCGCCGGTATCGGGCAGCATCGCCAGAATCGCGGTGCCTTCAGCGGCATCCTTCGCCAGCTCCAGCGCGGCAGCGAACGTCGCGCCGGCCGAGATGCCGCAGAAGATGCCTTCCTGCAGCGCAAGCGCGCGTGCGGTGTCGCGCGCGAGGTTGTCCTCGATCGCGATGTTGCGATCGAAGATGCCACGATCGAGCACGTCCGGAATGAAGTCCGGCGTCCAGCCCTGGATCTTGTGGGACGCCCACGGGTTGCCTGCCAACATCGCGGCGACCGCGGGCTCAGTCACGCAAATCTTCAGCTCGGGCCGCGCCGCCTTCAGCACCTTGCCGGCGCCGGTCATGGTGCCGCCGGTGCCCCAGCCGGTGACGAACCAGTCCAGTCGCTGTCCGGCGAAATCGCGCAGGATTTCGGGGCCGGTGGTGCTGGCGTGATACGCAGGATTGGCCGGATTCTCGAATTGCCGCGCAAGAAACGCGCTGTGTTTTTTCGCGAACACCTCGGCCGCCTTGACCATGCCGGAGCCGCGTTCGGCCGCCGGAGTCAGGATCACCTTCGCGCCGAGTGCGCGCATCAACTTGCGGCGTTCGATCGAAAACGAGTCGGCCATGAACGCGACGAACGGATAACCGCGCACCGCGCAGACCATCGCCAGCGCGATTCCGGTATTGCCCGAAGTCGCCTCGACCACCATTTGCCCGGGCTTGAGAGTGCCGCGCGCTTCGGCATCCAGGATGATGCCCAACGCAAGTCGATCCTTGACCGATGACATCGGATTGAACGCTTCGAGTTTCGCGTACATCCGTACATGCGCGGGAGCGAGTTTGTGGATGCGAACGATCGGCGTGTTGCCGACGGTGTCGAGGATGCTGTCGAGGATCATGTGATGGCTCCGCTTGCTGTGACTGGAAAGGCAACGAAGGGGTTCAGGCGACGTCCGAGCGGACAATGTGCGGGTCTTCGTCCGCTTTGCTGCTGGCCGCATCGCCAGACTCGAGGCCGGACGAAACCCTATTGGAAGAACCCGCCGCCGGTGCGTCCGCATCCCATGGTACCGAATCATGCGTCGCAGTCGAGCGTGCCAGTGGAATGCTGAGTCCGTTGCGTGCGGCGTGCCAAGTATTCAGCACGCGACAGAACAATTGCGCTGTGCGTTCGGTGTCGTACACCGCCGAGTGCGCATCATCGGCATTCCAGTCGAGCCCCGCAGCGTGCACTGCGCGGCCCAGCACGGTTTGCCCATAAGCCATGCCTGCAAGGGTCACGGTATCGAAGGTGCTGAAGGGATGAAACGGATTGCGCTTGTGCGCGGTGCGCGCAACTGCCGCATTGACAAAGCCCAAGTCGAACGAGGCGTTGTGGCCAACCAGAATCGCGCGCTGGCAACCTGCTGCCTTGGCCGCGGCCCGCACCGGCGCAAACACGTAATCGAGTGCGGCACGTTCCTCGCGCGCGGCGCGAAACGGGTGGTCGACATCGATCCCGGTCACTTCCATTGACTTGGGATCGAGCGCCGACCCCGGATACGGAATCACGTGCGTGCTGGTCAAGGTTCCCGGCCAGACCCAGCCGTCGGCATCGAGCTCGATCGGCTGCACCGCGATCTCGAGCAGCGCGTGCCGGCTGCAATCGAATCCGCCGGTTTCCACGTCCACCACCACCGGCAGAAATCCGCGAAAGCGCTGTGCCATCGGCGGCAAATCAAGTCGTGCATTCATGCTTGCAGAATAGCAGAGCGCCTAATGCGATCGATGCTCAGACAGGCCTACAACGATCAATGGCGCTGCGCATCAAACGTGCCGCGCTCGATGACTCGCGCGGCACCGAAATGGATCGAAAACACGCTGCCTTGCCCAACCTCGCTGGAAATTTCCAGTTGTGCCTGATGCATCGCCAGCACGTGCTTGACGATCGACAGGCCAAGCCCGGTGCCTCCGGATTCGCGCGAGCGGCTGGTGGAGACGCGATAGAAACGCTCGGTGATGCGCGGCAGATGTTGCGCCGGAATACCGTAACCGGTGTCGTGAACCGCCAGCACGGCTCCGCCATTGGGCTCGCGCGCGAACAAGACCCGAATTGAGCCGCCAGTCGGCGTGTAACGCACCGCGTTGCTGACCAGGTTGGAGAACGCGCTATGCAGTTCCTTGATCGATCCCAGCAGATCAACGCCTGCGTTGTCCTCGATTGAAATCGTGTGTCGGCCCTGGCTCAGCGCCTCACCTTCGCGGCGCAGGGTTTGTAGCAGACCCAGCATCGAGACAGATTCCTCGGGCAGCGATTCCTGCGACTCCAGTCGTGACAACGTCAGCAAATCTTCCACGATTTGCGCCATGCGTTGCGACTGTCGACGCATCTCCTCGAACATCGGAGTCCACTCCGGCATCTCGTCGGTCTCCAACAGCTCGAGATAGCCGTGGATCACGGTCAGCGGCGTGCGCAGTTCGTGCGAGACATTGGCGACGAAGTCGCGGCGCACTTGCTCCAGATGCATCAGCTTGCTGATGTCGCGAGCAATCAACATCCACTGCTGGTCGGAATACGCGATCACACGCAGGTTCAAACGAATGGTCGAATCGCACGGCGAGGCCGCATCGATCATCGGCTCGGCGTGCTGGCCGGCCGTCATCCACACGGCAATCGGCAGCGGGCGCATCAGCTCGGCGACGGGCTTGTCGTGATCGCGTGGATAGCGCAGGCCCAGCAGTCGCTCCGCGGACTGGTTGAACCACAACGTGCGTTGCGTACTGCGATCGATCAACACCACCGCATCGGGCAGCGCCTCGGCCGCAGCGCGGTACGCGCGCAACATGTCGAGCAGTCGACGCTTGCGGTTGCGCACATCGATCTGACGACCGTGCAGCAGGTCCTCGGCTTCCGACCAGACGCTGCGCCCTCGCGCGGGTGGCAGGCGTTGCCTACCGGTCAATCGTGCCAGCAGTCGCCACAGGCGCCAGTAATGCCAGGCGACCACGCCCATCGATACCAGCGCCAGCGGCAACCAGACATGTCCGATCGCAAGCCCAAGAAGCAGCGCGGCTAGATACAGCGCCAGCAACTGCACGATGGCGCGTTTCCAAGAAGTGCCTGGAAAAAACGGCATCGTTTAATGCGAGACCGAAAAGCGATAGCCGGAGCCGCGCACGGTCTGCACCAGGTGTTCGAGGTTGTGCGGCTCGAGGATCTTGCGCAGGCGCCGGATATGCACGTCGATCGTGCGCTCCTCGACGTACACGTTGCCGCCCCAGACGTGATCGAGCAATTGCGTGCGGCTGTAGACGCGCTCGGCGTGGGTCATGAAGAAATGCAGCAGGCGGTATTCGGTCGGGCCGATATGGATCGGGGTGTCGCCAGCATAAACGCGATGCGCCGAGCCATCGATGCGCAAGCCGCCCAGCGCGACGCTGCCGTCGGCGTCGTCCTCGCGCGAGCGTCGCATCACCGCGCGGATGCGGGCCAGCAGTTCACGCGCCGAGAAAGGTTTGACCACGTAATCATCGACGCCCGAGTCGAGCCCGCTGATGCGGTCGTTTTCCTCACCACGCGCGGTCAGCATGATGATCGGTACGTCGCGGGTGATCTCGTCGCGGCGCCAACGGCGGGCCAATTCGATGCCGCTGCTACCAGGCAGCATCCAGTCGAGCAGGATCAGGTCGGGCACGCGGTCGGCAATCGCCGATTGCGCTTCGCGGGCATCGCCTGCATGCACTGGATCGTATTCGCCCTTGCGCAGCGCGAACGCCACCATGTCGCGAATTGCAGGTTCATCGTCTACGATCAGGATGCGCTTGTTCACGCCTAGCCTCTGGTCAAGTACTTGATCCGGCGAGTAGATAACAGTTTGGTGACACTGATGTTACCCGACCTCTGGGCCGATTCGGTCGCGGACAGACGAAGGCACTCATGTGGCCTGCTTCTTTGATACCGCGCAGTGATCGCGCGAGTGTGCTGTGCGTCCGCAAAAAGAAAACGGCGAACCGAAGTTCGCCGTTTTCGAAGATACTTGAGGCTCGGTCAGTGATCGGGGCAGAACAACAAATCAGCCACCCTTCTTCATGCTGCCGTCCTTCATCATCTTGTCGTCCATCATCTTGTCGTCTTTCATCATCTTTCCATCTTTCATCATCATCTTGTCGTGCATCATCTTGTGGCCTGCCATCATTTCGGCCTTGCTCACCATACCGTCGTGATTGGTGTCCATCTTGCCGAACATCATGGTGCTATGCGACATCATTTCGGCTTTGCTCACCATGCCGTCATGATTTGTGTCAGCCACCATCATCATGTCATCAGACATCATTTTGTCATTGTCCATCATCATCTTACCGCTGTCGCTCTTCATCATTGCGTCACCCGCTACTGCGAGAGAAGCAAAGGAGGCGCCAGCGACTGCCAGCCCGACGCTGCACATGAGGATATTGAGCTTGTTGGTAGTCATGGTTTTGAAACTCCTGGCTGAAGTGGATGCGGACAGATTTGTCCGCAGCTTTGATACCCGTTCGAGGCTGCGCCCGTTCCCGTTAGGCAGACGTTAACCGCGGGACTTGGGCGACTGCCATTGAGACCCACAGGAGAAGACTTTCAGACGAATCTGAACGCTGCCAGCGAAGCCGCTAAGGAGCTGCAGCAGGTGCCCGGCAGGCGGCGCGGCTGGATTCACGCAAGCGCGGTGAGTCACGGACACAAACAAAAATGGCGAACCGAAGTTCGCCATTTAATGCGTCACGCCGCGATTCCGGGCAACTATGCCAGCGGAACCTGCAGGGGCGACTTATTTCTTTTCTTCCATCATCTCGTCGTCCATTTTTTTCTTGTCTTCGATCTTTTCATCTTGCTGATGCTTCATATCCTTCATGTGGTCTTCCTGCGCCTCTTTCATGTCGTGCGCGTCTTCCTTGCTCATCATCTTGTCGTGCATCATCTTGTGGGCGGCCATCATCTCGTCCTTGCTGACCATGCCGTCGTGGTTGGCATCCATCTTGTCGAACATCATCTTGCCGTAGGCGGCATGCTCGGCAGCAGAGATCATGCCGTCATGATTGTTGTCCATCTCGGCCATCATGTGTTCCTGGTGCATCATCTGGTGGTCCATCATTTTGTCGCTGCCCATCTTGTCGCTTCCCATCGCGTCATGGGCGAGCACTTGGGATGAAACACATCCGCCGGCGACGGCCAGTCCAACGCTGCACATGAGCATGGTCAATTTGTTGGTATTCATGGTGAATCTCCCAGTTGTCTTTAGCTGTGGACGGGAATTCGTCCTACTCGAAAGGATGCTCGGCCCCGAATCGTTAGGGAAGTGTGAACGCCACGCGGTGACGTGGGCTGGCTAGCGCCTCCGCGGATCGCAACAGCGCAAAAATCGCCTGAAGCTGGCCTGCCGCTAACGTGGCTCCGCTACCCTTGGGTGCTGGTGAAATCGCGCTTTTCACGCGCAGGCATTGCCTCGTCGCCATGCACCAGTGTCCAGATGTTCTCGGCGATGTTGGTCGCATGATCGCCGATGCGCTCGATGTTCTTGGCCATGAACAGGAGGTGAGTGCAGGAGGTGATCTGGCGCGGATCTTCCATCATGTAGGTCAGCAATTCGCGAAACAGCCCGGTGTACAAGGTGTCGAGTTCGGCATCGCGCGCGCGGGCCACGATCGCCCGGTTTGCGTCACGTTCGCGGTAGGCCTCGATAACTTCGCGCATCAGTTCGGCCGCGAGTTCGGCCAGCGCCGGCAAGCCGCGCGCGTGCGCCACCGGTGGTGCGAGATTGAGCGCCATCGAGCGCTTGGCAAGATTGGCGGCGTAATCACCGACCCGTTCAATGTCGGACGCGATCCGCAAAGCAGCCAGCACCTCGCGCAGGTCGCGGGCCATCGGCTGCCGCAGCGCCAGCAGCTTGACCACGTCGTGGCCGACCGCGTTTTCCAGATCATCGATGGCATCGTCGTTTGCAATCACGCGCTCGGCGGCGCGGCTGTCGCGGCGCTCGAGCACATCCATCGCGGCCTCGATCTGCGCGATGGAAATTTCGCCCATACGCACGATTTCGCCGGTCAGGCGTTCCAGTTCGGTGTCGAAGCTCTTGACGATGTGCTCGCTGGGGTTTGCGTTCATTGGGTTTCTCTCTGTGTTTCTCTCTCCTAGGGGAGAGGGACTTCAAGTAGCGTGCGCTGTGCGCACGTGTTTACTTTTTTTAGTGATAAATCTGAACTTAAAGCAAACGCTTGTCTCTCACTAAATTCGCGCGTCCTGCGCTCATTAAGTGAGCCTGCCCGTCGCTCCTGCTCCGGGCCTGAAATTTCTTGCGATGTGACGTTAAGTCGCTTCGCAAACACTCATTTCTCACTAAGTTTGCGCATCCTGCGCTCTCTAAGTGAGCCGGCCTTGCGCTCCTGCTACGGGCGTTCGAGCGAGCGCGAACTGACGTTAAGTCAGTTCGCAAACGCACGTCTCTCACTAAACTCGCGCATCCTGCGCTCGTTAAGTGAGCCAGCCCTTCGCTCCTGCTCCGGGCCTGAAATTTCTTGCGATGTGACGTTAAGTCACATCGCAAACAAGAAATTTCAGCCAAATCTTCCGGTGATGTAATCCTCGGTTTGTTTTTTTGCGGGGTTGGTGAAGACCGTGGTGGTCTCGCCGAACTCGACCAGCTCGCCCAGATACATGAAAGCGGTGTAATCGGAGACGCGCGCGGCCTGTTGCATGTTGTGGGTAACGATCGCGATGGTAAATTCGCTCTTGAGCTCGCTTACCAGTTGCTCGATCTTGCCGGTAGCGATCGGATCGAGCGCCGAGGTTGGCTCATCCAGCAGGATCACCTCAGGCTTAAGCGCCACCGCGCGCGCGATGCACAGTCGCTGCTGCTGGCCGCCGGATAGTCCGAGCGCATTCTGCTTGAGCTTGTCCTTGACCTCGTCCCACAGCGCGGCTTGCCGCAGTGCTTGTTCAACTCGCACCTGCATGTCGGGGCGCGAGAGTTTTTCGTAATGGCGGATGCCATAGGCAATGTTGTCGTGGATCGACATCGGAAACGGCACCGGCTTCTGAAACACCATGCCGACCTTGCTGCGCAGCCGGTTGAGCGAATAACCAGGCTCCAGGATGTTCTCGCCATCAAGCAGCACCTCGCCGCTGGCTTGCTGCTTCGGGTAGATCGAATAAATCCGGTTGAACACGCGCAGCAGGGTCGATTTGCCGCAGCCGGAGGGTCCGATCAGTGCGGTGACGCGCCGTTCGGCGATCGCCAGATCGATATTGCGCAGCGCCTCGAACGCGCCATAGGTAAATCCAAGATTGCGCGCAGCCATCTTGGGCGCGGCACGCTCGCTGGAGGCTGCAGCCACGGGCATCGAGAGTTTTGGTGCGATCGCGAGACGGGCGTCACTCATGACTCACCTTGTTGCGAAGAAGAATGCCGCGGGCCAGCAACGACAGCAGCAAGACAAATAGCGTGATCAGCAACGCACCGGCCCAGGCCAGCGCGTTCCAGCCATCGTCGGGCGCCTGGGCGAACTGGTAGATGACGACCGGCAAGGAGGCGATCGGCTTGGTTGGATTAATGCTCCAGAACAAGTTGCCGAACGCGGTGAACAGTAGGGGCGCGGTCTCGCCAGCCACGCGCGCTAGCGCCAGCAGAACGCCGGTAACGATGCCGGGCAATGCCGAGCGATACAGCACCTGCATCGTGACTTTCCACTGCGGCACGCCGAGCGACAGGGCGGCCTCGCGCATCGTGCTGGGCACCAGCCGCAACATTTCGTCACTGGTGCGCACGATCACCGGCAACGCGATCAGCGACAGCGCAATGCCGCCGGCGATTGCCGAATACTTCCCGGTCGGCAACACGATGACGGTGTACACGAACATACCCAGCACGATCGAAGGCGCCGACAGCAGGATGTCGTTGATAAAACGGATCGCTTCGCCGATCGGTCGCAATTTCGCGTATTCGGCCAGATAAGTTCCGGCCGCAATGCCGATCGGCGCGGCAATGGCGATGCCCATGAAGCTGAGCATCACCGTGCCTGCAATGGCATTGAGCAGGCCGCCTTTCTCGCCGGGCGGCGGCGTCATCATGGTGAACAAGTCGAGATTGAGCGCGCTCAATCCGCGGCTCACGGTCGTCCACAGGATCCATACAAGAAAAAACAATCCGGCCAAGGTCGCGACGCCGGACAGGATCAATGCCACCGCGTTGGTTGCCCGGCGTCGCCGATACATGCGATCGGCGGTGCGAGTGGAAACAGGAGCCATGGACGTGGCCATCAGCTGCCCTCTCGTTTTGCCAACTGTCGCAGCATCAGCTTGGCGATCGCCAGCACCACGAAGGTCACCATGAACAACACGAAGCCCAACGCGATCAAGGCCGAGCGGTGCAGATCGCCGCTGGCCTCGTTGAATTCATTGGCGATCGTCGCCGCGATCGAGGTGCCGGGCATGATCAGTGAGGTGCTGAAATCGTGTGAATTGCCGATCACGAAGGTGACCGCCATCGTTTCGCCAAGCGCGCGGCCCAAGCCGAGGAAAACGCCGCCGATCACTGCTGTGCGCGTGTACGGCAGCACGATGTCCCACAACACTTCCCATCGCGTGGAACCCAGCGCGTAGGCTGATTCCTTCAGCCGGGTAGGCACGGTCAGGAACACCTCGCGCATCACCGACGAGATGAATGGCAGGATCATGATCGCCAGCACGATGCCCGCAGTCAGCACGCCGACGCCGATCGGCGCGCCGGAAAACACCGCCAGCCCGAGCCCGGTCGCGTTGCCTGCATCGTCGGTGCCATCGCCGAGGTGATTGATCAACCACGGCTGCACGTATTCGCTCATCAACGGAACGAACACGAAGAAGCCCCACATGCCGTAGATGATCGACGGAATACCGGCCAGCAATTCAATGGCGGTGCTGACCGGTCCGCGCATCCACTGCGGCGCGACATCGGTGAGGAACAGGGCGATGCCGAAGCTTACCGGCACCGCGAGTACGATCGCGATCAATGCAGTGACCAATGTCCCCAGAATGGGCACCACGGCGCCAAACACGCCGGCATTGATATCCCATTCGGTGGACGTGAAAAACCGCAGGCCGAACGTCGTGAATGCCTGGCGTCCGCCCCATGCCATCGAGAACGCGGCGCTAAGCAACAACAGCATCACGGTGATGCCGCAGGCAGCGACCAGCCAGCGGAACAGGCGATCGTTGCGGGCATCCTTCGTCGATTGGTGATCAACCGCGATGCGAGCCGTTTTCGGATTGCCTGGCAGGATCAAAGAGGTCGACATGGGCGGAAGGTCATGGGCGAAACCGGATGATGGCGCGGCAAAACGAAAAACGCACGCGCGGTGACCTGCGCGTGCGTCTGGTGGCATTGCAAATCAGAGCTTCAGGTTGGCAGCCCAGGATTGCTGGATCTGCGCGACCAGCGCTGCGGGCAGCGGCACATAGTCCAGCGCCTTGGCCTGCGGCGCGCCATTGGCGTATGCCCAGCGGAAGAAGTTCAGCGCGGCCTTGCTGTTGCCCGGATTCTTCGGCGACTTCTGCATGATCATGAACACGCTGGCGGTGATCGGCCAGGAATCTGCGCCCGGTGCATTGGTCATCACCAGGTAGAAGTCCTGCGCATGCGCCCAATCGGCACTTGCGGCGGCGGCGCTGAAGCTTTCGCTGTTTGGCTGCACCCAGTTGCCGGCCGCATTCTGCATTCCGGCGTAGGTCAGCTTGTTCTGCAGTGCGTAAGACAGTTCGACATAACCCAGGCCGCCATTGATCTGCTTGACGTACGCGGCCACGCCTTCGTTGCCCTTGCCACCGATGCCGAGCGGCCACTTCACGGTGGTGCCTTCACCCACTTCACTCTTCCACGACGAACTGACCTTGGCCAGATAGTTGACGAAGTTGAAGGTGGTGCCGGAACCGTCGGCGCGATGGACGATAGTGATCTTGGTAGCGGGCAGGGTCATGCCGGGATTTGCGGCGGCGATCGCCGGATCGTTCCAGACCTTGACCTTGCCCATGAACATGTCGGCCAGCAACGGGCCGGTGAAGCGAATCTTGCCCGGTGCAATGCCCTTGATGTTGACCACCGGAACCACGCCGCCGATCACTGCCGGAAACTGGGTCAGGTTGAACTGCTTGAGGTCGGCAGGCTTGAGCGGCGCGTCGGAAGCGCCGAAATCGACGGTCGCCGCCTTGATCTGCGCGATACCACCGCCGGAACCGATCGACTGGTAGTTGGCCTTGTTGCCGGTCGCCTTGTTGTAGTCCGAAGACCACTTCGACATGATCGGCAGGAAGAACGAGGAACCCGCGCCGGTGAAGCTATCGGCGGCGCTGGCGCTGCCAACCGCGGCGGTGAGGCCCACGGCTACGACGAGAGATTTGATCGAAATGGACACGTGAAACTCCTGGTTGGGATGCAGCCGCAATGGCGGTTGCCACTATGAGAAACCCGGCAGATGACACTCCGGTTACAGATGCGATACAGCGTCGCTGCCGTTCAGCCAAGAAGCAGTTGTGCGCCCATCCTTGAGCGCACGTCCTGCTGCTGGAGTCGAGATGACTAGAAATAGAACTGCGCGCGTGCCTCGATGATGCTGGGATCGTCCTTGACGAACGCGTGCAGCACGGTGTTGTAGCGGTCGCTGTTGACCTTGACGTAGTTCAGCATCAACTTGAAATTCGAGTGCCAGTACCAGTTCACGCCGACCGTCAGGTTGTGTTCCTTGCCGCCGAGCACGCCGTCGACCGCCGGGAACGGCACGCCGGGAAGCAAGCCACCGTCATTCAGATTCATCTGGTCGTAGCGAACGCCCACCTGCCACATGCCGCTTGCGGGTTCGTCCGGCAGCGGCGTGGTCGGCCCGCCGCTCTTGTAGCCGAACTTCTCGCCGGTGATGTTCCACACACCCTGGACGTACCAGCTGTCGCCTTTAAAATCCTGATGTAGCTTGCGGCTGGTGCGGCTGTTCATGTATTCGCCCTGCACCTTGAACGGTCCATGCTGCCAAAGTCCTTCCAGGCCCAAAGTGCGCACGCGGTTGGCATCAGTGAACAGGCCCGTATCAATGAGGCGCGTGCCGGCGAGGTCAGCATCGGGACGCGAGCGGAACTGGACGCGCCCGTTGTTTCCGTTGCCAGTCCCATCGCTGCCCCGGTAATCCACGCCGGACAAACCGAAGTGCAGCACGTTGTCGGAATCCTTGATCGGCGCCCAGGTGACGCGTCCGCCGAAGCCATTGCCTTCGCCGAGATTGCGGGTCAACTCGCGACCGAACGCGCTGGCGGTGGCTGTCCAGTTGTCGTCGCCGGTTGCGAAGGCGATGCCCAGGCGGCGGGAAATGCCGAAGGTGTTGGTGCCCATCGCCTTGGCGATGAAGTCATTGTTCTTGGTGCTGGACAATTCTTCCAGCGAGTTTGGCTGTTTGAACTGGCCAAAAGTCAGGCTGGTGTTGGCGCTGAACTTCCACTTGACATTAACGTCGAGGAATTTCGCAGCCTTGGCGTCGTAGCCAAACACCCAGTCGTACTTCACGCTCTTGCCCTTGAGCACCAGTTCGGCGCGGCGCATTCCGGCGTCGCTTTTGAGACCGTCGCCGACGGAACCGTTGAGGCTCTTCACGTCGTTGTTGAAGCGGTTGTAATCGGCCTGAACCAGGCCTTCGAAAGTGACTTCGTTACCGCCGAGGAAATCGAATTGGTCGATCGCGATTTCCGCACACGCGGAGGAGGAGAGCGCCGCGAGGACCGCGGCTGCCAGCAAGCTGGGCAGGAGTTTCATGGGGTTGCGCCTTGGTGGGTGGAGATTGCGGCGCAGGTTAAGTCGTTAGGATTACGTTGATGTGACAGTCAAGGAGATATTTCGCTCAAGTGACAGTTTTGTTGAGCAGCGTCTTCGCCGGATAGCGGCACAGGTCGCGAATCACGCACTGCGGGCAGTCGGGCTTGCGCGCCTTGCACACGTAGCGCCCGTGCAAAATCAGCCAGTGATGCGCGTGCAGGCGAAACTCGGCCGGTACACGCTTGAGCAATTTGAGTTCCACAGCATCGACGGTTGCGCCCGGCGCCAGCCCGGTTCGATTGCCGACGCGGAAGATGTGGGTGTCGACGGCGATTGTCGGATGCCCGAACGCGGTATTGAGGATCACGTTGGCAGTCTTGCGACCCACGCCCGGCAGCGCCTCCAGCGCTGCGCGATCTTCTGGCACGTCGCCACCATGCAGGTCGACCAGCAGGCGACAGGTCTGGATGATGTGCCGCGCCTTGGCGTTAAATAGACCGATGCTGGCAATGTAACGCTGCAATCCGTCCTCGCCCAGTTCGAGCATTGCCGCTGCAGTCGGCGCATCGATGAACAGACGTCGGGTGGCGCGATTGACGCCGACATCGGTCGACTGCGCGGACAGAATTACCGCGATCAGCAACTGGAACGGCGAGCCATACAACAGTTCGGTGCGCGGATGAGGATCCAGCTCGCGAAGGCGGCGGAACACCTCGGTGATCTCGTTCCTGTCCAACAGCCGCCTAGCCATCTTGCGGTTGTCCGGTTCGACGCGCACGCAAGTGTTGGTCGACGAATGGAGCGAACGCGTTCATCGTCAGGATCGCGAACGGCAATGGATCAAGCACTCCCGGAAACTGTCCGAATGCAATCAATAGCGCGCCGGCACCAAATCCAAACAGCCAGCGCCCACGCGCGCTTGCGCAGCCGGTCACCGGATCGCTGGCGATGAAGAACGCTGCCAGCAGGGCATTGCCAATTGCCAGCGTGGGCCAGATGTCGGGCATACCTTTGCCAAACGCGAGCGCAGTCAGCAACACGCCGATACAAAATGCCAATGACACCTGCCAACGCACAATACGCAACCCGATCAACAACAGGCCGCCGCAGACGTCCGCAACCGCAAGCCATTCACCCGCGTGCAATGAATTCGATTTGATTGTGAGTGCCCGCGCGATGTCCGTTGGAAACAGCATCAGCACCAGCGCATAGCCGAGCATCGAAGGATTGAGCAGATTGCGACCCAGCCCCCCAAACGCCTGCTTGCCGAGCACGATTGCGAACACAATTCCGCCTGCCGTTAGCCACCATGGCGTCGCCGGTGGAATGCATAGCGCGAACAGCACGGCGGTGATTGCCGAACTACCATCCAGTGCAGCGCGCAACGAGCATTTGCGTAGTTGCGCGAACACCGCGTCGCACAGCAGACCAATCACCAGCGCAATCGCCACTGAAAAGAAAACCTGCATGCCGAATACCAGGACGCGCGCGGCGAACGGCAGCAGCAGCGCAAGCAGTGTCCACAGCATCATCGCGTGCGTGCTGCGTGATTGTACTGGCAGTGGCATCGCGACCTGTTCGCCTTTCACTTCAAATCCTGCTGCGCCCGACGTTTTGCGTTGGCGCGCTCGATTGCTGCGGCCACTGCGTCGGCGCTGGCTGCATGCTCGACTTGCGCGACCGCGCGTTCGCGGCGTTCGCCTTGTTCGCTGACCAGACGTTTACCACGCGCGATATAACGTGCACGCGCCGCATCGGCGATTGCGGTTGAGTTGGCATCTGCCTGCAGCGCGGCTTTCGCGAAATCAAAGTGTTGCAACAATGGAATGCGGCTGGGGCAGACCGGATCGCAGCGACCGCAGCGCGTGCAATCCAAGAGGCCATCTGTGTTGGCTGCCTGCAGCCGATCCTGCAAGATCGCATGCAGCAAGCGCTGCGGTGAAATTGCAACTGGGCAGACGTCGTCACATTGGCCGCAGCGGATGCATGGCAACGCGTCCATGCTGGGCGCGCGGGACTGCTTTTCCGATTGACTAGCGGATTCAGCGCCCACGAAATTCCGGCTTGCGCCGCTGCAAGAAGGCCGCCGTGCCCTCACGCATGTCGTCGGTGGTGGCGCACACGGCGAACACCTGGGTCTCGTAATCCAGACCTGCATCGATGCCGCAGTCGCCGCCGATCAACACCGCATCCAAAATCCCGCGCAGCGCCTGCGGGGCCGCCGCCGCCAGTTGCCGGGCGAGCGCCATGGTTTCGGTTTCGAGTTGATCGATGGCGACGACGCGATGCAGCAGGCCAAGTTCGTACGCACGTTGCGCGCTGATTGCAGCGCCGGTCAGGCACAACTCCAACGCCGCGCCGCGACCTGCCAGTCGCAGCAGGCGCTGGGTGCCGCCAAAACCGGGCAGGGTACCGAGGTTGATTTCGGGCTGGCCGAGTTTCGCGTTGTCCGATGCGATGCGCAGATGGCAAGCCATCGCCAGTTCCATCCCGCCGCCGAGCGCGTAACCGCCGATCATCGCGATCACCGGTTTTCCCAGCAATTCGACGCTGCGCATCATGCGCTGCCCCAGCCGAGAGAAGTCGCGTGCCTGCACCGGATCCAGCGCGGCCAGTTCGCTGATGTCGGCGCCGGCGACGAATGCCTTGCTGCCGGCGCCACGCAGCACCACCACGCGCACCTCGGCGTCGCCCGCGCAGTCATCGAACACCTGCTGTAACTCCAGCAGGGTGTCGCGATTGAGTGCGTTGAGCTTGTCCGGCCGGTTGATGGTGAGCACGCGGACAGCGTCATGGTTTTCGATCAACAGGTGCTGGAAGTCCATGGAAATTCCCGAAATGGCGTCGTAAAGCCCCGACAGGCGGCGCGCAACGTTGCGAACTTCACGTGCCTGGTGCGGTCTAGGCTAGTCGCGACGCACGCCGCTGCGGCGGGCTGCCCACTGCACTGGCGTGTATAGCGATTGCAGCCCTCGGCGGCTATCCTAGCGTGCCCGTCGCGGCGATTGCACCGCCCGCGCCAGCGTGCGAAGGCCAACCCGGTTTCATGGAGTGACACGATGACCATGCGTTTGTTCGCTGCCGAGTCGATCCTGCTGGCTGTCGTCGTTGCCACGGCAGTGTTGCCCGCAGGCGCACGTGCGCAGGACGCCGCCGGCAAGGTAAAGGCTACGGTCTCGCGCGAGGTCATGACGGACAAGGGCAAGCTCAGTTATTCGATCGGCTACGATCTCGCCACCGGCATCCGTCGGCAGAAGGTCGACGTCGATACCGCCGCGCTCAATCGCGGCATCAGCGACGCGCTTGCCAGCAAGCCGCCGCTGGTTCCGAAAAAGCAGATGGACGTGCTGTTGGCGGCGATGCAGCAGAAGTTTCTGGTGCAAGCCCGCACGGCCTACGAAAAAGCGTTTGCCGACAACAAGGCGCGCAGCGAGCAATTCAGTACGCAATACAGGGCCAAACCCGGAGTGAAAACCTTGGCCGATGGCATCGCCTATCGTGTGATCGATGAAGGCAGCGGCAGTTCGCCAACCGCCGACAGCCAGGTGCGAATCAGCTTTCGCGGGATGTTGGCCGATGGCACGCCGTTTGCCGATACCTCCAAGGGCGGCGATGCGCAGCATGGAATTGCCGTTGATGTAAGCGACTCGCCGTTGCCGGGTCTGAAGGAAGTGCTGACCATGATGAAGCCGGGCGCGCATTGGGAAGTGTTGCTGCCCTCCGACCAGGCCTACGGCGATTCGCCACGCTCGCCAGTCGGGCCGGCGCAGGTGGTGCTGTTTGACCTGATCCTGGTCGAGGTGATGAAGTGATCGCGCCTGCGTCGATGCGCGCGTGAGCATTTGCATTCAATGCCGGATCCGTCACCCAAACACATTGCAGCCATCCTGAGTCCCTGTGTTGGCACCTGCCGACTGGACGCTCGCAGCATCTGCGTCGGTTGTCACCGCACCTTGGGCGAAATTGCCGCCTGGTCGCGCATGCCCGAAGCCGAACGGACGAGATTGATGGACAGCGTGCTGCCCGCACGAGCCGCCGCCGTTGGCACGGTCGTGCGGCCAGCTCGACCGATTCCGGACTAGCGGCATGGATGCACTCGTCGACCGCCTGCGCCGAGCCCTGCATCCATTGACGGCCCCGCCAACGGGAGTCGGCTGGAATCGCTCCGAGTATCTCGATCTGCTGCCCGACGACTCCATGCTGCGTGATGCTGCAGTGCTGATCGCCGTCCGCGCGCAAGCCGACCAACCGCGCGTGCTGTTGACTGTGCGCCACGGACAACTGCGGCAGCACGCAGGCCAGGTGAGTTTCCCCGGCGGCAGCATCGATCCGGAAGATGCTGACCCGGTCGCCGCGGCGCTACGTGAAGCCAATGAGGAAATCGGTTTGCGTCGCGAACAGGCGCAGCCGCTGGGCTACCTCGACCCGCTGGACACGATCACCGGCTTTCATGTCTATCCAGTGGTCGCCTTGATCGATGCCGACTTCGTTGCCACGCTCGATCCGCAAGAGGTGTCTGACCTGTTCGAAGTGCCCCTTTCGTATTTGCTGGACGCAGGCAGCGTGCAATCCCTGAGCCGAGAATTCGCCGGCCGCATGCGCAGCTACCATCAATTCGACTTTCAGCCGCAGCGCATCTGGGGCGCGACGGCGACGATGCTGGTGAACTTGCGGCAGCGGCTGGAAGCGGTGGGTTAGTTAGATCTGGGAACAGGGAACAGGGTTGGGTGCTGGAAGCTCAGGGTTCCGCGTGACGCCTCTCTCCCAACCGTTCGTGGTGAGTCTGGCGAACCACAACAGCAACCAAATCTAAGCCGATCCAAAACCAAGCAACAGCATCTTCCCCAACCCTCTCAGAGCAAGGGTGGGAGCAGATAGGCAGAGAAGTTATCGAGGCGCGCCTAGCGCAATCAAAGCGGCGGCGCGCGCCGTGATTCTGCAATCGCCCTGACCGCGATCCGAAGTTGAGGCATTCGCGTTCGCTATCAACCAGGTGCACGATGCATTTTGTGCCATTCCCAGCATCAAGCCATCAAGCCATCAAGCATGACCATCAACCAAACATCTTGGACCACCCTGATTTCCGCCGAGGCACTCGCGGACACTCTGGATCAGGACGACCTTGCCATTATCGACGCCCGTTTCGGCCTCGCCGACCCCGAGCAGGGGGAACGCGACTACTGCGCTGCACATATCCCTGGCGCGGTGTACGCGCATCTGGATAGCGATTTGTCAGACCACTTGCGCCAAGGTCACGGGCGTCACCCGCTGCCGCGCGCGCGCGATTTCACCGACAGGCTCGGCGGTTGGGGCATCGCGCCGAACCAGCAAGTAGTCGTCTATGACGCCCGTGATGGTGCGATGGCTGCGGCGCGCGTGTGGCACCTGCTGAGATTGTTGGGCCACAAGCGCGTTGCCGTACTTGATGGCGGTTTCGCGCGTTGGACAACACTCGGCTTGCCCACGACCGCCGAGATCACGCAGCGTGAGCCGACCTGTTATTCAGGCGAGTTCGACGATTCGATGCTGGCGCAAGCAAGCGAACTAGCCGACTCCCACGCAGGCCAGACACCGCTGCTGATCGATGCGCGAGCGCCCGAACGCTATCGCGGTGAGGTCGAACCGATCGATCGCCTCGCCGGCCACGTGCCGGGCGCAATCAACCATTCCTATGCATTGAATCTGCAAACAGACGGACGCTTCCGATCTGCCGATGAACTCGCCATTGCCTACCGCGAGCGATTGGATGGCGTCGAGCCCGAACGCGTCGTGTTGATGTGCGGCTCCGGCGTCACCGCCTGCCACGACCTGCTGGCAATGGAACACGCCGGCCTACCCGGCGCCCGCCTGTATGCAGATTCCTGGAGCGGCTGGATCAGCGACCCGTCAAGGCCGATTGCGACTGCGGCCGCCGATCGTCAAGAGTAGTCAAGATGAGATTGGCCGTGACGTGCCAGAAGCAGACATTCAGCTATCTTCATACCCAAGACCGATGAACCGCAAGCCGACCCCCGGTTCGGTCGAGATATAGCGAGGGGCCGCGGCATCATCCCCGAGCTTGTTGCGAAGTTTCGCGACAAGGATGCGCAGGTAGTGCGTGTCTTCCTGATGGGTGGGCCCCCACAGCGCGCGCAGCAATTGAGGCTGGGTCAATACGCGGCCCGCATATTGAATGAGCATCGCTAGCAGCGCGTACTCCTTGCGGGCTAGGGACACGGGAGCGTCACCAATCAGAACTTCACGCCGAACGAAGTCCACGCGCAAATGTCCATCGTCGAACACGAGTGGAGTCTCCCCGGTCTGCGAGGGAGTACGAAGCAGTGCGCGCACTCTCGCCATGAGCTCCTGTATGCCGAAGGGCTTAGTGACGTAGTCGTTCGCGCCGGCATCCAACGCCGCGACCTTTTCGCTTTCACCCGAACGCACCGTCAGCACGATCACCGGCACAGGTGATCGCAGCCGCAATTCGCGCAGCGCGTGGTGACCATCGCGATCCGGTAAACCCAAATCGAGAATGACGAGATCGGCGCCATGCGTCGCGAATGCGGCAATTCCGCTTTCTCCGGTGCTTGCCATTTCCACGCGATAGCCTTGAGCGCGCAGGCTTATGTCGAGGAACTTGCGAATCTGCGGTTCGTCGTCGATCACCAGCAGACGCGCTGGCACCCCTTGAGTGACGGCTCTGGCGATGCCGTCGATCATGGGCCGGCCGCCGAACCTGCCGAAGGCGAAATGGTCGCTATAGAGTCAATCGCTGAGGGTTTGATCGCTGCAGGCTCAACCGGCGGCAGGGAAATGCGGATCACGGTACCGCGACCGTTTGGGCCAGGCAGCGCTTCAACAGTGCCGCCATGCGCACCGATCATTCCCTGGCAGATTGCCAAGCCAAGGCCGGTGCCTTGGCGACCACGATCCCCGCGTTCGACACTGTAGAACATGTCGAACACGCGCTTGCGCTCGTCTTCCGGGATGCCCGGACCGGAATCGCGTATATCGATTCGCAGCTTTCCATCGATAGATCCGGCTGCGATGCCGACGGCTCCATCTGGCGGCGAGAAGTGCGCCGCGTTTTCCAGCACGTTGAACAACGCCTGCTCGACCAGCGCCGGATGAACCCAAATGGGCACAAGGTCGTCTTCGACCGAAATCTCGAACCGGGCACTCGGCTGATAGCGATGCAACCGCATGACAGCGGACCCGATTAATTCGTCGACGCCGATCCAGTCGCGCTTGAGCGCCAATCCGCCGTGCCCAAGGCGCGTCATGTCGAGCAGGTTCTGGATGTAGCGATCGAGGCGCTCGCCTTCAAGACGGATCGTTTCGTGCAGGCTATGGCGATCTTCGCTGCCCATCGCGTCAGAGTAATGATCCAGGCTGCTCGCAGCGCCAATGATCGAGGCGAGCGGCGAGCGCAGATCGTGCGACACAGAGGACAGCAATGCCGAGCGCAGGCGTTCGGTCTCGCCGCTGACGCGCGCCTCCTCGAGATCGGCGACCAGGCGCGTTCGCAAGACTGCCTGGGCAATGTCGTCAGTCATTGCGACCGCAAGCCTGCATTGTTCGGGCGCCAATCCCGCTGACGCTATTGGAATTCGCAATCCGATGACGCCCGCGTTGCCAATGCTGCTGCCGAATGGAATAAACCACCAATCCGGCACGGCCATGCTGTCGGTGGAGCGGCCAGCCGGACGACGATGAAGTTGCGCCCAATCTGCTGCGGCTCGATCGTCGGCGTTCCATGGCAGGACGCGGGGGGATCGCGATTCCTGATCGCCTATCCGGACGACTGCGTCAATGTGCAATAACCGCTCGAGCGCCTCGCGCCCCGCGAGCATCGCCTGCCCCAGATCGGCTGCGCTACCGAGATCCCGGGCCAATGTCTGCAGTGCTGTTGTATGGGCGTTGATCGCACGCAAGGCCAGCACCTGCGCTCGCAACTTGGCTGCAAGCCTGCCGGCCACCAAGGCCGCGACCAGAAAAAGGAACACGGTGACGACGCCCTGCCGTGCGCGAATGTAGAAGGTGAATCGCGGCGCGAGGAAGAAGAAGTTATACGACAGGAAACACAGCGTCGCGGCGACCACGGCGCCAGTCATTCGCGTCCGCGAAGCCACCAGAACCACCGCGACGATAAACACCATCGACAGGTCGGACAGGCCAAGCCAGCGTTGTGCGAACCAGGCAACTACCGTTGCCAACGCCGCCACCAGGATTGCGACCGCGGCATCGCGCACAACGAATTTCTGTTCCTGATTGAGCAACGAAAACGTGCCTTCGCTCGTGCGACCGGCGTGCTGGCGATCGCGTGTTCATAGTATGCGCCGCGCTGTGAGCCTAGCTGCAAGCACCCGCTCCGACCTAGCCATCGGCAGCGTAAATTCTGCGTAAATTCTGCGGCCTTCGCGCCGTTGTCGCCGCGATGTCGTGCAACCATGCGCGCCATAAACGGCTGGGTCACCAGGAAATTCGTGGACACCGTCTCGCGAAGTCCACCTCTCTTCAATGGCAGCAATGCCCTGAGCATGCGACTGCCGACCAACTTTACACACCAGTCAGGAATTCACCTCGATGTCTACTGAGGTCGGTATCCATTCGAAGCGCCGCATGGCGGGCTTGGCGCTGGGAGCGCTGGGCGTGGTTTACGGCGACATCGGCACCAGTCCGCTGTATGCGTTGCAAAGCACCTTCGCCGGATCGAACATGGCGGTGACGCCTGACAATGTGCTGGGTGTGCTGTCGTTGATGTTCTGGTCGTTGATCATCATCGTCTCGGTCAAGTACGTCTCCTTCGTCATGCGCGCCGACAACAAGGGCGAAGGCGGAATCATGGCGCTGATGGCCTTGGCGCAACATGACGTAGCGAGCAGCAAGCGCGCGGTCTGGTGGGTGATGGCGCTGGGGCTGATCGGCGCATCGCTGTTCTATGGCGACGGAGTGATCACGCCGGCGATCTCGGTGCTGTCGGCTGTCGAGGGACTCGAAGTCGCAGCGCCGAAGCTGGCTCGCTATGTAGTGCCGACGACGGTCGTGATCATCGTGCTGATGTTCTGGATTCAAAAGCGCGGCACGCATCGCGTCGGCACGATCTTCGGGCCGGTGATGATCGTTTGGTTTCTGGCCTTGGCGGCGCTCGGCTCGATCAGCATTGCCGGACATCCCCAAGTGCTGTGGGCGCTGAGTCCGCATCACGCAGTCTCATTCTTTCTGCGCAACAAAGCCCAGGCTTATTTCGACCTGGGCGCGATCGTGCTCGCCGTGACCGGCGCGGAGGCCCTCTACGCCGACATGGGTCATTTCGGCAAGACGCCAATCCGGCGTGCATGGTTTGCGTTCGTGCTGCCCGCGCTGGTGATCAACTACCTTGGCCAAGGCGCATTACTGCTCGCGCAACCGAAAGCGGCATCCAATCCGTTTTATTTCCTGGTACCAGCGCCGTTGCTGTATCCCATGATCATCCTAGCCACGGTCGCAACCGTGATCGCCTCACAGGCAGTCATCTCGGGGGCGTTCTCGATGACTCGCGAAGCGATCCAACTCGGCTACCTGCCGCGCATGACGATTTGCCACACCTCGCGCGTCACCCAGGGGCAGATCTACATCCCCGCAGTCAATCGCATCTTAATGCTGCTGGTCATCGCTGCGGTTGTCGGCTTTGGATCGTCTGCAAAGCTCGGCAGCGCGTATGGCATCGCGGTCACTGGCACGATGTCGATCACGACGCTGCTGGCATTGATCGTGGCGCGCGCGCAGTGGAAGTGGTCGCTGCCGCAAGTGATCATCGCTGGCGTGCTGATGTTGACGGTCGATATGGCATTTTTCTCTGCGAACATGGTCAAGGTGCTAAGCGGTGGCTGGTTCCCGCTAGTGCTGGGCCTGTGCGTTTTCACCTTGATGTCTACTTGGAAGCGTGGACGTAGCCTGGTGCGCGCGTCAATGGAAGAGCAGGGCCTCGCATTGCAGCCTTTCCTCGACTCTCTTGCCATCAACCCCCCATTTAAGGTGGAGGGTACGGCAATCTTCATGAATGCAAATTCGAGCCATGTGCCGCACGCGCTGTTGCACAACCTCAAGCACAATAAGGTACTGCACGCGAAAAATGTGATCGTCAGTGTGGAGACGATCGACGTTGCTTACGCCGATTCCGGCGAGCGCTGCGAGGCACGCGATCTGGGAGGCGACTTCTATTCACTGAGCTTGCGTTATGGGTTTGCCGAGGAACCTAACGTGCCGGAAACCCTGATCGCTAGCGATATTCCAGGTCTGCATTTCGAAATGATGGAAACCACATTCTTTTCCAGCCGCGAAAGTTTGGTCGCAGCCAAACACACCGGAATGCAGCTGTGGCGTGACAAGATCTTCGCGTTAATGACACGCAACGCAAGTCCCGCAACCGACTTTTTCCGCATACCCGGCAACCGCCTGGTCGAGTTGGGCAGCAGGGTCGAAATCTAGTTGGACTGCTTCGTCTCGACGAGGTCTCGACCGACCGCTTTGGGTCGGAAGCAGCCGTGGACGCACTGTTCCTCGACCCGCAGCCGACTACAAAAAACAGCTGCAAGGCCTCAGCTGGTGAGGCCGGGCGAACCGAATCGATGTGTGACTGCACCACGCCGACGGTACCGCATGGCCGTACTGCGGTCCGACAGTGCAAAACGAGGGCTCAATGCCGCAGTGCCCGACTAGAGAGGCCTCGGCCCGCCAAGCCGTCGGCCGCGAGCTCGATCTGAACCTTCGCATGCGACGAGAAGCGGCATACGAATCGCATGAAAGGTGCATCGAAATTTCTATTTTTTCCTTGAAATGCCTTTCCTTTATCCTTAATTCCTTTCTTCGTGTAGGGCGCTTTAATTTTATGAAAATCTCCTTCGTTTGCTGTTTTCTGCTCAGTGCCGCCGTCGCCTGCACGGCCCAAGCTGGGCCGCTGTTTGGCGGGCCCAAAACCATCGCGGTGGACGCGAGCGGTTCGGTGCCCGGCCTCGTGGCGTCGGCGCAGATGGGCCAAGGCGGGTATGTCTCGGGCACAACGATAGTCGCCGTGCCGCTGATCGCGGTGGCGTTTGAAACGTCGGCCGACGCACACAATTCGAACAGCTTCATGTCGCATAGTCTTTCGCTGCGGCTGTCCGTGGACGACGCGGTGTTGAAGGCGGTCGCCGCCGAGCTGCAGACGATGGTGGAAAAGGATCTGGCGGCGCAGGGTTTCGAGGTGCTACCGAAGGGCTCCATCGACGCCGATGCGCGCTGGCTGGGGATCAATAAAAACGGCAAGACCGGCGAGGACGTGAAGGACAATTTCATGTCGGGCTTCATGGGCAACGGCAGCATGAACCGCTGGTTTACTGCGGGTGACCGGCCATTGTTCGGCACGGGTGGCACCGGCGCGTTGAGCGAGCTTTCGCCGCTGATTCGGACGGCGCGGGAGAAGAAAATCTCGCTGCTCTTTTATCGCTTCAAAGTGCAGTTCACCGATCTCGAGGGCAAGAACGGCCTCGTGTTCAATTACGTGAAGGGGAAAAATGTCTTGCACATCGTGAGCGCGGATCTCGCGGTGTTCACGCCGGAGCACACACTCGGAGCGTTGATCAAGCTCAACGCGAATCTCACGGCCGGATCGGACTTCGTGCAGGAACTCAAGGGAAGCACGGGCAGCTATGTCGTCGTCGCGGACCCGGTGCAATACAAGACCGACGCGCTCACGCTGATCCAGGCGGTGTCGAAGCAGTTCGCGCAAGCGCTGCGGAAAGGACAGTAGACGCGAGCGGCGAGGACAGGGCGCGCGGCGGCGTTGAAGGGTAATGTTTGTTCACCTCTTTGCGATACTGGAGTCGCTGCCCATCCGGCCGAAGCGCTCCAAAGTAGCAAGTAGTGACTGGCCGAGTTGGATCGTTGACCGCCGCTTACTTGCGTAGCCGCGCTACCAGCGCCTGCAACGCGCCCTGCGTGTCGGGCTGATTCCACGCATCCAGGAAGCGATCGAGATTCACGCGCTTTGGATCGGTAAGTGCATCGACCATGTCCGTTCGCGCCAGCGCGCGGGTGGCGAGCATCGGCGAGGAGGGCAAGGCGAGCAGTTGCTGCAGCCATGCCACGGCGCGCGGTTGTACTTGATCGAGTTCGACCACTTCATCCACCATCCCGATCGCCAATGCCTGCTCGCCGGTCGGCATCGCGCCCGCGACCAGCAGGCGTTCGGCGCGATACGTGCCGACCACGCGGCGCAGCAGATGCTGGATACCTTCGGGTACCGCCAGCCCGACCTGCACTTCGTTGAGTCCGATTCGGAAGGGCTTTTCCGGATCGGGAGAGCGCGCCATCACGCGATAGTCGCAACACAACGCCAGCACGCAACCGCCAGCCGGCGCGTGGCCCGCGATGGCGGCAACCACCGGAATCGGAGATCGCGCGATCGAAATCGCGGCGTCGAAAAAATCGCGCCATGCCGCCTTCAGTGCGCTCGCTTCCAAGTCCATCAGGTAGGGCACGTCGAGCCCGCCGGAAAACACGTTCGGCCCGCCAGACAACACCACGGCGCGCGCCCCTTTTGAAGGGGCCGCCTCGATTGCGGAGCGGAGTGCGCCCAGCAACTCTGGATTGAGCGCATTGACCGGCGGTCGCGCGAGGCGGATTTCGTGGATGGGGCCGTACGACTGATGCTCAAGCATGGAATTGGCTCCGCAAGCGATCGGGAATCAGGCGACGATAACGCATCGCGAACGCCGGCACGCTAAAATGCGCAGATGAAAACGCGACTGATGCGGATGTTCCCCGCAGCGCCAATGCTGGCTGCTGTGATCATGCTGGTCGCGGTCAGTGCGATGGCCGCCCCGGCGAACATGGACTTGCCGATGCGGAAGTCCACTGCCGGTTCAATGCCCGCGCCAGCACGACACGCGCAGGGGACGACCAGTAAACCCACTCGCGTGCACATTGATGCCGCCTGGGTACGCGCCGCTCCGCCGGGCGCGATGATGATGGCTGGCTACATGCGCGTGTACAACGATGGCAAGACGCCGCTGATCTTCGTGTCGGCGCACAGCGAGGCGTTCGGCACCATCGAACTGCATCGCACGCAGATAAAAAACGGTGTCAGCAGCATGCGTCCTGCCAGCGATCAGATCATCGCGCCGGGCGGCAGCATGACCCTGGACCCCGGCGGCTTGCACCTGATGCTTATGCAGCCCAAGCGCGCGTTGAAAGTCGGCGACTCGGTGAGATTCCAGCTGGACTTCGCCGATGGTAGTTCGAGCGTCGTGTTCGCAGCGGTGAGCTCTGAAGCGCCGGGAAAGTGATCACTCTTGGGTCGGAATCGATAGTGACTGACGCCGATTTGTCACGCAGAATCAGTGACAACGAGATGGGCGTTGCAAGCAGTAGATGAAAGCCCGCTAGTCAGGCCGATTCGTATCGAAGGCGGCCCGCACGCACTCCGGCAATGGCGCTGACTTTCCACTGCGCTTGTCGAACCACACCATCACCACGTGCCCGTCGCAATAGAGGGCTGACGTATCTTTCGCCGAAGTGATGCGGTGTCCGAGGGTGAAGCTGCTGTTGCCGATGCGATCGATGAAGAGTTCGACAATCACGTCTTCCGGCCATGCGATCGGTCGCTTGAAATTCACCAGTGCCGAGGCGACAACGGGTGCGATGTTCTCGTCCATCCACGGGCCGGACAATGTCATTAGCCAGCGCAGGCGCGCTTCTTCCAGGTAGCGCAGATACATCGCGTTGTTGACGTGATTGAACGCATCCAGATCGCGCCAGCGCACCGCAAGTTCGGTGCGGAACAATGGTGTAGGTACGACTGAACCCGAAGGCGTGCCGGTGACCAGCGCAACGTCGATTTTGCTTGACTCGCTCATGTTCCTGTCCTGCGTCTACGCATCGGTTTGGCTTTTTCCGTTTGGAGCGCCCGCACCTTTTTTGCCGGGCTGCGCACGCGCGATGCGCTGTCTCCTGCAACGGGCGATAGATGTGGCGCGAGAAAACGACCGGTGTGCGACGCCGGATTCGCGGCGACATCCTCCGGTGTGCCCTCGGCAATGATCAGGCCGCCGCGGTGTCCGCCTTCAGGGCCGAGATCAATGACCCAGTCGGCAGTCTTGATCACGTCGAGGTTGTGTTCGATCACAACGATCGTGTTGCCGTCGTCGCGCAATTTGTGCAGCACCGCGAGCAAGTGTTCAATGTCGTGAAAGTGCAGGCCCGTGGTCGGCTCATCCAGCAAATACAGCGTGCGGCCGGTGTCACGGCGCGAGAGTTCCTTCGACAACTTCACGCGTTGCGCCTCGCCACCCGATAGTGTGGTCGCTGATTGACCCAGCTTTATGTACGACAGGCCGACATCAACCAAAGTCTCCAGCTTGCGGGCGATACTGAGCACCGGACTGAACAGCTCCAGCGCGTCCTCGATGGTGAGGTTCAACACGTCGTGGATGCTGTGGCCTTTGTACAAAATCTCTAGCGTTTCGCGGTTGTAACGCTTGCCGTGGCACACGTCGCATGGCACATACACGTCGGGCAAAAAGTGCATCTCGACCTTGAGCAGGCCATCGCCTTGACAGGCCTCGCAGCGACCGCCGCGCACGTTGAAGGAAAACCGTCCCGGCGAATAGCCACGCGCGCGCGCTTCGGGTACCTGCGCGAACAACTCACGCAACGGTGTAAATAACCCGGTGTATGTCGCCGGATTCGAACGCGGCGTGCGTCCGATTGGCGATTGGTCGATATCGACCACCTTGTCGAACAAATCAAGCCCGGTCACTTCGCGATGCGGCGCGACCGTATGCGATGCACCGTTGATTTCGTTTGACGCCAGCGCCTGCAGCGTGTCGTTGATCAGCGTTGACTTGCCCGAACCCGAGACGCCGGTGACGCAGGTAAACAAGCCGGCCGGAATGGTCAGATCGACATCGCGCAGATTGTTGCCGGTCGCACCGTGCAATTTCAGCAGTGCCATTGGATTGGGCGGCGTGCGCCGGCTCGGCACTTCGATCATGCGTCGCCCGGACAGGTAATCGCCGGTCAGTGATTCCGTCGCAGCCAGTACGTCGGCATAACTGCCTTCGGCGACGATGCGACCGCCGTGCACGCCGGCGCCGGGACCAATGTCGACGATGTGATCCGCGAGCCGGATCGCTTCCTCATCATGCTCGACCACGATTACGGTGTTGCCCAAATCGCGCAGTCGCGTCAGCGTGCCGAGCAGGCGCGCGTTGTCGCGCTGGTGCAAACCGATGGATGGTTCGTCCAGCACGTACAGCACGCCGACCAAGCCGGCACCGATCTGCGACGCCAGCCGGATGCGCTGCGCTTCGCCACCCGACAGCGAATCGGCCTTGCGTTCCAGCGAAAGGTAATCGAGCCCCACATCGACCAGGAAGCGCAGGCGTTCGCGGATTTCCTTGA
The DNA here is from genome assembly GCA_038216155.1 of Lysobacterales bacterium. Classification (GTDB taxonomy): domain Bacteria; phylum Pseudomonadota; class Gammaproteobacteria; order Xanthomonadales; family Xanthomonadaceae; genus SZAS-103. The sequence continues at coordinate 29,200 of JBBQQH010000001.1, forward strand.
CTATCTTGGTCGCGACTTCGCCGCGCCAGCCGGGCAGGGTGAGCTCGGCGAAAAATGCCATCGCCTCGTCGATCGGCAGTCGCACGATCCTTGGCAGGTTGGTTTCGCCGACAAAGACGTTGCGCGCGCTGCGATTCAAGCGCTCGCCTTCGCAAGTCGGGCACGGCCGGTTGCTGATGTACTTGGATAATTCCTCGCGCACCATCTGCGATTCGGTTTCGCGATAGCGGCGCTCCAGGTTCGGCAGGATGCCCTCAAAGCGATGCTTGCGTTGCGTGCGTCCGCCGGCATCGGTGAGATACGCAAACGCGATGACCTCGGAGCCACTGCCGTGCAGCACCGCGTTGCGCACGCGTTCGGGCAAGTCCTGCCATGGTGTACCGACATCAAACTCATAGTGTCGCGCCAGTGAGGCGATCAACTGGAAGTAATAGGCGTTGCGCCGATCCCAGCCGCGGACCGCACCTGCGGCAAGGCTCAACTCGGGATGACCGACCACGCGCGCCGGATCGAAAAACTGGCTCACACCCAACCCATCACAGGACTGGCACGCTCCGACCGGCGAGTTGAACGAGAACAGCTTGGGTTCGAGTTCGGGCAACGAGTAGTCGCACACCGGGCACGAGAACTTGCTGGAAAACACCAGCTCGGGCGCGTCATCGCCGCTTGCATCCAGGTTCACCAGGCTGGCGATGCCGTCGCCCAGTTTGAGCGCAGTCTCGAAGCTTTCCGCCAATCGCTGCTTCATGTCCTCGCGCGGGCGAAAGCGATCGACCACCGCTTCGATGGTGTGCTTCTGGCGTAACGCCAGGGCCGGCACCTGGTCAATCTCGTGCAGCGCGCCGTCGACACGGGCGCGTACATATCCTTGCGCGCGCAACTGCTCGAATACTTGCGCATGCTCGCCCTTGCGGTCGCGAATCAGCGGCGCCAGCAGCATGTAACGCGTTTCCTCGCTCTTTTCGCCGAGCGCCAGCACTTGATCGACCATCTGGCTGACGGTCTGCGCCTCCAGCGGAAAATGATGGTCGGGGCAGCGCGGCGTGCCCACCCGCGCGAATAACAAGCGCAGGTAATCGTAAATCTCGGTGATGGTGCCGACGGTGGAACGCGGGTTGTGCGAGGTCGATTTCTGCTCAATCGAAATCGCCGGGCTCAGGCCTTCGATGTGATCGACGTCGGGCTTTTCCATCACCGACAGGAATTGCCGCGCATACGCCGACAGCGACTCGACATACCGTCGCTGGCCCTCGGCATAGATGGTGTCGAACGCAAGCGAGGACTTGCCCGAGCCGGACAGCCCGGTGATCACGATCAGCCGGTCGCGCGGCAGGTCGAGGTCAATGTTCTTGAGGTTGTGAGTTCGTGCGCCGCGTATGCGGATCGTATCCATTCGTCGTCCGGTGCAGGGCAATAGGCCGCGCCAGTCGGGCGGAGGCAATCTGCCAGTCTAGTCCGGCACAGAACTGCGGGCAAAGGGCCTGATTTCAATCCCATAACGTTGCGCAACAACGCGAACGGCGCGATCTGGAGCGGTCGATGGCAGAGGAGGCTTCGCTCCTTTCATGCCCGTCTTTCCGAAAGACACCCCGATTTGACCCTAACCCCTTGCTCCGGCTACAATTCCGCTTCTGTCCCGCCTCGATGCGGGCAGCGTTGTCAGAATAACTACAGATAATTACCAGGAAACCTATTCATGTACGCAGTTTTGTTTACTGGCGGCAAGCAGTACCGCGTGATGCAGGGCGAGACCCTGCGCGTCGAGAAGCTCGAAGGCGATGTCGGCGCGGCACTGAAGTTTGAAAACGAGCAGGTGCTGATGTTGGCCGACGCCGACAACATCCATCTGGGCGACGCGCTCAAGGGCAGTTCGATCGGTGCCACCATCAAATCGCACGGTCGTGCCGACAAGATCCGCATCGTCAAGTTCCGTCGCCGCAAACACCATCGCAAGCAGATGGGCCATCGGCAGAGTTACACCGAAATCGAGATTACCGGCATCAATCATGCCGGCAAGCATTCCAAGAACGATGCCAGCGCCAGCGCCGGCAGCCAGGAGTAATCAGTCATGGCACATAAGAAGGGTGTAGGTTCCAGCCGCAACGGTCGCGACTCCAACCCGAAATATCTGGGTGTGAAGATTTACGGCGGCCAGGCGGTGGAAGCAGGCAACATCATCATTCGGCAGCGCGGCACCCAGTTCCATCCGGGCGTCGGCGTTGGCCTCGGTCGCGATCACACCTTGTTTGCGTTGATCGACGGCAAGGTTGATTTCGCGGTGAAAGGCTTGAAGAAGCGTCGCACCGTGAGCGTGGTTAACGCGGCCTGAGCATTGCGCGCAGCAGATCAAAGGCCCCGCTTCTGCGGGGTTTTTTGTTTCTGCTGCAACGTTCCCCGTTGACCAGCTACGCTGTTCGTTATGACCTGCGGTCTCCGCAGTCCCATTTCCCATTTCCCGTTCCCCGTTGCCATCTGCCCATGAAATTCGTCGACGAAGCACAAATCCAGGTCCAGGCCGGCAACGGCGGCAACGGCTGCGTGAGCTTCCGGCGCGAGAAGTTCATTCCGCTGGGCGGGCCGGATGGCGGCGACGGTGGCGATGGCGGCAGCGTGTGGTTGGTCGCCGACGAAAATCTCAACACCCTGATCGACTTCCGCCACCAGCGCAGCTTTCGTGCCCAACGCGGGCAGAACGGCATGGGCCGGCAGATGGCTGGCAAGGCTGGAGAGGACAACATCATCAGGGTGCCGGTTGGCACTGCCGTGTTCAATGTCGCTACCGAGGAATTGATCGGCGATCTGACCGTCGACGGCGACCGCATCCTGGTTGCTCAGGGTGGGCGCGGCGGCATCGGCAACATCCATTTCAAGAGTTCGATCAATCGCGCACCACGGCGCGCGGTGCCTGGGGCTGAGGGCGAAGCGCGCGAGATCCAGCTTGAGCTGCGATTGTTGGCCGATGTCGGCCTGCTCGGTTTTCCGAACGCCGGCAAATCCAGTTTTATCCGCGCGGTGTCGGCGGCTACACCACGCGTCGCCGATTATCCGTTTACCACCTTGCATCCGAATCTCGGTGTGGTCAGCGTCGAGGCGCATCGCAGCTTTGTGATTGCGGACATTCCGGGACTGATCGAAGGTGCCGCCGAGGGGGCAGGACTGGGCGCCTTGTTCCTGCGCCACATCCAGCGCACGCGGCTGTTGTTGCATCTGGTCGACCTGGTGCCGCTGGACGACACCGATCCTGTTGAGCAAGTTCGCGCCATCGAGCGCGAGCTGTTCAAACACGATCCCGCGCTGATGGAGAAGCCGCGCTGGCTGGTGTTGAACAAGATCGACCTGTTGCCGCGCGAGGAAGCGCAGGCGCGCGCCGATGCAGTGATTGCCGGACTGGGCTGGGACGCGCCGTGGTTCGTTGTTTCGGCGCTCAGCCACGACGGCACCCGCGAGGTTTGCCTGAAGGTGCAACAGTTCTTCGACGAGCTCAAATATGCGGCGACTCAAGACAGCGACGCCGTGGCGCCGCCGCGTGAGCCTGTTCCCGGTCCGCGGGTCGCTGATTCGCCCGCTGCAGATTCACCCGTTTCAGATGCGTGAGTTGCACGGTTTCGGCACGATGCCGTTGGATTGCGGAACTACCGGCCAGACCAGCACGCAGCAGACGCCCGCGCCAGTTGACGTTCTGCATGAAATTGAGCCTGGCGTTCCGACATGAGCTGGTGCGTCGCGGACATGAAAAAGCCGGCTTGCGCCGGCTTGATCGTCAATCTATTTGGCAACCTGCCTCAGGCAGCCTTGAGCGCCTTGATACGCGCATTCAGACGGCTCTTGTGGCGCGCAGCCTTGTTCTTGTGGATCAGGCCGCGGCAGGCGAACCGGTCCAGCAACGGCTGCGCGCTGGTGAACGCGGCTTCGGCGCCGGGCGCGTCCTTGGAATCCAGTGCCTTCAGCACCTTCTTGACGGCGGTGCGCAGCATCGAGCGAGCGCTGGCGTTGCGGGCGCGGTGCACTTCGGCCTGCTTGGCGCGCTTCTTTGCTGACTTGATGTTGGCCAAGGGTAAACTCCTGAAAGATTCGTGGAACGACGGCGGAATAAGAGGATGGATTGGGTGTTGAAAAGACCGCGAATTATGGTGTATCAGTGAGTCCAAGTCAAATCCCCCCGTCTGCCGAGGAGTTGGGTGGCACCCCGCCAGTGCCGCCGGTCGTCGGCCCTCCCAGCATGCTGCGTTCGGTCGCCTCGTTTGGCGGCATGACCATGGTCAGCCGCGTGTTCGGGCTCATCCGCGACATCACGATCAGCGCGGTGTTTGGCGTCAGCGTTGCGACCGACGCTTTCTGGGTCGCATTTCGCATCCCCAACTTCATGCGGCGTCTGTTTGCCGAAGGCTCGTTTACGACCGCCTTCGTCCCGGTATTCACCGAGGTCAAGGAAACCCGCCCGCATGCCGACCTGAAAGCGCTGGTTTCGCGCACGGCCGGCGCCTTGGGTGCTGTGCTGATCGTGATCGTCGGCCTCGGCATGCTCTTCACGCCGCAGGTGACGACTCTATTTTCGCCGGGTGCGATCGACGAGCCACACAAGTTTCAGCTCACCGTCGAACTACTTCGGCTGACATTTCCATTCCTGCTGTTTGTCTCAATGACTGCGCTCGCCGGCGGCGCGCTCAACAGCTTCCATCGATTTGGCGTGCCCGCGTTGGCGCCGGTGATTCTCAACCTGTCGATGATCGCCGGCGCGCTGTGGCTGGCGCCGCATCTGCAAACGCCAATCCTCGCGCTAGGCTGGGCGGTCCTGTTCGGCGGCATCGCGCAGTTGCTGTTCCTGCTGCCGCAACTTGCCAAACTCGATTTGCTGGAATGGCCGCGCTGGGGTTTCTCGCACCCCGACGTGCGCAAGGTGATGCGACTGATGGTGCCGACCTTGTTCGGTTCGTCCATCGCACAGGTGAATTTGCTGCTGGACACGGTGATTGCGTCGTTGTTGTACGTTGGTTCGCAAACTTGGCTGTCGCAGGCCGACCGCTTCCTTGAATTGCCGCTCGGTGTATTCGGCATCGCATTCGGCACGGTGATGCTGCCGACCCTTGCGCGTTATTTCGTTAGAGACGACGGCGCCGGATTTTCGCGCACGCTGGACTGGGGCTTGCGCTCGACCTTGATGATCGCTGTGCCGGCAATGCTGGGCCTGATGTTACTGTCGGTACCTTTGGTGGCAACGCTATACCAGCACGGAAAATTCACGCCATTCCATTCGCACATGGCGGCGCTGTCGGTGTTCGGGCTGAGTTTCGGCTTGCCCTCGTTCGCGCTGGTTAAAGTGGTGGTTCCGGCGTTCTATGCACGACAGGACACCCGCACGCCAGTGAAGGCCGGCCTGGTGTCGCTGATCTCCAACATGCTGTTCAACGTGATCATTCTTGCCATCCTCTACAAGCTGTGGGTGCCGGCCGAGTTGCAGCAGGGCTCGATCTGGGTCGCGCTCTCGAAGGTGCCCGGGCTGCATTTCGCGCTTGGTTTGGCTTGTGCGCTGTCGAGCTATCTGCAACTGGCATTGCTGTGGTACTGGTTGAAGCGCGCCGGCGTGTATCAGCGGCAGCCTGGTTGGGGACGTTTTTTTGCACGCTTGGCCATCGCTTGCGCTGCGCTGGTGGTCGCGTTGTTGATTGGCTTGCACTTGGCGCCGGAGTTCACTGCGGCCGACGCGACCGCGCGAATTCTCTGGCTCGCTGTTTTGGTAGGCGGCGGCGCGGGCGTGTACGCCATCGCCATGCTGGCGATGGGTTTCCGCTTGCGCGAGCTGCATGCGAATTGAGTCGCAGCGGTTATGATTGACGGTTCATGACCCATCTTTTTCGCGACGTCGAGGGCGATTGCCTGAGCCCGCACGGCAGCGTGGTTTGCATCGGTGCGTTCGACGGCTTGCACCTGGGCCACCGCGCACTGGTCGATCGCGCGGTTGCGCGTGCGCATGACCTCGGTGTGGAGTCCGTCGCGCTGAGTTTCGAGCCATTGCCGCGCGAGTTTTTCGCGGGGGATTCCAAGCCGGCGCGGCTGTCTCTGCCGCGCGCGAAATTCGAAGACTTGCGCGCGCGTGGCGTCGATCGCGTTGGACTGCTGCGTTTCGACGCGCGGATGGCCGCAATGAGCGCGCAGGATTTCATCGATCGCGTGGTGGTGCAGCGATTGCGTGCGCAGGAAGTGTGGGTGGGTCCTGGATTCCGTTTTGGGAATCGACGTGCCGGCGACCTTGCGCTATTGCGCGCAAGCGGCGAACAGCACGGATTCGTGGCGAACGACATCGACCCGGTGGCGATCGATGGCGAGCGGATTTCCAGCTCGAACATTCGCGCGTTGCTCGCGGCGGGCGATCTTGAACCGGCCGCACGCCTGCTCGGCCGCCCCTACGCGATCGCCGGCACAGTGGTACGTGGAAACCAGTTGGGCCGCACGTTGGGCTATCCCACCGCCAACATCCGTCTCGCGGGCAAACTGCCGGCGGTCGGCGGCATTTTTGCGACCCGGGTATATGCCGATGGTCTCTACGCTTGGCCGTCGGTTTCAAGCCTGGGTACGCGACCAACGGTGCACGGCACCGAGCGTTTGCTCGAAGCGCATCTGTTCGACTTCGATGGCGATCTCTATGGAAAGCGCATCGAAGTCGAGTTTGTTGCGCGATTACGCGATGAGTTGCGATTTGATGGGCTGGATGCATTGACCGAACAAATGCATCGCGATGCCGAACAGGCGCGCTCGATTCTTGGTATGCAACCGAAACAACGTGGAGCGATTGCGTGAGCGATACCGAAAACAGTGGGTTCGGAAAGGGCGGGGCGGACAGCAACCGCTACAAACATACGATTCACCTGCCGGAAACTGCATTTCCGATGCGCGGCGATTTGCCCAAGCGTGAACCTGGAACGCTGGCGCGCTGGGAATCGGAAAACCTCTATGGGCAGATTCGCGAACACGCGAAAGGCCGCGACACCTTCGTGCTGCACGACGGCCCGCCGTACGCTAACGGCCCGATCCATATCGGCCACGCAGTCAACAAGATCCTGAAAGACATCGTGGTGAAATCGAAACTGATGGCTGGTTTCGACGCGCCGTACGTGCCGGGCTGGGATTGCCACGGCTTGCCGATCGAGCTGGCGGTTGAGAAGAAATTCGGCAAGGTCGGCACCAAACTCGACACCGCCGAATTCCGCGCGAAATGCCGCGAATATGCGAACGAGCAGATCGACGGCCAACGCCGCGACTTCAAGCGTCTCGGCGTACTTGGCGAATGGGACAAACCCTATCGCACGATGGATTTTCGTTACGAGGCCGACACATTGCGTTCGCTGGCGAAGATCGTGGCCAACGGCCACCTTGCGCGCGGCGTGAAACCTGTGCACTGGTGTTTCGATTGTGGCTCGGCACTGGCCGAGGCCGAGATCGAATACGCCGAGAAGCAATCGCAGGCGATCGATGTCGCTTATCACGCGGTCGATCCGCAGATCCTTGCGCACAAGTTTGGGGTCGATGCCGGTGATGCGATGGTGTCGGTGCCGATCTGGACGACGACGCCGTGGACGCTGCCGGCTTCGCTCGCGGTGACGTTGGGCGCCGAGCTGGAGTATTCGCTGGTCGAAGGTCCGTCGTATCACGGCGGTCGGCAAATGCTGGTCATTGCAACAGCACTTGTTGAGCGAGCGTTGCATCGCTATCGCGTGGAAGAGGTGCGGGTGCTGGGCCATGTCACCGGAGGAGCTGCGCTCGAACACTTGCGGCTGCGGCACCCGTTCTACGATCGCACCGTGCCGATCATCCTTGGCGAACACGTTTCCGCCGAAGACGGCACCGGCGCCGTGCACACCGCGCCGGGCCATGGTCAGGAAGATTTTGTGGTTGGCCAGAAGTACGGTCTCGACGTGCTCAATCCAGTCGGTGGCAACGGCGTCTATCTGCCGAGCACCGAGCAATTCGGCGGCCAGTACATCTGGAAGGCGAACGATGCGATCGTCGAGTTGCTGCGCGAGCGCCGCGTGCTGCTCGCCCACGAAACGATCAACCACAGCTACCCGCATTGCTGGCGACACAAAACGCCGGTGATTTTTCGCGTCACCCCGCAATGGTTCATCGGCATGGACCAAGCCGGCTTGCGCGTCGATGCACTTGAAGCGATCAAGCAGGTGCGCTGGGTGCCCGAGTGGGGACAAGCGCGCATCCACGGCATGATTGCCGACAGGCCCGATTGGTGCATATCTAGGCAACGCACCTGGGGCGTGCCGATTGCGTTGTTCGCGCACAAGGAAACCGGCGAGCCGCATCCGCGCACGGTGGAATTGATGCACGTCGTTGCCGATCGAATTGACACGGCGGGCACCGACGCTTGGTTTGCGCTCGATCCCGCCGAATTGATCGGCGAGGATGCGCAGCACTACGACAAGATCACCGACATTCTCGACGTCTGGTTTGATTCCGGCGTGAGCCATGAAGCGGTGCTCGCCGCGCGTCCAGAGGATGGCTTGCGCAAGCCTGCCGACTTGTATCTCGAAGGTTCCGACCAACATCGAGGCTGGTTCCAGTCGTCGTTGCTGACCGGCATCGGCATGGATCGCGCCGCGCCGTACCGGCAGTGCCTGACCCATGGCTTCACCGTCGATGCGCAAGGCCGCAAGCAATCCAAATCCCTCGGCAACGTGGTCGCACCGCAGCAGGTCATGGACGCGCTCGGCGCTGATGTATTGCGACTGTGGATTGCCGGCGCGGATTACCGCAATGAGATGTCGGTGTCCGACGACATCCTCAAGCGCAGCGCCGACAGCTATCGCCGCATTCGCAACACCGCGCGCTTCCTGCTCGGCAACCTGCACGGATTCGATCCGGCGCAGCACTTGCTGCCGAATACGGATCTGCTGCTGCTGGATCAATGGATCGTGCATCGCGCGCACCAGTTGCAGGAACAGATCAAGACTTCGTACGCAGACTACGACTTCAGCGCCGTCGTACAGGCCGTGCAGAACTTCTGCACCAACGATCTCGGCGCGCTGTACCTCGACGTCACCAAGGACCGCCTCTACACAATGCGCGAGGACAGTCGTGGCCGGCGTTCGGCGCAGAGCGCGATGTTCCGAGTCGTCGAGGCACTCGTGCGCTGGATCGCACCGATCCTGGCGTTTACGGCGGATGAGATCTGGGGCTATCTACCGGGCGAGCGGGTTGGCAATGTGTTGTTTGCGACTTGGTATGACGGGTTAGGGGAATTGCCCTCAGATGCTGTCCTGTCCCAGGACGATTTCGAAGAGCTGATTGATTTGCGCAATCAGGTCAATGCTCAGCTGGAACCGGTTCGCGATTCCGGAACAATTGGTTCGTCACTGCAAGCCGAAGTGTCAGTATTCGTCGGCGCAAATTACGATCTTCTATCGCGAGTAGCCGAAGAACTGAAATTCTTTTTCATTACTTCTAGATTGACGCTCAAGCCAATGGAAGAAAGGCCTGCAGATGCGGCTGAGGTAACTCTCGGGCTTTGGAGTGGCAGGGCATTCGTTTCGATTGCACGAACTGGACACGCCAAGTGCATCCGCTGCTGGCATTACCGCGCCGATGTGGGTGCCGACCCCAAGCATCCAGAGATCTGCCTGCGTTGCGTCGAGAACGTCGATGGCAAAGGCGAAGACCGGAAGTATTTTTAAAGTTTCCAGCCGTCATTCCTGCGAACGCAGGAATCCAGCGACTTCGATTTCGAACGACTAAAGTCACTGGGTTCCCGCCTTCGCGGGAACGACGATCCAGAACAAACTATGGAAGACAAGTGATCCGCAAATCCAACGCACTATCTTGGCTCGCAGTTTCTCTCCTGCTGATCGCACTCGACCAGTGGAGCAAATGGCTCGCGGTTTCGACGCTGATCTACCAACAGCCAGTCGCGGTTTTTCCCGGCTTCTGGAACTGGATGCTGACCCATAACACCGGCGCTGCTTTTAGTTTCCTGGCGCAGGCCGGCGGCTGGCAGCATGCGTTTTTCATTGCGTTGGCGTTCGTGATCAGTGGTGTGCTGATCACGTGGCTCGCACGCACGTCGCGCCGCGACTGGCGTACAGCGCTGCCGCTGGCGCTGGTGATTGGCGGTGCGCTCGGCAACGTGATCGATCGCTTCCGCTTCGGCTATGTGATCGATTTCATCCAGTGGTATTGGCACGACCATTACTGGCCGGTGTTCAACGTTGCCGACTCCGCGATAGTAGTCGGTGCAATCGCGCTGGCGTTGTTCGGCATGCGGGCCAAGCAAGCGGAGAAGAATCCGTGAAGGCGCTGCATGCGATGGATGTCGAGGCGCACGCGCATTCGGGTTATCCCGAGCCATTTCGTTCGCGCGTGCTTCCGCGTGAAAAACGAAAACTTGGCGATGCGTTTGGATTGACCAAGATCGGAGTGAACCTGACCACGTTGCAACCAGGTGCGGAATCATCGATGCGTCATTGGCACGATCGCGAGGACGAACTCATTCACGTCCTTGAGGGAGTGGTGACCCTCGTAACCGACGACGGCGAACACGCGCTTGGGCCCGGCATGGTCGCGGGGTTTCGTGCCGGCGATACCGACGCGCACCAGCTCGTCAATCGGAGCACTCAGCCGGCCGTCTATCTGGAAATCAGCAATCGCGACGAGGACGATGTCGCGATCTATCCCGACGAGGATCTCGCCTTTGGATCCGAAGTCGATGGCGGATTCATCTACACGCACAAGGACGGCACGCCTTACTGATCTATCATTCGCCTGTCGATCCGGAGCAATAATGCATCGAAGGCCGGATCGATTCCCTCACCCTTGCCCTCTCCCGCAGTTTCGGGCGAGGGAAAACGGAGCGCACTTAGTCGCTGAGTGCTGAGCTTTTATGGACGTCATCCTCGCCAATCCCCGTGGTTTCTGCGCCGGTGTCGATCGCGCGATCGAAATCGTCAAGCGCGCGCTGGAAAGTTTCGGTGCTCCAATCTACGTGCGGCATGAAGTCGTGCACAACCGCTTTGTGGTCGATGACCTGAAGCGGCGCGGCGCGGTATTCGTCGACGAGCTCGACGAGGTGCCGGATGGCGGCACCGTAATTTTCAGCGCACATGGCGTGTCGCAGGCGGTTCGCACTGAAGCCGACGCGCGTGGGTTGAAGGTGTTCGACGCCACCTGTCCACTGGTGACCAAGGTGCATATCGAAGTCGCGCGCCACTGCCGCGCCGGTCGCGACGTGGTGCTGATCGGCCATGCGGGACACCCGGAAGTGGAAGGCACGATGGGACAGTGGCATGCCAACTGCGATGGCGGCAGTATCTATCTGGTCGAAGACGTGGCCGATGTCGAGCGGCTTGAAGTCGGACAACCTGACAACATCGCGTTCACGACACAGACCACGTTGTCGGTTGATGACACGCGCGCGGTGATTATTTCGCTGCAACGGAGGTTTCCAGCGATCCAGGGGCCGAAGCACGATGACATCTGCTACGCCACCCAGAATCGCCAGGACGCCGTGCGGCGACTCGCGGCGGACTGCGACCTGGTGTTGGTCGTGGGATCGATCAACAGTTCCAATTCCAATCGCCTGAGTGAGTTGGCGCAACGCGAGCTCGACGGCCAGCCCGGCGCCGAGGCGCACCTGATCGATGGCGCAGAATTCATCCGCCCCGAATGGCTCGAAGGCAAGCGCTGCATCGGCGTCACCGCCGGCGCCTCCGCACCCGAAGTGCTGGTCGAAGGCGTGATCGCGCGCTTGCGCGAACTTGGCGCCAACAGCGTGCTCGAACTGGATGGTGAGCAGGAAAACATGGTGTTCGCCCTGCCGCGCGAACTACGACTGACGCTGGTCGATTGAACAGGCTTCATTGACCGCTGCAGCCCGCGGCCCTAGACTTGCGGCCCCTACGGATCATCCGTACTGAAATGATTCAGCAGGCGAAAATCCGGAATGGTTGAAGCACATCAACTGCCACCAACCCGCGCATTCGTCACAAAAAATCCATGCCGTTGTAGCTCAGTTGGTAGAGCAACTGATTCGTAATCAGTAGGTCGGAGGTTCGACTCCTCTCAACGGCACCATGTACATGGATGGTTTAGAAGCCAGCCCAACGTGGCACTGCGAAGCCGACGGCAGTTGAATGCTGCGCTCCAGCGTTTGGCGAAGACGAGCAAGACGGCCGCGCGCGGCAGCCCTCGTGTCGCCCTCACGCCGTGCATCAAAACTCTCGAAATCTAGATTCCGTAACGAAGCCACCAATACACGCCTCCGATAGCCGCACTGCCGATCAAGGTCTTTCCAAGCCCCAGCTTCCATCGGAAGATCGCGAGCATCGCGGCAATGCTCAGAGCCAGCGCCCCCGGCTCTACCGAACGCCAGACAGGAACATCAAGCTGCAAGGGACCTGCTTGCAAAGTGGTCATTTGCCGAAAAACCGTGTGCAAGGCGAACCAGATCGAAAGGTTCAAAATGACGCCGACTACGGCCGCTGTAATTGTGGACAGCGAAGCGTGGAGCCTTTCGCTCTTGCGCAAGGCCTCGACGTACGGTGCTCCCACGAAGATGAAAAAGAAGGAAGGGACGAAGGTCACCCAGGTGGTCATCGCTGCGCCCAAGACGCCAGCCAGTAAAGGGTCGAGTCCACCAGGATATCTGTGGGCAGCAACAAACCCCACGAATTGCAGGACCATGATCAACGGGCCCGGCGTGGTCTCGGCAAGTGCCAAGCCATCGATCATTTCGCCCGGCCTGAGCCATCCAAAGTCTTCCACTGCGCGTTGCGCCACGTAGGCAAGAACGGCATAGGCGCCGCCGAAGGTGACGATGGCCGCCTGGCTGAAGAAGCGACCCTCGCGCGCGATCACGTGATCGCCTCCGAGCCACCAGGCCGCAATCAAAATCGGGGCGAACCAGAGTACGAGGCTGACCAAGGTAATTTTGAACGCGCGCCGTTTTGACGGCAGCGTGTGCGCCGCCTCTCCATCCAGCAGCATCCGGTCGATGATGTACTTTTGATCGGTAGCAGAATCCGCAGATTTTGTCGGCGGCAGCCAGTGTGGTGCGATGCGCGCGACACAGGCACCAACGATGGCGGCGCCCAATACAATCCAGGGAAACGCTATCTTCAATGCGAAAATCGCAATGAACGAAGCAAGGGCGCATCCGACCAGAAAATGCGTCTTCAGTGCGCGTCGCCCAATCTTGATGACCGCCTCGAAAACCAACGCCAGAACCGCTGCCTTCAGCCCAAAGAATATTGCCGAGACAAACGTGGTGTTTCCAAAGTACACATACAGCGCGCTCAGGATTCCAAGTACGAGAATCCCAGGCAATGCGAACAGGATCCCCGCTGCAATTCCGCCTTTCGTCTTGTGAATCAGCCAGCCAATATAGATCGCCAACTGGTGGGCTTCGGGACCTGGCAGCAGCATGCAATAGTTCAATGCGTGCAAAAAACGAGGTTCGCTGATCCACGACCTTTGCTCGACAAGTTCCTTGTGCATCAGCGAGATTTGCCCGGCGGGCCCGCCGAAACCAAGCCAGCCGATACGGCTCCACACCCGCAATGCCTGCGTGAAACTCACGCGTTCCGGTGCGCTCCGCGAAGTTGTCGGGATAGGCTTGTCGACCATGAATCGGATGCTACAGCGCCGCGTCGGTCTTCAGCAGGATATTCGCTTCGACACACATCCCTCGCGTCGCGCCAGCGCCCGGCAGCACGAGTCCTTGCTAGTGAGGGCGGCGAGGCTGCTCAATGTGCGGAGCGTGGGATCCGACTCTACATCCCGCAAATCCGGATTCGTCGTAGTTTTGCCAAGCGGTGATCGCGATGGCGTGACTGCGTCCACGCCCGTATTGCCGCCGCCATTGATCTGCAATCCTGCGGCAGAAACCTTCAATCTCCATCCCTGCGACCGATCGCCGCTACAGTGTGCGCATCTTCCTGATTGCGAAGCGCACCCGATGGCCAAGGCCAAAACCGCCTACGTCTGCTCCGATTGCGGCGCGGATTTCAACAAGTGGCAGGGCCAGTGCGGCGAGTGTCGCGCCTGGAATACGTTGTCGGAAATCGTGCTGCAGCCGGCGGGAACGGGCCCGGCCAAAACGCCAACGCGTGCCGGTTACGCGGGCGTCGGCGCCGCGCCACGCATCGTGTCGCTGCAAAGCGTCGGCGAAACCGGCGAAGTCCGCACACTGACCGGCATCGGCGAATTTGATCGCGTGCTTGGCGGCGGGCTGGTTGAAGGCTCGGTGGTGCTGGTCGGCGGCGATCCCGGCATCGGCAAATCGACCTTGCTGTTGCAGGCGCTTGCCTCGCTCGGCACGAAATTGCCGGGTTTGTACGTCACCGGCGAAGAAAGCCTCGCACAAGTTGCCGCACGCGGGCGCCGGCTTGGTCTGTCGATGGATGGACTCGACGCGCTAGCCGAAACCTGCGTCGAACGCATCCTCGAACAAGCACAGGTCGCACAACCCAAGCTGATCGTCGCCGACTCGATCCAGACCTTGTGGAGCGAGCAACTCACTGCCGCGCCAGGCTCGGTGTCGCAGGTGCGCGAAACGGCGGCGCGACTGGTGCGGTATGCCAAGGAAACCGGCATCTCGGTATTCCTGATCGGCCACGTCACCAAGGAAGGCGGCATCGCCGGCCCGCGCGTGCTTGAGCACATGGTCGATGCCGTGCTTTATTTCGAAGGCGAATCCGGATCGCGCTTTAGGGTGTTGCGCGCGTTCAAGAATCGCTTCGGCGCGGTCAACGAACTGGGCGTGTTCGCGATGGGCGACAAGGGTCTGCGCGAAGTGCCCAATCCGTCTGCGATTTTCCTCTCAGGTTCGGCCACGCCGCAACCCGGCAGCGCGGTGATGGTGACCCGCGAAGGCACGCGGCCGCTGCTGGTCGAGGTGCAGGCGCTGGTCGACAAGTCGCCGCTGTCGAATCCGCGCCGAGTCACCTTGGGGCTGGAACAGAATCGTCTGGCGATGTTGCTGGCAGTGCTGCATCGCCACGGCGGCGTGGGTGTGTTCGATCAGGATGTGTTCGTCAACGTGGTCGGTGGCATCCGCGTGCAGGAAACCGCGGCAGATTTGCCGGTGCTGCTGGCGGTGCTCAGTTCACTACGCGACAAACCGCTGGCCGAGAAGACCGTAGTGTTTGGCGAGGTCGGCTTGTCCGGCGAAATCCGCCCGGTGCCCAACGGCGAGGAGCGGCTGAAAGAAGCCGCAACGCACGGCTTCAAGCGCGCGATCGTGCCCAAAGCGAATGCGCCGAAAAAAGGACGCGTTGGAGAGATGGAAGTGCTTGGAGTGGAGCGTTTGGCGGAGGCGTTAGAGGCCGCGAGTTAACGCTCAGGATGCGCGTTGAACTGGGCATTAGCCTTCTTGACGGCATCTATGCGGGGCAGCAGGTAGTCCTCACGCTCTAGTGAAACACTGTGATGCCATTTGAATCCATGATTAATTCCGCTTCTTACAAGAAGCAATTGTCCAGGATATGCCTTGCCCGACAACGTAACTGTTGAGTCGGCTGACTTGAGTGGCAGTAAGGCGAAAGAGATCTTGTAGTTATTGGAGTTGTACAAAATGGTCTTACTGATTTTGTAGTACGAAACGTAGCCATCTTGCGAACCTTCTTGAATTACCAATAATCCGCGACCAGCTTTGTCGATTTCCAGACGGTAGTAAGCAATCCCATCGTCGGGTCCGATCCAAGCTCCAGCGAGTTCTTCTATCTTTGGTGGTTTCACCGTCTCAATTGCGCTTGCGGCGATACAGAGCAAGAACAGCGTAGCTCCGAAGGCGAGAGCAACTAGACGCGATGTAAACACAAGGGTTGCTCCTAATTCGTCCGACGCAAGATCAGCTCCAGCACAAACTTGCTGCCAAAAAACGCCAGCAGCAACAGCGCCATCGCGATCAGGGTCAAACGCACCGCGCGCGGGCCGCGCCAACCGTAGCGCCAGCGTCCGACCAGTAACCAGCCGAACACCAGCCACGACAGCACGCTGAGCACGGTCTTGTGGACCAGGTGCTGGGCCATCAGGTTGTCGACGAACACCACGCCGGTGATCAGGGCCAGCGTCAGCAACGCGAAGCCGGCGGTGATGGTGCGAAACAACAGTGTTTCCAATTGCACCAGTGGCGGCAGTGCGCGCAGCCAGCCGCCGAGTTCGCGCCGTTGCAAGGCGCGTTCCTGCAACAACAGCAACAGCGCAAGCAATGCCGCGATCGCAAGCGTGGCGAAGGCGAGCAACGCCAGCCACGCATGCAGTTGCAGTTGCCAGTCAAGCGGTTCGGCGCGGACGTGGCCGTAACCGACCGCGAGCGCCAGCATCAAGCCAGCGATCGGATAGACGACGATGCCGAGTGCCTGCAGCCTCTGCATGCGGCTGAGCGATGCGGTCAACACGGCCATTCCCAAGCCCACCAACGACAGTGCTGCGAAGAAATGCATATCGGGGCCGCCGGTGACCCGCCAACCATGCAGGTGCCATCCGGCGTGCAACACGATCGCCAACCACGCCAGCGCCTGCGCGACAGTGGATGTGGTGGTTGCACCATCAGCCGCACGCCGCATCATCACCGTCGCTGCGCCGACATAGGCCAGCAGCGGCAGCACGAGAAACACCAGCAGCAGGATCGGCGAGGAATTCACTGCGGAAGTGTCGCATAGGCGATTGCGGGTGAGGATGCGATGTCTGCAAGACGACTCCGACCGACAGCAGAGCGGTTGCGCCTCGCCGTTCATTCTTCCACCGGGAGAAGGGAAGATTGAGCGCCGCTGGCAGAAAGGAGTTTGTTGACTTCCGTTCGTGGTGAGCCTGTCGAACCATGATCGGACTTTGCTGAGAAATTAGAGTAGTCGGAGCAACCCTCCACAGGCTGAGAGCGGGCGGCTATGTCGCTAGGAACTGATTGGTTCCTGAGATGCCTTCATGGTTCGACAGGCTCACCACGAACGGATGTTGTTTGCTGATCCCGTGCTGGTCACATGCCGGTCGCATCACCCGCTGCGCTATACTCCGCGCCCCTTCCAAGCGTGCGCCGATTCCATGTTTGAGTCGCTGACCCAACGCCTGTCGTCCACCGTCCAGCGCCTGCGCGGCCGCGGTCGGTTGACCGATGAAAACATCCGCGAGGCGCTGCGCGAGGTGCGTATCGCACTGCTGGAAGCCGACGTCGCGTTGCCAGTGGTGCAGGCGCTGATCGAGCGAATCAAGGTGCGCGCGGTCGGCCAGGAAGTGTTGAAAAGCCTCACGCCGGGGCAGGCGCTGATCAAGGTTGTGCGCGACGAGTTGACCGCGGTGATGGGCGCTGCGACCAGCGACCTGCAACTCAACGTGCCGGCGCCGGCGGTGATCTTGATGGCCGGCCTGCAGGGCGCGGGCAAGACCACCACTGTGGCCAAGCTGGCGAAACACCTGAAGGAGCGACGCAAGAAGAAGGTGATGGTGGTCAGTTGTGACATCTATCGTCCGGCCGCGATCCAGCAACTGGAAACGCTTGCGGGCCAGGTTGACGTGCTGTTTTTCCCGAGCGAGTCCGGGCAAAAACCCGAGGCCATCGCGCACGCAGCAATCGACGCTGCGCGCAAGAGCTTTGTCGATGTGCTGATCGTCGACACCGCCGGTCGCCTCGCGATTGATGAAGCGATGATGGCCGAGATCAAGGCGCTGCACGCCGCGATCCATCCGGTCGAAACCCTGTTCGTGGTCGATGCAATGACCGGTCAGGACGCGGCCAACACCGCCAAGGCCTTCAATGAGGCGTTGCCGCTGACCGGCGTTGTGCTGACCAAGACCGATGGCGATGCGCGCGGCGGTGCGGCGCTCTCGGTGCGCTACATCACCGGTAAGCCGATCAAGTTCATCGGTGTCGGCGAGAAGCCCGACGGGCTGGACGTGTTTCATCCCGACCGCATCGCCAGCCGCATCCTCGACATGGGCGACGTGCTGTCGCTGGTCGAGCAGGTGGAGCAGGGCGTCGATCAGGACAAGGCGAAAAAGCTGGCGGAGAAGGTCGCCAAGGGCAAAAAGTTCGACCTCAACGACATGCGCGACCAGCTCGACCAGATGCAGAACATGGGCGGCATCGGCGCGCTGATGGACAAGCTGCCCGGGTTGGCGAACGTCTCCGAAGGGCTCAAAAGCCAAGTCACCGGCAAGCACGTGCCGCAAATGATCGCGATGATCAGCTCGATGACCAAGAAGGAACGCCGGCATCCGGCGTTACTTAATGGCTCGCGGCGGGCGCGGATCGCGCGCGGCTCCGGCACCACGCCAGCCGACGTCAACCGGCTGATGAAGCAGTTTCAGCAGATGGAAAAGATGATGTCCAAACTGTCCATGGGCGGCATGAAGGGCATGATGCGCGGACTCAAGGGCGTGATGGGTCGCGGCGGAATGGGCGGCCCGGGCGGGCTTGGCGGCGGTGGCTTCAGCGGTGGCATGCCGCACTAAGCAGACGACGCGCTGTGATTTTGAACCCGCGCCTTGATGCGCCGCCTGCTTTCCTTCGGCGTTAGTCAGCTGTTGGGCGCAGGACGGGAAGACCAATGGATGTGCACGATTTTCCAGCCCTCTGAGCCTTTGCGCAGAATCATGGTCTCGGTGCTTAGCAGGTGCATTGGTTTGCCGTCGTTCATCCGGCTCACGATGCTTTCGGTACCAACCCAGGCAATATTGCCTTCGGCCTGTGCCTGGCGGTAACGCAATTGCTGTTCTGCGGTTTGCATGAACGCTGCGTCGGCGATTGCGTGTGATTGCATGTACTCGTCGCGACTGCGTTCGGAACTTCCGCTTTCCAGGATCAGCACCTTGGGGTCCAGCAGGTTGGCGGCGTCTTCCAGCTTGACTTGTTTGATTGCGGTCGAGAACGCGTCCACCACCTTGACCGCGTCGATTGCTTCGGGGGCGATATTGCTCACAAACACGGGCATGCCGGTGCTGGCTACCGGCTGGATCGTCGCCATTGGTTTGGCCGATTCGCCTGCTGATGCAGCGCTGCAAAACAGCATGCCGACTGCGAAAACCAGATGCGCGGGCCGTGGGCAAGGATGCATGGTCGATTCTCCTGGGCTAATACAGTTGTCGCGTTTATTTGTTGCGGGTGATGCCATTGAGCACGCCGACGAGCTTGTCGTATGCGGCTTGGGCACCGGCCTGATCACCGGCATCACCGGTGGCGTCGAGCTGGTCGGCTAGAGTGGCTACTGCGGCGATTTCGCCCTGCAGCTTGGTCTTGTCCTCGGTCGGAAGAGTTGGACTGCGTTCGGGTAAGGCGGCGACCAAATCGCGAATCGCGAAGGCGTGATGATGCACCTCCCCGAGGGACTTGCCTTGGATGCTGGCCTGCAGTTCGGCGCGATGCTGCTCGATGGATTGCCATACGCCATCGGCGGTATCGGGTATTGCCTGACTCTCGCCTGCCGAATCCGGCACAGGCATCGTCGGTGCTCCGCTGGTTGCGTGGTCAACCGGCATGGCGGCAACTGCCGTGGTCTGTGGGGTCAGTGCGACTGTGGGCTCTGGGGGCGGGCTGCACGCGGCGAGGGCGCCGAGTAGAACGAGAGATGAGGCAAAGGTTTTGATTGGCATGGCTGCGTGGAACCTCTTTGAATTGGGTGAGGCGTTCGGGACTGGAGACAAACTCATGTTGAATTGTCGTGCGCAGGAAAGCGGGGAAACATCTTTTAACAAGCTTCCACTGAACGAATCGGCAGACTCGAAAAAGAAAACGCCGGACTCGCGTCCGGCGTTTAAATTTACAGTGCTAGTCGCTGCGCTAAATCGTTACTGAGTATTCATGTGCTCGTGGCCCGGCGCCAAGGTCACGTGATTGATCCAAAGGCCGCCCTTGCCATCGGGCGCGACATAGGTCTCGGAGAAATGGCCCTTGCTGATCAGCTGACCCAGCGGAACGTCGCCTGTCATCGCAACGTTCTTGTTGCCGTGCCCAGGGCCCGCCGTGGAGGCGCTGTTGGTGCTGTTGTAGCTGTCGGTGTGGCCATAGACAATCGCCAGTTCATCGTAGTCGTGTTGATTCGGCGCAGTGCTGGATGGACTGCTGGAATAATCCATGCAGGTTCCCTGACTACTGCCATCCTCACTGGTATGGCCCAGGCCGAAGGTATGGCCTACTTCCTGGCACATGACGTGCTTCGCCTCGTTTGGATCACTGGTCCAGGTCGAGACGTAACTGTCGTTCATCTTCGCGGTGCCTTGCGAGATGTGACCACCGCTGTCGAGGTTGATCGAGGCCAAGCCCAGCCAGCCGTTGTTGCCGTAGGACGCATTACAGACGCGAATCTTGCCGGAAACAGCGCTGCAGCGCTTGCGCGAGCGGCTGTCATTTGCATACACAGAGACTTTCAGGTCGAGTTTGCTTGAAGCCGACCACTGTGAAGCGGCGGTGGCGAGCAGCCCCGGCCAGTTGGCGTTGCTGTTGGAAACCGTGCTGTCGAGGGTCGCAAGCGTAAAGGAGGACGTCGTGCGTGCCCAATGATAATTGTTCCAGGAGTGGCTGGCGAAGGCTGTGGTAACGCAAGCACCGGCGATGGCAACAACGATCGCTGTTTTGGCAAGAGTCTTGATCGAAATCATCAGGGTAATTTCCTTTGACGAAGTGGCAGTGGTGGGAGGAACTATCGGTCTCTGACCGAAGGCGGCGATTTAGTTGGCAAGGTGAGAGCCGCAACTCGCCATGCCTACGCGGATTTGCCAGCGCATCCTGATCGTTTTGTGACGGCAGTCACGCTGCGGTGCAACAAGCAGGGTGACCCGTGAGCTGTGCACAAGCGATATTCGCCAAAATTGGCCCTGAACTGTGCAAGCCGTCACACTATTTACCGGTGTTCGTTCAGGAAATGATCGCCAGCCTGGCTAAATTGTCGTGGCCCGTCACATTACGACCGGCCACGGCACGGGGCCAACTGCGCAAATTGAGACCGAATGCGCACTTGGATCATGATCCGCACGCAACGGTACACCGTAAGGAATCCACTCGGCGCGGACCGGTGAGGCTGCTTGGCAGGTTTAGCGCGGAATGCAGAATAACGAAGGGCTGAGGATCAAAATCGTTCCCATCAGGAACGTTCTCGATCAAAACGGGGTTCCGTCGTGGCCCAAGAATGGGTTATTCTACGCAGCTTGCTTTCCGGACCCGGTTGGCAGCCCAATCAATTCACCCGAGCTATAAACATCATGGTCAAGATTCGTCTCAGCCGCGGCGGCGCCAAGAAGCGTCCGTTCTATCACATCGTCGCCACCGACCAGCGTAACAAGCGCGACGGTCGGTCGCTGGAGCGCCTGGGCTATTTCAACCCGATCGCCGCCGGCGCCGAAAAGCGCTTGGAGCTCGACACCGCCCGCGTGCAGCATTGGATCGACCAAGGCGCGCAGTTGACCGACAAGGTGCGCGTGTTGTTCAAGGAAGCATCTGCTCCGGTCGCCAAGGCCGCGTGAGCGGGCCCGGTTGCGCGTGAGCGCGACCCTTCCTGAGGCGACCTTGCCTGAGGCGACCTTGCCTGAGGCGACCTCGACTGAGGCGACCTCGACAAAAGCGGCGATTGATCGATCGGGACGCGAAGTCCTGATCGGCAAAGTCGTGGGCGTGTTCGGCATTCGCGGCGAGCTCAAGATTGCGTCCCACACAGAACCTGTCGCCGCGATCCTGAATTACCAGCCGTGGACATTGCGCCTGGGCCAATCCGACACTGTCATCGACAACGTCAAGGGCCGCGCCAACGCGCATGGCGTGGTCGCGAAGTTTCCCGACCTTGACGATCGAAATGATGCGGAGAAGCTGATCGGCGCCGAGGTCTGGGTGCCGCGCAGCGTGCTACGACAGACAAAGCCGGGCGATTATTACTGGGTCGATCTGGAAGGCCTGCGCGTGCGCACGACTGACGGTGTCGACCTCGGCGTGGTGTCGCACCTGCTCGCCACCGGAGCCAACGACGTGCTGGTGGTGCAGGGCGAACGCGAGCGGCTGATTCCCTTCGTGCTGGATCATTATGTGATGGCGGTCGATCTGGATGCCGGAACGATGACGGTCGATTGGGATCCTGAGTTCTAGATAACTTCGGAACGAGTTGAGAGTGCCTGAGCGGCCTGGGCAATTCCGAAGATGGGGGTTGGTTCCTCCAAGCCGTACGCGGTGAAGGTGCGTTGGATCGAGACGCGCTCTCGATCGCGCAGAGCGCGCCTCGGTCGCTCCTCACCACGAACGGTTAAAGGTGATGTGGTTCGACAAGCTCACCACGAACGGTTCAAAGTTCGATGCCCCACTAATCATGAAGCCCGAAGCCCGAAGCCCGAAGTCTGAAGTCCCAAGCCTGAAGCCTAACGATGCGCATCGACGTCATCAGCCTTTTTCCCGATTTCATCCGGCAGTCCGCCGCCATCGGCGTGGTCGGCCGCGCTCGGCAGCGCGGTTTGCTGGCGGTTGAGGCGTGGAATCCGCGGGATTACGCGACCGATGGGTATCGGCGGGTGGATGAGCGACCGTTTGGCGGTGGCCCGGGCATGTTGATGCTGATCGAGCCGCTGCGGGCGTGCCTTGGTGCCGCTCGCGCCGCCGACCCGGCCAAGGCATTGGTGGTCCATCTCAGCCCGCAGGGCGAGCGCCTGACCCAACGCCGCGTGCGACAACTTTCGACGCTGCCGCGGCTGGTATTGCTGTGCGGGCGGTACGAAGGCATCGACGAGCGCTTCATCGATCGCGAAGTCGATCTTGAACTGTCGATTGGCGACTACGTGCTCTCGGGTGGTGAACTGGCGGCGGCGGTGCTGATCGACGCGATCGGACGCCTGCAAGATGGCGCGTTGAATGATGCGGAATCGGCAGTCCAGGATTCGTTCGAGGATGGCTTGCTGGATTGTCCGCATTACACCCGGTCCGAAACTCTCGGCACGGTAGCGGTGCCCGACGTCCTGCTTTCAGGAGATCACACCGCGATCCGGCGCTGGCGTCGGCAGCAGTCCCTGGGTCGCACCTGGTTGCGGCGACCGGACCTTTTGGCGCGGATGACGCTGGATAGCGACGACAGGCAGCTTCTGGAGCAGTTTCGCAGCCAGTGGCTGGCTGAGAACCGTGATTAGTTGACGGCCAACCCCAACCACTAGCCACGAACGATTCGGGTGCGCTAAACTAGCGAACTTCGTTTCGCGCTCGATCCCGCTGCGTCCGCGCCCAGATGCCGGCAGCCTTTCCTTGAATCGTTCGACTAGCCCAACCCGGTGCCCCATGAATAAGCTTTTGCAGGAATTTGAAGCCGCCCAGACCACGCGCAAGTTGCCCGAGTTCAGCACCGGCGACACCATCGTGGTCAACGTCAAGGTCAAGGAAGGCACTCGCGAGCGCGTGCAGGCCTACGAAGGCGTCGTCATCGCGCGCAAGAACCGCGGCATCAACTCCGCTTTCACGGTGCGCAAGATTTCGCACGGATTCGGCGTCGAGCGCGTGTTCCAGACGCATAGCGCGGTGATCGATTCGGTCGAGGTCAAGCGCCGCGGCAAGGTGCGTTCGGGCAAGTTGTATTACTTGCGCGGATTGGCCGGCAAGGCTGCGCGCATCAAGGAAGATCTCGCCGCACAGGCCGCTTACAAGGCCAAAGCGAAAGCCGAGCTGGCGGCAGCGGCTGCCAAGTAACGACGCTGCATCGTCCGCGTCACGATTTGAAAAAAGGGTCGCTCACGCGGCCCTTTTTTATTGCGCGGCTTTTTCACTCGGCCCGGTGTCGAGATTGCGCGTGGGCAGTGGGCGTTCCATGATGGCGCGCGATGCGTCCCGGTTCCAATCCCAAGCTGGATTCCAATGCCGCGCGCGCCCCGGCCGTTGCCAGCGTGCGACTCGATCAATGGTTGTGGGCCGCGCGATTTTTCAAAACCCGTGCGCTGGCGCGCAAAGCGATCGAGAACGGTCGTGTCTCGCTCAACGCACATGCCGGCAAGCCCGCGAGCGCGGTGCATGTTCGCGACGCATTGACGATCGTGCGTGGCGAGGAGCGCATGGATGTGCTTGTGTCTTGCCTATCCAGCCAGCGCGGCAGCGCAACAGTGGCACAAACGCTGTATCAGGAAACCGACCTCTCGCGCGTCGCACGCGAGCAGGCGCGCGAGGTGCGTCGCTTGCAGGCCAACGGCTATCAGCCACCCGAATCCAAGCCCGACAAGCGGGCGCGACGATTGATCCGTGCGTTGGGGGATATCGACGCGCTTTGATCGCGTCGCGGCGCATGCGCCTTCGCCAGCGCGCGTGCAATCGATCCTACTTGTTGAAACCCTCCAGCGCCGCCTTGCACGACTGACCCTTGGGATCGTCCTCGCACACCTTGCGCACGGCGGTGCAGGTGGACTCCCTCATTGATTCCATCATCGCCAGGCCCGCATCAATCAGCGGCTTCGCTGCGGGCTTACTGTTGCCATCCGCACGGGTTTTCTCGATGGCCTCATTGAACTGGGCCTTGCACGCCTTGTAGGCCTTTTCTGCCGGGCTGCTGCAGCCGGCAATGCCGCCACACAGCATCACTGCCGTCAGTATCAGTATGGTTTTGCCCATTTCGATCTCCCCTTGAACTTGCTTCGTCGTGCCTGCGAATCGATAGCCTAATCTGGCTGCCTAGCGCAGCGCATTCAATGCGCACTTGGACGAACTTCCCCGCCGCAAATTGTCAGCGCATCTGCTTGAGTCGGTACAGCGCCTCGATCGCTTCTCGTGGGCTGAGTGTGTCGGGATCGATACTGTCGAGCGCTTCCAGCACCGGCGATCGTTCGGCGGCGAATAGCGGCAACTGGGGCATCTCGTCGCTGTGGTTCGCATGTGCCGATGGCGCGCGTTCGAGTTCAAGCAGGTAGTCGCCCGCCTCGCGGATCACGGTTTTCGGCACGCCAGCCAACGCCGCCACCTGCAAGCCGAAACTGCGATTGGCTGGGCCGGGTTTCAGCGCATGCATGAAAACCAGTGTGTCGCCGTGTTCGACCGCATCCAGATGCACATTGGCGATGCCGTTGCTCGCGTTCGCCAGTTGCGTGAGTTCGAAATAATGCGTGGCGAAAAGCGTGTAGGCACGATTGACCTGCGCCAGATGCAGCGCGCATGCCTTGGCTAGCGCGAGTCCGTCGTAGGTTGAGGTGCCGCGTCCGATCTCGTCCATCAGCACCAGCGATTGGTCGCTGGCGTGATGCAGGATGTAGGCGGTTTCGGACATCTCGACCATGAAGGTGGATTGGCCGCGCGCCAGATCATCGCCAGCGCCGATCCGGGTGAGGATGCGATCGACTGGCCCGATCTCCGCGCGACTTGCTGGGACATGGCTTCCGATCGATGCCAGCAACACAATTAACGCGACCTGGCGCATGTAGGTGCTCTTGCCGCCCATGTTCGGGCCGGTGATCACCAGCATCCGTGTGCTGTCATCCAGATGCAGATCGTTCGGCGTGAACGGCTCGTCGCGCACCGCTTCGACTACCGGATGGCGACCGTTTTCGATCAGCAGCCCCGGTGTCTGCACAAGTTGCGGGCAGTTCCAGTCGAGCGCATCGGCGCGTTCGGCGAACGCGGCCAGCACGTCGAGTTCAGACAGCGCATCGGCCGTTGCACGCAGCGTCGGCAAGTGGTGGTTCAACGCATCCAGTACGTGTTCGTACAACTGGCGTTCGCGCGCCAACGAACGCTCGCGTGCCGACAGCACCTTGTCCTCGAAGCCCTTGAGTTCCTCGGTGATGTAGCGCTCGGCGCCGGTCAGCGTTTGCCGGCGTGTGTAATGCGTCGGCGCGCGCTCGGACTGGCCCTTGCTGATCTCGATGTAATAGCCATGCACGCGGTTGTAGCCGACCTTGAGCGTGCTGATGCCGGTCGCGGCCTTCTCGCGTGCTTCGAGGTCCAGTAAAAAACCATCGGCATTGGTCGAGAGCGTGCGCAGTTCGTCGAGTTCGGCGTCGAAACCATCCGCAATCACGCTGCCATCCGACAGCCGCATCGGCGGTTGTGTCGCTATTGCACCAACGAGAAGGCGCGCGCTTTCATAAACTGCGGCATCCGCGTCGCCGCCCAGTGTCGTCACCAGCTGCGCGATCCGCGGGGAATCCAACGGTGCGAGTCCATCACGAATCGCCGGCATCAATGTCAGCGCATCGCGCAACGTCGACAGATCGCGCGGTCGCGCCGAGCGCAGCGCAACGCGGGTCAGGATGCGTTCGATATCGCCGAGGCCACGCAACTGCTCGCGCAGCGCTTCGGCATGCCTTGATTGCAGCAGGCTTCCGACGGCCTGCTGTCGCAATTTCAACACCTCGTGGTCGCGCAACGGCCGGTGTAACCAGCGTCGCAGCAGACGCCCGCCCATTGGTGTGATGCTGGAATCAAGCACACCCAGCAAGGTGTTTTCAGTGCGTCCATCAAACCGCGTGTCGAGTTCCAGATGGCGACGCGTCGCGGCATTCATTGCCAGTGCCTCGTCGCTCGCCTCCACCGCCATCGCGGTCATGTGCGGCAGCGATTGCTTCTGGGTTTCTTCCACGTAACCCAGTAATGCACCAGCGGCAGCGACAGCCAATGGCAACTCATCGACGCCGAACGCCGACAACTCGCGCACGCCAAAAAAGTCCTGCAAGCGTCGCCGCGATGCATCGGTATCGAACTGCCACGGCGCGCGCCGTCGAACGCCGTCACGCGCAAACAGTTCCGGCGGCCAGCCGTCCTCGTCTGGCAATAGCAACTCGGCGGGTTCCAGCCGCGCGACTTCCGCGAGTAGTGCATCGGCATCGCTTACCTGATTGACCAGGAACCGCCCGCCGGCCAGATCGGCCCAAGCCAGCCCAAACGCCGGCGTCTTTGCCGACCCGCCACGCGTGATCGCCATCAATAACGTGTCGTGGCGCTCGGTGAGCAGTGCAGCGTCGGTGACCGTGCCCGGCGTGACGATGCGCACTACCTTGCGTTCGACCAAACCCTTGGAGAGTGCGGGATCACTCACCTGCTCGCAGATTGCCACCGATTCGCCCAGCGCCACCAGCCGCGCCAGATAGCCCTCGTAGGCATGCACCGGCACGCCCGCCATCGGGATCGGAGCACCCGCCGACGCGCCGCGCTGGGTCAACGTGATGTCCAGCAGCTTCGCCGCCTTGCGCGCGTCGTCGTAAAACAACTCGTAAAAATCGCCCATCCGGAACAGCATCAGGATCTCAGGGTGGTCTGCCTTCGCTGCGAAATACTGGCGCATCAAGGGCGTGTGTTCGGTACTTGCATTCATGCTGCTTAAGGAACCCTGGGTGCGTTGTGTGAATTCTGGAGTTGACGGCTTGCATCTGGAAACAATCGGATGCGCGCCAAGCGTGTCGTCAAGCAACTACGTCGGCGACGGCGATTGACCAGTTCGCCGCTTGACCGGCACGCATCGGAACACAGGTGCTATGCGCCATTTGTATTTCGTCAGGCACCGTCCACGGCTTGCGCTCTAGAACGATGCGTTGTGTATTGCGCGGCAGCCGGTAGAAATCTGCGCCGTGGAAGCTGGCGAATGCTTCGAGTTGATCGAGCTTGTCGGCTTCGTCGAATACTTCGGCATACAGCTCGATGGCGGCGTGTGCGGTGTACAGGCCCGCGCAACCGCAAGCCGATTCCTTGGCCTCGCGCACGTGCGGGGCGCTGTCGGTGCCGAGGAAGAAATGCGGATCGCCGCTGGTGGCGGCAGCGACCAATGCCTTGCGATGCAGTTCGCGCTTGAGAATCGGCGCGCAAAAATGATGCGGGTTGATGCCGCCTTGAAACAGCGCATTGCGATTGAGCAGCAAATGATGCGCGGTGATCGTGGCGCCGATGTTGGCCGGCGCCTCACGTATGAACTCCACCGCGTCGCGGGTGGTAATGTGTTCTAAAACCATGCGCAGGGCTGGGAATCGCGCTAGCAATGGCAGCAGGTGACGTTCGATGAACACGCGTTCGCGATCGAAGATGTCGATCTCGTGATCGGTGACCTCGCCATGCAGCAGCAGTGGCAAGTCGTGCTGCTGCATTGCTTCCAGCACCGGATAGACTTGCGACAAATCGCGTACGCCGTCCTGCGAATTCGTCGTCGCGCCGGCCGGGTAGTACTTGACAGCGAACACGCTGTCGCTGGCCTTGGCGCGCGCAATTTCCTCCACTGGCGTCGCTTCGGTGAGATACAGCGTCATCAGCGGCTGGAAGCCGGCGTTGGGCGGCAGGCAAGCGAGAATGCGGGCGCGGTATTGCTCGGCCAGCGTGACGGTCGTCACTGGTGGTTTGAGGTTCGGCATCACGATTGCGCGCGCAAAGCGCCGCGCGGTGTCGCCGATCACGCTGGCCAGCGCATCGCCATCGCGCAGGTGCACGTGCCAGTCGTCCGGTCGGGTGATTTCGATGCGATTGGTCGGCATGCTGTGCAAACTCGAAGTAGTTGATGTGCGCGGGTGCCGTGGCGGATCACGTGTGGCCCGACCGCTTGCTAGCACAAAGCACCATGGTAGCGTGCCGGCATCGTGGCCGCCGAACTGCGCACCATGACATCTGCGGCGATTTGGGTTAGAACGGCACGTCCCCTTGAATGCGAACCCGCATGCAATCTTCCGCACAATCCTCCGCCGATACTCAGGAACTTGCCGACGCATTCGCGGTCGGTCAGCCGACCGACGACTCGATGTATGACGACGCCGCGCTGATCTCGCTGGCGGAACGCCTCGGGCAGACGCTGCAGGCCCATCACCTGACGCTGGTGACCGCCGAAAGCTGCACAGGCGGCTGGATCGCCAAGACCGTGACCGATATCGCTGGCAGTTCAGACTGGTTCGAGTGCGGCCTGGCGGCTTACAGCTACGAGGCCAAACAGGCGCTGCTGGGCGTGAGTCCGGGCACGCTGGAAGCGCACGGTGCAGTCAGCCGCGAGACGGTGCTGGAGATGGTGTCCGGCGCGCTGGTGCATTCGGGCGGCAGCATCGCGGTGGCAGTGACCGGCATCGCGGGGCCGGGTGGCGGCACCGAAGAAAAACCCGTCGGTATGGTCTGGATCGGCTGGAAGCGGCGCGGCGGCTATGCGCGCGCCAAGGTATTTCAGTTTGGCGGCGACCGCGAAACCGTGCGTCGGCAGACCGTGGCGGCCGCATTGCGTGGACTGATTGCAGTGGCGGGATGAGCTAACGCTGCGGTTGGCAACTTCTGCGAAATTTCCTAGTTCGATTCAGGCATTTTGCCGGCTGGCAAGGGTAGGCCTGTGGGATAATTTAGGTGTCGAGCCAGTCTCAGTCGCCGAGACGCGCAATCAATAGACTGGCCATCAGAATTCATCCCACGATCGACCCAACGAGGAACCACGCCAATGGCCGTCAGCATGGACGAAAACAAGAAACGCGCGCTATCCGCGGCGCTGTCGCAGATCGAGAAGCAATTCGGAAAGGGCGCAGTGATGCGCATGGGCGATCGCGCCGCCGAGCCGACCGAAGTGATCGGCACCGGCTCACTGATGCTGGATATCGCGTTGGGCATCGGCGGCCTGCCCAAGGGTCGCGTGGTCGAGATTTACGGGCCCGAATCCTCGGGCAAGACCACGCTGACCTTGCAGGTGATCGCCGAATGCCAGAAGGCTGGCGGCACCGCTGCGTTCGTGGATGCCGAGCACGCGCTCGACCCAACGTATGCGGTGAAGTTGGGCGTCAACATCGACGACCTGCTGGTCAGCCAGCCCGACACCGGCGAGCAGGCGCTGGAAATCGTCGACATGCTGGTGCGCTCCAACGCGGTCGACTTGGTGGTGATCGACTCAGTCGCCGCATTGACCCCGAAAGCCGAAATCGAGGGCGAGATGGGCGGGCAGTTGCCCGGCCTGCAGGCGCGACTGATGAGCCAGGCGCTGCGCAAGCTGACTGGCAACATCAACCGCAGCAACTGCATGGTCATTTTCATCAACCAGTTGCGCATGAAGATCGGGCAGATGATGCCGGGCCAAAGCCCCGAGGTGACCACCGGCGGCAACGCGCTGAAGTTCTATGCATCGGTCCGGCTCGACATCCGCCGTATCGGCAGCATCAAGAAGGGCGACGAGATCATCGGCAACCAGACCAAGATCAAGGTGGTCAAGAACAAGCTGGCGCCGCCGTTCAAGATCATCGTCACCGAGATTCTTTACGGCGAGGGCATTTCGCGCGAGGGCGAGCTGATCGACATGGGCGTAGACGCCAAGCTGGTCGAGCGCTCCGGCGCCTGGTACAGCTGCTTCGGCGAGCGCATCGGCCAAGGCAGGGAAAACGCCCGCCAGTACCTCAAGGACAATCCATCGATGGCCAAGGATCTGGAAGCCAAGCTGCGCGACAAGTTCGTGCCGGGATTGGTGATCGGGGTCGAGCCGGTCGAAGCGGAAGCCTGAGTCATGCGCACGTCGGCCATCGCGCGCTAAGCGGCGATGGCCGGCAAGCGCGATCGCGACACGCCACCCGACGCCTACAACAAGGCGCTGAGCCTGCTGGTGCGCCGCGAACATTCACGCCGCGAGCTGTCGCGCAAGTTGCGCGCGCGCGGGATCGAAGCCGAAGCGGCCGATGCCGCGATGGACAAGCTGGCCGGACAGGGCTTCCAGAACGAAGCCCGCTTCGCCCAATCGCTGGTGCGCAGTCGCGTCAATGGCGGACATGGGCCGGTGCGTATCCGCGCTGAGCTCGGCACGCATGGATTGCCGAGCGAATTGATCGAGCACGTCATGGAAGCCTGTGAGACAGACTGGGAGCAGTCTGCGCGTGCAGTGCTGGAGCGGCGGCATTCGAGCGCCGACCTGGCTGATCCGAACAAGCGTCGCAAGGCGGTCGAGTTCCTGTTGCGCCGCGGCTTTGCGCTAGATTTGGCGTATGCGACGGTGGCGCGGTTGCGTGCGGGCGACGACGAGGCGTGAAATATCCGGGTTCCCGTGCTGCGATGTTTGATTCGGCAGTTTGTTAGCCCGTCCTTCAAGTGGCTTGCGTACCTCCAGAGGGAGAAGGAAATGCGCAGAAATCTCCGACCGTTCATGGTGAGCTGCGCTGCCCATGGATGGGCGAGTGTCGCGAGCGCATGGATGCGCAGGAGCGGCTCGAACCACAACAGCTGATCAGGTACTCAAGTCCACGGTTGGCCCAAGCCGCACACCCTTGCAATGCGCCAGCGGTAGCTGCTGTAGTAAAACAATCCAAGGCGCACGCGACTTTGCAGGGCGAAGCCTGCGATCATGGCGGTCTGCCCCAATGTGTTTTGATAATGCCGTCCACGACTTCAGCACCCATTATTTCCACCAGTTCGATTCGCACTGGCTTTCTCGACTACTTTGCGGCCAAGGGCCACGAAATCGTCGCGTCGAGTCCGCTGGTGCCGGGCAACGATCCGACCTTGCTATTTACCAACGCCGGCATGGTCCAGTTCAAGGATGTGTTTCTCGGCGCGGAAAAGCGCAGCTACTCGCGCGCGGTTAGTTCGCAACGCTGCGTGCGCGCAGGCGGCAAGCACAACGATCTCGATCAGGTCGGCTACACCGCTCGCCACCACACGTTTTTCGAGATGTTGGGCAATTTCAGCTTTGGCGATTACTTCAAGCGCGAGGCGATTCATTTTGCGTGGGAATTGTTGACTGGCGTATGGGACATTGATCCTGCGCGCCTGTTGGTCACTGTCTATCACAGTGACGACGAGGCGTTCGCAATCTGGAATCAGGATGTCGGCCTGCCAGCCGAGCGCATCATCCGCATCGGCGACAACAAAGGCGCGCCGTATGCGTCGGATAATTTCTGGCAGATGGCCGACACCGGACCGTGTGGGCCATGCACCGAGATTTTCTACGACCACGGCGCGCACATTCCAGGCGGGCCGCCTGGATCACCTGATGAAGATGGCGATCGCTTCATCGAAATCTGGAATCTGGTGTTCATGCAGTTTGATCGCGCAAGCGACGGCACGCTGGCGCCGCTGCCTGCGCCTTGCGTGGATACCGGGATGGGCCTTGAGCGAATCGCCGCCGTGCTGCAGCACGTGCATGGCAACTACGAAATCGATCTGTTCCAGCAGCTGATTCAAGCCGCGTCAGCGCTGACGCGCACGCCCGATCTGGCTAACAAGTCATTGCGCGTGATCGCCGATCACATTCGTGCTTGTGCGTTTCTGATCGTCGATGGCGTGTTGCCCTCGAACGAAGGTCGTGGCTACGTGCTGCGTCGGATCATTCGCCGCGCACTGCGACATGGCTGGATGTTGGGCGTGCGCGACCCGTTTTTCTGGCGCATGGTCGAGCCGTTGATTGGGCAGATGGGCGCTGCATATCCCGAGCTCGGACTCAAGCGCGGTTTGATTGAGCAAGCGTTGCGCGCCGAGGAAGAGCGCTTCGCAGAGACGCTCGATTCGGGCATGCGCGTGTTCGAGGACGTCGCAGCCAAGGCAAGCGGCAGGATTCCCGGCGTCGATGCGTTTCGCCTGTACGACACCTATGGATTTCCGGTTGACCTCACCGCCGATATCGCGCGCGAGCGCGGGCTGGATGTCGACATGGTCGGCTTCGACGCGGCGATGACGCAGCAGCGCGAGCGTGCGCGCGAGGCTAGCAAGTTCGCCGGTGCCACGATGCTCGCGGCCGATCTGGTCGCGGCCTTGCGGCCTACCGAATTTCTCGGCTATGACCGCAGCGACAGCGACGATCTACAGGTGCTGGCGTTGTTGCGTGACGGCGTGGCGGTCGACGCATTGCAGGCCGGCGAGCATGGAACGGTGATCCTCGAGCGCTCGCCGTTCTATGCTGAATCCGGCGGGCAGATAGGCGATCAGGGCGAATTGGTCGGCGACGATGCGCGCTTTGAGGTCAGCGATACGCACAAGCTGTCGGGAAGTTTCCATGGCCACGTTGGCACGCTTGCATCTGGCACGCTGCGGCGCGGCGACCGCGTGGCCGGTCGCATCGATACCGAGCGTCGGCGTGCGATCGTGCTCAATCATTCCGCGACGCATCTGTTGCATGCCGCGTTGCGCAAGCTGCTGGGCGAGCATGTGCAGCAGAAAGGTTCGTTGGTTGCGCCCGATCGCCTGCGGTTTGATTTCTCGCACATCCAGCCAATCACGCCCGCGCAACTGGCGCAGGTCGAAACCTTGGTGAACGCGGAAGTTCGCCGCAATCACGAAGTCGAAGTTCACCAGATGGGCATGCAGGAGGCGCTGGATTTCGGCGCGATGGCGCTGTTTGGCGAAAAGTACGGTGAGCGCGTGCGCGTACTGCGGATGGGCGAGTTTTCGACTGAGCTGTGCGGTGGAACGCACGTTGGCCGCACCGGTGATATCGGCCTGTTCAAGATCACCAGTGAAGGTGGGGTTGCGTCTGGCGTGCGCCGGATCGAAGCA
Source organism: Lysobacterales bacterium (assembly GCA_038216155.1). Classification (GTDB taxonomy): domain Bacteria; phylum Pseudomonadota; class Gammaproteobacteria; order Xanthomonadales; family Xanthomonadaceae; genus SZAS-103. Next base: position 62,537 of record JBBQQH010000001.1, read on the forward strand.
GTGACAGGGCAGGGCGCGCTTGATTACGTGACCGAGGAAGAACAACGACTGGTGCAACTCGCCCACTTGCTGGGCGGCAGCGCGACCGACGCCACCGAAAAATTGCGCCAGTTGCTTGATCGGCAGAGGAAGCTCGAAAAGGAAATTGAGACCAGCACGGCGCGCGCCACCGCGGATGCGGCGGGCGATCTTGCCGCCGGCGCGCGCGAGATCAAGGGCATCAAGCTGGTCGCCGCGCGACTGGAAGGCGTTGACGCAAAGGCCCTGCGCGATGGCGTCGATCAACTCAAGCACAAGTTGGGCGATGCGGTGATCGTGTTGGCTTCGGCCCTAGACGGCCGCGCATCGCTGGTTGCCGGCGTGCATGGCGCCGCTTTGGGCAAGGTCAAAGCTGGGGCACTGCTGGCGCACATCGCCGCGCAAATTGGTGGCAAGGGTGGCGGTCGCGACGACATGGCGCAGGGCGGTGGGCCGGATAGCCCAGCATTGCAGGCCGCACTGGATGCGCTTCCCGACTGGCTTGAAACGCAGATCGGGTAATCCGTCAACCCGGCACCGCATGGTTTTCATTGCCCATGCATGCCACGGGCGCTACCATCCGTTCAGCTACAGCCTTGTAGCGGGACAGCCCCAAGCGTCGCACCGCAGGAAGCGGCTGGACGCCCGGCACCGGACCCGGATGGTCCGGAGGAGATGAACATGTTGATATTGACCCGCAGAGTCAGTGAAACCCTGATGATCGGAGATTCAGTCACGGTCACCGTGTTGGGCGTCAAAGGCAATCAGGTGCGCATCGGTATCAATGCGCCGAAAGATGTTTCCGTGCATCGCGAAGAGATTTACCAGCGCATCCAGCGTGATGGCGCGGCGCAAGAGCCGAGGCCATCCGAACAAAGTGCGGAGTCTGGTGAGGGCTGAGTGTTGCCTATGGCACGTACACCTGTGGCGCGTGTTAGCCCTTTTGGGGTTCTATCCAGATGAAGCTTTTTGGCTATCCTTCGTCGGCCTTTGAACAGCAGGTACTTTTGGAGCTGTCTGAGGCGAGCTTATTGGCCAGCGCCGCAGAGCTCAGGGCAATTGCCGGTTTTCGGCTCCAAGACGCCGGGACCATGAATGACATGGGCAAGAGTTTTGACCATTTGCACCTCTCGGACTCTTTGCGCCAGGTTTGAAAGTTCGCCGACTCTCATTGTTGCATCGGCTTCGGAAGAGTCTTGACGCCGTAAAGTCTTAGGAGAGGGATGCACTCGGGCCATCCTTGGCTCTCGCCCTGCGGGCTGCTGCGCTGTGCAGATTGGCGTTCCTGCCAATCTGTCGAACCCGTTAGGTTTCTCGCCAGATCCTCTCTCTCCGCCAGATACGCAAAAGGCCCCTTTCGGGGCCCTTGCGTATCTGGCGGAGAGAGAGGGATTCGAACCCTCGATCAGGCTATAAACCCGATACTCCCTTAGCAGGGGAGCCCCTTCAGCCACTCGGGCATCTCTCCGGGGTCGGCTGCGTGGGCAGTCCGACGCGGAAGAATAGCGGCTTCGCGGCGCGCGGTAAACATGGGCGCCCGAGGCAGTCGCGGAGACTGGTCTGCTCAGTGCCGATTCCAGCGTGTTGATTTCTGGCCCGCAACTCGCATTGACGATGCGCACGCGCATCCGCATAATTGCGCGTTCAGCGCGCCCGTAGCTCAGTTGGATAGAGTACCAGGCTACGAACTTGGTGGTCGGGAGTTCGAATCTCTCCGGGCGCGCCATTTGAATCGATGACCAGGGTCGACGGGTATTCCCCGCCGGCCCTTGTCATTTTCAGCGTGTCATTTTCCGTGCGCGTTGTCGCGACGCGACGTAGTTCGATCACGATGGAAATTTCGTTTGTTGCAATGCGCTCGCGCGGGGCCGGCACGCTTGATGCGCAAATTGGTGTTGGCAGATTAACGGCGGCTCCACCCAGCAGAGCACTTTGAACGCCTGCTCAAACCGCCGTCACGCCGCCGTCCACCGCCAGAATCTGGCCGGTGATGTGGCGTCCAGCATCCGAGGCAAACAACAGCGCTGCGCCCTTGAGGTCTTCGTCATCCCCCAGGCGTTGCAGCGGCGCATTGCCGATCAGTGCGGCTTCACCAAAGTGCTCGATCACACCAGCGGTCATCTTCGAGGGAAAGAACCCGGGTGCCAGCGCATTCACCGTGATGTTGTGACGTCCCCATTCGCCTGCGAGGGCGCGAGTGAGGTTAACCACCGCACCCTTGGCGGCGTTGTAGGCAATGGTCTGCAGTGTGCCGGGCGGATTGCCGCGCAAGCCGGCGATCGAGGCGATGTTGAGAATGCGGCCGTAGCGGTTCGGGATCATCGAGCGCTTGCCGACCTGCTGGCTAAGCAAAAACAATCCGCGCACATTCAGATCAAACACCTTGTCCCACGAATCCAGCGGATAGTCTACGGCGGGCGCTCCCCAGCTCGCACCGGCGTTGTTGATCAGAATATCGATGCGTTCGAGCCGCTCGAGTGACATGTCAATCAGAGAGTGAATTGATTCGGGATCGGCTACGTCCGCGACGAGATAACTCGCGTCAACGCCACGTTTGTGCAGGTGTTGCTGCGCGCGTTCCAGTTCGTCTGCCTTTCGCGCGGTCAGCACGATTCGAGCACCATATTGGCCAAGCGCCTCAGCAATCTGCAGGCCGAGTCCGCGTGATCCACCGGTGATCAGTGCGGTACGGCCATCGAGATTGAACAGGCTGCGGGCGGTTTTCATGTTTTCTGCCGTATTGCGAAGTGATGGATTGTAGCGGTCTGCCGGATAGGTGCGATGATCGTTTGCGGGCAAATCGGAGCGACCACAGTAGGCGAGACGTCCGCCTAGCCATTGCCAGCATGGCCGCACTCTTGCTACGATTCGCCGCGGTTTCCGTATCGCCCCGTCATTGTTCGTATGCATTCGTGTCAGGCTATGCACGCGATTGCAGGCGCTCGTTGCAGTGGCTCAGTCCAACGCATCGTTCGATGACTTTTTTCAAGTGGTCGCGAACGCATAAATCTGTTGTGTATCGGGGCATAGCTCAGCCTGGTAGAGCGCCAGCTTTGGGAGCTGGATGTCGAGAGTTCGAATCCCTCTGTCCCGACCAAGCAACTTCAATCACAACGGCTAGCAAAACCAGTTTGCAGCGTGATAAGTAGCGTGAGACTGCAATCGGTTCCGTATTGGGCAGCGGTCGTGGCATCGGTATAGTTGCTGCACGCGCTCGTAGCTCAACGGATAGAGCACCGGCCTTCTAAGCCGGTGGTTGCAGGTTCGATTCCTGCCGGGCGCGCCAGCATTGATACGGTGCGCAGGCTTTGTGATCGCGGTAAAGTGTGCTTGTGAACAATGGTGGATGTAGCTCAGCTGGTTAGAGCATCGGATTGTGATTCCGAGGGTCGCGGGTTCGAGCCCCGTCTTCCACCCCATTTCCTCAGGGCAGGCATCGCCCCGCAAGCGCGCAAGCTATTGTTGCGCTTGATCTTTACACCATTTTCGTGAATCCGGTATTGCGTCGGGCAGCCGACGCAACGATACTGTCGCGTTACGGCGGGCCGTTAGCTCAGTTGGTAGAGCAGTTGACTCTTAATCAATAGGTCGAAGGTTCGAATCCTTCACGGCCCACCACCCCTGATACACCCATGCAGGCGAGAGTGGCGGAATTGGTAGACGCGCTGGATTTAGGTTCCAGTGGGGTAACCCGTGAGAGTTCGAGTCTCTTCTTTCGCACCATGATTCCGCCGTGCATGGGCCTTCGGACCCATCATTCCGGTTTGCGCCGGATCGATTCGCGCCGGGCCTAGCCCGATACGTGAACGCCAGGAGTCAGCATGCAAGTGTCGGTCGAAAATGTTGGAAATCTGCAGCGCCGCCTGACCGTGAGCCTGCCATCGGAACGGCTGGATTCGGTTGCCGGTGCGCGTCTGGGCGAGATCGCCCGCACCGCTCGCATCAAGGGTTTCCGGCCCGGCAAGGTGCCCGCGAAAATTATCGAGCAACGCTACGGTGCGCAGGTGCGCAACGAAGTATTGGGCGATCTGGTGCGCGACACTTTCAACGAAGCTGTGCGCAGCGAGAACCTGCGCCCGGCCGGCCAGCCCGACATCCAGCCGGCGCCAGCCGAGGAAGGCCAGCTCACGTACATTGCTACTTTCGAGGTGGTCCCGGAGTTCGGCACGATTGATGTCAGCGGGCTGCAGATTCTGCGTCCGGTGGCAAACGTGCTTGATGCAGACGTTGACCAGATGATCGAAACCCTGCGCTTGCAGCGACGCAGCTGGAATCCGGTCGAGCGCAGCGCCGAGGTCGGCGATTTGGTGATGGTGGAAACCGTGACCACGGTCGACGGCGAGCGCCGTCCTGCCGAGGGTGTTGAACGCTCGGCCACGGTGCTGGGGTCGGGCATGCTCGATCACGAACTGGAAACGCGCCTGGTCGGCAGCAAGACCAGTGATGTCATCGACATGCAACTCGACTATCCGCCCGACTGGAGCGATGCCTCGGTGGCCGGCAAGAGCGCACAGGTCAATGCATCGGTGGTGCGCGTGTCCGAGCCGCATCTGCCCGAGGTCGATGGGGAATTCATCAAGGCATTCGGCATCAAGAGCGGCGATCTTGATCAGTTCCGTGCCGAAGTGCGGGCCAACTTGGAGCGCGAGCTCAAGGGCGCGCTGATGGCGAAGCTGCGCAACGAGGTGCTCGACAAGCTGATCGCGCAATTTTCCGGCGTCGAATTGCCAGCGCAGTTAATCGAGGGCGAGGCCCGCAACCAGGCGCGATTTGCGCAGCAGCAGGCACTTGAAAACGGCCAGGTCGATCCGCAAATCGGACACGAAGGTTTTCTGCCGGCTGCACACCGCCGCGTCGCCACCGCACTGTTGGTCGGCGAAGTGGCACGGCAGAACAACCTGCGGCTCGATCCGCAGCGCGTCAACGAAATGTTGTCGCTGATCGCATCCACCTACGAGGAACCCAAGCAGGTGATCGAGCTGTACCGCAACGATTCGCGACTGATGTCGGACTTGCAGTCGCGGGTGATGGAGGAGCAGGTGATCGACTGGATCGCCGGCAAGGCCGAGGCAACCGAACACGGCATGAGTTTCACCGACGCCATGCAGCAACGCCAGGGTTGACGCGATCCCGCGCCACGCGCAGACAACGATTGCTACCTAACGTTTTTTTGGAGACCCGATGATTCCGATCAGCAATCTCAATCTGGTGCCGATGGTGGTCGAACAGACCAGCCGCGGTGAGCGCGCCTACGACATTTATTCGCGCCTGTTGAAGGAACGCGTGGTGTTCATGGTCGGGCCGATCGACGACTACATGGCGAACGTGATCGTGGCGCAGATGCTGTTTCTGGAAGCCGACAATCCCGAAAAAGACATCAGCCTGTACATCAACTCGCCCGGCGGCATTGTCACTGCAGGCATGGCGATCTACGACACCATGCAATTCATCAAGCCAGACGTGAGCACGATCTGCGTCGGTCAAGCCGCGAGCATGGGCGCGCTGTTGCTGGCGGCGGGCCAACATGGCAAGCGCTATGCCTTGCCCAATTCGCGGGTGATGATCCACCAGCCGCTCGGCGGATTCTCCGGCCAGGCCAGCGACATCGACATTCACGCACGCGAAATTCTGGCGATGCGGGTCAAGCTCAACGAGATCTTGGCCAAGCACACCGGCCAGCCGATCGACACGATCGCGCGCGATACCGATCGGGATAATTTCAAGAGCGCCGAGGATGCCAAGACCTACGGTCTGATTGACCAGGTGCTGATGCGACGTCCGGACGACAGCGTGCAGGCGTCCTGATCGCGTAGACGCTGCATTTGAATCTGCGCAGCGTCGATTTCAGCAAGCCGTTTTCTACCTTTTTGACAGCAATTTGCCGTCGCGGAGGTTTACCGACGCTGTGGTATTCTGCCAATGATCTTCTTTCCGGGGCGCACGACGCATGACTGAGGAAAGACCGAGCCGCAGCAGCGACAGCGGCAAGATTCTTTACTGTTCATTCTGTGGCAAGAGCCAGCACGAAGTGCGCAAGCTCATCGCCGGCCCCAGCGTGTTCATCTGCGATGAATGCGTCGAGTTGTGCAACGACATTATTCGCGAAGAGCTCGAGGAAAAGGCGCAGGCCGCACGCAGTCATCTGCCCAAGCCGCGCGAGATCATGGAAGTGCTTGATCAATATGTGATCGGGCAACAGCGCGCAAAAAAAACCTTGTCGGTGGCGGTCTACAACCACTACAAGCGGATGGAGTCGCGCAGCAAGAACGACGACGTTGAATTGTCCAAGTCCAATATCCTGCTGGTCGGTCCGACCGGTTCGGGCAAGACGCTGCTGGCCGAAACGCTAGCGCGATTGCTCAACGTGCCGTTCACGATCGCCGATGCGACCACGCTGACTGAAGCCGGTTACGTGGGCGAGGATGTCGAGAACATCATCCAGAAGCTGCTGCAAAAGTGCGACTACGACGTCGAGAAGGCGCAGTCGGGCATCGTGTATATCGACGAGATCGACAAGATTTCGCGCAAATCAGAAAACCCATCGATCACCCGCGATGTCTCCGGCGAAGGCGTGCAACAGGCGCTGCTCAAACTCATCGAAGGCACCATCGCGAGTGTGCCGCCGCAAGGCGGGCGCAAGCATCCGCAGCAGGAATTTCTGCAGGTGGACACGCGCAATATCCTGTTCATTTGTGGCGGTGCGTTTGCCGGGCTGGAGAAGATCATCCAGCAGCGCAGCACCGACGCAGGCGGCATCGGCTTCAGCGCGCCGGTCAAGAGCAAGTCGATCAAGATGGATATTGGTCGCCTGCTGGCCGAGGTAGAGCCCGAGGATCTGATCAAGTTTGGCCTGATCCCCGAATTCGTCGGTCGCATGCCGGTGGTGGCCACGCTGGAGGAACTGGACGAGCAGACGTTGGTGCAGATTCTGACCGAGCCCAAGAACGCGATCAGCAAACAGTTTCGCAAGTTGTTCGACATGGAAGGCGTCGATCTCGAATTGCGTCCGGAGGCGTTGGCCGCAGTCGCACGCAAAGCGCTCAAGCGCAAGACCGGCGCGCGCGGCTTGCGCACGATTCTCGAGTCGGTGCTGCTCGACACCATGTACGAGCTGCCGTCGCTGGAGAACGTGACCAAGGTGGTGGTGGATGAGTCAGTGATTGATAACCACGCCGCGCCGTACCTGATCTACAGCAACATCGAGCCCAAGCGCGCCGCTTCCGGCGATTGAAGCGCGTTCGTCTGCGCCTCGATTTTGCGGGTCACGCTTGTGCTGCCTCGGTACGCCTGAAGTCGACGGCAGAAGTCATTCTCCCAGCTGTAAGACGATCTCGCGCGGCCGCCGCGCCGTTGCCGTTCACCCTGATATCCTGCCTCGGACGTCAGGGTCCGCCCGATTTTTGGGTGACTTCGACGCTTGCAAGCAACGAATCGCAGCCCCATGCAAGTGGCAGGGCGCAGGTTGCGCCAAAGGAGTGACAGATGGCATCGCGAACTTCCCGAACAATTGACCTTCCCGTGCTGCCGCTGCGCGACGTGGTGGTGTATCCGCACATGGTGATTCCACTATTTGTTGGCCGCGAAAAATCTATTCGCGCGCTGGAACAGGTGATGGATGGGGAAAAGCAGATTCTGCTGATCGCGCAGAAGAGTCCCGATACCGACGAGCCAGGTCCCAGCGACCTGTATGAGGTCGGCACTCTCGCGCAAGTACTGCAATTGCTGAAGTTGCCCGATGGCACGATCAAGGTACTGGTTGAGGGCACCGAGCGCGCGCAAGTGAATACCTTCGCCGAGACCGATGGTGTGATGACGGCGCGCGCCACGATCCTGGTGCCCGAGCTCAGCAGCGCACCGCGCGAGATGGAAGTCACTGCGCGCTCCCTGGTCTCGCAGTTCGAGCAATATCTCAAGACCAACCGCAAGTTGCCGCCCGAGTTGTTGGCGACGGTCAATGGAATCGACGATCCCGGTCGCCTTGCCGACACTGTCGCCGCGCACCTGGGTGTGCGCCTGGCGGACAAGCAAAAGTTGCTCGAAACGATTTCGGTGGTGGCGCGGTTGGAATTGCTGATCGGCTATGTCGATGGCGAGATCGACGTGCAGCAGATGGAAAAGCGCATCCGCGGGCGGGTGAAGTCGCAGATGGAAAAAAGCCAGCGCGAGTATTACCTCAACGAGCAGATGAAGGCGATCCAGAAAGAGTTGGGCGAAATTGACGAAGCGCCCAACGAGATGGACGAGCTGACTCGCAAGATTGCTGAAGCCGGAATGCCCAAGCCGGTTGCAGCCAAGGCCAAGGCGGAATTGTCCAAGCTCAAGCAAATGTCGCCGATGTCGGCCGAGGCCACCGTCGTGCGCAACTATCTCGACTGGCTGGTCGGGGTGCCGTGGAAAAAGCGCAGCAAGGTGCGCAAGGATCTCAACGGTGCGCTTGCCGTGCTCGATGCTGACCACTACGGGCTGGAAAGGGTCAAGGAGCGCATCCTCGAATACCTCGCCGTGCAGACCAGGGTCAAGCACATGAAAGGCGCGATCCTGTGCCTGGTCGGGCCACCGGGCGTCGGCAAAACCTCGCTTGGCCAATCGATTGCGCGCGCCACCAATCGCAAGTTCGTGCGCATGAGCTTGGGAGGCGTGCGTGACGAGGCCGAGATCCGCGGCCATCGGCGCACATACATCGGTTCGATGCCCGGCCGAATCGTGCAGAACCTCAACAAGGTCGGCACCCGCAATCCGCTGTTCATGCTCGATGAAATCGACAAGATGAGCATGGATTTTCGCGGCGATCCGTCCTCGGCGATGCTCGAAGTGCTCGATCCCGAGCAGAATCACGCCTTCAACGATCACTATCTGGAAGTCGATTTCGACCTGTCGGAAGTGATGTTCGTGGCGACCGCCAATTCACTCAACATTCCAGGGCCCTTGCTTGACCGCATGGAAGTGATCCGGATTCCGGGTTACACCGAGGAGGAAAAACTCAACATCGCCACCCGCTACCTGATGCCCAAGCAGCTCAAGGCGAACGGGCTCAAGCCGGGCGAATTGGAACTTGACGAGGGCGCGTTGCGCGACATCGTGCGCTATTACACGCGCGAATCAGGTGTGCGCAATCTCGAGCGCGAAATTTCCAAGATCTGCCGCAAGGTGGTGAAGGAAGTCGCGTTGGAAGGCTCCGCGCCTGCCGGCAAGCGGGCCAAAACTTCAGTGCGCAAGACATCATCCAAAGCGAAAAAATCGCAACCGCAGAAGATCGACGCACACAAGATCACTACCCGCAGCGTGAACTCGGAGAATCTCGATCATTTTCTGGGCGTGCGTCGTTTTGATTTCGGTCGCGCTGAGGCGCAAAACGAGATTGGCTTGGTCACCGGCCTTGCATGGACTGAGGCTGGCGGCGACTTGTTGCAGATCGAAGCCACGCTGGTGCCGGGCAAGGGCCAGATGATCCTGACCGGCAAGCTGGGCGAAGTGATGCAGGAATCGGTAAAGGCCGCGCACTCGGTGGTGCGTGCACGCGCCGAAGCGCTGGGGCTGGATCCAGATTTCCACAACAAGCTCGACTTTCATTTGCACGTGCCGGAAGGCGCGACACCAAAGGATGGTCCGAGCGCCGGCATCGCGATGGCGACTGCGCTGGTTTCGGCATTGTCGAAAGTGCCGGTACGCGCTGATGTGGCAATGACCGGCGAGATCACGCTGCGCGGTCGTGTGTTGCCGATTGGCGGGTTGAAGGAAAAACTGCTCGCTGCGCTGCGTGGAGGCGTGCGCACGGTGATCATTCCGGAGGAGAACCGCAAGGACCTCGCGGAGATTCCGGATGGCGTCACCAAAGGCATGCGCATTTTGCCGGTGCGTTGGATCGACGAGGTGCTGGATATCGCGCTGGAGCGACCGCTTACGCCAAAATCCGGCGGCCAGAAAGCGATTGCGCAGACGCCGAAAAAGTCGCGTACTCGACCGACGTCGTCGATAACACATTGAGTTTCAATCACGTGCACGTGGAAGATGTCAATATGCGCGAGCCGAAAACGTGCTGAAACCCGCATCACGCCTTGCGCTGCGTGTTGCGCCCGCTTCATTGCACTGGTATAAATCGTCACGACCGCAATGCGAATGCATCGGGTGTTCGCTGCGGTACAGGTCAATCGGGCAGGCGCGGGGAGTTGCAGGTTGCCTGTCCTGATTGGTACGAATTGCGGGTTCTACTCGCCTAGGGAGTTCACTAATGAATAAGGCTGATTTTATCGCTGCGGTTGCTGATACCGCAGAGCTGTCCAAGGCCGATGCCGGCCGCGCCGTCGACGCGATGGTGGGAACGATCACCAAGGCACTCAAGAAGGGCGACACCATCACCCTGGTCGGGTTCGGCACTTTCGCGATCCGCAAGCGCGCAGCGCGCACTGGCCGCAATCCTCGCACCGGCGACACCATCAAGATCAAAGCCTCCAAGAATCCGGCGTTCAAGGCTGGCAAGGCGCTGAAGGATGCCGTAAACTAATCGGCTGTTGCGCGAGGTCGTTCGCAGCTTCGGTCGTCACCGACCCGGGCTGCTGCGAACTCGCAACCGATGTCGCAGGCCCACGTTTGAACATGGCACCCGTGCTCCCCAGCGGTCGCATCACTCGCAAGTGATTGCATCTGCAACGGTCACGGCACACTGCTCGCCGGGGTGCTTAGCTCAGCGGTAGAGCGTCGCCTTTACACGGCGAGGGTCGGGGGTTCGAAACCCTCAGCACCCACCAGCGCATAGAGTCAAACTTGTTTACCGCGGAGTGGTAGTTCAGTTGGTTAGAATGCTGGCCTGTCACGCCGGAGGTCGCGGGTTCGAGTCCCGTCCACTCCGCCATTTTTTGCCACAAGGGCGCCGTTTGGCGCCTTTGTTGTTACTGGAACATGGCGTGAAGCGCCGCATGCAGGCCTTGGCTGATTGCAGGGTCGTGCCTTCTGAGCGGGCGAGCGTGTCGTTGATGGCAACTTCAACGTGCGTTCGTAGGGTGCGATTGCGATAATTGACGAAGAATTGTTTGTGCAAGTGGCCGCAGCAGTTCAAGGCGGCCGATTCGATCGAACTTGAAAACGCGCCGTATGGCGCTTGGCGGACCCAAATTATGTTGCAGCAAATTCGCAAAGCGACTTCGGGCTGGATCGCCGGGGTCATCCTCGTATTGATCATCATCACTTTCGCCTTGTGGGGCATCAACGGCTACTTTCAGGGCCAGGTCGACACCTGGCTCGCGCGCACTACGATCAAGCCGGGCTGGTTTGGCACATCGATCAGCGCCAAGACCCGCGAGATCAGTGCCGACGACTTCCGTACAGCGTTCGAAAACTACCGCCAGCAGCAGCGCAACCAGCAAGGCGAAAAATTCGATGCGGCCAACTTCGACACACCGGCGCGGCGGCTGGAACTGCTCGACCAACTGGTCCAGCGCGACTTGCTGGTCACTGCCGCCGAAGCGGACGGCATCCAAGTCGGCGCCGCGCAATTGCAGGCGGCGATCGCCGCGATTCCCGCGTTCCAGGCGTTGGGCAAATTTGATCCGATCCAGTACCGGCAGTCGCTGTATTCGCTGAACAAGTCCCCGCGCGAATTCGAGGACGGCATACGTCGTGACATGCTGGCCGACGCAGTGCCCAATGCCATCTTCGATTCGGGTTTCGCGACAGATGCCGACCTCGACACGTTTCTGCGGCTGAGCATGCAGACCCGCGACCTGCGCTATTTCGAGATCGGTGCGCCGGCCAATACCACCAGCACTCCCGATGCCGCAGCGATTGCCGCCTGGTACAAGTCGCACACCGCGATGTATCGCAGCCCGGAGCAAATCGCGCTGGAATACATCGAGCTTGACTCCAGCGCGATCCATGTTCCGACCACGGTCGACGAAGCGACGTTGCAGGCCAGTTACAACGACCAGAAATCGCGATTCATTGAACCAGAGCAGCGGCTGGCCTCACATATCCTGATCAAGGTGCCCGAGAACGCACCAGCGGCGGTCGAGAAGGCCGCGCAGGCGAAAGCCGCCGCGCTGGCGACCCAGGCGCGCACGCCGGGCACAGATTTTGCTGCTTTGGCCAAGGACAGTTCCGAGGACATCGGCTCAAAGGGCGTCGGCGGCGATCTGGGCTGGCTCAGCCCCGGCGTAACCCTTAAGCCGTTCGAAACAGCGCTGTACGCGATGCAGGCCGGGCAGATCAGCGATCCGGTGCGGACCACCGAAGGCTGGCATGTGATCCAGATGCGCGATTTGCGCCCTGGGCGGCAGGTTCCGTTCGAGCAAGTTCGCGCGCAACTCGAGCGCGAGGCTGCGGACGCCGGGCGCGAGCGCATTTTCAGTGATCGCTCCGGCAAGCTGGTCGACTCCACGTTGAAGGATCCGACGACGCTGGCGCCGGCGGCGCGCGAACTCGGCCTGACTGTGCAGAAGACGGCGTTGTTTGCACGCGGTGGTGGTGTTGGAATCGCTGCGGATCCAAAGATCCAGAAAAAGGCGTTTTTGCCGGAGACACTGCAGAGCGGCGACAACAGCGATCCAGTCGAGATCTCGCCCAACCATGTGGTGGTCTTCCGCGTCGCCCAGCATCAGCAGGCCAGCACCTTGCCGCTGGCGAATGTGACTGATCGCGTGATTGCCGATATCCAGACCGACCAGCGCGCGAAGGCCGCCAAGCTTGCTGCAGAAGCGTTGCTGGCTCGCGCGAAAAAAGGCGAGGGCATTGAGGCGTTGGCCAGTGCCAATGGCAGCGTGGCGATCGCGGCAGCGGGCATTCCGCGCACCGCGCCGATGCCGCAAAAGCCCGTGCTTCAGGTTGCGTTCGCGTTGCCGCATGCAGTCGCTGGCAAACCGCAGGTCGGTCTGGCCCAGATCGCGCCGGATCGCTACGTGCTGGTGGAAGTCAGTCGGGTAACCGATGGCGATCTCAAGGGCGTCGACGCCAGCGCGCGACATTCGCAACGCGCGGCCTACGGTCAGTTGCACGGCGCAATGGAACGTCAGGCATATGCTGAGTCTTTGCGGCAGCGCTACAAAGTGCAGATCGCGAAGAATCGTTTGAAGTAATTCGCGCCACGAAGCCTCATATCGCCGCATGGCGGTTCGCCGGCGGCCTTCACCAGCAAACGTGCCGCGCGATCGCGTTACGAATGCATTGCCCAGAATCGACGCGGATTTCTGCGACTGGGGGCGCTGCCGCAGCAGGCTTATTCCAGCCCGCTCATCCCGAGGATATTGTAACCGGCATCCACATAAGTCACTTCGCCAGTGATGCCTGAGGCCAGATCCGAGCACAGGAACGCGGCGGTGTTGCCGACTTCATCGGTGGTGACGTTGCGGCGCAACGGCGCATTCGTTTCGACGTAATCGAGCATCTTGCGGATGTTGCCGACGCCGGCGGCGGCGAGCGTCTTGATCGGTCCGGCCGAAATCGCATTGACGCGTGTTCCTTCCGGGCCGAGGTTGTAAGCGAGGTAACGCACGCTTGCTTCCAGGCTGGCCTTGGCCAAGCCCATCACGTTGTAGTTCTGCAGGGCTCGCTCGGCACCCAGATAGCTCATGGTCAGCAGCGCACCGTTGCGGCCTTGCATCAGCGGGCGCGCTGCTTTGGCGAGCGCCGGGAAACTGTAGGCGGAAATATCGTGGGCGATGCGGTAGTTCTCGCGCGTGAGTCCGTCCAGGAATCCGCCACTCAGCGCTTCGCCCGGTGCAAAACCGATCGAGTGCACCAGGATGTCCAGCCCGTCCCAGCGTTTGCCAAGATCGCCAAACAGCTGCTCGATCTGGCCATCATCGGCGACGTCGCACGGCAGCACGATGTCGGAGTTGAACGTCGTCGCGGCCTCGTCGACCCTCGATTTGAGTTTTTCACTGGCGTAGGTGAAGGCGAGCTCGGCACCTTCACGACGCATCGCATTGGCAATACCCCAGGCAATCGACCGCTGGTTGAGCACGCCGGTGATCAACGCGCGCTTGCCGCTCAGAAAACCCATGCTGCCTCCAGAAATGGTTCGTTCGTACTTGCACGCTAGTGTGCCGTGCGCGGCGTTGTTGTGCCACTTTTGCGCGGTCGCGCCGCACCCGCGACCGCTTTGCTGCTGCGACATCTCCCGGTCGGAGAGGTGAGCAAAGGCGCGTTGCGCTGTTTGTTGACGTAGTGCGGACAGTCTCGTTACGTTCGCCCCTCACCCGCAGTCGCTGCGCGACTGCGACCTCTCCCGGTGGGAGAGGTGGTTTAACGGCCCAGCTTCAGCGTCTGACCAACCTTCAATGCAGTTTTGCTGCCGAGACGATTCAACTTCTGCAGTGATTTAACGCTGACGCCGTATTTGCGGGCGATGCTGCCGAGGCTGTCGCCCTTGGCTACGCGGTGCGCGCGCGCGGCCGGCGTGCTTTTGCCGACTCGCACAACGGCTGGATCAGGCTCCGGTTCGGGTGCGACATCCTGCGCCATCGGTTCGGGCTCGGGTTGCTCGGCGGCGGCTGCAGTCGTCTGATCCCAATGCGCGCGCGTGCTGGCCGGCACCAGCACCGTGCGGGGCGCACCGGCGACGATGCGGCCGCGTGCATAACCCTGGTTGTAATACCTGAGCTGGCCCGGATCGGTCTGCAGCCGCTGCGCCAGCGTATCCAGCGAGGTGATGCCCTCGGGCACCTCGTACGGCACCCAATGCGCGACTCGAGCCGACTCGGCCAGCGGAATCCCGCGCAACTCCGGATGTGCCAGCAGGCACGTCAGTGCGCGCAGCTTGGCGACGTATTCGTAAGTGGTGAACGACAGCCCGCGCGGCCGCCGATAGTGGAACAGCCCGCCGGCCTTGCGTCCTTCCAGTTCGTCGCCGGGCATCTCCTTCATCACCCGATACTCGCCGGAGTTGTAGCCCATCGCGGTCAGGCGCCAGTCGCCGAAAATATCCTGCAACTTGCCGAGGTAGGTAAGTGCGGCGCGGGTAGCCTGGATCGGAGAGAGTCGGCCGTCGTAGCCGCGAATCACGGTCACGCCGTTGTTGCGCGCGGTCTGCGCGATCATCTGCCACATGCCGGCCGGACCGCCGAAGCCCCGCGCGTCGGGGCGATACCAGCTTTCAACAATCGGGATCAGCGCGAATTCGCCCGGCAACTTTCGGCGTTCGAGTTCGTCCATCACTACCAGCATCAGCGGCAGGATCGCCTGCACCTGGTCGGCAAAACGTTGCGGATAGCCGGCATAGCGCGCGCGCCAGCGCGTGTTGTTGGGGCCGACGATGCAGGTTGGCGTGCTCAGCCGTGCACGCAGGCGATCGAGCACGTCGCCTGCAGTCATCAGATCGGCTTCTGGCGGTAGCGCCGTGTCGGTGGGTGCGCTGATGGGTGAGGACATCTCCGGTGGCAACTGCGCAGTGACGACAGGCGGCGTCGGCTTCAGCGGACTCGGCTGCGAAACCGATCCGCTACCGGCGCCCCTGGTGGGCGCGGATCGCGTGGTGCCCGTAGTCTCGCACGCAGTCAGCGTCAGCAGGATCGACAGCAAGGCGATGCGGAGCGCGAATCGGCAGGGCAAGCGCCTATGAGTTGCGGGGTTCATGCGCGAAATCCGTCTTTCCATTGGCGCAATGCGGCAAAAGCTTGCACACGATCGGCGCACGGACCGCCGGTGTGGCGTTCAACAGCCGCGCGCACTTCTGGCTGGTCGATCCGCAGGAACGGATTGCACGCGCGTTCCGAGGCGATCGTGCTGGGGACGCTGGGCCGACCGGCATCCACGGCTTCGCGTGCCAAGGCCAGACGTGCTTGTAAGGCAGCATTAGCGGGTTCCACGACCATTGCAAATGCGCCATTGGACAACGTGTACTCGTGGCCGCAGCACACGCGGGTGGCGGCAGACATCGCAGCGAAGCGGTCGAGCGAGGTCAGCATCTGCTCCGGCGTGCCTTCGAACAATCGACCGCAGCCCAAACTGAAGAGTGTGTCGCCGCTAAAAAGATAGCCGTCGTCGGCTCCGGTTTGATGAAACGCGATGTGCGAACGCGTATGGCCCGGTACTTCGAGCACCGCAAATTCCAGATCAAGCGCAGGAATTGCGAGCGTGTCGCCTTCGACCATCCGCTGCATCGGCAAGTCGATGCGGGCGTCGTCCGGGCCATGTATCGGTACATCGAAATGCTGCAGCAATTCCGCGGCGCCGCCGATATGGTCGGGGTGATGATGGGTCAGCAGGATCGCGACCGGCCGCAACCCTTGTGCCTGGATCGCCGACAGCACAGGCGCAGCCTCGCCAGGATCGACCAGCAGGCAGCAACCCTGCGGGTCGGAGAGGGTCCAGACGTAATTGTCCTGGAACGCGGAAATGGCACTCAAGGTCGGCATGGATAAGCGGAATCGATTGGGGAGGGTGGCCGGCGCGCACGACCGGGTGACCGCGGCGGTCGTTTTGCCGCAAACTTCAACCATGCCCGCTCTGCATTCCCCCCGTCAACCCGACACCCCGCCCGCGACGCCGCAGCAACGCTGGTTGCAGCGGGCAGATACCCGCGACTTGCTACAGGCGTGCCAGCGCGAAGTCGCTGCGGATATTGCGCGCAGCAGCGGTCGTTACGGCCTGTTGGTGCATCCGCAGGTGCCGCTGGAAGCGCGGCTCATCACTGCCAACCTGCACACGTCGACGCATTTGCAGCGACGTGGCAGGCAATTCGATGGCGACTTGCGCTGCGACGAGTCGGCGTTGCCCATGGCCGACGACAGTCTTGCGCTGATTTATCTTGGCTTTGCTTTCGAACTGTCGAGCGATCCGGTGGGACTGGCCGCCGAATGCGCGCGCCTGCTCGAACCCGAGGGCCGCCTGCTGGTGCTCGGACTGAATCCGTGGAGTCCCGCGCATTTGCGCTGGCTTGGCCACGGGCTGCACAGTTGGTCTCCGGAAGCCTTGCGTCCATTGCTGACCGGGCTCGGCCTGGACATCCTGCAGTGCCGGTACCTGGGCGGATTGTGGTCCGGCGGCGATGCAACAGCGCTGGACGCGGCCGAGCCGGCATCGGCTACAGTGGGCAATCCGCTGCGCTGTGCGTTTTTGCTGGAGGCGCGGCGGCGCGAGCCAGGGCTGACGCCATTGCGCGCGGCGCCGGCACGGGTTGCCACGGCGCAGGTCGGCGCCGGATGAGCTCGGAGCGCGCGCTGTCCTGCGTTCGCAAATTTATCGATTCCAAGGGAGAGACGGATGGGTTCGGCCACACCCGCGCAGGTTGAAATCCATACAGACGGTGCCTGCCTGGGTAATCCTGGCCCGGGCGGTTGGGGCGCGTTGCTGCGCCACGGAGGGCGCGAACGCGAGCTGTCGGGCGGCGAGCCGCAATCCACCAATAACCGCATGGAAATGATGGCCGCGATTCAGGCGCTGGAAGCGCTGAAGTCCCCATGCACGGTAAAACTGCACACTGACTCGAAATACGTGCAGCAAGGCATCAGCCAATGGCTGCCGAACTGGTTGCGGCGCGGCTGGAAAACCAGCGGCGGCGATCCAGTGAAGAATCAGGATCTGTGGGAGCGCCTGCAAAAGGCGGTCGCTCCGCATCAGGTGCAGTGGATCTGGGTGAAGGGCCACGCCGGCCACATCGACAACGAGCGTGTCGACGTGCTCGCGCGCAACGCAGCCGAATCATTCCGCCCGGCTGAGTCAACACGATGACGCGGCAGGTGATCCTGGATACTGAAACCACCGGCCTGTCGTGGGAAAAAGGGAATCGCGTGATCGAGATCGGCTGCATCGAGCTGGTGCAGCGGCGTCCGACCGGTCGCAAGTTTCAGCGTTATCTCAATCCCGATCGCGCGATGGAACCCGGCGCGCAGGAAGTGACCGGATTGTCCGCCGAGTTTCTCGCGGACAAGCCGCGATTCGCGGAAGTGGTCGAGGAGTTTCTCGAGTTCATCGACGGCGCCGAAGTGATCGCGCACAACGCATCGTTCGATGTCGGCTTTCTGGAAAACGAATTGCGCCTGCTGGATGGCCGCCACGGCACGTTGATGGCGCGTTGCAGCGTGATTGATTCGCTGCACATGGCGCGCGAACGCTATCCTGGCCAGCGCAACAGCCTGGATGCGTTGTGCCGACGGCTAGGCGTGGACAACGCCGGTCGCGCACTGCACGGCGCGTTGCTGGATGCGCAACTGCTGGCTGATGTGTATCTCGCATTGACGGCCGGGCAGAGCGAAATTGGCTTTGCGGCAGTGGTCGATACGCGCGTGACGAGCGCAATCGCCGTATCCGCAACCGCATCGCTGCGTCGCGTGTTGCGCGCCAGCGCCGACGAGTTGGAACTCCATCAGCAGCGCTTGCAACGCATCACATCGGCCAGTGGCGGTCGCCTGTTGTGGATCGAGGAATTGCGGATCGAGTCGGCATGAGCACTATGAACAAGGCGAGTCCTGCACATCTGCTGCCGGACGTGGATAATCAACGCCGGGGCGCACGCCAAGGGTTGCCGGCTCGAGCCGAATTTTCGGATGCCGGCGTGTTCGCTCCGATGCTGTCTCGAACAGCGCTGTCCAATGTCAACGTGTTCGGCCGCATCGCGTCCGATCCCATCGTGTCCGCTACTGCGAGTTTGCCGTGAATTCAACCGTCCTCCTGCAAGCGGTCGATATCGCCATCCCCGGCTTCCGCATCCTGCGTCCGATCGGCGAGGGTGGCATGGCCTCGGTGTTCCTGGCGGTGCAGGAGTCTCTGGACCGCGAAGTGGCGCTAAAGATCATGGCCCCGGCACTGGCGGCCAATTCCGAGTTCACTGCTCGCTTCCTCACCGAAGGACGCATCACCGCCAAGCTGCAGCACCAGAATCTGGTGACGGTGTATGACATCGGCGCGCACTCGGGCATTTATTATCTTGCCGCCGAATATATTCCCGGTGGCACGCTCAAGGAGCGCATCACCGCAGGCGGACTGACCACCGGCGAGATTCTCGACATCGCGGTGGATGTGGCGCGCGGACTCGATTTCGCGCATTCCAAAGGCTTCGTCCATCGCGACGTGAAGCCGGGCAACATTTTGTTCCGGCTCGATGGCTCGGTGGTGCTGGCGGATTTCGGCATCGCCAAGGCGATGGACAACAGTTCCAGCCAGACCATGGCCGGTGCCTCGATCGGCACGCCCGATTACATGAGCCCGGAACAGGCGCGCGCCGAACCGGTCGACGGTCGCTCCGACCTGTACAGCCTTGGCACCGTGCTGTTCGAGATGCTGACCGGCGCGCCGCCGTACCAGGCCGCCGACCCGTTCACCGTCGCGCTAATGCACGTCACCCAGCCACTGCCGCAACTGCCGGCCGATCTTGCGTGGCTGCAGCCGCTGATCGAGCGGATGATGTCCAAGCAGCAGGCAGAGCGTTATCAGAACGGCGCCGAATTCATCGCCGCTGCGCACAAGCTGCTGGCCAGCGCGCCGGAAGCGGCGGGTGCGCTGAGCCGTACCGCGGCGAAATCGGCCAACCGGATTTCGTCCACCATCCAGCGCACGCGTGTGGTCAACCGCGGGGAAGGCGGCAAGCGCTGGTTGTGGCCGGCGGTGACTGCGACAGCTGCGCTGGCGATCGGCCTCGGCCTGTGGCTGGCCTTGCGCACGCCGCCGGACGCACCCATCGAGGAGTTGCCGATAACGCAAGTCCCCACGCGCCCGATCGACCAGCTACCGCACCCGCAGGTGGATCCGAATACGACGGGAATTGACCCAGTCGACACCAATGGCGTGCGCATTCCGAAAACCATTGAGGAACAATACGGTGGTGACGTCGGCACGATGCTAGCGCAGGCGGAGGCTTACAAACACCATGCGTTTACCAGCGAAGAGGACATCGGGCGCAATCTCCATTATCCGCCAGGAGATAACGCCATCGATTTGTACAAGCAGGTGTTGAGCGCTCAGCCGGGTAACGCCGCCGCACAGACTGGTCTTCAGGACGTAGCCAATTTCTACGCGAAATATGCGCGAATTTATTGCGGTCGCAGTTTATTCGACGCCTGCGGCGCGCAAGCCGATTTCGGGTTGTTAGCCGAGCCTGCCGACGCCGAGCTGCTTAAGCTCAAGCAGCAGGCAGAAGATGGATCGCGCGGCGTGGCTCCGGGCGGGTGAGCGCAGAACACAACTAGCGCAAGAGCGAATTGAGGTTCGTCATCCCCGCGCAGGCCGGGACCCATGGACGTTGGCCGGTAGCAGCATGATTCGTCGGAAGCGACGTTTGGCGCGGATCGCCTAGAAAATCATCGGCACCAAATTACACTCAATCGGTTGCTTCCACCAAAACCCAAGGAACGATCGTTTCGAACTCAAGTTGAACTATGGAATGACCCTGAAACGGTTCCGGCACTTGGGCCAAGCGTGAAGTGAAACCGATGCTCTTTATGCCGGGAAAGGGTTCTGCATGAAGAGCGTATCGGTTTTCGCCTGTTTCGTACCAAGCATCTGGGCCGCTGTCCAAGTGACCCACAAAGTGAAACCAACCTTGGGTTGGCATTGGCGCTCCGCTGTCGCCGTAATGACACAATTCCGCCGGTTTGCGTCGATCAATTCCCAATTCTTGGAGCAGAGTCATGAATGGCTCAGAGAAAGCATCGTCAACTGCACATCGAAAGTTTTCGCAGTCTGTGCACTTGCAAGCAAACTGGGGAGTCTGCGCGTAGAGCTCTGAGGTTGCAGCTGGATCTGAAGCGATCTGCCACCGGCCTATTCGCAAAGACTGTCGCGATTCCACCAGACTATTGGTTGCGCACCAGCAGCACAGTCACATTGTCGCTGCCGCCGCCATCCAGCGCTGCGGCGACTAGATGGTCGACACACTCCTGCGCGGAGTATTCGGTCTGGTTGAGGATGCGGCTGATTGCGGCGTTGTCTACTTCCTCGGTCAGGCCGTCGCTGCATAGCAGTAGTTGCATGCCCGGGCGCAGTTCGCCGGTGATGCTTTCGACCTTGAGGTTTTGCGGCTCGGTCACGCCCAGAGCCTGGGTGACCACGTTGCGGTGCGGATGCGTGCGTGCCTGTTCGGCGGTGATTGCGCCCTGGTCGATCAGCTCCTGCACATAGGAGTGGTCCTGCGATAGCTGGCACAGGCTGCCATTCCACAGGTATACGCGGCTGTCGCCAACCCACGCCACTTCAAATTTGTTGCCGACCAGTTTGGCCGCGGCGACCGTGGTGCCCATCGGCAGCGCTTCGTTGCGCATGCGCGAGTGTTTGATGATCTCCTCGTCGGCCAGCCGGATCGAATCGACCAGGCTCTTGCCTTCGCGCACGTTGCCAACGATTGCCTCGCGCGCAATCGCGCTGGCGACTTCGCCGAACTCATGACCGCCCATGCCGTCGGCCACCAGCCACAGGCCGAGCCGGGCATCGCCGTAGTAGGTGTCCTCGTTCAGCTCGCGGCGCAATCCGACGTGGCTGAGATGGCCGAATTCGATCATGCGCGCGGTCTGCGTGGGCCGAGGACGTGGTTGGGTGGTCGCATCGTTCTTATCATGCGTGCCGGCGTAGCAACCGCGCAAGTCGCCATCGTCATGCAATCGACGATGGCGACCATGCGGCGCCGCCCGGCAGCCTGATCAGAATTCCATCCGGAACCCGAGCGAGAACGTGTCTTGCGTGATGCCGCTGCGGCCCAACACCTTCTCGTACAGAAGGAAGCCCGAGCGTCCGCGTGAGAACACGAACGAGGTGCCGAGGCTGGCGCGGAAGTAGTTGGTGTCGGTGCCATCGCCGACGATGATGATCGGCGTGCCGGTTGGGTCATCAACGAAGAACGCGCGGAACGAATCCGGGTTGCCACGGAATTCGTGCTGCCATTCCAGCTCGAAGTGCGGAACGATCACGCCCCAGCTTGTGCTGTGTGCCCAGTTGATCTTGCCGCCGAGCACCGAACTCAACGCTGTGACGGCGTGCGAATCGATGCGCAGGCCCAGACCGCTGCCGGCGAGCGAGGCGTCGAGTGTCTCCGTGAAGCCGCCGAACTCCTGCCGACTGTACACACCGCGACCATACACGCCATACGACCAGGCCTTTTGCTGGAAGTCGCGACCGAAGGTGATGGTGGCGGTGCTGTCATTACCATCGGTCGACGCCCTGGCCAACTGATTGACGGTGGTCGAGCCGCCGCCGGGCAGCGGCAGGGAGTAACTGATCCGCCGCTTGTGGTCGTAGTTGTTGTGGCCGAATGTGAGTACGCCATCAACGTACCAGTTGTTGTTGCGATACCAGGTCGCATAGCCGGACAAACTGTAGCCATTCATCCGCACCGAGCCGCTACCGCCGTCCAGATTGGTGCCCTGGCGGGTGTAACCCAAGGCGACGCCGAGCACCAGATTGTTGCTCTGGCGATAGTCGACGCCAGCGGTCAGACCGTGTACGTCGAAGGCGTACCCTGGCGAGGAAATGCCCGGACGCGAATCGCCGCGACCGATATTACCCGAGGCAAAGAAGCCCCAGCGATCGAAACCTTCTTCGGCCTTGGGCTTAGCTGGTTCGTCGGCCAAACCAAGCAATGTCACGCCCAGCCCGAACAGCGGCACACTGCCGTTCGGACCACTCAGGGTCAGACCGCCCATCGAGGAACCGACATTGCCGGCATGGAAGGCGGCGATGCGCCCCTTGATGTTGTTGAACTGCGCAGTGTCGGCCGACTTGGCGGTATCGGACTGGGCCTGGGTGACTTTCGGCAACAACTCCTCGATCGCATTGGCAACGGCCGCGGGTGCGATGCCGCTGGAGGCGGTCAACGCCAGGCACTGATTGAGCAGGTCCTGTTGCTCTGGAGTGAGTGTGCTGTCGCCTCGCAATCCGGCGCAGGCGTTGTCCAGCGCTTGGCCCACCTGCGCCTGATTGCTGTCCAACGTGGACAACGATCCCAGCGTGGAGTTGTGCTGGAACGCCACGCTGGCCGCGAGGAACTCGTTATAGGCAGCAAAGTTGGCGGTCACCGTAAGCGGTCCCGGCGACGTGATCGTTACCGTGGTGCTGGCGCGGCCATTGGAGTCGGTGACTGTGCTCGGATTGGCTACCGTGCCGCTGCTGGTCGCCCAAGTAATGGTCTGGCCGGCAAGTGGACTCCCGTTGCCGCGCAACTCGACCACCATTGGTGCGGACGCGACGCCGGGTGTGAGGATCTGGCCATCGCCCGAGACGATGGTCAGCGCGCCAGTGACCAGCGTGCCGGTCACCGTTGCGTTGAAGGTGGCACTGGCACCGCCGCCGGTGACCTGCGCCAAGACTGTCACCGGTCCGGGCGTCAGTCCGAGCGTCACCGTTGCACTGGCGTCGCCGTTGACGTCAGTGAGGACGGTCGTTGGCGACACTGTTGCCGAGCCCGAGGTCACCGTGAATGTGATAGGAATGCCAGACATCGGGCCAGTCACGCCTGCAGGTGGTACCACGTGCACCACCAAGGGAACTGGCAAGGTGGAGCCGGGCGCAGCGGACTGCGCGTCGCCGCTGATGATCTGCAGCGAGTCGGCGGTGACCGCGGTTTCGTTGAACTGCACCGTCTGCGAGCCGTTGTAGGCCGAGGCCTTGATCACGATTGGGCCAGCCGTGTTGCCGTAGGTGAAGGTGTTGCTGGCCACGCCGCCCGAATCGGTGGTCGAGGTGCCCGAGGCCAGAATCGCCGAACCGCTGGATACCGTCCAGTTGATGGTCTGGCCGACCACTGGATTGCTGGCGCCGTCGACCAAGGTCACTTGCAATGGCGTGGTCGCCATGCTGCCGATCAGGCCGGTCTGACCGTCGCCACCAGTGATGGTGAGAGTCGGCGGAACGATGTTTTCGTGGAAGGCGACCATCGCCGATGGATCGTCGGCGCGCACTGCGGTCACGGTGATCGGATCTGGGCCGGGGCCGAGGTCGGTGACCGTCACGCTGGCTTGGCCAGCGCTATCGGTAACCGTGCTGTTGGAGCTCAACGTGGCGCCGCCACTGGCGACCCAGTTGATGGTGACGCCGGCCGCATCGTTGCCGTTGTCGGTCGCGTGCACTGCCAGAGGCGCGGGCAGGGCAGCGTTCGGATTGCCGGTCTGATTGTCACCGCTGACGATCGCAAGGCTGCGGATCAGCGTTCCGTTTAGGGTGAAAATCTGGCTCAGGCTTGGATTGTCGGAGCGGGTCGCTTTCACCACCACCGGGCCCGGGGTCGGGCCGATGTTGATGGTGGCGTTGGAGTAGCCGCCGGAATTAGTCTGGCCGCCGTTGCTGACGTTGTTGATGGTGGCATCGCCACTCTGCACAACCCAGATGATGCCAATACCCGATTGCGGCGTGCTGCCAACCACCGCTTGCACCACCAGCGGCTGTGGCGCCTGGGTGTTGACCGGCACGCTCTGGCCGTCGCCGGAGATTTTCAGCAGCGCCGGATTGACGATGTTGATGGTGAACTGCACCGCGATCGCCGGATTGTCGGCGCGGGTTGCGGTGACAGTGACTGGGCCCGATCCTGGGCCGGTGCTGAGCACACGGACGCCGCCGATGCCGTTGCCATCGGTGAAGCTGATCGGCGAGCTAAGCACCGCGCCACCGCTGGCGCTCCAGTTGATGGTGACCTGCGCTGCCAGATTGCCGTCGTTCTTTGCTTGCACCACCAGTGGTGCGGCTAGCGGGGTGTTGGACGGCGCTGACTGATTGTTGCCACTGACAATCGAAAGAGTGCGAGTGGGCACCGCCGCTTGATCGTTGCGGCCGT
Organism: Lysobacterales bacterium; assembly: GCA_038216155.1. Lineage (GTDB taxonomy): Bacteria > Pseudomonadota > Gammaproteobacteria > Xanthomonadales > Xanthomonadaceae > SZAS-103. The sequence goes on from JBBQQH010000001.1 coordinate 87,234, forward strand.
TGTGTCCCAGCACTGCCGCCGCTGCGGCCAGCGAGCCGAGCGCAATGCCGACGTCGCGGCCGGTATGCGAGTCACTTTCACTGACTTCGCCGGTCACCGCCAGCGCGAATTGGCGGCGGATGAAGGTGGCGCAGGTCGCGACCGGCGAGCAGCCAGGATTGGACTGGCTGCGCGCAGTGACGACGTAGTCGCCCGCCTTGCGTGCCGTGAATTGCGTGCTGGCGATGCCGGGTTCCTGACCATCGGCAGCGGTCGACGTCGTGGTTTGCGTGGCCGATAGCGAGGCCGAGCCGGGGCCTGCGATGCTCCAGTCGACCTTCTCACCGGGCATGCCGCCGTTCACGTTTTTCTTGGCGACAGTCAGTGTGGTTGGCGTGCCGACGTCGGTGCGCATTGCGCCAGGGTCTTGCGGACCAACCGCTTCGAGTGACACCGGATTGACGCCCATCGCCCTGGGCTGCGCGGGTTGCGCGGGTTGCGCGAGCGCTGAAGCGCTAAGCATCGCGACGGCAATGGTCGCCGGTGCGAGCGTGCGGGCCATCAAAGTGGCGCAAGTACGCGCCGTACGCTTCACGACAGATGCCATATCCATGATCTCGTCCCCTTGCGAGTGACCGTGCGTGGATTGTTCCAGGCTGCGGTGTTTCATGATCGAATCTTCAGCCGACAACGCGCACCCATCCGCTCGCGTCAGCCATCCCCATCCCCAACCCCAATCGACCCGATCCGTGGCCGATGAATCCCATCGTAGTACATCGCAACGCCGCCGGGTTGAATGCGGCGTCCCGTTTGTTGTTGCCGATCCAGTGCCCTGAATCGGCCCGTAGCCGCTCAGCCTTGCTCAGAACTCAATACGCAGGCCCAGCGCGATATTGTCCTGGGTAATGCCAGCGCGCCCCAGGGTTTTTTCGTAATACACGAACCCGGACTTGCCGCCGGCCCAGATTGCCGACAAGCCGAAGCCGAGACGGAAGAAGTCGCTATCGATGGCATCGCCGTGGACAACAATCGGCGTCGCAGTCGGATCGTTGAGGAAGCGGGCTTCCAGACGATACGGATCGCTCTTGAACTCATGCTCCCACTCGACTTGCATATGCGGCATCAGTACGCCCCAGCTTTGACTGGACGCATAGGTGAACTTGCCGCCCAGCACAGTCGAAGCCGAATTGACGTCGCGACTCCTCACATCAAGCCCGAGGCCGCTGCCAGGGCCCCCGGCCGGCAGGGTCTCGCGGTAATCATCGAAACTCAGCTTGGCCAGGTTGCCGCGGAAGTACGGACCAATCGACCAGCCGCCCTTCTGGAAGTCGCGGCCCACCGTCAGTGAACCGGCCAGGTTGGTGCCGCTGGCGCTGGCGTCAGCGCGATTGTCGATCGTGGTGGTGCCCGATGGCGCGGTCAGCGTGTAGACGATGCGACGTGTGATGTCGTACTTGTTGTGGCCCCAGGTCAGCACGCCGTCGACATACCAGCTGTTGGCGCGGAACAGGGTGGAGTAGCCGGACAGGCTATAGCCGGAGGTGTTCATGTGCCCGTTGCCGCCATCGAGCTGGCTTTTGAAGCGTGCATAGCCGATGGTTGCGCCGAAGATGAAGCTGTCGCTGTAGCGATAGTCGATACCCGCGGTCAGGCCGGTGGTATCGAAATCATAGCCGGCCAGCACCTGACCCGGACGCGCACTGCCGCGACCGAGCGTGCCGGAGGCAAAGAAGCCCCAGCGATCGAAGTCCGCGCCCACCTCGGGCTTCTTGTCATCGGTCGCCGAGAGCAGTGCATCGAGGCTGCTGCCTAGCGGGAAACCGCCGCTTGGCGTGTTCAGTGCCAGTCCGCCGAAGTGCTTGCCGCCGGTGCCGCTTCGCAATGCAGCGATGCGGGCCTTGATGTTGTCGAACTGCGTCGCGGAGATTTGCAACGCCGCCGTAGATTGCAGGAACGCCGAGCTGGCAATTAACTCATCCAGGGCATGCTGCACTTGGGTGGGATTGCCGCCAGCTGCCGCGAGCGCCAGACACTGCTGATAAAGATCTTGTTGACCTGGCGTGCGATTGGACAGCGCCGCCAGCGCGGGGCAGGCGTTGTCGAGCGCGAGCGCAAGCTGATACTGCGCTGGCGTTAGGCCGGCAATGTTGGCAAGCCCGCCATTGAGGTTGAACGCCACTGGCCCGGCTGCGGGCGAAGCCGACGAAGCCGACACCGAGGCTGCGCCTGGTGATGTCACCTTGGCCACGTTGCTGGCGCGACCGTTGCTGCCGGTGATCGAGCTTGAGCTCGCAAGAGTGGCATTGCTGGCCGTCCAGTTGATAGTCGCTCCGACCACCGGATTGCCACTGCCGTACTTGAGCTCGACGATCAGCGGCGCCGATGACGCTCCGGTCCCTAGCGTCTGGTTGTTACCCGAGACAATGGTCATGGTCGCGCTGGTCGGATTCGGGATCACCGAATTTGCAGTGAAGGTGACGTTGTTGCCACCGGCGACAGTTACCTGGATCTGGTTCGGCCCTGGGGCTGATCCGAGCGTGTAGTGATTGGTTGATTGACCGGATGCGTTAGTGACCGTGCTGGCACCCTGCGACAGGGAGCCGCCGCCACTGAGGATCTGCCACTGCACCGGCACTCCAGAAACACTGCCGGCACTGATGCCTTGCGTGCTATTGGGCGAAGGGCCTTTGCTGGTGATCCCCGGCGGCAGACTGACCTGTACCACGAAGTCCTGCGGCAGCGAACTGCCTGGCGGGCCACTCTGGCCATTGCCGCCGGTGATCGTGATCACATAGGACAACGCAGTTGCGTGGAAGTCGACCGAACTGCTGCCGTAGCTGGCACGGATCACGATCGCCCCGGCGCTGTTGCCGTAGGTGAGGCCAATCTGCGCGTTGCCATTGGTATCGGTGGTGCTGGTCGGTGCGTTCAGCGTGGCCGGACCGCTGACGACCTGCCAGTTCACAGTCTCGTCATAGTACGGCTGGCCGTTGCCGTCCAGCAGTTGCACGACTAGCGGCAGACGCCCGGGCGTTCCCACCGCGCCGGCCTGATTGTCGCCCGAGACGATGCTGAGCGACGGGGCCGTCGTGGACGCCACCGGCGTGGTGACCGTACTGATGTACTGCGTCGCGCCGGTTGTGGCTGAGGTTGCCGTGGATGTGTTGACGATCTGTCCGGCGTTGACGTCGGTCGCGGTCACCGTGTGGTTGCCCTGCAACACGCAGGTTCCACCGACCGCCACGCTGGCGCAGGAAGCACTGTTGGGAATCGTCTTCGGATCGCTCACAGCGACATTGTTGAGAATCACGTTGCCGGTGTTGAGCGCCGAGCTGGAGTAGTGCAGCACGTCGTTCAAAGTGATGCTACCGGAGCTGTCGTTGTCGTCGTAGCCGGTCAGCGTCTTGGTGTTGCTCATCGATGCGACAGGGCCTGGTGAGACCGGCGTGGAGACCGAACTGGTGACAGCTCCAGGCACCTGGGTCGAGACTGCGCTACCAGTATTGACAACTTGTCCCACGGTGGCGTCGGCGCCGGTCACGATATAGCTGCCAGTCAACACGCAGGTGGCACCCACGGCCACCGACGGACACGTGGTCGTGCCCGCAAAATGGTTGTCGCTGACGACGACGTTGGTCAGCGTCACGTTGCCGGTATTGGTCGCCGTGACGGCATAGTTGAGTTGGTCGCCGGGAGTGACAGTGCCGGACCCATCGTTGTCGACCGTGCTACTCAGTACCTTGGACACGCTCATCGCAGCCGCAGGCGACGGTGCGACCGGGGTATTCAACGTATCGCTGATCGGACCGGGTACCTCGGTGGAGGTGGCGCTGCCGGTATTGCTGATCGACCCATTGGTGGCGTCGGTCGCAGTGACGGTGTAGCTGGCCGTCAACGCGCAGGTGCCATTGACCGGAACCGTCGAGCAGGTCGTCGAACTCGGCGATGTGATCGGATCGCTCACCTGCACATTGGTCAGCGAAGCGTTGCCGGTATTGGTGGCAGTGATCTTGTAGATCAGCGTATCGCCCTGGGTGACGGTGCCGGAGCGATCGCCATCGGTATTGCGCACCAGCACCTTGCTGACCGTCATACCGGCGGTGTTGGCGACGGGCGTGGTCAAGCTGTCGGTGACAGGTTGGGTGACCTCATTGCTGGACGCGCTGCCAATGTTCCGGATCGAGCCGCGGCGTGCGTCGTTCGCTGTCACCGTGTAGGTACCGGTTAGCACGCAGGTCTGGCCTACCGCGACATTCGGGCAGGTGGTGGACGTGGGCGTGATCTTCGTATCCGAGACCTGCACCGTAGTCAGCGGCACGTTGCCGGAATTGGTCGCCGTCACCCGATAGGTCAGCACGTCGCCTTCGGTCACGCTGCCCGAGCCGTCGGGATCGCTATTACCCAGCAACGTCTTGGCCACCGTCAGCGCCGGCATGTTGTTGACCGGCGTATTGAGCGTGGTGGTGACCGGCAGGCGCCCAGTTTCATTGGACGTGGATGATCCGGTGTTGCTCACCGTGCCGCTTCGCGCGTCTGCGGCTGTCACCGTGTACGTGCCGACAAGCACGCAGGTCGCACCGACTGCCACATTCGGACACGCGTTGTTGCTCGGAGTGATCAGGCTGTCGCCGACCTGCACATTGGTCAGCGGGATGTTGCCGGAATTGGTCGCAGTCACCGTGTAGGTCAGCGTGTCGCCCATGGTGACGCTGCCCGAACCATCGGGATCATTGTTGCCGGTCACTGCCTTGGCAATTGACAGCGCGGGCGCGGGCGTCGGCGAAACCGGTGTGACGACCGAGTTGGTGACCGGCCCGGGTACCTCGTTGGATGTCGCGCTGCCGGTATTGTTGACCGAACCCGCACTGGCATCGCCCGCAGTGACAATGTAACTGCCAGTCAGCAGGCATGTAGCACCCACGGCGACAGACGCGCAGGTATTGGTGCCCGGAAAATGATCATCGCTGACCACCACATTAGTCAGATTCACGCGACCGGTGTTCCTGGCGGTGACCGAATAATTGAGTTGGTCACCCGGTGTCACGCTGCCGGAGCCATCGTTGTCTACGGTGAAAATTAGTGTCTTGGTGACGCCCATTCCGGGCGCAGGCGCGGGCGATACTGGTGTACTGACAGAATTGGTGACCGGGCCTGGTACTTGAGTTGAGGTCGCGCTGCCGGTGTTGTTGACCGCTCCTGCGCCGGCATCGCCCGCGGTGACAATGTAGCTGCCTGTCAGCGGGCAATTACCACCCACGGCGACGGACGCGCAAGTGTTGGTGGCCGGGAAATGATCGTCGCTGACGATGACATTGTTCAAAGCAACATTGCCGGTGTTGTTGGCAGTCACCGAATAGTTGAGCTGGTCACCCGGCGTCACGCTGCCGGAGCCGTCGTTATCGACAGTGCCTGTCAGTGTCTTGGTGACGCTCATTCCTGGCGCAGGCGTTGGCGATACTGGTGTACTGACAGAACTGGTGACCGGGCCGGGCACTTGGGTTGAGGTCGCGCTTCCGGTGTTGTTGACCGCTCCAGCGCCGGCATCGCCCGCGGTGACAACGTAGCTGCCGATCAATGCGCAGTTGCCGCCTGGTGCGACTAGCGGGCAGGTGGTCGTCCCCGGAAAGTGATCGTCGCTGACCACGACATTGGTCAGGTTCACGCCGCCGGTGTTGTTGGCAGTGACCGAGTAATTGAGTTGGTCGCCCGGCGTGACGCTGCCGGAGGTGTCGTTGTCGACGGTGCTGGTCAACAGTTTGGTCACGCTCATGCCGGCAGCCGGTGTGGCGAACACTGGCGTCACCACCGTGCTTGTAAACATGCCACTGGTGGTTTCGATCGATGTCGCGGTGGAGGTGTTGGTGACGTTGCCGTTGCTCACATCCAACGCGGTGACCGTATGCGAGCCGGTCAGCACGCAGGTGCCGCCGATCGGTAAGCTCGGACAGGTGGCGGTACCAGGGATCGTTTGTGGGTCGTCGACGGTGACCCCGGTCAGGGGGACCGTGCCGCTATTGGTCGCGGTGCTGGTGTAGTTCAAGACATCGCCCAAAGTGACGTTGCCGGAACCATCGTTGTCGGTGAAACCGGTCAGCACCTTGTTGTTGGACAGGTTCGGGACGCCGGCTACCACCGGTGTCACCACCGTGCTGGTAAACATGCCGCTGGTGGTTTGGATCGAGGTCGCGGTGGAGGTGTTGGTGACGTTACCGTTGCTGACGTCCAATGCGGTGACCGTATGCGATCCGCTCAGCACGCAGGTGCCCGCGACCGGAACGCTCGGGCAGGTGATTGAGTTCGGAATTGTCTGAGGATCGGTAATGGTGACCGAAGTCAGAGACACGCCGCCGGTATTGGTTGCGGTGCTTGTGTAATTCAGGACATCGCCCAAAGTGACGTTGCCGGAGCCGTCGTTGTCGACGAAGCCAGCCAACACCTTGTTGTTGGCCAATCCCGGAGGTGGGGTCGGAACGACAAGAACGGCGAAATTCAAGCAGCAGCTGCCGGTTGATCCCGGCATGGTCACCGCGCTGAGGGTGTCGAGTGGGGTCTGGCCCGCAACTACATCGGCGGCAGTGACGGTATAGGTGGCGTTCAACGTACACACAGCACCGACGGCCATGGCACCACAGGTCTGGGATAAAGGCGTACCCACCAAATGACTGAGGGATGCGCTGGTAAAGGGCAAAGTGCCTGTGTTGGTCCCGGTGTAATTGAAAGTCAACACATCACCTAGGGTGACCGAGCCAGAACCGTCGTTATCGGCGTTGGTGCTACCGGCATTAAGAAAAATTTGCGAGGAACCAGCGATTGTAGTTGCGGTGTAGGTGACCAGACTGTTGGTGTCGCAGCTTCCGCTGCTTGGCATGCATTTGACTTGTACGGTCACGGAGCCGGCAGACGGGCCCAGCGTGACTGTGAATGGATAGTTTCCTGTCACGCTTGGGGGCGGCAGAAAGTAGGAGGTTGGTGTAACGCTTGCGCCGCCGGTTGTATCGGCGGTAATTATGATGTCGTCGTCAGTGCCGACCAGGTTGCAGTTGCCGTCGTCCTGCACGGTAAAGCTGAATCCAACGTTAGACCCGACCGCGCCGGATCCCGACGTCGGGCCGTTCGCGACCACGCCGCAAAACCCGATCGTCGCCGCCGCTTGCTGACTCCATGCGCCGCCGATCAGCAGCAGAAATGCCAGCAGCAATTGCGCGAACAATGTTCCCGCACGCCGAGCCTTTGCGTCGCCTTCCGAATGGCGGATGGACGGTACTTCCCCAAGTGACGACCGCATCGCATTTCTCCCCAGAGCGTGCTTATACTATCGGCGTCGAGTATAGCGGCTCTCGCGCCGCCGAAAGCTAGTGGGTGCGAGCCGCGAACTCATTTTTGGAGCCTCGCAATATGAACGCGCAACCCCTTTGTCCGGTTTCCTCTCGAATCTCCGTTTTTGCGTTTTCCGTGCTGCTCGCCTTCGGAGCTGGAATTCCTGCGCCGGCCGTTCAGGCAGCCACCGTTCGCAACGCTGAAGACCTCTTGGTAGTCGACTGCCTGTTGCCGGGTCAGATTCGTCGTCTGGGCAACCAGGCGATGTTTATGGGCGCGCGCCGGCCGATTCGCACAACGCAGGCGGATTGCCAGATTCGCGGCGGCGAATACGTCTCCTACGATCGTGCGAATTACCAGACCGCACTCAAGGTGTGGATGGAATCGGCGATGACCGGCGATGCCGACGCGATGAATTACGTTGGCGAGATTTATCTCAAGGGCCTGGGCACCGATCCGGATTACGGCATGGCGCGCGAGTGGTTTCGCAAGGCGTCGGAAAAAGGCAGCAATCGCGCGAAGATCAACCTCGGCTACATGATGGAGGAAGGTCTCGGTGCCGAGAAAGATCTGACGGGCGCGTTGAACCTGTACCGCGAAGCCTCCGGCATTACCGGCGACGACCTCGTGTTTTCCTCAAGCGTGCAGGTGCAGTTGCAGGCCAAGGACGAGCAGATTGGCGAGTTGACGCAGTCGGTCGCCAGCGAGCGCGCGACATCCGATTCACTGCGCGGACAGGTGAAGGAGTTGCAGGCGCAACTCGGCCAGCAACAGCAGCAGCTAGCAAGTTCGCGCCAGCAACTCGACGACACCCAGTCCAAGCTGGAAAAAGCACGCGCTGCCACCGGCGCTGATTTCAGCGCGGTCGACAAGACCCGCGCGGCGATCAGTTCCAACGAGGAACAACTCGATGCCGCGCAAACCGATCAAGACGCCGCCAACGCAGCGCAAGTGGCGCAGCTGAAAGCGCAGATCGATGCCGACAAGAAGAAGTACCAGTCGCAGATCAAGGCCTTGCAGGCGCGCGCCCCGGCTAAGAGCACCAAGAACAAGGAAGACTGGGAGTTGATGAAGCTGCTGGAAAACCAGTTAGTCGCCAAGCAGTCGGAAATCCGCACCCAAAGCAAGTCGATCGCGAGTTTGCAGCAGAAGATCGGTGGCAGCGGTGGCGTCGCGCTGGCTGGTGCGCCGTCGCTCGATATGATCGATCCGCCGCTGACGCTTACACGCGGTCGCCCGGCCGCAGTGTTGCGCGGAGCGCCGGGAACGCATGATCTGATCGGCAAGGTCACGTCGCCGGTCGGCGTCAAGCAGGTCACGGTTAACGGCACGCCGGTGGTGTTGGGCGCCAGTGGCCAATTCAAGGCGCAGGTGAACGTGCCCGCTGCCGGCACCAACGTGCAGATTGCCGCGATCGACAAGCGCGGTGCACGCGGCACACTCGATTTCGCGTTGCTGACCTCCGGTACAGCGACGGCCAGCACGTCGAGCGGTTCGGGCGGTGTCGGCTCGGTTCCGGGCGGCGTCAATCTGGGTCGCAATTACGCAGTGGTGATCGGCAACAACACATATCAGGACAGCAGCGAGTACCAGACGCTGCAAAGCGCAGCCAGCGATGCCACGGCGGTCGCCCAGGTGCTCAAGGCGCGCTACGGCTACCAGACCCAATTGCTGCTGAACTCGTCGCGGCTGGAAATCCTCACTGCGTTGAACAACCAGCGCGAGAAGCTCGGCCCTGACGACAACCTGCTGGTGTATTACGCCGGCCACGGCGAGTTGCAGGGGCGCACCGGTTACTGGATTCCGGTGGATGCCAAAGCCAATACTCCGGCCACCTGGATTTCCAACGCGGCGATCAGCGACATCCTGGCCACGATGAAGTCGCGACATGTGCTGGTGGTCGCCGACTCATGCTACTCAGGGGCCATGTCGCGCTCGGCGATGCCGGTGTTCAACGCGGCGGTGATGTCACCCGACAAGTGGAGCGCGTGGGTGTCGAAGATGGTCGGTGGCCATTCGCGCACCGTGATGACTGCCGGCGGAGTGCAGCCAATTGCCGACACTGGCACCGGCAAGCATTCCTACTTCACACGCGCCTTCGTCAACGTGCTGCAGGACAACAATCGTTTGCTGGAAGCACAGCGGCTGTATCGCGAAGTGTCGAGTTCGATGGCGTTGTCGACGATCAACTCGCCGATTCCGCAGAATCCGCAATATTCGCCCATCGCCTACGCAGGGCACGCGGGCGGAGACTTCTTTTTCGCACCCAAGGGCTCACGCACCGCGTCAGCCAAGTCGCACACGAGCGACGGCGCGCAAACGCTGGTGGCTGCGGTTACTCCAATGGAGTGATGGAAAAAGACTGATGTTGTGTCGACAAAGGGGCTTCGGCCCCTTTGTCATTTTGGTTGCCGACATATGTGCGGCGACCGATGAACGACGCCCGCACTGTAATTCCAATCCAGGCGCGAGTCAGGCGTACGGATCAGGCAGATTCAGGCGCGCGAGAATCTCGCGTTCCAGTTGTTCCATCGCTTCGGCGTCACGGCGCTTGCCGTGATCGAATCCGAGCAGGTGCAGCACGCCGTGCACGGTGAGATGGGCGTAGTGCGCATTCAGTGGTTTGCCTTGCTCGCGCGCCTCGCGAGCGATCACCGGCGCGCACAGCACGATGTCGCCCAGCAGCGGCAGCTTGACGCCTTCGGGCAATTCGGCAGGGAAGCTCAGCACATTGGTCGCGTGATCCTGGCCGCGATAATGCCGGTTGAGTGCACAACCTTCGCGCTCGTCGACGATGCGAACGGCAAGATCGGCGCGCTTGATGCGTGAGTGCAAAGCCGCTGCTACCCAGCACCGGAAGCTGACCGCAGAGGGGAGACCTTTTCGCGGCAGCGCATAACTAACCCCGACATCAAGCTGGACTGGCCCGCGGGTCATGGCTTGACCAAGGTCATAACTTGATCATCGTCGCCGGTTCCAGCGTGATCTCGACCGGATCGCCGATTCCAATGTGGATTGATTCGCGCAACTCGTCGGGAATCAGCACATAAAACCGACGCGATCGCGACACAACGCTGCTATCGAACTGCGCGCCATTGACGGTGCCGCTAACGCGATAGCCGCGCCGTCCGGGCCACAGCTTCACCTTCGGCGCCTGCCAGCGCAGGGCAGGATCAAACGGAACCTCCACCGCAGCCAACTTGTGGCCGGACAGCAACTCGCCCTCGAACTTTGCCGCTTTCATCGCGTCTCTCCCTGCTGAATCGATGCTGCGTTATCGATGCTCTCGCTGCGCGGTTCAATCCTTCTCGCGATCGGCGTCACGTGCATCGTAAGCTCGCACGATACGCGCCACCAGCGGGTGCCGCACCACGTCGCCAGCCTCGAAGAACGTGAAAGAGATTCCATCGACACCACGCAACACGTCGATCGCGTCGCGCAATCCGGACTTCTGGTGTTTCGGCAGATCGATCTGGGTCAGGTCGCCGGTGATCACGGCGGTCGAACCAAACCCGATCCGGGTCAGAAACATCTTCATCTGCTCGATGGATGTGTTCTGCGCTTCGTCCAGGATCACGAACGCATCGTTTAGCGTGCGCCCGCGCATGTACGCCAGCGGAGCAATCTCGATCACGTTTTTCTCCAGCAGCTTGACCACTTTTTCGACGCCGAGCATCTCGTACAGCGCGTCGTACAACGGACGTAGATACGGGTCGACTTTCTGACTCAGATCACCTGGCAGGAAGCCCAGTTTTTCGCCGGCTTCCACCGCCGGTCGCACCAGGATCAGCCGCTGCACGCGACCCGAATCTAGTGCATCCACCGCGGCGGCGACGCCGAGGAATGTCTTGCCCGTGCCGGCCGGGCCAACGCCAAAATTGATGTCGTGCTGCGTAATCGCGTGCAGGTATTTCGCCTGGTTGGGTCCGCGTCCGCGAATGGTGCCGCGCTTGACCTTGATCGCGACATCCTGCGGCTGAAAGGCCGATTCGTTCGGCATCGGCTGAGTGGTTGTCGTGGCGTGATCATCGATATCGGCGTTCGCCAGCATCACGTTGATCTGGTGCGCGTCCAACACGCCGTTCGCAGCTTCGTCGTACAACTCACGAAGGAAGAGAGTTGCGCGCGTGGCCATCGGCTCCGGCCCGCTGACGCGAAACACATTGCCGCGATTGGCGATCTCCACGCCGAGCCGCAACTCGATCTGCCGCAGATGCGCATCGAACGGCCCGGTCAGATTGGCCAGCCGTTCTATGTCGGCAGGTTCAAGGGTGAAATCACGTGGGGTGTGCATGGCGCAAAGAGTAGCGCGCGCGTCGCAACAGGGCCATCAGCGAAGCCCGCGCAGCAGGCCGGGGCTCGCAACGCGCAGTCTATCGCCGCGTCATTGGGGTCTGCTGCCCGTCTGCGACTGATCCGAGCCGCGTGCTGGCCGACGCAGGGCTACGCGTGAGCGATGTGCGGCATGTCGTGCTCAGCCATTTCCATCCGGATCATGTCGGCGGCCTGCGTGAATTCCCCGACGCGAGCTGCATCGCCCACGAGGATGCCTGGCGACCGGTGCGCGAAGGCGGTCGCTTCAACCATCTACTCGCGCAGATCTGGCGTGAACTGCTACCCGAGAACCTCGCATCCCGCCTGCGCACACTCGATCGCACCGCGGCGATACCGCTCGACGGCGCGATGGCACTGTTCGGCCGGGGCTGGGATCTGTTTGGTGACGGCAGCCTAATCGCGTTTGAGCTACCGGGCCATGCGGCCGGGCAGGTGGCCTTGCCCTGGATGTCGATGGCGCACGCGTGCTCTTGGTGGCAGATGCGTTCTGGCGGCGCGAACAACTCGATCAGCTGCGTGCGCCGCACTGGTGGGTTCGACTGCTTGCGATCCACGACACTCGCCGCTAGCGGACGACCCTCGAACAATTGCGCACGTTTCGCGATACAAACCCCGACGCATGGATCATTCCAGCGCACTGCGCGGCGACACTCGAAGACTGGCAGCGCGCCCATTCCGATGGCGTGTTCGGCGAGACCATATCGCCCTGAAGATACGAGGCGGGTTGGGCTTGTGCGATACCACGATTTCGCCGGCGGTTGAAGTTTCCCGACAAGGTGGGAGTGGCTTCAGTCGTGAGCTCCGTGAGCTTGTTGTAGCAGCTGCTCGTGACGCATTTGCAGACCGCGTGAGCTTGGTTTGGACTCTGTAGTCAGCACCCGCCCACGAAGCGAGTTGGCCATCACTTCTGTGATCTGCACATCAACGAATTGCCCGATCATGCGTTCGCTGCCGGCGAAATTGACGTAGCGCATATTCTCGGTGCGGCCGGTGAATTCGATGGCGTCGCGGGTGCTGCGTTTTTCCACCAACACCGATTGCACGCTGCCCAGCATCGATTCGGCAATGCGGCGGGCATTGGCGTTGATGGTGGATTGCAGGCGTTCGAGCCGCGCACGTTTATCGCTGGCGTCGGTGTCATCGGGCAGACTGGCGGCGGGCGTGCCGGGGCGCGCGGAGTAGATAAAGGAGAACGACTGGTCGAAGCCGATCTCGTCTACCAGCTTCATCGTCGCCTCGAAATCGGCGGCAGTCTCGCCGGGAAAGCCGACGATGATGTCAGTGCTGATTGCAATCTCCGGGCGCACTGCGCGTAGCTTGCGGATCTTCTGCTTGAACTCCAGCGCGGTGTAGCCGCGTTTCATCGCTGCGAGGATGCGGTCGGAGCCCGATTGCACCGGCAGATGCAGGTAGTTCGCCAGTTGCCGAACGTCGCGATAGGCCTCGACCAGTGCATCCGAAAACTCCAGCGGATGCGAGGTAGTGAAGCGGATGCGGTCGATGCCGTCGATCTGCGCGATGGCGCGGATCAGCAGCGCAAGATCTGCGGTTTGCGGGACCGAGGTTGAATCGCCTTTGTCGACAAACAATGCGCCGCGATAGGCATTGACGTTTTGCCCCAGCAGGTTTACTTCGCGCACGCCCTGCGCTGCGAGTTGCGCCACCTCGGCCAACACATCGTCGAACGGTCGCGAGATTTCCGGGCCGCGCGTGTACGGCACCACGCAGAACGAACAATATTTCGAGCAGCCTTCCATGATCGAGACGAATGCGGTTGGCCCCTCGGCGCGCGGCTCGGGCAGGCGGTCGAACTTCTCGATTTCGGGAAAGCTCACATCCACCTGCGCTTTGCCGCTGGCGCGGCGTGCGTCGATCAGGTCGGGCAAGCGATGCAACGTTTGCGGCCCGAATACCAGGTCGACAAACGGCGCGCGCGTCAGCAGCGCCTGGCCCTCCTGCGAGGCGACACATCCGCCGACGCCGATCAAGACGTTTGGATTTGCCTTCTTCAATCCACGCCAACGACCGAGTTGGCTGAAGACTTTTTCCTGCGCCTTCTCACGGATCGAGCAGGTATTGACCAGAATCACGTCGGCCTCGGCCTCGTCCTGGGTCAATTCCATGCCGTGCTCGCTCGCCAGCACGTCGGCCATGCGGGCCGAGTCGTACACATTCATTTGGCAACCGTGGGTCTTGATGAACAACTTGCCGGGCATGCGCAACTCGATCGATTGCTGCGCGCACGACGCGGTGAACAACCGGGTCGGACGCTGCGGGATGTCCATTCTAGGTCTCTGCACGGGCAGCACCAAGTTCACGTCTGCGGGTCTGCCGAGGGGAACCCGATCGCGGCAGGGGTTGGCAGCGGGGCCTTGGCGAGAGAGACTGCACGAATGAGCCGGGGCAATACCCTTTATCAGACGCGTCGTTTGACGCTGGCAACGCATGCGCTCGGCTTGCTGGCGTTGCTCGGTGCAACGGCCACGGCCGGCACGTTGTACCGCTGCGAGAGCAGCGACGGGGTCGCTGCCTACAGCAGCCAACGCACGCCCGGGGCGACCTGCAAGGCAATCCATTTCGCTGGCGGCGGTGGCAGCAGGCGATCGCCAGCGGCGTTTAGCCCGTCCACGGGCGCGCCGGCCGGGGCGCCGCTCGCGCCCGATCTACCGGACTCGGCCATGCTCAGCACCGCGCGGCCGTTGCAGGTGGCGACGCTAACGTCGCCTGCACGCCTGGCCACGACTGGTGGGGCGGGTAGCAAGCCGCACGTGGAGTTTCGGACCGCACCGACGATCGCTAGCCTTACGCCGTCCAAACTCAACGGCAATGCGCGGATCACGCGTGGCGCGGTCTACAAATTCACCAATCGCGATGGCGTGACCAACTACACCAATGTGCGACCGGCCGGCAGTGTCGGCGCGGCCGTCCTGTTCACCTATATCGAAACCTGTTTCGCCTGCGGATCGCGACCGGGCGTTAACTTCTCCACGTTGTCCCTTAACACGCTGGCGTTCGCCAACGAGATCGCGCTGGCCTCGCGCAACTACGGCGTGGACGCGTCGCTGATCCGGGCGATCATTCATGCCGAGTCGGCGTTCAATCCCAACGCGTTGTCGCACAAGGGCGCGCAGGGACTGATGCAGTTGATGCCCGGCACCGCGCGCCGGTTCGGCGTAGGAAATGCGTTTCAGGCAGCCGACAACATCAGTGGCGGCGTTCAATACCTGGCGTTCCTGTCCAAGCGCTTCAATGGTGACGTTCGCCTGATCGCGGCTGCCTACAATGCTGGCGAAGGCGCGGTGGATCGTTAT
>JBBQQH010000002.1:0-96807 GCA_038216155.1 Lysobacterales bacterium
TCGCAGGGACAACGGGAAATCGTCTTCGCGCAGGCGCTTGAGGCCATGATTGAGCGCAGCGACGTAGTTGGAGACTTCCTCGACATCATCGAGCGGCACGCCTGGCGCCTCGTCCAGTTCGTACAGCAACAGATCGGACAATGACGACTGTGTGCCCTCGATCTGCGAGGACAGCAGGGCTTCCTTGCGCACGTACTGATAGAGGAACAATTCGGGGTCGGGCAGCATCAAGGTGATGCCATCCAATCGGCCCAAGGCCTGATCGGCGCGCTCCTTGCGGGCAATCAGATCCTGCGTGGACAGATCCAGTGGCGGCTGCGGTGGCAACGGATCGGGGACGAAGGCCTGATAGCGGCTATTCGCCAGCGACCCTTGGACATAGTGCCCGGTAACGCGCGATGGCACGAAGCTTTCCTTATAAGAGGCCTTAGGCCGTCTAAGGAAAGATATATACCAATATCTTTTTTAAAAAGCCAGAAATGGCCAGAAAAGAAAGGTGGCTTTCATTTGGTGAGCGTTCCCGCGAGGAACCGACAGCTACCAGACCACTTCGGCCATCGAACAGTTCAGGCCCGAACCGATGCCGAGCAACGCGACGCGATCGCCTTTCTTCAGCCGGCCGAGTTCGCGCAGTTTGCTGAGTACGATCGGCACCGAGGCTGGACCGATGTTGCCGTACTCGTGGAAAATGGTCAGCACTTTTTTCGGATCGATGCCGAAGGCCTTGATGAAGGCCTGGGTGTGCACCTGGCTGACCTGGTGGATCACGAATTCATCAAGCTCCTCCACCACCCAGCCGAGCGCGATCTTGGCCGCGACGAAGGTCTTCTGCGCCAGCTTCAGGCCTTCGATCAACAATGTTTTGGTGTCGGTGACCATGCGATCGAGATTGCCGCGGCACAGCTTGTTCCAGTCGGTGGCCGCGCGGGTGACGCCGCCCTTGTAGCGCGGCGCATCGGGCGTCAGCTCAGTGCGCGAGAGCACCATCGCGGCGGCGCCGCAGCCTAGCGTGAGCGAGGCCAGTTCGTTGCGGAATTGTTCCTCGGTGACATCCGGCGCGCTCAGGCGATCGAGGGTTTTCTCGTACACCAGGTTCGCGGTTTCGCCGTCCACCACCAGCGCGTATTCGATCTCGCCGCGCTCGATCATGCGGCTGGCGATGTCCATGCCATTGAGAAACGCGAGACAGGCGTTGGCTATGTCAAAGTTCTGGCAGTTTTCGCCCAGCTTGAGGTTGCCGCAGATGATGCTGGCGGTGGAGGGTTCGAGGTAATCGCGACTGACCGAAGTGTTGACTAGCAACCCGATCTTCTCGCGCGGCACGCCGGCATCGATCAGCGCCTTCTCCGCGGCCATGGTCGCGGCGTCAGAGGCTTCCACGCCGCTGCCCCACATGTGCCGCGCATGGATGCCGGCGATATCGCGCAACACGTCGGTCTTGATGCCAAGGCGATCCATCGTCGGCTGCAGGCGAAGGTTGATCGCATCCGAGCTCAGGCGTTCGGGCGCGTCGATGTGCGCCAGTCCGGCGATGGAAACGTGCTGGAAGAGCATTCAGGGAGCCTTGAAGGTAAGCCGGCGAACGCTACCCGGTTCGGCGGGTGCCCGCAACCTGTGCGGGTTGGGGCGGCGATTTTCAAGGGCGCAGGGCCGGCGGCGCACGTCCATCTTCACTGTTGTGAACCCCGACGCACTCGCAGCGATTGCAATCGCAGCGCTCTCAGCGGCCCGGTGGGTGGCAATTCAGCGCCACCCAGCGCTGCGCGCCGTCATCTAGTTCGTTCAGCGGCTGCACGCTGTCGGCATGCAACGTGGTCGCCTCGTTGCGGGCCAGGGTTTCGAGTTCATCCTTGACGCGCAGCGAGTTGCGCTCGTACGGGCCGAGCCGATCCTTCACCGACACCGCGATCTCACCCAGCCGTCGACACCCATCCATGTCCTGGCCTTGGCGCAACACGCGAATCTGCTGCGCAGCCGAATCCAACTTGACCCACTGGCAGCCGCCGGTTGCGAACAGCAGCACGCCGAGGGCGGCAATCTTCGGAAGCGATAATGAGGTGTTGTGCATACGACCGGTGCCTGGCGTGGAAGACTAGGCAAGCATAACGAGACGGCCTGAACCGCGCGGCATTCCGCCAATCGACGGATCACCCTTGCCGCGCGGACTCATCCTAGCGTGGAAGCCCGATGCGACCCGAAATCCATTCGGGCCGCCGTTCAAATCCGCATTAGCGACCGGCAGGCGTCGCCATCGGCTTGGGTGCGGGCAGCATCGGCTTGGCCGTGACCGGCTTGCCATCGGCATCCACCACTGTCACCTCGCCGACGTTAAGCGCGCGCACTGGTGCCTCGATCTTCGACAGGTCGCCCACCACCACCCAGGTCAGCGAACCGGGCTTGATCTCGCTGGCAGCCGTCTGCGCGGCAGCGACCGAAACGCCTTCGATACGCGCCTTGGTGGTCTGCACATAGTCGTCTGGACGGTTGTAGCGGACGATGCCGCCAATCGCGCCCATCACCGCGTCGCCGGTTTCAAACGAACCTGGCAGCGAACGCACGTTGCTGTCCTTGACCTTGTCGACTTCGGCAACGGTCAAGGGTGTCTTGCCGCTGGCGAAGCTGCTGATCTCGCGCTGCATTTCGGCCAGCGAGTCGGCGGTCTTGTCGATCTGCACCGGAGAGTAGGCAATCCACGGCCGCTGTCCCTTGGCCGACGGAGTAAAGCTGTAGGCGCCGTAGGCCCAATGCTTGGCCTCGCGCAGGTTCATGTTCAGGCGCGAGGAGAATTCCCCGCCGATGACGCCATTGGCGATGCTGAAGTCAGTCGCTTTCGGACTCATGGTGGAATCCACCAGATCGCCGACCATGATCGTTGCCTGCACCGCACCCGGCTGATCGACCAACAGCACGCGCGGCTTCGGCTGTGGTGCCACCTGCGCGATGTTCAGCGTCGGCAGCGTGCCGACCGGCGCCTTCCAATCGCCAAAGTGCTTCTCCAGCAGCGGCGTGATCGCCTTCAAGCTGGTGTCGCCGACGATGATCAGCGTCGCGTTGTCCGGGCGAAGCCACTGCGCGTCGAAGGCCAGCAGGTCGTCACGGGTCAGCGACTTGATCGAATCCTCGTTGCCGGTGCCGCTGAACGGGATCGCATACGGATGGCCCAGCCCGTAGAGCAGCGGCGGCAACAGTCGGAGCGCGATCGAGGTCGGGCGGGTCTTTTCCTGGGCGATGCCGGCCAACCAGGTCTGCCGCACGCGCTCGATTTCGCTGGGTGCAAAGGTCGGGCGGCGAACCACGTCGGCGTACAGCGCCATCGAATCGTCGAGTTTGTCGGTAAGTGCCGACAGCGCAATGCTGCCGCCGTCAAGGCTTGCCCCGGCAGCGATGTCGGCACCCAGCGATTCCTCGCGATCGGCCAGCCCTAGCGCGTCATACTTGCCCGCGCCTTCATCCAGCATGCCCATGGTGAAGCTCGCCGTACCCAATTTGTGACCCTGGTCGGCCGCATAACCACCGGCAAATTCCATGCTCATCTGCACCACCGGAATCTCGTGGCGCTCGGCCAGCACGACCTTCATGCCGTTGGACAAGGTGGCGCGCTGCAGGGTCGGGAACTTGAGATCGGGGAAGCGGGTTACCTCGGGCACGCCCTTGCTGCGGTCGATGTCGGTCTTGACCACGTGGAACTTCGGATCGATCGCTGGAATCGGGCGATCCTTGGTGGCGAACGCTTCGCCTGCCGTGGAATCATCCTTTATCGGCGGCGCGGCGGCGTTGTCCTTGGTCGGCTCCACCACCAGCGTGTAATCGCCCTTGCCCACCCATTTGCGACCGACCGCAGCCACCTGCGCCGGGGTGGCGCTGGCCCAGGTTTTCAGGCTCTTGCGAAAGCAGCCCGGGTCGCCGGTGAACACCGCGCACTCGGCCAGCGCATCGGCCTTGCCACCAAAGCCGCCAATGCGTTCAATGCCGCGAATGAAGCCGGCCTTGAACACGGTCTGCGCCTGCGCCAGTTCCGCAGCGCTCGGGCCGTCCTTGAGCAGACGAGTCAACTCTTCATTGATGATCGCTTCGACCTTGGCTGGATCCACGCCATTCTTGACGTCGGCGCTGATGTAGAACTGTCCGCCGATCTCACTCGAATTGATCGATGCACTGACGTGATCAGCCAGTTTGTCCTGGTGCACCAGTCGGCGATCCAGCCGCGAGGAACGGCTGCCGCCCAGCACCTGTGCGAACAGTTGCAGGCGATCGGCGTCGTCGCTACCAGCGCCCGGCACGTTCCAGACTTTGTAGATTCGAACCTGGGCAACACGATCGAGGAGGGTCGCTCGAGCGGACTGGTCGTGCGCCGCAATCCACGGCTTGGGCTGCGCAATGGTTGGCGACGCCGGGATGTCGCCAAAATATTTGCTGACCTTGGCCTTGGCCGTGGCCAGGTCGATGTCGCCGGCGAGCACCAGCACCGTGTTGTTGGGGCCGTACCAGGTTTTGAACCAGGCTTTCACGTCATCGAGCGAGGCGGCATCGAGATCGGCCTTGGAACCGATCGTGGTGTGATGGTACGGATGCGCGACCGGATACATCGCGGCCGCCAGCGCATCGCGAACGCGGCCGTACGGTTGATTCTCGCCTTGGCGCTTCTCGTTCTCGACCACGCCGCGCTGCTCGTCCAGCGCTTTCTGATCGATGCCACCGAGCAGATGGCCCATGCGGTCGGATTCCATCCACAACGCCATGTCCAGCGCGCTGGTCGGCACGTTCTCGAAGAAGTTGGTGCGGTCGGTATTGGTGGTGCCGTTCTGATCAGTGGCGCCAGCCTTTTCAAACGGATCGAAATATTCGCCCTTGTGGTTTTCCGAGCCCTGGAACATCAGGTGCTCATACAAATGCGCGAAACCCGTCTTGCCCGGCTTCTCATCCTTGGAGCCGACGTGGTACCAGAGATTGACCGCTACGATCGGCGCCTTGTGGTCCTCGTGCACGATCACGCGCAGGCCGTTCGGCAAGGTGAACTGCTGATACGGAATCTCGACACCGCTGGCGGCATGCGCCAGTTGCGGCAGGGCAGGCAGCGCGAGTGCGGCGGAAAGGCTCAGGGCAAGCAAGCCGGCGCGCAGCCGACGGGGCGAGTTGGTCATTGAAATCCTCAAGGATGATGAATGCAGATCGCTTGCACCGCGCCGTCGCGTATCGGGTGAATCCGGCGGTCACTAAGCAAGGTCGACCATGATAACGGGTGCGATCTGGCGATGCAGGCGTCGGCGACTGCCACGACCTTGTCGAAGCCCGCCTTTGCTAGGCTAGCGCGATGGCGAAAGCGCGCGCGTCCTCTTCTTCCCGGCAGCCCGGTCAGCGCGCGAGCGGGTCACGCAAACCGGCGGCTTCCGCGCCGACCGAACCCTCGTCGCCCGCTCCGCGCCCGCCGTGGCAGCTGCGTCTGCGTCTTTACTGGACGCTGCTGCGTGGCGACCGCCCGATCGGCGCGCTGCTGCTGCTGTGGCCAACGTGGTGGGCATTGTGGCTGGCCGCCGACGGATTTCCGACGCTCGGCTTGTGGTTGATCTTCACCCTCGGCGTCTGGCTGACACGCTCGGCCGGTTGCGTGATCAACGACTACGCCGACCGCTGGCTCGATCCACAGGTCGAACGCACCCGCGAACGCCCACTCGCACGCGGCGCGGTCAGCGGTCGCGAGGCCTTGTTGGTGTTCGCAGTGTTGATGTTGGTCGCGTTCGGATTGGTGCTGTTGACCAACCGCCTGACCGTGGAATTGAGCGTCATCGGCGTGCTGCTCGCGGCAAGTTATCCGTACCTCAAGCGTTACACCTACCTGCCGCAGGTGTACCTCGGACTGGCCTTCGGCTGGGGCATCCCGATGGCGTTCGCCGCAACGCAAGGCACGGTGCCGGCGCTGGCGTGGCTGCTGTTCCTGGCCAACGTGCTGTGGGCGACGGCTTACGACACTTGGTATGCGATGGTCGATCGCGACGACGATCTGCGCGCCGGTGCGAAGTCCACCGCGATTCTGTTTGGCGAAGCGGACCTGATTGCGCAGGGCGTGCTGTATGCACTGTTCCTCGCTGCACTGGTCTTCGTCGGCCAGCGCGCGCAACTGGCACCCGCTTATTTCATCGCACTGCTGATCGCCGCCGGCCTGATCGTCTGGGAATTCCGCCTCGCCCGCCACCGCGATCGCACCGGCTGCTTCCGAGCATTCCTGCACAACAACTGGGTCGGCGCGGTGGTATTTGCGGGGATCGTGCTGGGCGTGGCGATGCGTTGAATTGCCGCGCCACGGCTTCTATTTGTGGTGATCCTGGCCACTCGAATCAACCTAAATCGTTCGTGGTGAGCCTGTTTAACCACATCACGAATTTAATTTGCAGACATCTAAGTAGAAGCAAGAGCACCCCTCCCCAACCCTCCCCCGCGCGTTGTGCAAGGGAGGAGCAGATTCGTTTATGGTGAGCTGCGATGTCCATGGATGGACGAGTGCCGCGAGCGCATGGATTCGCAGGAGTGGCTCGAACCACACTTTCTCAACCGTTCGTGGTGAGCCTGTCGAACCACACCCCAATTCAATTTTCAGACATCTCTCAGCAGAGCAAGAGCACCCCTCCCCAACCCTCCCCTGCGCGTTGCGTAAGGGAGGGAGTAGAGTCTGTTCGTGTTGAGGAGCCATAGTTCGGACGGATGGCCTCAACACTTTCCCCGGTCATGGTGAGGCCGCGCAGCGGATCGAACCATCCACCTCACCACGATGGGGAAGCGCGCGCTGCGGAACCTTGAGGACATCTCGTAGCACATTCCCAAATATTCGCTAACCGCGCGGCACGCGCGCGGCGACCCAGGCATCGACGTGCTGCACGCCGGCTCGCTTGAGCACGCGGGCGCATTCGTACAGGGTGGCGCCGGTGGTCATCACGTCGTCGACCAGCGCGACATGCGTTGGCAATGCATCTCGACCCACGGCAAATGCGCCGCGTGGGTTGCGACGACGGGCCAGCGCGCCGAGCTCGCTTTGCGGAGCGATATCGCGAATGCGGCGCAAGCCGTCGTGCAGTAGTGGCAATCCAAATGCGGTCGCCAGCGGGCGGGCGAGTTCCAGCGCCTGGTTGTAGCCGCGTTGGCGCAAGCGTGCGATATGCAACGGAATCGGGATCAGGGCTTGCGGAAAGATCGGCGCTGCGTCGTTCGCGCTTCGTGTGTCATCGCGTGTGGATTGATCCATCCGCGCCGCAAACAACATCGCCTGCATCGCCGCCGACAATTCACGTCCCGCTGCCAGATCGTGATGGAACTTGAATCGCGGCAGCAGCCGATCGACCGGAAATCCATAGCGAAACGCCGCATGCACGCGATCGATCGGCGGCGGCTTCTTCAGGCAACGCCCGCAAATCACGACCGGCTGCGACGCTTCGACATTGCTCAGGACAGGCCCTTCGACGGCGATCTGGACAGGCCCTTCGATGGGGCTCAGGACAGGCATCGGCAAGCCGCACTGCGCGCATGCGCTGACATTCCATGGCAACGCCTGCTGGCAAGCGCGGCACAGGTCGTGGCCATCGGCCCCGACATCGCCGCACACGAGGCAGCGCGGCGGCAGCACGATACGGCCGATCGCGGACAGCCAGCCGTCAACCGGCTGCGGGGCTTTCGAGTTGACAGGCATCGGTCGCGTTCCCAGACTCACAGCACTGTGCCAGCCTCGCCGCGAGATCGCCATGTCTGCCGTTGACCCGCAACCTGCTGCCAGCGCATCCAGCATGCGTCGTGACTGGACTCGCGTCGAAATCGAGTCGCTGCTGAATCTGCCGTTCAACGATCTGCTGCATCGGGCGGCCAGCGTGCATCGCGAACACTTTGATGCCAACGAAGTGCAAGTGTCGACCTTGTTGTCGGTGAAGACCGGCGGCTGCCCCGAGGACTGCGCGTATTGCCCGCAGGCCGCGCGTTACTCGACTGGAGTGAAGGCGCACAAGTTGATGAGCACCGACGAGGTGCTGGAAAAGGCGCGGCAGGCGAAAGCAGCTGGCGCGTCGCGCTTTTGCATGGGCGCGGCCTGGCGTTCGCCCAAGGATCGCGACGTGGCCAAGGTGGCGCAGATGGTGTCGGCGGTGAAAGCGCTCGGGCTGGAAACGTGCGCCACGCTGGGCATGCTCGATGCCGACCAAGCCGACACGCTCAAGGCGGCCGGGTTGGATTACTACAACCACAATCTCGATACGTCGCCGGAGTTTTACGGCGAGATCATCCACACCCGCGAGTTCCAGGATCGCCTCGACACACTCGAACACGTGCGAGCGGCCGGCATGAAAACCTGCTGCGGCGGCATTGTCGGCATGGGCGAATCGCGCGCCGCGCGGGCTGGACTGCTGCACGCGTTGGTCAGCCTGCCCGAGCACCCACAATCGGTGCCGATCAACCGGCTGGTGCAAGTCGAGGGAACTCCGCTGGCCGGCACTGCCGAACTCGATCCGTTCGAGTTTGTGCGCACCATTGCAGCGGCGAGGATCCTGATGCCGGCCTCGATGGTGCGACTGTCGGCAGGGCGCGAAACGATGTCGGACGAATTGCAGGCGCTGTGTTTTCTGGCTGGTGCGAATTCGATCTTTCATGGCGAAAAGCTGTTGACCACCGGTAATCCGGATGTCGAACGCGATCAAGCACTGTTTTCTCGGCTGGGGCTGCGACCGATGCCGCTGCCCTTGCAATCCGACAACGAGACGAACGCTCGCACGCTTCACATCCAGATTGATCTGACTGACGAGCCATCGCCAGCGGATGCAGCGCGACTGGATACGCCATCGTCCGGTTCGTCCCGTCGTGCCGAACAGGCCGCCTGAGATGGCGCGCGAGTCGATCGCGTCGCGATTGGCCGCACAAGCCCGCGCACGAGAAAATGCGCAGACGGTGCGCGTGCGTCGCGAAGTGCAGGCGCGCAGCGGTGCGCGCGTCGTGTTCGACGGCCGGCCGCTACTCAACTTCAGCAGCAACGATTATCTCGGCCTGGCGCAGCATCCAGACCTGATCCGTGCGTTGTGTGAACGCTCGCGGGTTGGCGTCGGCAGCAGCGCCTCGCACATGATCTGCGGCCACCACGCCGCACACGCCGCTCTCGAGCGCGACATGGCCGAGTGGCTGGCGCCGGTAATTGGTCGCGACACCCGCGCACTGGTTTTTGGCAGCGGCTATATGGCCAACTTGGCAGTGGTGCAATCGCTGCTGCAGACCGACGATGTGTGCCTGCAGGACAAGCTCAACCACGCCAGCCTGATCGATGCCGCGCGCCTGGCTCGGATCGGGCTGGTGCGTTATCCACATGCCGATGCGACGGCCGCGCGACGGCAGGCGCAGGCGCATGGCGATGGCGTGCTGTTGGTCGCAACCGATGGCGTGTTCAGCATGGACGGCGACATCGCGCCGCTGCCGGAACTCTCGGCGCTGGCGCGCGCGCACGAAGGCTTGCTGTACGTCGATGAGGCACATGCGATCGGTGTGCTTGGGCCGGAAGGTCGCGGCAGCGCGGCGGCCGCGGGTTTGATCGATGCCGGTTGCCTGTTGCTGGTGACGCTCGGCAAGGCACTGGGTTGCTATGGCGCGGTGCTGGTCGGACCCGGCGATGTGATCGAACATATCGCACAAACCGCGCGTGCTTACATCTACACGACGGCGATGCCGCCGCCGCTGGCGACCGCCGCGCGCGCCGCGCTGAAAATTGCGCGCGAAGAAACATGGCGGCGCAGGCGATTGCGCGAATTACTGGGTCGTTTTCGCGACGGTGCGCGCATGCGCGGAATTCCGCTGTTGCCCTCACACACGCCGATTCAGCCGCTACTGGTTGGCGACAACGAAACTGCACTGCTGATGGCTCAGCAATTGGAGGAGCGCGGATTGCTGGTCGCGGCTATCCGCCCGCCCAGCGTGCCAAGCGGGCAAGCGCGATTGCGCATCACATTGTCGTCCATGCACACCGACACACAGGTCGATGCGTTACTGTCCGCGCTGGACGAACTCACCCCGCGCGTCGCCCGCGAAGCGCGCCTCGCCACCGCCTGACATGCAGATCGCCATTCGCGGCAGCGGCACGCCGCTGATACTGCTGCATGGCTGGGGCATGCACTCCGGCGTGTTTGCAGCATTGGCCGATGTGCTGGCAGAGCAACACACGTTGTATCTGGTCGACCTGCCCGGTCACGGTCATAGCCGAGACGAAACGACGCCGTTGGAAGCCAATGCTTGCGTGCAAGCGATCGTCGACAACACGCCACCTGCAGCGTGGCTGGGCTGGTCGCTAGGCGGCTTGCTGTCGTTGCATGCCGCGTTGCATCGAACGCAGTCGGTGCAGGCGTTGGTGATGTTGTGCGCGCTGCCGCGTTTCGTGCGGGCACCCGATTGGCCGCATGGCATGGATGCAGACACGTTCACCACGTTCGGCAATGAACTGGCCCGCGATTATCGCGGCACGCTGGAGCGCTTCATCGCGCTGGAAACGCTGGGTTCGGAAGATGCCGCGGTCGAATTGCGTCTGTTGCGCGCGCAGGTATTCGCGCATGGCGACCCGGCGCCACGCGCATTGCAGCAGGGTTTGCGGCTGCTTGAACAAACCGACTTGCGCGCTGATTTGCCCGCGTTGGCAGTGCCGAGTCTGTGGCTCGCCGGACGCCGAGATCGCTTGGCCGATTGGCGCGCGATGCAGGCCTCGGCCACGCTGGCGCCCAACGCAAGATTCCATCGCATCGAAGGCGCCGCGCATGCGCCTTTTCTGACCCACGTCGATGAAGTGTCTGCCCAGGTGCTCGCGTTTCTTGCAGACGTTGATGCCGATTCATTCGCCAACGCACCGGCTGCCGTCGCATGAGCGATCCCCGCGACCAGCCTGATGGCGCGCTCGACCGCCAGCGCATCCGTCGCTCGTTCGCGCGCGCAGCCGCCGGCTATGAAGCGGTCGCCGCGTTGCAGCGCGAAGTCGAGTCGCGACTGCTCGAACAATGCGATGCGCTGCGCGAAACGATTCCGCAGCGCATGCTCGACTTGGGTTGTGGTCCAGGTCGTGCAGGCACCGCACTGGGCACGCGCTGGCCGCGCGCCGATCTGCTGTCGATCGACCTAGCACTACCGATGCTGCGACTGGCTGCGCATGCACAGTCGTGGTGGCAGCGTGCCGCCTCAGGTCTGCGCAGTCACGGCCTGCGCGCGCCGGTGTGCGCAGATGCTGCTGCGTTGCCACTGGTCGACGCCAGCCTTGACCTGATCTTCGCCAGCCTGTGCCTGCAGTGGGTGGTCGACTTACCACGCGCACTGATCGGCATCAATCGGATATTGCGTCCCGGTGGATTGCTGCTGTTCGCGACCTTCGGCCCGGACACGCTGATCGAATTACGCGAAGCGTTTGCGCTAGCCGATGCCGGCGATCCTGTGTTGCCTTTCGCGCCGATGCAGGCCGTGGGCAATGCCTTGCTGGCGGCGGGATTTCGCGATCCGGTGTTGCATCGCGAGCAGTTCACGCTGACCTATCCCGACCCGCGCGCGTTGATGCGCGAATTGCGCGCGCTCGGCGCGGGCAATGCGCGTAGCGATCGGTGCCACACGCTGACCGGGAAAGCGCGGATGCAACGCGTGTTCGATGCGCTGGAATCGATGCGCGTGGACGGCGTCGTGGCCAGCACTTGGGAAGTGATCTATGCACAAGCCTTTGCGCCGCCGCCGGGACAGCCTTTATTCGACGGCGAAGCCAGTGTCGCGCGGTTTCCGGCAGGATCCATTCCCGTTCGACGGCGCTAAATCTGGAACATTGCGGTCGCACTCCACGACGCACAAGGAATCAGCTGGCTTCGCGCTCTGAATTCATGTCGATCTCGCGCACGCCCTTGGCATCGCGGCGCGCCTCGACCAGCGCACGCATGCGCTCCCACAACGGTTCCGGAGCATTCATGCCGACCAGCCGCACGATGGGAGTCGTGGCATCAGTGGTGCGCAGGGTGATGGTGCCGATGCCCAGGATGCGCTGCATAAAGGGCTGGGTGAAATGCGAATCCTTGACCCGATACAACTCGATGTCGTCGGTCACCCGATTGAGCACGCCGCGGCGCGTTTTCAGCCGTTGATCGGTCAACGTGTATTGCAGACTGCGCGTCACCAGCCAGCGCCAGCCGGCGATCGCTGCGGGCAGCAACAGCGCGACCAGAAGCCACGTCGAGCCAGCATTGCCCAACGTGATCGCGCTGCCGATCAACGCGATCGCCACAAGCGCGCACAGGATGAAAATGCCGAGATTGCCCTTCTGCGACGGCGTACCCGTCCACACTGGATTTTCGTTTGATGAATCCGGAATCGTCGCACTCACATCACTCTCCTCTCGAATATCACAGTGAGTTGCCAACGACTGCCGTGGTCAGGCGGAAGGGCGTGCTAGCCATCGCGATCTCACCACTGACGACATCGTTCACGCCGACGATCTGCGCGTTCGAATCAGGCTGCAGCCACGGCGCCGCGCGCTTGACGGTGCGCGTTTCCTGCCGCCACCCCTTGCGCTGAAATGGCGGTGTCTTGGCGGTGGAGAATTCGATCGGAATCGTCGCGGTCATAGCCTTCGCATACGCCCGTGGATCACTCGCCTGTAAACGCGCAAGAACATCGGGATTCGTGCTGATTTGGAAGCGCCAGTCTTTGACTGACTTCAGCGATGCCGTTTCGAAATCACCCATTGTTTTCAGCACAAGGCTGCGCATGCCTTTTGTATGCAATAAACCCGTTTGCGCGATTGCTGCCTGCTGCACCTTTCCATCAGGACCGACCTGCACCTGCACCGCCACCCGAGCTTCAACTCCAGCCTGCAGTTCTGATTCCGGATAGACAGGAGCATTCATCTTGTCTTGGATCAGGGCCATCGTCTGCATGTTATCCAGAACCGAGCCAGCCTGCTGAGGAAAGGTAACCGCTTCAATCGACACCCTCAGCGCCTCGCCGCTGCCAGTTGCGCCGAGCGTCACATGCATCAAAGTCTTTGCCGTGACCGGTTTGTCGTCGATCACGATCGGATCAAACCGCCATGCGTGCACTTGCCGTTGCAGGCTGTCGGCGAGGACTTTCGGCAGTTCTGTCTTCACCGCGTAATCGGTCGGAACGCCGTTCGGATCGATCGTCAAATCGCCATCAACGCGCAGCGTCAACGCCTGTTCGAGTTCGATCGGAGGCGCCTCGGTCGCGGCAGTTGCCGACAACGAAGCACAGGCGAGTAGGCAAATAATGAGCGGTGAAATCCGGCGTTTCATACGACGTTCCGAGAGGCAATTGCAGCAAGTCTAGCAGTGCGATTGCCCGCCCAGCTCGGATCAGGCCAGCTCGCGATTGCCGCCGCTGAGCACGATGCCAACGCGCTGGCCTTCGAAGCGGTCCCGATGGCGCAGCAGCACCGCGAAGGCGACCGCCGCCGAAGGTTCGACCACGATCTTCAGGCGCTGGCCGAGTAGCTGCATCGCGGCGACGATCTCGTCCTCGTCGGCAAGCGCAATGCCATCGACATCCGTACGCA
Organism: Lysobacterales bacterium; assembly: GCA_038216155.1. Taxonomy (GTDB): domain Bacteria; phylum Pseudomonadota; class Gammaproteobacteria; order Xanthomonadales; family Xanthomonadaceae; genus SZAS-103. Next base: position 13,538 of record JBBQQH010000002.1, read on the forward strand.
AAATCGCAAATGTGATCGGCGCCAGATGCCCGCGCAGTCCATCGCAGATGGTGTGTGGGATGGCGTCGTCGATCAATCGACCCGCATTAAGCGAATCGTGTGCATCCGATGCCATTGCTGGCTCCGCGCCCCAAATCGTGCAGCCGCTTGCAACCGCGCGCGTCGTGATCGCACTGCCCGACAGCAGTCCGCCGCCGCCAACCGGCGCGATCAATGCACTGAGTCCGTCGCATTGCTGATGAAATTCGAGTGCGGCGGTGCCTTGTCCGGCGATCACCAGCGGATCGGCGAAAGGATGCACCAGTCGCGCGCCGGTTGCGGCTTGCAGGCGCGCGCATTCGGCCTCGCGTGCGGCCATGGTCGGCGCGCAGCGATGCAATTGCGCGCCAAAGGCTTGAATCGCCACCAGCTTCGATTCCACCGCGCCTTCGGGCACCACCACGTGCGCCGGGATGCCGCGCAGGCGCGCAGCCAGCGCCAGTGCCGCGCCGTGGTTGCCTGAGGAATGCGTAACCACGCCGCGTGTCGCATCCGCATCATCGAGCGCAAACACCGCATTGCACGCGCCGCGAAACTTGAACGCGCCGGTGCGCTGAAAATTCTCGCATTTGAACGCAATCGTGCAGCCGGCCAGCGCGTCCAGTGAGCTCGATCGCAACACCGGCGTGACCTGCGCGTAAGGCGCGATGCGAGCGGCGGCCGAGAGCACGTCGTCGATCGTCGGTATCACCGGAGCGGTCGGATTCGCGAGCCGAATTCCGCCTGGGTGCGCAGTGCGTTGCAGTTCGATCGCAGTCATGCGCGCCATGCTAGCCTGCGCGTCGCCTCGTCTCCACAGCCATTGTCCCGCCCATGACTGATTTGTCCGCGCGCCAAGCGACTGCGCCGCGCATCGCGCTGTCCGATTATCGCCCCCCGGCGTGGCGCATTCGCCATGTCGAGCTGGAGTTCGACCTCGATTTTGCAGTGACGCAGGTCACCGCGAAACTGCACCTGCAGCCGAACGTGGGCATAGATTCCGGGCCGGCAGAAGAGTCGCTGCAACTCGATGGCGTCGATCTGGAGTTGCTCGAGATCGCCTTGGATGATGTGGCGCTGACGTCGGCGCAATACCAGCACGACAGCAACGGCTTGCGCATCGAGCTGCCGGCGCGCGAGTGCGTTTTGCGCACGACGGTACGGATCGTGCCCGAGGGCAATACGCGGCTGGAAGGCCTGTTTCGTAGCGGCGATGCGTTGTTCACCCAGTGTGAGCCGGAAGGTTTCCGTCGCATCACCTTCTTTATTGATCGGCCGGACGTGATGCCAACCTGGCAGGTTGTGCTGCGCGCGGATCGTGGCAAATTTCCGGTGCTGCTGGGCAACGGCAATCCGGTCTCGCAGCGCGCGCTGGACGACGACAGGCATGAAGCCGTCTGGCACAACCCGCATCCGACGCCGAGTTACCTGTTTGCGCTGGTGGCTGGCGATCTTGCGTGCGTTGGCCGCGGCATCGTCACTGCCGAGGATCGCAGCATGCGTCTGCAGGCATGGACGAGCGCGGGTGATGTCGCAGGGTGCCAGTTTGCGTTGGGTGCGATCGAACGCGCATTGCGCTGGGACGAGCAACGCTTTGGTCGCTGCTACGACCTCGACGTGTTCAACATTGTTGCCGCCCAGGATTTCACCATGGGCGCGATGGAAAACAAGGGTCTGAACATCTTCAACGCGCGCTACATCCTGGCCGACGAGCAGACCGCAACCGACGCCGATTACCTCGGTATCGAGTCGGTGATCGGGCACGAATATTTTCATAACTGGTCGGGCAACCGGGTGACCCTGCGCGACTGGTTTCAGCTTGCGCTGAAGGAAGGGCTGACCGTGTTCCGCGATCAGGAATTCGTCTCCGACCTGCATTCGCGGCAGGTCAAGCGGATCGAGGATGTGCGCTTGCTGCGCTCACGCCAGTTTGCCGAGGACGCCGGCGCGCTAGCGCATCCGGTGCGACCACCGGAATACCGCGAGATCAACAATTTCTACACGCTGACGGTGTACGAGAAGGGCGCAGAAATCGTGCGCATGCTGCACACGTTGCTGGGCGAGCGCGTGTTCCGGCGCGGCATGGATCGCTATTTCGCCGACAACGACGGGCGAGCGGCGACGATCGAGGATTTTCTCGCCGCGCATGCGCAAGCGTCGATGCGCGATCTCGGTCAGTTCATGCGTTGGTACACGCAGTCGGGCACGCCGATGGTGGAAATCCAGTCGCATTTCGACAAGGCCGCAAGCTGCTATACCCTGGACATTCGCCAACGCACGCCGCCGACCGCCGCGCAGCCGGAACCGCAGCCTCTGCATATCCCGCTTCGATATGCGCTGCATGCCGCGGACGGCAGTGCGATTGATGCGCGCGCCAGCGGTGACGCGCATGTGCGCGATGGCTTGATCGAGTTGAACCAGGCGCGCCACCAAGTGGTGTTTGCAGGCGTCGATGCCGAGCCACTGGCCAGCTTCAATCATGGCTTCAGCGCGCCGGTGCGAATCGTGCTTGGCTATGTGCCGGAACAACTGGCACGACTGGCGCGGATCGAAACCGATCCATTCCTGCGCTGGGATTTTTTGCAGCAACTGGCGCTGGGCGTCATGTTGCGTCGCTTTGACGCGGTGGAAGCTGCGCAGCAGGCGCTGGCCGACGCGTTGGGCGATCTGTTGGCTGATGACGACAACGATCCGGCGTTTGTCGCCGAATGCATGCAACTGCCTGACTTCGACACGTTGCTCGACCAGTTTTCCGACAGCGATGGTCCAATTGATATCGATGCCTTGCTGGCGCGCCGCGAGGCGTTGCTGAAGATGCTGGCCACTTGCAACCAAGGTCGGCTCCAGCATCGCTTCGAAGCGCTGGCCGAAACGGCGGCGCGCGGTCTGCAAGCCGCCGCGATTTCCGCGCGCCAGTTGCGCAATGCCTGCCTGACTTGGCTGACGCGGATCGATCCGCAGGCCGAGCTGGCAGCGCGACAATTCGATACCGCCACCAGCATGACCGATCGGCTGGCCGCGTTGCGCTGTCTCGTGCATACCGACGCACCCGCCGCGCGCAGCGCGCTGGAGACGTTCCGCACCCAACATCGCAGCAATCCGCTGGTCACCGACAAGTGGATTGCGGTTGTCGCCACGCGTCCGCATGTCGATGCGCTGGATGACGTGCATGAACTGTTGTCTTCCAGCGAGTGGTGGCTGCCGACCAATCCGAATCGCGTTCGCGCGGTGCTCGGCAGTTTTTCGCGCGCCAATCCAACCGCATTCCATCGCGCCGATGGGTCCGGCTATCGACTGCTGGTTGAACAATTACCGGCGCTGGATACGATCAATCCGCAGGTCGCGGCGCGGCTGCTCAGTGGTTTCGAAAGTTGGCGGCGTTGGGCCGGCATGCGCGGCGAGCAGGCAGCGCTGGCGCTGCGTTCGCTGCACGGCAAGCTGACTTCGCGCGACAGCAACGATTTGCTGTCGCGTCTATTGGACTAATGTTGGGACGCAAGCCGGATGCGGCGTTCGTTCAGCGAGTGCTGATCAGGTGCGGCGGCGGCGTCCGGCCAGGCTGACCGTCATCGAACCCAGCACAGCCAGCACCGCACCGATATAACCGATGGTCCCGATATGCTCGATCGCGATCGCAGACGGCCACAACGTGTGTACCAGCGCGATCGCGCCGATGCACAGCAGCGGAGTGAGCGCCAGCACGGCGGACACGCGTGACGCTTCCCAGTGCACCAGTGCTTCGGCGAATGCGCCGTACGCGCCCAGCGTGTTGAGCGCGCAATAGATCAGCACCAGCCAGTGCACGCCATCGAGCGCCAGCAACGCCTGCGGATGCGCAAACGGCAGCAGCAAGCCGCTCGCCACAGCGTAGATGAAAACCAGCACCACGTTCGAACGCAGCCGACTCAACAATTGCTTTTGCGCAAGCGCATACACCGCCCAAACCAGGGCGGCGAGCACGATGAAAGCGGTGCCGAGCAGATAGTGGCTACCGCCGTGCGCGGCCTGCAGCAATTGGTCGCGAAAAAATACGGCGAGGCCGGTCATGATCAACGCAAGCCCGAGCCACTGCCATACCGCGAAACGCTCGCGGAAAATCACGATCCCTCCCACCGCCATGCACAGCGGCGCCAGCTGAATGATCAACTGCGCATTGCCCGGCGTGGTGTATTGCACGCCCAGCAGATAGAACACGAAGTTGCCGGTCAGCATCAACGCCGCCAGCACCAGCAGTTGCCAGGCCGAGCGCGGCAAACCCTTCAACGCACCCAGCTCGCCGCGTAGCAATAGCCAGCCGCCCAGCAACACCGTTGCCACCAGAAAACGAAACCAGGTCAGGGTGAAGGCATCGAGCTGGTTGAGGCTGAACTTCAACGCCATTGGCAAGGTGGCCCAGAAGCCTGCGGTCGCCAGCGCCAGCATCAAGCCGCGACGCCACTGACCTGAGGCCTGGTGGCGCGATGATGGCGGAGCCGGTGGGTGTTCGCGCGAGACGGGGAGGTCGGCGACCACAGCTTCGGTCATCGCGGTGTCGACCACGGCTTCCATCGCCTCGGCGCTGGGGGCGTTGGGTAGATTGGATCGATGCATCGTCTATCCAGCGAAGACCGGGCGCGCACAGTAGCATTCGTTCAACTGTCACGATGGCGTCGTCGCCTGAACACGCGCACAAAAAGTTAAGGACGGATTCACTGCCTGAGGCGAACACTGGCCTGACTTCGCAGGGGACCCGCATGATCCGTCGACTCGCCATTCCCGCCGCACTCGCGCTGCTGCTCGGCGCCTGCACCACCTACGACTCGCCTTATTACGCTGGCCAGCGTGATGCCGGCTACTACAGCGATGATGGTTATCGCGGCGACGGCTACGACAATGGAAATGCCGGCGCCTACTACGGCGACGACGGTTATGCCGACGGCAGCGACGGCTACTATGCCGGCGACTACGGTCGCAGCTACGCCGGCGGCGACTATTACTTTGGCAATCAGGCGTCGCCTTACAACGACTATGGGTACGGCTATCAGCCCTATGGCCTGTACTTCGGGTTCGGCTATTCCAGTGGCTATTACTCTGGCAACTGGCTCGGCCTCAACTACGGGCCGGGTTTGTACGGCTATTCGCCGTGGTACGGCGGCTACGGATATGGCTACCCCTATTATCCGTATTACGGTTATTGGCATCACCACCATGACCATGACCACCACGATCACGATCCCGGACATCATGGCGGCGACCACGACAACGATCACGATGGTCCCGGCCCGACCGCCGGCAATCCGCCAAGTCCCCGTCGCGAGCCGGGTTTCCCGATCAATGGCTCGCCGTACGTACGCCACTTGCCGGAACCTGCCGGCGATCCGATGCCGCCCAACCACCGCCGCCATCCGCCTTCGCCGGAACCGCCCGTGCCGTTTGCCGCACCCGACGCGCCGAATGCGCGCACGCAGCTGCCGCGCGATGCCTATGAGCAACCCGAACCGCGGATGCGGCGCGCGCCGCCTCCGATGCAACGCAACGATCGCAATGGTCCGCCGGTCGGGAGTGATTTCATCCGTCGCAACGACGAGCCGGGCGGCTACGTTCGGCCAGAGCGTCCACGCCCGGATCGCGGCGGCTTTAATCAAGCGGACCCCGATGGAGCTGACTCAAATCGGGCTGACTTTAATCGGGCTGACTTCAGTCGCAGGACAGTCGTGCGTCCCGATCCGGGCCGGTCTCCGCCACCGATGCAATCGCGACCCTTGCCGCAAAACACGCCGCAGCCATTCGTGCAGCGACCACCGCCGCGTCAGCAAGAACGCCGCGAAGTGCGCCGCCCCGAACCGCTACCGCGCGATGACAACGATGCGCGTCGCAATGGTCGCGACAGCGACGAGCAATAGGCGCCGCTGACGAGAATTGAGAACACGGTCACGGATCCGCTGCTCACTCGCCAGCAAGCTGTTGCTGGTTGTTGCGAATGTATGTCACAGCCAATGCAAATGAATTGACTGACTGTTCGCGTCGTATTTCGACGTGATGCGACTACGGCGTTCAGCGCCGCTGTATGTCCGACGCCCGGCACCCGGTATCAAGGATCCCCCCTGTTCCTGAAGACCCGCCGGGCGTCGGCTTTCCTGCCGCAAGGCCACGCGGTTTAGCGGGTATCCATAACGGATCGCGCAATGGTTAGGCTGCGCATCCGCTGATCGACCATTGTTCGCCGACACAAAAATGCGGCCGGGAGCCTCCCCCGAGACTCCCGGCCGTGCTCCTGCGATGTCAAAGGCTGTCCCTGTTCCCAACGCCAGCCAGTGCCAAAGCACCACACAGCGCAGATGCACACGGATAAAGCACAAAGCGTGCCAGCGTCAGTGAAGCATGGCTGGAGCGGACGAAGCATTGAGGATTGCTTGTGAGTGCAGTGCGATTGCATCAGCTATGCGCACGGCCCAACCGCAACAATCCGTAGAATGCATGCGCGCCCGCCAGCGCAGCACACGCTAGTCCAGTCGGTGACGTGGCCGCATCTACAACTTCTCCAATCGTTTAAATAGAGAACGCACGTGGATCTGTACGACGTCATCATTGTTGCAGGCGGGCGAAATGATGCGTTTGCGATCCGCAGGGGTCGCGCATCGTTGAGCGCACGAGGCAGGAGCCGAGCGCTGGCCGACTTGGCGAGCGCACGACGCGCGAGCTTAGTCGGTGACGTGGCCTCCGCATCAACGACACCGTAGATAAACCAGACCGAGCGACGATAGTGAATCAGTACGACGTAATTGTTGTAGGCGGAGGCCACGCCGGCACTGAGGCCGCGCTAGCGTCTGCGCGGGCGGGTGCGCGCACGCTGCTGCTGACGCATGCGATCGAGACGATTGGCGCGATGAGCTGCAATCCGGCAATCGGCGGCATCGGCAAGGGCCATCTGGTGCGCGAGATCGATGCGCTCGGCGGTGCGATGGCGCAGGCCGCCGATCACGCCGGCATCCAGTGGCGTACCTTGAATGCGAGCAAAGGTCCGGCGGTGCGCGCAACGCGTTGCCAAGCCGATCGCTCGCTGTATCGCGCGGCGATCCGACGCATCGTCGAAAACCAGCCCAACCTGCAACTGTTCCAGCAAGCAGTCGACGAGTTGTTGATCGAATCGGTCGACGGTCGCGATCGCATCAGTGGCGTGCGCACGCAGATGGGATTGACGCTGCACGCACGCTGCGTGGTGCTGACTGCCGGCACCTTTCTCGCCGGCAAGATCCACATTGGCGCGGCGAACTATGCCGGCGGCCGCGCCGGCGATGCGCCGGCGGCCACGCTCGCGCAGTCGCTGCGTGATGGACGCTTCGTCATTGATCGCCTGAAAACCGGCACGCCGCCGCGCATCGATGGCCGCAGCATCGATTACTCGCAACTGGAGGAACAACCGGGCGACGATCCTGCGCCGGTGTTTTCATTCACCGGTTCGCGCGCGCAGCACCCGCGCCAAGTGTCGTGCTGGATCACGCATACGTCCGAACGCACGCACGCGATCATCCGCGGTGCGCTCGATCGCTCGCCGCTATTCACCGGTGCGATCGAAGGCGTCGGCCCGCGCTATTGCCCGTCGATCGAGGACAAGGTGGTGCGCTTCGCCGACAAGGCTTCGCACCAGATCTTCGTCGAGCCCGAAGGCCTGGACACGCACGAAATCTATCCGAACGGCATCTCGACCTCGCTGCCGTTCGACGCGCAGATCGACTTGGTGCACAGCATCCGCGGCTTCAAAAGCGCACACATCACGCGCCCCGGCTACGCCATCGAATACGACTATTTCGACCCGCGCGGATTGAAGGCTTCGCTGGAAACCAAGGCGGTCGCTGGATTGTTTTTCGCCGGCCAGATCAATGGCACTACGGGTTACGAGGAAGCTGCCGCTCAGGGTTTGCTGGCCGGCCTCAACGCTGCGCTGCAAATGCAGCAGCGAGAGCCGTGGACGCCGCGCCGCGATCAGGCCTACATCGGCGTGCTGGTCGACGACCTGATCACCCACGGCACCACCGAGCCGTACCGGATGTTCACCTCGCGCGCCGAATACCGGCTGCAGTTGCGCGAGGACAATGCCGATCTGCGGCTGACCGCAATCGGGCGCGAGTTGCGGTTAGTCGATGACGCGCGCTGGGATGCGTTCGCCCGCAAGCGCGACGCAATCGAAGCCGAAACCGCGCGACTGTCGGCAATGCGCGCCGCGCCGGGCAACAAGCTCGCCAATGAAATTGAGACAACTCTCGGCATCGGGCTGTCGCGCGAAAACACGGCGCTCGAATTGCTCAAGCGTCCCGAGTTCGACTACGCCAAGTTGATGCAGCTTCCGTCATTGGCGCCGGGCGTGAGCGATCCGGCGGTGGCGCAGCAGGTCGAGATTGCGATGAAATATTCCGGTTATCTCGATCGCCAGCAGGAGGAGATCGATCGCCAGCAGCGCAATGAAACCAGCGCGATTCCAGGCGATTTCGATTATGCGAATGTGCGCGGGCTATCAAACGAAGTGCGCAGCAAGCTGACAGGCGTGCAACCGCAGACGATCGGGCAGGCCCAGCGCATCCCCGGGATCACGCCGGCAGCCATTTCTCTATTGCTGGTGCATCTGGCGCGGCATCGACGGCGGGCGTAGGCGCCTCCGTTTGCCCAGTGGAAGAGGGGCTAGATCTTCCATCCGCCGAGGTATGGCGTTCGCTGTGGTTTAATGTATTCTTTACATCCGGCGGAGAACCCCGCCAGCGCTGGCGGTGCGTGGATTGAGGGCGGTCGGAGTGGTTCCGAGCGACCCTGTCGCGATCAACGCTCCTCGTGCGCCCCGCCCAACTTTCCTCAGGAGTCTGGTCATGCCCCGTATTTCTTATCTGGCTGGTGCCCTTGCCTTGGCCATCGTCGCAAACGCCGCTCAGGCGCAAGAATTCAGCAATGTCGTCGTGTTTGGCGACAGCCTCAGTGACGCCGGTCAGTACGTGGGCATCATCCCGGGTGCGCAGGGCAGCTTCACCACCAATCCCGACCCGGTTGCCGCCGAACTGATCGCTTCCTACTTCGGTTTCACCCTGAAGGCATCCCGCTTTGGCGGCACCGACTTCGCTTGGGGCGGCGCGCCGACCGCAGCGCCGTTCGTGTGTGTTCCGACCACGTTGCCATGCCGAAATGTGTCGCAGCAGCTTGGCGACTATTTCGCGACCAGCGGTGGCCACGCCGATCCGAATGCGCTGTATTCGATGTGGGTCGGTGCCAACAATATCTTCAATGCCTTGGCCAATCCGGCCACCGCGCGCGCCACCACGGTCGCTTCGGCGCAGCAGGAACTCGGCCTGATCAACACGCTGCAAACAGCTGGCGCACAGAACATCATCATCTATAACCTGCCCGACATCGGCAAGTCGCCGGACTTCCGCACGTCGCCGTTCTCCGGGTCAATCAGCGGTCTGGTCCTGACCTACAACGGCACGCTCAACGAAGGCTTGTCTGGCAAGACCGGGATTATTTCCGTCGACACGTACGGCCTGTTCAATGAGATCGCCGCGAACCCGACGCTCTACGGCTTCACCAACGCGACCGACCGCGCCTGCGGTGCAACACCGTCATTGTTCTGCTCGCGCGCCAGTCTGGTCTCGCCAAACGCCAATGAGACCTATGTGTTCGCCGACGGCGTGCATCCAACCGGCGCAGCTCACGCGGTACTGGCGCAGTATGTGATTGCAGAAATCCAGGCGCCGCAATACGCCTCGATGCTGGCCGAAGCGCCGCTGGCCCTGTTTGACACGCACACGCGCTCGTTGAGCAATCAATTTCTGGGGGATATGTCGCGCGAACGTGGCGATGACAACCTGCGCACGTTTGCCAGCTTTGACTACGGCAACCAGCGCTACGATGCGGCGGTCACCTCGCCGGAAACCCGCAGCCACAACTCGACCCTGACCACTGGCGTCGATTACCGCTTCAACACCAACGTCACGGTCGGTTTGGCAACCAGCATCGGCTTCCAGAAGGCCGACTTCGCCGGAGGCGGTGGCTATCGCAACATCGAGCCGCTGTTCAGCGCGTACGGCGTGTGGCACACCGGCGGCGCTTACGTCTCGGTGCTCGGTGCTGCAGGCCAGTTGAACTTCAACGACGTCACACGTTCGTTCCGATTGGGTGCGGCGACCCGCACCGAGAGCGGCGATGCCGGCGGCTCGCATGTTGGCTTCCAGGTTGGCGGCGGCTACTTCTTCGATTGGGGCAACATCAAGACCGGTCCGTACGGCAGCTACGCCTGGCAGAAAATCAAGGTCAACAGCTACTTCGAGAACAACGGTGACAGCAGCTCGATGTTCTTCGGCCGCCAGGAGCGCAAGTCCGGCATCGCAACGCTCGGCTGGCAGCTGATGGGCGACATGCAGATGGGCGAAAGCACCTTGCATCCGTTCGGTCGCGTCGCCTACCAGCATGAATCCAAGACCTCGCCCGATAAAGTCCAGGCCGGCTTGATCAACTTGAACGGTAGCTTCAGCCTGCCAGGCTTCCAGCCCGACAATAGCTGGTGGACCGCCGACCTTGGCGTGTCGGCGGACATCGGCGACAACCTGACTGGCTACGCCGCGTACAGCGGTCGCTTCAGCGACAGCAACCAGCGCATCGACAGCCTGAACCTCGGCGTCTCGTTAAAGTTCTGATCTGTCACACAAGCTGCAAGGTTTGAAGAAAACGCCCGCTCAACAGCGGGCGTTTTTTATTGCTGTCCATAGACCGCGACTGATGTTGTGTATCGACAAACTCACCACCAACGGGTTGATAGGACTCGCGTATGATCTCGCGTTGCCGGCACTCAGAAATCGCTTGGGGATACGATGAAAGTACAAACGATAATGATTGCAATCGTTGCTCTGGTAGCAGCAACCACGGTGGCTGCCAACGCAATTGAACCCGTGATCCCCGAAAGCATTAGCCAGCTCGTTCTCTGGCCACTGGCAGCAGGCCTGTTTGCGTGTCTGATGCTCGTTCTCGCAGAAGTGGTATTGCCACGCTTATCACCGCGCTGGGGTAACCCAGCCGAGGACTTTCTGTCGACTATCCGCATTAAGAGGCAAGTGGCTTTGTTCTTGCTCGGGTTCCTGGTGTTTAAGTTGAGTTGCGATTACTGGGAATCCGGTTTCCGATTTCGTCTTTCCGATGTTGCAGATGGCCTGAGGGTGGTTGCGGTGTTTGCAGGCATGTTTTCTGCACGTCTCGTGGTCAACAAATTTGGCCTGTCCCCGGAACCTAGGCCCGAGCGGCACTGGTAACGGCCGCTACTTTTCCACTCGCCAATTGAGCGAGGCGCGGCTTTCGCGGCCGGACTCGATCTGGATGTCGAAGCCGTGTTTGAGCAGATACTTCAGCGTGACCACTTCGCCGCTGCCGACCAATGACACGCCGTAACTGATGAACAGCCGCGGCGAGAGGTATTTGCCAACGGTAAATGCGGCGCTGCCCAGCGCGCGTGACTGGGTCACACCGGCTTCGTCCAGGCCCAGGCGCGCACCGATCTTCTGACCGATCAAATTGCCGCCGACCGACAATGCGGCGGCGGCGGCGCCGATCTGCCGCGACTCGTCGCCGCTGGCGGTATTTAACGGCCGTCCTAGTACGAGGTAGGACAGTGCGTTGGAACTGTCCATCGCCGGCGTTGAGGTAATGTCGGTGCGCGGCGCCTGCGCATTACCGCGCACCCGCACGCCAACGGTGACGCCATCATCGAACGTGCGATCGGCCAGCACGTCGAGTGACGGATTGTCGATGCGGCTGTTGACGTAGCTCAACCGCCCGCGCTCGATGTTCAGATTCTGCCCGTACGCGGCATAGCGACCGCTGACATTGAGCGTGCCGGTCGCGCGCATTTCTCTGCCCTGCGGTTGCACCACGCGCAACTCGCCGCCGAGTTTGCCGTCAAGGCCAAACCCCTTGAGCGCGACGTTGTCACCCAGTGCCAGCACCAGGTCGGTGTCAATCGCCAGCACGCCGCCATGCGCCGGATCGACCGGATCGAGCACGACCACATCCGGCGATGGCGAGACGGTGGTGTCTAGGCGTTCCAGATCGATGCTGGCGGTCGGCACCGCGACCTTGCCGCGCAGTTGCAACGTGTGGTTTAGGTATTGCAGTTGCAGGTCTGGATTTGCGACCGCCGAAAGCTCCGGCGTGTTGGCAATGCGCACGTTGGTGCCGGTGAGATTGACCAGCAGCGGCGCGGTGGCATCGTTCCAGCGCAGGCGCCCGTCGATGTTGAGCGTGCCCTCGCCCGATTGCGCCGAGCCGGTGATACGGGTATCGCCGTTGACGGCAGCAGCGAGTTGCACGATGCCGGAAGTGAGCTTGATCCCGAGCGCCGGCAGCTCGGCGGAAAAATCGCGCAGCGTGGCCTGACCCGAGAGCTGCGGATGACCGCGCGTTCCGCCCAGCACGAATTGACCGGTCAGCTCGCCCTTGGGCGCAGCGAGATCGACCGAGAACAATTCGAGCCAGGTAACGTCATGCAGGTCGAGAGCGAGCGTGCCACTCAGCGGCGCTGCGTTGGCCAGGCCAGTATCGATTTGAGCGGCAATGGTGCCGCCGACCGACAAATCCGAACGCAGTTGCAGCTTCACGCGCTGACCATCGAGTGCGAGTTGCGCGATCAGGTTGCTATAGCCAAGCAGATCGCGCTGGCGATCGGCGCCGAGGCGAATCCCGCCCTGTGCAGACTTGAGCGTTGCGTTGCCGGTCCAGCCATTGCCGGCAGCGGCGAAGTGCGCGTCGAGATCGAGCGAGCCGTGCGCACGCGGCGCGATGTCGGCTTGTTGCAGCCATGGATTTGCCAGCGCCAGCGGCAGGCCGCGACCGCTGATGTTGGCGCTGCGCGGCCAGTCGGCATCCACACACAGCGCGCCGCCGCCAACCGCATCCAGACACGCGCGATCAAGCTTCAGCGCATTTGCCGCGTAGGCGAAATTCGCTGGCGTGGTGAGGTTCCACGCAACCCCGCGCGGCGGCGTGTAATGCAGACTGGCGACGCGACCGCGCCAGCCGCTGCCTTGCTGCTGCGCCTGGCCGGCAATCGCGATGGTGCCGACGCTGCCGGTCGCGTTGGCATCCAGCCGCAGCGCATCGAGTGAACCATTGATCTGCGCATGCACGCGTTCGATGCCGGCCACGCCCTGCAAGCCCTGCGCGTCGAGTTGCAGCACGCCTTGTCCGCCGTGTGCGGGCAAGCGCCCATCCAGATGCAGGGTCTTGGCCTGATAGCCGGCCCAGCGCAACGCCTGACCATCGATGGTGCCGGAGATGGCGGGCATGCTGGGGTCGCCCTGCAGTGTGAGAGACCCAGTCATCGATCCAGAGGCGTTCGGCAGCAGATCGTCGAGATGTAACGGCGCAAAACGCACCGCCAGATCGAGGGTGCGCCCGAACGCGCCGCTGGCCAGCACGTGGCTGTCACCGACGTGCAAATCGATGTCGGTCTGGCCGCTACCGGCGCTGTCTGCAGCAGCGCGCTGCCAGTCAAGCGCCACTCGTCCCGACAATTTGCGCCCACGCAACTCGCCACCGAGTTGGTCGACTTTGACGCTGGCACTGACCGCGCCGTCGTCGGTCCGTTCGCCGTGCGTGATCAGCTTCCCGGTGACTGCACCGTTGAAATCCGGGGAGAAATAGCCCGGGTCGAAACGATCGAGGGTCGCGTCGAATTGCCATACCAGGTGTGGCGACCACTGCACCAAACCGACCGCGTCCAGCGCTCCGGCCGGCGTGCGCGCGTTCAGCGATTCAAGCTGCAACTGCTCGCGATTGCCGTGTCCGCGCAGCGTCAGCTTCGCGATCTCTTGCGCACGTACAAGCTGCAAAGCCCCTTGCACGGTCCATGCGTTCAGCGTACCGGCAAGCTTGAGATCGCCTTCGGCCTGCACCGACTGAATCGTTGCAGCGCCAGCTTGCGGCGAAGCGGCCCAGCGCAAGCCGTGCAGTTGCGCGCGCACATCAACTAATGGCGATGTCGGGCGCAGATCGAGTTGACCATCAAGCTGCACGCGGCCATCGAGCACATCCAGCAGCAGCGGTTGCGCGCGGAAAACGCCTTGCGTATAAGCCAGTTGCGATGGCGCGATCACGACTACCGTGTTTGCCTGCGCGATACGACCGGTGACGCGCGCGACACCGCCGGTGCCGGTTGCATTGAGCCGGATCGACAACGGAACCGCGCCGGTCGCGCTGGCCGGATCGATCAGCAATGCCGGCGTGATGCGCGGCGCGATCGTCGCCAGCGACCATTGCGGCACACTTCGACCCTTGCTCAAATCCATTCGCAGCGCATATGCATCCGGCGCGCGCCCGCGAACGCTGGCGATAAAGCGATCCATATCGCCACCGGCCAGCACGTGCAGTGTCGCTGGCGTGGAGCCGTCGGATGGCGCCGGCGCGGTGAGGTCGGCAAGCAGGCGCAGATGATAGTTGCTGGCAACATCGACGCGCGCATCGAGCGTGCCGTGGCCGCGATCACTGGTGACTTGCATGCTGCGCAGTGCGAGCACCCCCGGCGCAAGATCCAGACCGCCATCAAGGGTGACGATGTTGATGATGGGTGCCTGAGCTTGGCTCACGCGCAATCCACGCACGTGCATGCTGTCGGCGCCAAGGTCAAACGGCACTTCAAATTTTGGCAAAACATCCGGCCAGGTTGGCGGTGGCTTGGGCTTGGTGTCCTTCGGCAAATCGAGGCTGGCGGTTTCGACATCCAGTCGCGACAGTCGCAATTTTTTGCGAAGCAGCGGTTGCAGCGTGGCAACCAGGGTGATGCGTTGCGCGCGAAAGTCGAGGCCGTCGTGTTGGTAATGCACGCCATACAACGTGAGCGGGCCGCTGATCACGCCATCGGCGCGCTGCCAAGTCAGCGAATCCGCCGGCAGCGTGGCAACGATCCGCGCAAGAATTGTATTGCGACCGCTGACCGTCACCAGCAGCCAGAACAGCAGCGCCGCAATGACGACCACCAGCAACACGCCGCCAATGCCGACATGCCGCAGCCAACGGCGGCGCGGGAATTGGGGCGGCGATTTTTTTGGCGCGGCGGACTTGGCCGAGCCAGAACCAACCTGCGCATTCTCCGGCGTGCTGCTCACAGATCGGTGCCGATATTCAGATGCAGCCGGATCGGCGATTTCGGATCGTTCAAACCGTGTGCGAGGTCGATCCGCACCGGCCCCACCGGCGAGCGCCAGCGCACGCCGAAACCAACGCCGACGTGCGTAACGGGCCGATCATTGAATGCGTCGCCCGCATCCACGAACACCGCACCGCCCCACGTCTGTGTGAAGCGATGCTCGAACTCGGCGCTGACCACCGCAAGATTGCGCCCACCGACCACACGACCGAGCACGCGCGGGCCGACTTCCTGATACCCATAACCACGAATGCTGTTGTCGCCACCGGCGAAGAAACGCAGCGACGGCGGCAACTGGTCGAAGTCCTTGGTAAAGCTGCGACCGATTTCGCCGCGCAATAGCACGCGATTCAAATGTCCGAGACTGAAGACGAAACTTCCCTTCAATCGCACTTGCGCAAAATCGACATCCGAACCAATCGACGTGGTGCCGCCGCGCAATTCGGTTGACAAACCCCAGCCGCGTGTCGGATACAACTTGTCATCGCCGTTGGACACGCTGGCGCTGAGTGAGGGAAACACCAGCGTCGCATAACGGTTGAGCTGCGGGATCATGAAATCCTCGTAGCGCTCGCGCTGGTAATGCAGTCCGGCCAGCACGTTCCAGCCATGCACGCGACCATCGCGTTCGCCGACCACTTCCAACAACTGCTGGTTGATTGCATCGGTCTGCTCGTCGCGCAGGCCGGTGCGCAGCGTGTAGAAGCCGTTTAACCAGTCGAACGCGGGAACGCGGTATCGCGCGCCGATGATCTTGCGGCGCTGCGCGATTTCCAGTTGCGCATCGGCCTTGTGACCGCGCTTGTTGAGCCAGCGCCGGTTGAAACCGAGCTGCACGCCGGCGCCGCTGTCGGTGCCATAACTCAGGCCCGCGCTATAGACATTGCGCTTGCCCGGCGTGGTGCTGATCTCGATCGGTACCTTGCCGTCTTTTTTTTCATCGAGCTTCGGACTGACGTCGATCACGCTGAAATAATCGAGATCGGCCAGCGACTGCTGCAAGTCGAACAACTTCTGCTGGTTGTAAAAATCATCGTCCTTCCACGGCACCAGCTTGTCGAACAGGCCGGGCTTGAACTGATTCGGACCGAAGCGCGTCTCGCCGATGCGATAGCGCACGCCGCTGTCCCAGCGCACGTTCATATCCGCCGCGTGTTCGGCGCGAGTGACCTCGACCTTGTGTTCGGCGATATTGGCATCGAAATAGCCGCGCTGGCCCAGCCGCTGATTGACGTTGTTCTTGTTGGCTTCGTATAGCCTGTGATCGAGCACCGCGCCCTTGCCCGGCACGAAACCCTGCACCGCTTCACTCACCACCGCATCGTCTTGCGCCTGGCCGTCCATCACAACCTGTTGCTCGCGCACGCGCACCGGTTCGCCCAAGGTCACATCGAACACCACCGTCACCGCATCGCCGCTGCGCTGTGTGTCAGCTTTCACCTGGGTGTCGTAATAGCCATACGGCTCAAGCGCGGTGCGGATTTCCTCCGGCGCCTTGCGCAACAAGAAGGACAGTCGTTCCTCGCTGAGCTGCGCGCGCAACGTCGAATCGAGCCGCTGCAACGAAATCGACTGCTCGGCGTTGTGCAACTGATCTGGATCGGCAATGCCGCGCACCTGCACATTGACCAACTGCACCGCCGCCGCGGGCGTGATGGCGATCAGGCTGGCTGCGAGGGCGAACAAACGAAACAAAGGCGGCATCGGCACAAGCTTACCCGCCGCACGCGCATTGGGTGTGAGCCGGTGCTTAACCGGAGGGCAGCAAATCGCGGAGTCAGGGTGCAGCGTTGCCGCCACAGGCCTACGACAGCAACGAGATTTCCGCGACCGTGGCGAAGCGGTCGGCCAGCTGCTTGAGCAAGGCCAGCCGGTTGCGGCGCACCGCCGCGTCCTCCGCCATCACCATTACGCCATCGAAGAACGCATCCACCGGCGCACGCAACGCGGCGAGCCGGCGCAGGGTGCCGACATAGTCCTTTTGCGCCAGCAACGGATCGGTCTCTGTTATCGCCTGTTCGACCGCATCGTGCAGAGCGCGCTCGGCATCGTTATCGAACAGTGCCGGATCGACGGCATCCGAAATCGTTTCGGCCTCGGCGGATTTCTTCAGGATGTTGCGGATGCGCTTGTTCGCCGCAGCCAGCGCTGGCGCCTCGGGCAACTGCGCGAATTCGCCGATGGCTTTGAGACGTTGGTCGAGATCAAACAACGAACCACGCGTGCTTTCGGAACGCGCAAGCCCCTCTCCCCGTTCGTGGTGAGGAGCCGTCGAGCCTGTCGAGACGGCGTCTCGAACCACATCACCACGAAAACTCGCAGCAGCCGCATCGAAATGCGCGGATGGCATAGCTTGTTCATCGTAATAATGGCGCAGGCGATCGAGAATAAAATCTAAAAGCTCAACCACGTTTTGCGATGGATATATCGTATTGGTATTTGTCGTTTGATAGCCGTCAACACTGACACCTTGCTGTTCCGCATGACTCGCTGTATTGGAAAGCTTTTGAACGGCCTCCCACCGAAGTGCACGCGATGCGCTGGCTTCGGCCTCCACGAGTAGCTTGCGTAAATCAAGGTCGATTCCGGCTTCGATGATCGTCCTTGCCAGCCCTAAGGCCGCGCGTCGCAATGCAAACGGATCCTTGCTGCCAGTGGGCTTCAGCCCAGCCGCGAAGCCACCCGCCAACGTGTCCAGCCGCTCCGCAATCGCCAGAACTTGCCCGAGTTTCGATGGCGCAATCGCATCGCCGCCAAAGCGCGGCATATACGCTTGGTCGATCGCGTCGGCGACATCGCCGGTTTCGCCGGCTGCACTCGCGTAGTAGCGACCGGCGATACCCTGCAATTCCGGGAATTCGTTGACCAGGCGCGATTGCAGGTCGGCTTTCGACAGTTCCGCCGCGCGCCGTGCGTGCTGAAGATCAACGCCAACTTCTGTCGCAATCGCTTCGGCCAGCGCCATCACCCGCGCGGTCTTGTCGGCGTAACTACCCAGCTTCTGCTGATAGGTGACCGAAGCAAGGCCTGCACGCATTGCGTCGAGTCCTTGCTTGAGGTCTTCGTCAAAGAAGAACTGCGCATCGGCGAAACGCGGTCGGATCACGCGCTCGTAGCCTTTGCGGATTTGATCCTCGTCGGTCGACGCGATGTTGGCGATGCCGATAAAACGTTCGGTGAGGCGATGTTCGTGGTTGAGCAACGGGAAGAATTTCTGGTTCGCTTCCATCGTCGAGATCAACGCCTCATGCGGCACGCGCAAAAAGGCCGGCTCGAAGCCGCCGAGGATCGCCTTCGGCCATTCGACCAGGCAGTTCACTTCCTCGAGCAATGCGTCGGGAATGCGCGCGACGCCATCGGCGCGCTCGGCAGCCGCTTCGATTTCCGCACGCAAGCGCTTACGACGCTCGTCCGGATCGACCAGCACCTGCGCGCTGCGCAAGGCATCGACATAGTCTTCGGGCCTGCCGATCCAGACCGCTTTCGGATGATGAAAACGATGGCCGCGGCTCATGCGATCTGAGCGGATACCGAACAGTTCAGCATCGACAACCTGATCGCCAAGCAACATCACCAGCCAATGCACCGGCCGCGCGAATGCGAAATCGTGATCGCCCCAGCGCATCGGCTTGGGGATCGGCATCGCCTTGATCGCATCGGCAAGGATCGACGGCAACAACGATGCGGTGCTCGCGCCCGGCTTCACGCTGCATGCGACGAAGCGCTCGCCCTTGGCGTCGGTAATGCGTTCGAGCTGCGAAACATAGAGGCTGTTCTTCTGCGCGAAACCCTTCAGCGCCGGCGTCGGTTCGCCATTGGCATCGATTGCGATGTTGGCGTAAGGGCCGAGTGCTTCAAAGCGTTGCTCGGGTTGTTCGATCGCGACCAGCGGCAGCAACACGGCGAGGCGTCGTGGCGTGTACAGCGGTTTCGCTGCGCCGCGCTCGAAGGCAATACCGCGCTTTTCCAGACCGGCGATGATCCCGTTGAAAAAAGCTTGTGCAAGCTCGGGTAATGCCTTGACCGGCAGCTCTTCGGTGCCGACTTCGATCAGCAACGATGTCGACTCAGCCATGCGCGATCTCCTGCCGTGCACGCAGTTGCTCGCGTTTGGCGACGTACGCTTCGGCGCAGGCCTTGGATAGCGTGCGCACGCGCAGGATGAATCGCTGGCGTTCGGTCACGCTGATCGCGCGGCGAGCATCCAGCAGATTGAAACAATGGCTGGCCTTGCACACCTGCTCGTAAGCCGGCAGCGGCAGGCCGAGCTCGACCAGCTTCAGCGCCTCTTTCTCGCACGCGTCGAAACGGTGGAACAGTTCTGCCACATCGGCGTGTTCGAAATTGTATGTGCTCTGCTCGACTTCATTTTGGTGATAGACATCGCGATAGGTCACCGGTCCTTGCGGACCGTGTGTCCAGACGATGTCAAACACGTCATCGACGTTCTGCAGGTACATGCACAGGCGTTCGAGTCCGTAGGTGATCTCGCCCAGCACCCGCTTGCATTCGATCCCGCCGGCTTGCTGAAAATAGGTGAACTGGGTGACCTCCATCCCGTTCAACCACACTTCCCAACCCAGGCCCCACGCGCCGAGCGTCGGTGATTCCCAGTTGTCCTCGACCAGCCGCAGATCGTGCACCAATGGATCGATGCCGAGCTCGCGCAGCGAATTGAAGTAGCGCTCGACAATATCGTCCGGGCTCGGCTTCATCACCACTTGATACTGGTAGTAACGCTGCAGGCGATTGGGGTTCTCGCCGTAACGGCCATCGGTCGGACGCCGGCACGGCTGCACGAATGCCGCATTCCATGGCTCGGGGCCAAGCGCGCGCAAAAAGGTCGCCGGATGAAACGTGCCCGCGCCCACCTCCATATCCAGCGGCTGGATCAGCACGCAACCCTGCCGCGCCCAGTAGGCGTTGAGGGCCTGGATCAGCTCCTGAAAGGTCGGAGCGTTTTGGGTCGCGGGGGTTTGCGGCACGGTGACGATGGCGGTCAGGCTAGGCGCGCTAGTATAGCGGGCGGCTTCGCAGCGATTGGTTTGCGGCGCCGTTTTGCGTTGTCCTATCCTGCCTTTGCGTGGTGCACCAAACTTGCAATCGCTTGTCTCCAATCAGTCATTGCCGCCGACCTCGCGCCTGACGCCTGGACGTTTGTCGTTCGCCAGCGTGTTGGCGGCGTTGGTGGAGGACGGGCTGATCGTGGCTGCCGATGTTGCCCGCGCGCAACTCTCGATGCGCGATGCACGCAACATTGGCGCGGTGCATCCGCTGGTGCTGCTGGCCAACCTCAAACTCGCGGCCACCCAGCCGCTAGGCACCGAATTGAGTCTCGAGCGCCTCACTGAATGGCTGGCGCGCGAAACCGGACTCGATTATTTGCGCATCGATCCAACCCGGGTCGATGTGGCCGCAGTCACCGGCGTGGTCTCGCACGCGTACGCGCAACGACACCGGATTTTGCCGATCGCGGTTGAACCCGATCGCGTGTTGATCGCCACCAGCGAGCCGACCGACTGTGCCTGGGTCGAGGACATCAAGCCGCTGATCCAGCGCAAGATTGACCTCGTGGTGGTCAACCCGCTGGATTTGCATCGCTACACGATGGAGTTTTTTGGCGTTACCCGGTCGGTGCGCGGCGCCAAGGATGGTCGCGAGCAATCGGCCGGTCTGCCGAGTTTCGAGCAACTGGTGGAACTCGGGCGCACCGGCGAAGTCGGCGCCGACGATCACCACATCGTGCACATCGTCGACTGGATTTTGCAGTACGCCTACGAGCAACGCGCGTCCGACATCCACCTGGAGCCGCGCCGCGAGATCAGCCGCGTGCGTTTTCGCATCGATGGCGTACTGCACAAGGTGTTCGAGTTGCCGACGCCGGTGATGATCGCGGCGGTTAGCCGGATCAAGGTGCTGGGCCGGATGGATCTGGCCGAACGCCGGCGCCCGCAAGATGGTCGCATCAAGACCCGCTCGCCGGGCGGGCGCGAAGTCGAGATGCGGCTGTCCAGCATGCCGACCGCATTCGGCGAGAAATGCGTGATGCGCATTTTCGATCCGGATACCGCGCTGAAACCCTTCGACCAACTCGGATTCAACGAGATTGAATCGAGTGGCTGGAACGATCTGGTGCAGCGTCCGCACGGCATCGTGTTGGTGACCGGGCCGACCGGATCGGGCAAGACCACCACGCTGTATTCCACGCTCAAGCAGCTCGCGAGTCCTGAGGTCAACGTCTGCACGGTGGAAGACCCGATCGAAATGATCGCGCCCGAGTTCAACCAGATGCAGGTGCACTCCGCGATCGGGCTGGACTTCGCCAGCGGTGTGCGCACGTTGCTGCGGCAAGATCCGGACATCATCATGATCGGCGAGATTCGCGATCTGGAAACCGCGCAGATGGCGGTGCAGGCCGCACTCACCGGCCATCTGGTGCTGTCCACGCTGCACACCAACGATGCCGCATCAGCAATCACGCGCCTGCTCGACCTCGGCATCCCGCATTACCTGCTGGCGTCGACCCTCAACGGCGTGCTGGCGCAGCGGTTGGTGCGCACGCTGTGCCCGCATTGCAAGCAGCCGCAGCCGGTGCCGCGTGAGGCGTGGCGCGCGCTGCTGCAACGCGATCAGGCGCCGCCGGTAATCGACAATGCGCATGTCGCAGTCGGATGCCTGGAATGCCGGCGCACCGGATTTCTCGGCCGCGTCGGTTTGTACGAACTATTGCCGATCTCGCCGGCACTACGCCGGCTGATCAAGCCCGAAATGGTGTTGTCCGAATTCACCCGCGCCGCGGTCGACGAAGGCATGCGGCCGTTGCGTATGGCCGGCGCCGACAAGGTGGCCGAGGGCGTGACCACCATCGAGGAAATCCTTTCCACCTTGCCTCCGCACGAATGACTACTCTTCCCTTTTTGATCATTGAAACCGGACAACCGACGCCGTCGCTGCGCAAGCTCGGTACCTTCGCGCACTGGATTCGGGTGTCCGCCGGATTGAGTCGCGAGCAAGCACTGGCCTATCGCGTGATGGACGGCGATGCACTGCCGCGTCGCGATGGCTTTGCCGGCGCGATCGTCACTGGCTCCGGCGCGATGGTGACCGAGCGCCTGGACTGGAGCGAACGCACCGCGCAATGGTTGAACGATGCAGCCAATGCAGGTTTTCCATTGTTCGGCATTTGCTACGGACACCAGTTGATCGCGCACGCCCTTGGCGGCCGCGTCGACTTCAACCCGCGCGGACGCGAGATGGGAACGATGGCAATCGAGCGCGCAAGCAACGGCAAAGGCCCGGCGAGCGAAGATCCGTTATTCGGCGCGTATCCGTCGTCGTTCAAGGCACACGTCACCCATTTGCAAAGTGTGATTCGCCTGCCCGAAGGCGCGACGCGGCTTGCCCGCTCAGCGCTGGACGAACATCACGCGTATCGCATCGGCAATGCCTGGGGCGTGCAGTTCCACCCCGAGTTCAGCGCCGGAATGATGCGCGGTTACATCCACGCCAAACGCGATGCCTTGACCACTGAAGGCTTGGACGCGCGCGCAATGCATACGGCGGTGCGCTCCACGCCGCATGCGCGCGGCGTGTTGCGCGGATTCGTGCGACATGCACGCCGCTTGCGCGAGGCTTGAGCATGGCCCTGTATCGCATCACTCCCGCCGCGCGCGGAATGCAATGGCTGAAGGCCGCAATCGGCATGGTCGACCGCAATCCGCGCGGCCTGCTGATGGTCTCGCTGGCATTCATCATCATCGGGCAATTGCCCAGCCTTTTCGGATCGTTGCAGCAGTTGGCGGAGCTGCTGATGTTCGTCGTGCTGATGATTGGGCCGGCGCTGGCGGGTGGTTTGATGCACGCGATCGCCGAGGCCGAGGCCGGGCGGCCGGTATCGTTGGGCCAGCTGTTTGAAGCGTTCCGCAGGCCAGGCAGGCTGCTGCCGATGCTGGTGCTCGGCATGCTGACGGTGCTCGCTTTGCTGTTGCTGGTTTTTGCTGCCGAAAAAGTGCTCGGCCCCGACAACATCGCGTTGCTGGTGAAGATCGGAAGCCAGCAGTTGCAGCCCGACGAGGCAACGATGGAGCAACTCGCGCAGCCGTTGTTGCGCTTCCTGATGCTGGCGACGGTGATTGCTTTCGTTCTTTTTACCGGATTGTTTTTCGCGGTACCGCGTGTGCTGTTCGATGGCCGACCGCCACTCGCCGCATTCCTGGAGAGCTTCGCTGCGTGCGCGGCCAATGTGTTGCCTCTGACCGTGTACGGGTTGGCCTTTGTTGCGCTGATGTTTGTCGCCGTGCTCGTGTTTGCTGTGTTAAGCCTGTTGCTTGGCCTGCTCGGCAAGCTGGGCGCGGCGCTGGGTTTCGTACTTTATCTAGCTTGGCTGACACTAGTCGTGCTGGTTAGCACGTCAGGCAATTACCTTGCCTGGCGCGATGTATTCGGTCACACCCAAAGCGACCCCGCCGTGCCGCATCACACCGGTATCGAAGTCTGAGCTTCGCGCGCTGAGTTCAACCGGGCACAGCGCGCGGCTTCACCGCAATCCGCGCCGCGATCAACCCGAGCTCGTACAACAGCACCATCGGAATCGCCAGCATCAATTGCGAGATTACGTCCGGTGGCGTCAGGATCGCGGCGATCACGAATGCGCCCACAATCGCATACGGTCGCGCGCCGGTGAGTTGTTGCGGCGTAACCCAGCCAAGCAAGGCGAGGATCACCACCGCGACTGGCACTTCAAAACTCGCACCAAACGCGAGAAACATCACGCTGACGAAATCCAGGTAATGGCTGATGTCGGTCATCATGCTCACGCCTTCGGGCGTGACACCGGTGAGGAAGCCAAACACCGTTGGCAGCACCAGAAAATACGCAAACGCGCAGCCGGCGTAGAACAGCGTGCCTGCGGACACCAGCAGCGGCACTGCCATCCGCCGTTCGTTGCGATACAACCCGGGCGCGACGAACGCCCATAGCTGGTAGATCACGTACGGCATCGCCAACATCAACGCAGTGAGAAAGGTGAGTTTGACCGGCACCAGAAATGGCGACGAAACATCGATCGCAACGAGTTTGGCGCCGACCGGTAAGCGCGACAGCAGCGGCTGCGCGAGCCACGCATACAGTCGCTGCGAGAACGGCATCAGCGCGCCGAACACCAACATCACCACCAGCACCGATCGCAACAAGCGCGAACGCAGCTCGAGCAGGTGCGAGAACAGGCCTTGGCTGGCGTCGTGATCGGCGGCGGGTTCAGTCATCGAAGGCTTTGCCCGGCTCGCGCGATTCGAGCGCTGGCGTGTTGGCTGACCCGCGTGTCGCAGCGCTGCTTTCGACGTCGCGCAGTTCTGCATCAGGCATGTGCGCAAGGCGCGCCGGCATTTCCATCATGTCGCGCAACGGGTCGGGCGCGTCGCCTGGATTGGACGCTTGCGCGGACTCGCCATTCGCGGGTTGCTGGGGCAGGGATCCCGCCGGCGGCACACGCGAAGGATCAACCAACGCCTGCATTTCGCCCAGCCCGTCGCGCAATTGCGCATGGCTCTCTCGCAGGGTGCGGCGCAACTCCTCGTCGGCGATTTCGTTTTCGAGTTCGGCCTTGACCGAATTCCACTGCGAACGCGCCTTGCGCATCCACATCCCGGCCAGACGCGCGGCCTTGGGCAAGCGCTCGGGGCCGAGCACCAGCAGCGCGACCAAGCCGATCATCAGGATTTCGCCGAAGCCAATGTCAAACACGATTGTTTCGCCCGCGCAGTCGGCCACTCAGGGCATCAATCACCCATGCCCCTGTCACTGATCCCGACGTTGCGCGTCAGGATCAGGGCGCTGAACCGCCTCGGGATCCGGGATCGTGGTCGTATGGATGGTTGGATCAACCGGCCGCAGCACCGGCGGCGGCAACGCCTCGGGCGGCGCGTCGGGCTTGTCCTCGTCGCGCATGCCTTTCTTGAACTCCTTGACCGCATTGCCGATGTCCTTGGCGCCGCCGGTCAGGCGCTTGGTGCCGAACACCACCAACACGATCACCAGCACGATCAACCAGTGCCAGATGCTGAAACTGCCCATGACCTGCTCGCTAGTTAGGGAAACGTATCAAGGATAACGCAGCGCCCGCGAGGCGTGCGTCAATGTTCGTCCAATGGAGCGGTTTGCGCCGGCTGCGGTTGACGGCGTTCATCCTCAGGCGCTGGCGCCTCACGCTGTGGCGCGGCATTTGCGGGCGCATCAAAATCGCCCGCGACCGGCGGGTCGTACACGCGCTCGGTGGACTGCTCGTCACGTCGATCACTGACCGCGTTGGTTTCTTCCAATTTATCGCGAAAATCCACCACCTGCACTGGCGGCGCTGCGACCCGACCCTCGAAGATCATTCGCGGCGTGGTGTCGGGGCCATACACAGCCTCGTTGGAATGATCGTCGATCGCAATCACCGCGCCGTTCAATGCGATCCCGGCGAACAGGCCGCGGGCGCGCGAGTACGAATAGATTTCGGCGCGCAGATTGCCGTCCGTCGCGACTTCGCCGGCGCGACCAACCGGCCCGGCGGCCACCGACGCATCGGCGCCGAGAGTGAATTTGCCGTTGACGATCGAATCCACGCCGCGGCGCGTGTTGAAGATCAGCACCACATCAGCGCTTTGCACGCCGACCTGGAAGCCGATGCTGGCGCCGGTCAGGGTAATGAAGGTGGGGTTGCTCCAGGTGCCGTCTGCACTGCGCACGGCGATCAGTCCGCGCCCGCGGCGGCCCGCAACCACGAAGCCGGCTCGCACGACATGCGGAATCACCGCGATCGCCTGCGCGTGATCGAACATCGCTTGCGGAATGCCGTCTTCCGGAATGCGCATGATCTCGTCGAGCACCTGAGACGCATCGCGGGAGCGATCGAGTTCAGGCGCACCAGCAAATGCGGGGGCCATGGCTAGCAGCAGGCTTGTTGCGAGGATCGTCCAGCGGCGCATGCGGGCTCCGGGTGAGTTTGGGGGGAATGCATTTGGCTCCCGATTTCAAGATCGAGGCAAGCCAACATCGGCGAATCAATGCGAGAAGTTGAAAGTATCGCGCATGGCAATGAATCGGGAATGAGTCGGCGCCACACTCCGTCGACGATTCCTTGATCGCCGCGATGCTATGGTTGCGCCCGCCATCGAGGCGCCTCTCCCCACCGATGCGATTGACCGATGCAATCGATGTTCCCCACCGAACCCGGCACCGCGGTGCTGATCGTGAACCTTGGCACGCCCGATGCGCCGGATGCGGCGTCGGTGCGGCGTTTTCTTGCGCAATTCCTGCACGATCACCGCGTGGTCGACCTGACCCGCTGGCTCTGGTGTCCGCTGCTGCATGGCGTAATCCTGCCGCTGCGCTCGCCGCGGGTGGCGCGCAAGTACAAGGAGGTCTGGATTGCAGGTGAGGGCTCGCCATTGCGCGTTCACACCCAAGCTCTGACCGATGCCATCGCCACCCGATTGCCCGGCGTGCGCGTGGCGATGGCGATGCGCTACGGAAATCCCGGAATTCCAGAAGTGCTGCGCGGCCTGCGCAATGGCGGTAACGAGCAGGCCGATGGTGGCCCTAATCATCTGCGCCAGTTGCTGGTATTGCCGCTGTATCCGCAATACTCGGCGACGACGACGGCGAGTGTGTTCGACGCCGTCGGTGCCGAACTGGCGCGCTGGGAAAATCAGCCCGCACTGCGCAGCATTCGTGACTACCATCAGGATGCGGCGTGGCTCGACGCGCAGGCCGAGCAGATCGCCCGCCTGCGTGGCGATGCACCGGGTCAGAAGCTGTTGCTGTCCTTCCACGGCATTCCCGAGCGCTACGTGCAACGCGGCGATCCGTATCCACGCGAATGCGAAGCCAGCGCGGCAGCAATTGCGGAACGACTGCATCTCACGCCCGATCAATGGCTGTTGAGCTACCAGTCGCGCTTTGGCCGCGAACGCTGGCTCGGTCCGGCCACGATTGAGGTACTCCGTGATTGGGGCCGGGCCGGTATTCGCACGGTCGATGTCATCTGTCCCGGGTTTGCGGTGGATTGCCTGGAAACACTGGAGGAAATCGCGCTGTTCAACGCAGAGGCATTTCGCGACGCTGGTGGGCAGACGCTGCGTTATCTGCCGGCGCTCAATGCCGAACCCGCGCACGCCGACGCGCTGGCGGCACTGATCCGTCGCAACCTGGTCGGCTGGAGCACTGCTGCATGAGCGACACGCGGTCCGCATCGACGCCCGCCCTGCGCGAAATCGAAATCGACACCGCGCGCGGCCGCATCAACGCCTTGCGCATCCATCGACAGGCTCAGGACGATCGGGACCCGCAGCGCCCGCCGCTGCTGGCCTTGCACGGATGGCTCGACAACGCCGCGAGTTTCATCCCGCTGGCACCGTATCTGGAAGCTTTCGACTTGGTCGCACTAGACCTGCCCGGCCACGGCGCGTCCGCGCATCGGCCGCCGGGTTACGACTACGTGTTCGTCGACTGGATTCACGACGTGCTCGACGTGCTCGATGTGCTCGGCTGGTCGCAAGCCTGCGTGCTGGGTCATTCGATGGGCGGCGCGATTGCCACGCTGGTTGCCGCGGCCGCGCCCGAGCGCGTGCAACGGCTTGCATTGATTGAAGCACTCGGGCCGCTGGCTGGTGATCCGTCACAGGCCGGCACGCGCCTGCGCGAAACGGTTGCCACCCGGCGCTCGGTCGCCAGCCGCTTTGCGCCGGACGGAATCCGAAGCAACGGCCCGCGAGTGATCGCCGATATCGACACTGCGGTTGCCGCGCGGCTCGCGGTCAATCGCATGAGCGATGAGGCTGCACGCCTGATCGTCAGCCGCAATCTGGCCGAAGTCGATGGGGGATTCATCTGGCGCAGCGATGCGCGCCTGACTCTGCCGACGCAGATGCGTCTGGGCGAGGACGCAGTCCGCGACATCATCGCCGCCATTGAAGCGCCGACCTTGCTGATCGCTGCCGATCCGCCGCCACCGTATTTCACCGCAGGGCTTCGCGACGCACGCTTTGCATGCCTGCGCGATGGCCGCATGCAACTCGTGCCCGGCGGCCATCACCTGCACATGGAACAGCCGCAGGTGATCGCGCCGATGCTGCTGGATTTTCTGTTGGGTAGTGCTGTTTAACTCGTCATTCCCGCGAAGGCGGAAGCGCTTCTCAACAGCCGCACGGCTGGTCTACCCATGGACTTTCGCTGTCCGATCTACAAGGCGCTGGATTCCCGCTTGACCATCCATTCGGCTGTTAAAGCCGCGGGAATGTCGAGCAAAACAGCGCGCTGGTGAAATCGGAAGTGATACGCAATTGGTTCGATTGCCATGGCAAAAGGTTTTAACGCGCAATCCCCAACACGCATCGCAGCTCCGCCTTCAGCGCAACCCCTTCGCCATGCAGATAAGCACGCTCCTCGCGCCACTGCGGCCAGCGTACTTCGACCGCGTTCCAGAACGTACGCGAATGGTTGCGATGCAGCAGATGACACAGCTCGTGCACCAGCACGTATTCAAATGCCGACGGTCGTCCCAGCACCAAGGCAAGATCGAGCGACAACGCATCGCGCGCGCTCAGCGATCCCCACAACGATGACAGCGGACGAAAACGAACAGCCGATGGTGGACGCGGAAAAGTGTCGAGATATTTCGGCAACCAGCGCGCGACATCCGCACGCGCTTCGATCAGATAAAACTCGCGCAACGCGCGCTGCGCCGATGCAATACCAGCGCGCGCCGGCAACTGGATGACGACGGCATCGTCCTCGCGCGCCACGCGCACATAGCGACCTTCGCGCCATGTCAGCAGAATGCGCTCGCCGCGTAGAGAAATCGATTCGGTTTCCAACCCGAATGGCGCAAGATCGTGTGCTGACTTCCAGCGTGGAAGTTGTGCCGCAACCCAGTCGCGATGCGCAAGCAAGAATGCATCCGCCGCGCGCAGTGACGCCCGCATCGGCAACGTCAACCGCACCCCGCGCTCGCTCACCGACAACTTGATACGCCGCGCCCGCGGATGCCGCACGCGCAGCACCGGAATCTCGGTGTCGTCGGCCAATCGCAAGGTGATCGATTCGCTGCACACGACGGACTGGACGCGCGACGGTGCGATCAAGCGGCGCAGGAAGGAAGTCATTGGCACAGCATGCTGAAGCGAAACTTGCTGTCAAGCGCGTTTGCGTCAGTTTATACAGGAGCGTGCCAATGGTTGGTTTGGCTGGACAATTCCGCTACTAGCTACCGCCGCCTTGTGCCAGAAGCGGACATTCGCCAATGGATCACGACCCAAGTGTCAGGAAGAACGTGATCTGGCAAGCCAGAGCCTTTCAAAAGCACTGTTTACGACTCGCTGGAAATTCTCATTTGCGACGCTCCATTCCACATCAGGCAGAACCATTCGCGAGGATTGGGGTCCGCTGCGGCTCCGTCGGGAACATATGCCGGAGCAGCCGACCGAGCACACCGCCGTACTGCTTCCAAAATCCGCCGGTGTTGTAGTGCACGCCGTAGCGTGCGCAGATCTCGCGCACGCGCGGGGCGATCTCCGAATAGCGCGTCGCCGGCATGTCGGGAAACAGGTGATGCTCTATCTGGTGGCTGAGCTGTCCGCTGAGCAGGTGGAAGAGGCGACTGCCCTCGAGATTGCCCGATCCCTGGATCTGGCGCAGGTACCATTGGCCGCGAGTTTCGTCGATGACTTCAAGGGTACTGTAGGTGTGCACGTCCTCGGTGAAGTGCCCGCAGAAGATGATCGCATTCGTCCATAGGTTGCGGATCAGGTTGGCGACCAAGTTACCCAGTAGCACGCGCGGCCACTGCCAGAATGCGAGCGCGGGAAACAGCACGTAGTCCTTGAACAACTGCAGGCCCGCCTTGCGCAGGAACGGGCGCATGCGTTCGCGGAATTCGCCCTTTTGCATGCGTCCCTTCACGAAACGCCCGATCTTGATGTCGTGGACGGCAACGCCCCACTGGAAATTCATCGCCAACAACAGGAACCACAGCGGTTGCAGCAGGTTGGCTTTGTTCCAGCGCTGCTGCTCGCTCAGGCGCAGCATGCCGTAGCCAAAGTCGTGGTCCTTGCCGATGATGTTGGTATGGTTGTGGTGCTCGACGTTGTGC
Source organism: Lysobacterales bacterium (assembly GCA_038216155.1). Classification (GTDB taxonomy): domain Bacteria; phylum Pseudomonadota; class Gammaproteobacteria; order Xanthomonadales; family Xanthomonadaceae; genus SZAS-103. The sequence goes on from JBBQQH010000002.1 coordinate 43,837, forward strand.
GAATTCCTCCAATGATCGCCGTCGCAGACGATGTCCCACTCGTAGGTCTGCGAGTTCAAGGAGGGGTCGTTCATCCAGTCGTACTGGCCGTGCATCACGTTGTGCCCGACTTCCATGTTCTCGATGATCTTGGCGAGCGCCAGGCCGATCACGCCGCCGATCCAGCTGATCGGGCCGAAGCCGAACATCAGCATCGAGCGACCGCCAATGGCGAGCCCTTGCACGATGTGGCGCATGCGATGGATGTGACGGGCGTCGCGCTCGCCGACGTCGACCATGACTTTGGAGCGCAGCGCATCGAGCTCTGCGGCGAAGCGGGCGGCGGTATCGATATCCATGCGGGTCTTGCTGGCCATGCAGGGTTCCTTGGAGTCAGAGCGCGAGTTCGACAGCGCTTTGCGGAGTGGAGATGCAGAGTTGGATCAGCTCTTCGCCGGGACCGGAGACCTGGCCGGTCAACAGGTTGGTCACAGTGCCGCTGCGCTTGCGGCACTGGCAGGTGCGACAGATGCCGCGCCGGCAACCGAAGCGCGGCGAAAGACCCGCCGCTTCCGCGCCATCAAGCAGGCTCTGGCCGGCATTTACAGTGAACGATCGTTCGGAATTTTCAAACGCCACCGCATGCACCATCGCGTCGTGATCGATCGGTGCCGCGCGGCGGCCGAAGCTTTCGTTCTGCAGATGTTCGCCCAGACCGGCGTCCGCATAGATCGACTCGACGACGCGCATGAATCCGTCCGGGCCACACAACAAGGTCTCGCGTCCGGCCCAGTCGGGTACCAGTCGTGCATACGCCTGCGCGTCCATCCGACCCTCGCTTACGCTGGCATGTGTCACAACGCGCAGCCCGGGCAAGCGAGCAGCCAGCGCGCGCAACTCGTCGGCGAAGATCAGGTCGGTGGGCGACCGGGTGCTTTGCAGCAGCACGACGTCGCGTGCGCAGCGCGCGTCGGCAAGACCGTGCAACAACGACATCATCGGGGTTGCGCCGCTGCCGGCGCAGACCAGCAGCAGGCTTGCAGCGCTGTCACTCGGTGCAAACACGCCCTGCGCTTTGCCCAGCCGCACGACCGCGCCTGCTGCGAGCGCATGCGCCGCAGTCGATACAGGGCCGTTGTCCTTGCGCTTGATCGTCAGCCGGATTATGCCGTCGCCGCGCGGCGCATTCGAAATGCTGAAACAGCGCGCATGCCGCGCGCCGCCGATCTTGAGTTCCAGCAGCACATGCTGGCCCGAGCGAAAACCCTCAAAGTGCCGGTTGGGTTTGAGCCACAGGCTCCGCACCCCGGGTGCTTCGTCCACGACTTCATGCACGCGCGCCAGCGTCTCGGACAACGACCACACCGGGTTGATCGCCGCAACGAGCGGATTCCAAATCTCTGGCCGATTGAACGGTGCCCACATCGGATGCCGCCAGGCCTGACGATGCCGGGCAGTGCTGCGGCTATGCTGGTGCTGCGAAGAGATCATGGCGAAGCGTCTCGACTTATAGTGAACATATGTTCACTCACATTTGCTGAGTTTACACTCCAATTCCCAAGTACCGATGACCACCTATACTTCGCGTCTGGTCCAGGAACGCGGATCCCTTCGCTGGAGAGCCCCCTTGCCATCGAACCAACGCGCGTCGACACGAACCCAGGCAGAAGCGCCAACCACGCGCGCCGAGCAAAAGGAGCGCACGCGCCTGCGCCTGGTCGAGGCCGCGCTGGTCCTAATCGGCCAGGGCCGGAGTTTTTCCTCGCTGAGCCTGCGCGAAATCACCCGGGAGGCCGGCATCGTGCCCGCTGCGTTCTATCGCCATTTCCGCGATCTCGATGAACTGGGGCTGGCGCTGGTCGAGATGGGCGGCGCCACCCTGCGACGATTACTCCGGGAAGCGAGACGCGATGGCATTCCGCCGACCGACATGCTGCGCGGCTCGGTGCTGATCTACAAACGCTTTGTCGAGGAACGCAGCCTGGTGTTCCGCTTCATCGCCGGCGAGCGCGGTGGTGGGTCGCGGGTAATCCGCGACGCGATCCGCAGCGAGGAAAGCCACTTCGCCTCCGAAATGGTCCAGGACCTGCGCACGCTGGGCACCTTGCCCGATCTTTCCACCGCCACGATGCAGATGATCTGCGGACTGGTGGTCACCACGATGCTTAACGCCGCCTCCGACATCCTCGATCTCCCCGAGCGCCAGCCCAAGCGCGAGAAGGAGCTTGTCGACAATTTCGTTTGGCAGTTACGCGTAGTGTTCCTGGGCGCGGCGCGCTGGCGCGAGCGCTGAACAGGTCAATTTCGAGCGGCTTGTCGGATGCATTCGCCGCGACTGTCCACAATGGGTCGGGAGCGGACCTTAGAGCCGACTTATATATGAATCCGCAGCGCTCAGCTTAAACGCCTTCTCCAGCCGCACAAACAGCCGCTTCAATTCGCCGCTCATCAACGCAAAACGTGCATCGAGTTCGGCGTGCAGGAAATCGCGTTCGGTGTTTTCGAGTTGATCGACGGCGCCGCCGAGGAACTTGAGTTTGCGCACGATCAGGCCTTCGCCGAGCACAAAGCTCATGTGTCCTCGCGCAGGACGTACACATAGCGCCACTCGCGCCATGACAGGGGAATGCGTTCTCCGCGCAGCGATTTGGAATCGCTCTCCGCTCAGAATGGCGCGAGATCGAGCGCGGACTTCCAGCGTGGCAGCTGCGCCGCAACCCAGTCGCGATGCGCAAGCAAAAATGCATCCGCCGCGCGTAATGACGCGCGCATCGGCAACGTCAACCGCACCCCGCGCTCACTCACAGACACCTTGATCCGCCGCGCCCGAGGATGCCGCACGCGCAGCACTGGAACTTCGACGCCGTCGGCCAACCGCAATGCAATGGTTTCGCTTGCAGCGACCGGCTGGACGCGCGACGGTGCGATCAGGCGGCGCAGGAAAGAAGACATACGCACAGCATGAAGTCGGAGCGCGGGCTGTCAAGCAGCTGCAGCACAGAGGCGATCTGGCACGCAAAGACCTTATTGGTAGCCCAGTCAAAGATACTGGAAACGCCGCCTTGCCTTGAACTTCACGACGTCCATTGCACGACGGAAGTTTGGAAACAAAAATCCCCAGATGAACAGCAAGGCTACAGAAGCAACGACCGGCAACGCATTGAAAGAGTAAATCCACAACATCGCGAATGACAGCCAAACGACGACCCAAAAAGTATATACGGCCAAGAATTTACGTTTGAAATTACGCCGGCTCAGCTTACGCAGATCATCTTCAACCGCAGACTTTGACCAATAGCAAATCCCCATCGTCGCGAACATCGACAATACAAGGACAAGTGTTGCAACGATGAAAACGATGGCGATCATGGTGGTCTACTGCGTCGAACCCATTGCGCAAGGAGCAAGTCTACAGATGAACGCCAAAGCTAGGCAATCAACAAGCTGCGCGGGAAAGATGACATGGGCAAATCATGCTGAGCGAAGGTTGCTGTCAATGGGCTTTGCGTCACTCCACCTCGAAGCGTGCCAACGTTTGGTATGGCTGGGCAAGGCGGCTGCGAACGATCGAGGCCTTCGTGCCGAAAACGGTCCTCGGAGAATGTAAGTGGATATAAGCGATTCAACCGCCACATTGCCTTTGGTAGGCCGGCTGGCCGCGGTATGGAAGGGAGCAGACAGGACTCGCTTGGCCAAGGATTGCACATGACGATTTCGTTGAATTTCCAACTTCGGAATAAAGCTCCGCGAGAGTGGAATTGTTTCGTTCGTCGGAGACCACATCAGGCAGGTGGGCTTCTCGTCTTTGTATCAGAGCGTATAGGAGCAGCGTCTTTCCTGATGGGCCGCTGTAGCCCTTGGTCCGCTCTCTCTGAAAGTCGTATTTTGCCAAATAAAAGACCCGATCATTCCAATATTGTTGCCAATACTCCGGTGAGTACGGCTTGGTCATCCAACCATTCGGGAGAAGCTTTTCGGTTTCAGCCACTACGCTGCTATCTATCCCACAGATTAATTCACCACCCATCCAGCGATTTTGCGCTCGCTCGTTAATTGCCGCGACGCACCCAGTCAAACAGAGAACTAGCAGCAAAACTTCAATCGTTCGCCTCATTGGTGCCCTATGAAGTGAGTCCCGGAAATTGGCGTGCGCAACGGGCAGCTTATCTCGTTCTTACGAGTGGACGCCTTAGCTCGGAAGTGGACTACCAAGCCGACTGCTCACGAGTCCGCAGCACTGAGCTTGAACGCCTTCTCCAGCCGCACAAACAACCGCTTCAATTCCCCCGACATCAACGCAAAACGTGCATCGAGTTCGGCGTGCAGGGAATCGCGTTCGGTGTTTTCGAGTTGATCGACGGCGCCGCCGAGGAATTTGAGTTTGCGCACGATCAGGTCTTCGCCGAGCACGAAGCTCATGTGATCGTCGAAGCTCAGCGCCAGGCGCGTGCATTGCTTGCCGGATTCGAGGTGCTTCGCGATTTCCTCGCCGTCGAGCTCCTGGCGCTGGCACTTCACCACCGCGCCGCGATCCATCGCGTCGCGCAGCTCGCATTCATCGCCGACAGCGAGATCCTTGGGCAATTTTTCGCCGGCAATCCATTCGGTCAGCACGCCGCGCGGGCTGCTTTGTGGGTTAAGAGGCAGTGCCGGAAAACTGCCAAGTGCACGCCGCACTTCCGACACGACCGCTTCGGCGGCTTTGCGCGATGAGGTGTCGACGGCGATGAAGCCGTGTTGCAGATCCAGATAGGCATCGGTGCGTTGCGGGCGCACGAACGCGCGTGGCAGCAGTTCGTGAATGATGTCGTCCTTGAGCCGCTTGCGCGCACGACCGCCGAGCTTGCGCGCCTCGTCGCGCTCGATCGCTTCGATCTTCTTGCCGACTTCCTCGTTGACGACTGCGGCGGGCAGCAAACGATCCTCGCCGCCGACCGTTAACCACACACAGTCGCTTACGCGATGCGACAGCGCCGGTTGATCGCGCCCGAACGGCGAGACAAATCCGCGCGAGAACAATTCCAACGGACCGACCGGCTTGAGCGCGGCATCGGCGAGCAACGCGTCGGGTTCGGCAAGCGTGCTCGCAAGCGAGATCGGGAAACGGAAAAAAGTCAGGTTTCGGAAGAACATCAAGACTCCAATGGATGGCAACGCGGGCGCAGCGACGGTGCGTGCCGTCGCTACGCGGAAGCCGCGTGTTTGTCAGGGAATGCAGAGGTTGATGGCCGGCAACAGGGTGCGGCCATGGCGTCAGTTTACCTGTGTCGCCGCGCGTCCGGCGCGTGTAAGCTGGACGTTCGCACGCGCAATCGCCGTGCCGGCATGACGCAATGGACTCCAGGGATCCGGCCCAACTCATGCATCAACTGACCCAGTTGCGGATCGAACACCGCGACCTCGACGCTGCGATCGATCGGCTGGCCGCCGACATCCAGGCCGACGAACTGGCGATCAAGCGCCTGAAGAAGCGCAAGTTGTTGATCAAGGATTCGATTTCGCGACTGGAAAGCCGGCTGATTCCCGACCTGGACGCCTGAATTCGTCCAAACGACTCGCGTAGCGTCCGTTGTGCGCACGTCGTAGAAGGCGATCGTGCGCATAGCGCACGCTACATCGGAACCCTGGCAACCTCAATCGTCCTTCGGCGGCTCCGGCGTTGGTTCCGGCGCTGCAGATGCTGCGGCGATGACTGCGGTTTCCGGGGTGATCTTCAGGATCGTGTGGCGAAGTTCGCGGCCGAGGATCAGCTTGGCATCGCGCGCCCATCCATCCAGGCGATCGTCGAAGTCGAGCTTGCCGTTTGCGGCGACCTTCACCAGTTCGAGTTCACGCAGCTTTTGAATGAAGCCGCGAAACAACGCGCGATCGAAAAACTCTGGCGCGGCCGGCGCGTAAAGCAGCGACAGTCGCTGCGCGCTCATTTGGCACAATGTTTCCAGCTCGCCGGCCGACAGCGTTTGCGGGCCGTTTTTGACCAACACCGCGATCGCGATGAAGTAGCGCTCGAACGCCTGCTGCAAGCTATGGGCAAGCGAGCGCAGGCGGAACACTTCGTCGGTCTGGCCGGGGCCACGATGGATCACGCCGGACTCGGCGTTGAACTTGAGCAAGCCTTCGGCCACGAACACGTCGATCGTGGCATCCAGCCGCTGCCCGAACTCGTCCTCGCTCCACGGCAGGAACAATTCCTTCTGCAAAAACGGAAACAGTGCGCGACCCAGTTGCAGCACTCCGGTGCGCGTCATCCGCCGATTGTTCTGGAAACAGCACGCGATCCACGCGCAGGCGACGAACAGGTGCAGCACATTGTTCCGGTAGTACGTCTGCAACACCGCGGTCGCTTCGTCCATCCACAACACGTCGCCGAGCGCGTGGGGTGTGCGCTGCAGGATGCCGATGGTTTCGCCGTAGGCAATGATCGCGGCTGGATCGAGCGCGGTGACGGTGACGCGATCCGAATACGGCACCGCAGCAAGCAATCGTTTGTACAACGCCAGCAAGTCGATCAGGTCGGATTCGGACATCGCCCGCTTGGGCGTGGACAGGATGCTGAGCGCCAGCAAATTGACCGGATTGACGTCGGCGGCGCGATTGACGTTGATCTGGATGCGATTGGCGAGATCGTCGGTGGCCTGACTTAACCACTTCGGGCGCTCATCCTCGCTGATGCTCTGCTCGCGCCAATCGGGGGCGTGCTGATGCAGCACGTCGTCGAGAAGCACCGGCTCGCCGAAACTCACCGCGACCTTGCCGTAGCGCTTGCGCAGCACGCCGATCGCCCCGCGCAGAAGCGCCCAGGTGGTTTCCTTCTCTTTGGTCTGGCCGGACAGCTCGTCGAGGTAGCTGCCACCTTCCATCACTTTTTCGTAGCCGATGTACACCGGCTGGAACACGATCGGCCTGCGCGGCTGGCGCAGGAATCCTTGCACTGTCATCGCCAGCATGCCCGACTTTGGCTGCATCAAGCGACCGGTGCGCGAACGTCCGCCTTCGATGAAATATTCCAGCGAAAACCCTTCGGCCACCAGCAACGCCACGTATTCGCTGAGCACGGTCGAATACAGTTTGCTGCCGCGCATGCTGCGGCGGATGAAAAAGGCGCCACCCTTGCGCAGCAACGGCCCGATCAGCGGCATATTGAGATTGACGCCGGCAACGATATGCGGCGGCACGATGCCATGCGTGTACAGCAGGTACGACAACAGCAAGTAGTCGATGTGGCTACGGTGCGAGGGCACGTAGACGACCTCGTGCCCGGGCGCGATGTCCTTGAGGGTGTCGAGGTGATGCATCTGCACGCCGTCGTACAGTCGGTTCCAGAACGGCTTGAGCAAGAACGACAGCGAGCGCACCACCGAGTGCGAATAGTCGGCGGCGATTTCCCAGGCGATGGCGTGCGCCTTGCCCCAGGCCTCGTCCATCTTGCTGTTGTCGCGCCGGGCCTGGTCTAGAATGGCCTGGCGTACCGGATCGGATTCCAGCACGCGATCGACCAGCAACCGTCGGTGCGACAGATCTGGCCCGATCACTGCCGCGCGGATGCGCCCGAAGTGCACGCGCAGCACGCGAGCGAGTTTGCGCACGCTGCGTTCGGGGGTGAGGTCCTCGGCCAGCGTGGCGCCCAGCTCGATCGGCGTAGCCAGCCGAACGATGGTGTTGCGGCCATTGAGCAAGATCGCCAGCAACCGTCGGAAGCGACCGACCAATGCCCAGTTTTCCGAAAACAATACCGAGAACCAGCCCGACTGTCGGTCTGGTGCGCGACCGACGAAGATCGACACCGGCAGCAGGCGCACGCCGAACTCCGGACGCGCGCGCTGCACATCAACCAGCTTGGCCAAGCCATCGGAATGCGTGCGCGCCTTTGGCCGGCCGAACCAGGCGCCACGACGGCGTGAGAGTGCGATGTAGGCGCGCTTGCGGCCGAGCGGATCGCCGGGCAGCGGCAGCAACGGCGAGGGCAGGCCGGCTTCGCGACACACCCGTTCCAGGATCAGGGCGTTGGACAGCCCGTAGTGTTCCAGCACATAGCAGATCGGTCGGCCGTCCGCCGCCAGTTCGGCGAGTGGCTGGTCGGATTCAACCCGAGGAGCGATCCATGGCCGCAGCATCCAGCCAAACAGGCGCGCCCACAGCGGAGGAGGCGGGCGAGGTTGCAAGGTGGCGGAGGCTTGCGATTCCATCATCAGGGCCGAGCGGAGCACCGGAGTGCGCCGCTCGGCTCAACGCGTTGCATCGATGCGATCAGTTGCCTTGCTGCTTGTCGCCGCTGTCGTCGGCATTGGCCGGCGGCGTGGACATGTTGTCTTGCGCGCCTTGATCGGACGGGATCTCCTGCGGCGGCTCGCCGCTCGACATATCCGGTGCGCTGCCGTCGGTGGGCATCGCGTCGGGCGTCATCGTGTCCGACGTCATTGCGGGCGGAGCGACTTCAGCCGGCTTGGCCAACTGATCTTCGATATTCTTGACCGCGTCGGCGCTGTACCAGCGACCGTCGCGCTTGACCATGTTCACGTCATAGGTGATCGGCGTGTCCATCAGCGTGTAAGTCACCTTGACCACGGCGTTGTCACCGGTCTCGGAGACCTTGGTGGCGTCGAAGCTCGCTAGCGCCTTGTCGGTGTCGAAACCGTACACGCCCAGCGCCTTGCGCATGGCGCCGAGGGCGATGCCCATCTTTTGCGCTGCCTGCGGCAGGGTGAGCGCGCGCGCTTCCTCCAGCGTGTTCAGCTTCAAATCACGCGCACCAGTGACCACGACCTTGATCGCTTCCTTGGCCTTGTCCGGATTGGAAAATGGTGCCGTGGTCGCCCACTTGGTGATCGCGGTCAGCAGCGCTGAGGCCTGCGTCTTTTCTGCGGCGCTCATGGTGGTGCTGGACTGGATACCTTGTCCGGCCATGCCTGCAACCATCGGCACCATCATCTTGGCTTGCGGTTCGATCTGCGCCAGCTTTGGCTGGATTTCCGCGAACAATTTGTCCTCGGCATCCGCCGCAGTCATTTTGGTCATCTGATCGGTGAACTGCTTCTGCTCCTCGGCGGTAGGTGCCGGACGCTTGGCTGCTTCGTCCTTGTACTTGGCGTCGAGCTTGGCGTAAAGATCAGGCGGAACAATGATGTGGCTCAGGCGATCGTAATCGTTGGCGCGGATCGCTGCGGCGATGTCTTTGGTGGCGGTCACCGGGTCCTTGGCGGCTTCGTTCGAATTTCCCTTGCAGCCGGCGAGCAGCAGCAAGGTGAGGCCAGCGGTCGCCAGCAGGTTGGTGCGTTTCATGGAGTACTCCAGTTCAGGAACGTGCAATGTAGTGGTTGCGCGGTGTCGAAACAACAATCGCGACGCCGCAGCGGCGAAGATCGCGGCGCTGCCGATGGGTCGGCACAACGCGGCTATCACTCCGGACAAACGCATTGCAGCAGGCGGGTCGGTCATTTCGCCGCGTGCGCAACCTTCAGCGCGTACGCAGGACCTCAATGATCGCGCGTCGACGCGCTTGTACCGGTTGCTGGTAGTCGTTGTTGAACAGCGCCGGCGCCCAGGAGCCATAGGTCGGGTTGGGCAGCAAAAACCAGCGCTCGCCGACCCAGCCGTCAAACGGTTTCATCGCTGCTGCGCGACCTTCAATCGTATTGGTCGAAATAGTTGCAAAATCGCCGATCTGGTCGCCAAGTTGCATCAACACCCTGTATCTGCGGCCAATGAACTGACGGCGACAGGTCTTGTCGGAGCCGATCTGTTCGCATCCTGGCACGAACTCGCCCAAGCCGAGGAACACCTGTGCATTGGCGATTGGAAATCCCAGTTTGCGCAGGTTGGCCAGGGTCGCGGCCGACTGATCGGCGGTGCGGTTGGACAGGTAAAACACGGTGATGCCTTTTGTCGTCGCCGCCTTGGCGAACGCCAGCGCGCCTGGAATCGCCTGCGCGGCCTCTTCGTGAACCCAATCGTTCCAGGTGGCGTCGTCGTATTCGCGTCCGTCGCGAATCAGGCGCGCTTGATACGGCGAGTTGTCGAGCGTGGTTTCGTCCACGTCCAGGATCACCGCTGGCGACAGCTCGCGCGCGGAATTGATCCGTTCGTCCGGCGGCAGGGCGTCCCAGTTGCGATCGTGCAGCGCTGTGTCGAGCCGGTCGGTCGCGTCGCGAAAGGCCTGCTCGGACAGCAGGCGCGCTTCCATCGAGGTTTGCTGCCAGGCGACGGCGTTGAGCAAATCGTTAGGTGCCGCACCCAGCTCCGTCTTGTCAGTTGCCGAATTCGGTGCGGTGGTCGATGCAGAGGCCGCGCGCACGGCAGGTGCGGCTATGGGGCCTGCCTCAGCTTCGGCCAGCGGCCGCTGGGTAGCGCAACCTGAGAGGATCAAGGCAAGTGTTGCGGATAACAGGGTCGCGGAAATTCGCATGGGGGACACGTTTATAAGTAGGGCGTGGATGGTAACGCAGCACAATGACGGCTTTATGGTCAGTCGCCCAGCAGCGCCGCAATCGCATCGAACTGTGCTCGCGACCGCTGCTGGCGGTGCTCGGCATCGCGCGCGGGGTCGTTGCCGTCGCGGTGCAGGTCGGCGGCGGGCAGCTCATCCAGGAACCGGCTCGGCCGACGCTGTTCAATCGATCCCCAACGCTTGATCTCGCGACTGTGCGATAGCCACAACGATTCCTTCGCACGGGTGATGCCGACGTACAGCAGCCGGCGCTCCTCCTCCAGCCGCCCTTCCTCGATGCTGGCCTCGTGCGGCAGCGTGCCGTCCTCGCAGCCGACGATGAACACGTAACGAAACTCCAGCCCTTTTGCCGCATGCAAACTCATCAGCCGCACCGCATTGCCCGGTTCACCGCGATCGGCATGCGACAGCAGGGCTAGCTGTGCGGCGAGCGCTCCGTTGCCCGACGCACGGTCGTCGAACCAGCCGGCCAGTTCGTCCAGATGCGCTTTGCGACGGGCGAAGCTGGCCTCGTCCTTGCACCCGCGACGCAGCATCGCCAACAGCCCGCTGGTCTCAGCGGTGTTGCGGCAGACGGTTGCCGGCGATTCGCGTTCAGCGTCGCGATGTAGCCGTTGCAGGATCGCATTGAACTCGCCCAGTCCAGCCGCCGCGCGGGCTGGCAGTTGCTGCAGCAGCTGCGGTTGCAGCGACGCGCGCGCCAGCGACAGGCGCGCGTGCTGCGCCAGCTCCGCCAGCCGCGCGAGTGAGGTCGAGCCCACTTCGCGGCGCGGCGCGGCGATGGCGCGCAGGAATGCGGCGTCGTCTTCGGGATTGGCCAACACCCGCAGCCACGCCAGCAGATCTTTCACTTCGCCGCGATCAAGAAACGCGGTGCCGCCGGTCAGGTGGTAGGTGATGCGATGCAATTGCAGCGCTTTTTCCAGCGCCCGTGATTGATGATTGCCGCGAAACAGCACGGCGAAATCGGATGGCTGCACGTCGCGCGATGCATCCAGCGGTCGGCCATCCAGCGTTGTCGGCTGACGGCTGGCGGCGTCCAGCAGGAATGCAATTTCTCCGGCCACGCGCTGCGCTTCGGCTTCGGCGTCCTTGCAGGCCCAAATGCGCACCGGCGCACCGTCGTCGTGCGTGCTCCACAGCTTTTTGACGTGCGCGTGCGGATTGCGCGCGATCAGCATATTTGCGCTGCGCAGGATGCGCGCGGTGCAGCGATAGTTTTGCTCCAAGGTGATCACCTTGAGTTGCGGATAGTCGACCGCGAGAGCGTCGAGATTTTCCGGATTGGCGCCGCGCCAAGCGTAGATGCTCTGGTCGTCATCGCCCACGCAAGTCAGCGCGCCGCGCGGCCCGGCCAGTTGCTTGAGCAGGCGATATTGCGCGCCGTTGGTGTCCTGGCACTCGTCCACCAGCAGGTAACGCAGGCGTTCGCGCCAAGTCGCGGCGAGCTCGGCGTCGCTCTCCAGCAGTTGCAGCGGCAGTCGGATCAAATCATCGAAATCGACCGCATTGAATGCAGCCAGTCGGCGCTGATACTGCGCATAGATCGATGCCGCCTCGACTTCGCGCGCACTGCGGGCGGCGTCGCTCGCCTGCTCCGGTGACAGCGCCTCGTTCTTGGCTCGCGAAACGAGTTGGCGCAGCGCATCAATCGCATCGTTCTTCGCGCCGTTCGGCGCGAGATCCTTGATGATCGCCCGCGAGTCGTCACTGTCGAACACCGAAAATCCGCGACGCAATCCGGCGCGAGCATGTTCCAGATGCAGGATGCGCAAGCCCAGCGCGTGGAACGTGCAGATCGTCGGCCCGTCGGCATCGACCTTGCCACGCAGCAGCCGTCCGACGCGCTCGCGCATCTCGCGTGCTGCCTTGTTGGTGAAGGTGATCGCGGCGATCTGCGTCGGCACCATTGCGTGGCGATGGATCAGGTGCGCAATCTTCTCGGTGATCACCCGGGTCTTGCCGCTTCCCGCGCCCGCCAGCACCAGCAGCGGCCCGTCGCAATACTCGACGGCGTCGCTTTGTGCGGGATTGAGTGTGGGCATCGGCTGCAATGTGTTCGGGCGGCACAGTGTAGCGAGCTTGCCGGCGTCGGCTCGTGTGATTGCTATGATCGCGGCCAGTCCCGCCATCGATCCGGTGCGTCCGCCATGCGTCTTGTCGCGAGCCTGTTGTTACTGTTGCTGGCCGCGCCGGCGCTCGCGCAGGACGCACCAGCGGGTGCGCCTGAATCTGCATCCGCGCCGCAGCCAGCCGCAGCCAATCCGCTGGCCGGTACCAGCGATTTTCTCGAATACCACCCCGATCTGAAATATCGCAAGAAGGGACTGGAAGCGTACGAGCGCGACAGCTTCCCGCGAGCAGCGGCATTTTTTCGCAAAGCCGCGCGCTACGCGGACAAACCGTCGCAGGCGATGGTCGCGCAGATGCTTTGGCGCGGTGAAGGCGTGACCGTGGATCGCCCGTTGGCTTACGCGTGGATGGATCTGGCCGCCGAGCGCCGGTATCCCTCCTTCGTCGCGTTTCGCGAACACTTCTGGCAACAACTGGATGCAGCCCAGCGCCAGCAGGCGATTGAGGTCGGCAAGGCGGTGTATGCCGAATTCAGTGACGCGGTGGCCAAGCCGCGGTTTGCTGCCGCACTGGAACGCGGACGCTCGCACACCACCGGAAGCCGCACCGGATTTGTCGGCAATCTGCAGATCATGGTTCCCGGCCCGGGCGGCGAATGGATCACGATTCCCGCCAATCGCTATTACGCGCCGCGGTTCTGGCAGGACAAGGATTACTGGGCCTGGCAGGATCAGGTGTGGAAAGCGCCACTGCACGGGAACGTGTTGATCGGACCATTGCAGGCGGTGCACAAGGTCGACCCAAACCGACCGCCACAGCCTACCGACACGATCGATGCGTCTAGCCCGCAACCGACGCCCGACAAGGACCAGCACTGAGCCATGGCCAAACTGTATTTCTACTTTTCAGCGATGAACGCGGGCAAGACCACGACCTTGCTGCAGAGCGCGCACAACTATCACGAGCGCGGCATGCGCACGTTGATCCTGACCCCGCAGCTGGACGACCGTTATGGCACCGGCGTGGTCGCATCGCGGATTGGCCTGAAGGCGCCCGCGCGCATCTTCGATAGCGAAGACGATCTGCTCGGCATCGTGCGCCACGACATCGCCACCCACGGTCCGCTGCATTGCGTGCTGCTGGACGAGGCGCAATTCCTGCGCAAGCCGCAGGCCTGGCAACTGGGTGAGATCGTCGATGTACTCGGGATTCCGGTGCTCGCCTACGGCCTGCGCACGGATTTTCGCGGCGAGTTGTTCGAGGGCAGCCAGTACCTGTTGGCCTGGGCGGACGAGTTGATCGAGATCAAGACCATCTGCCACAGCGGCCGCAAGGCGACCATGGTGGTGCGCGTGGATGCTGCCGGGCGCGCGGTGACTCAGGGGCCGCAGGTGGAGATCGGTGGCAACGAGCGTTATGTGTCGGTCTCGCGCGCGGAGTTCAAGAAGGTGATGGCCGGCGAGGGCGCGATCCCGCTGCTGCAGCAGGAATTGCCGTTGGGCTGAGACGTTTCGCGAACTGGTTCATTCGTTGCCGACGGTCGCATCCAGCAGGCGCAGAAACACCTGAAACCTCGGAGACTCGTCATCCCCGCGAAAGCTCGGATCCAGTGCTCTTGAAGCCATTGGAGCAAAGACGCTGGATTCCCGCTTTCGCGGGCACAACGAACAATAAATAGGGCTTTAAGGTTTCCCCGCGCTCATTCGCCGCAGTCGATCAGCGCTTTTGCGGCCTCGCGATTGACCACGCTGACCGGCAGTTCGGCGTCGATCTCGGCCTTGATCTGTTGCAGGTTGCGGCGCCCACTTTCACGCTGATCGGCATTTGCGCACTGCCACTGAGCGGCCAGCGTGCGGGTCTCCCAGCGCAGGCGACGGTATTCGACATCATTGGGCGGGAATTGCGAGAGGATCGCGGCAATCAGTGCATCAGCTTCGGGCTGACGTTGCTGCGCGGCGCGCAGGCGCGCCAGCGACAGTTCGGCTTGCCCGGTGAGCGCATGGCTTGGGCCGTAATCCCTGCGCAGGATCGCCAACGCCTGAGTCAACAACGGCTCCGCGCCATCGGCATCTTGGCGCGCAAGGCGGATCTCGCCAATCTGGCGCAGGCTGGCTCCGACCAACCCCTGGTTCGAGCCAAACATGCGTTCACGTAGCGCCAGCGCCCGCCGCGCCAACGGTTCGGCGTCGGCATCGCGACCGACGCTGTGCAGGATCATCGCGAGGTTGAACAAGCCGCCATGCAATCGCGGCGATTGCGCCCACAGCTTCAATGCCCGCCGCAACTGGAGTTCCGCGGTGGCCAGGTCGCCGCGCTCCCACGCGATGATGCCTAGGCTATTGCCCATCGAACCGAGGTCGGGATGGTGCGGCCCAAGTAAGCGTGTGAGTTGTTGGTCGGCCTGGGTGAATAGCGGTTCGGCAAGATCAAGCTTGCCCTGGTCGACGTAAATCGCGGCCAGCCCGCGTTCGGTATCGATCGTGGTCGGATGTCCCGGGCCGTACAGTTGCATCGCCAGCCGATACGACGTGCGGTACGCATTTTCCGCGTCAGCGCCGTGGCCAAGCTCGCGATTGAGCCCGCCCAGCCCCTGCCAGATGCGGATCGCCAGATCGCCCTGGTCACTGTGCGCGGCCCGCAGGCGTTTGAGCGCATCCAGCAATCCCTGCAATGCGACCGTGTTGTGCCCGGCATCTGCTTCAAGCATGGCCAGATCGATCAGACTTTCGGCTTCTGCGCTTGCGCCATTGTCCAGTCTCCTGCGCAGCGTCAGGGCTTTCTGGAACTGCCTGCGGGCGCCAGCGCGATCCTGCAACGCTCGGTCGCAACGACCCAGCACCGAGGCATAGTCGGCGGCCTGCCTGCGCGCAGTATCGCCGTGGCCTTCGGTTTCTTCTTCGTGCGCGGTCAGCAACTTGCGGCAGCTCGCGGCGTCGCCCAGCCGCAACAACGCATCGCCGCGCAATTGCAGCGAATCGACCTGGATCGGCAACGGCGCCGCAAACAATGCACCTTTCTGCTGGTCGAGCACCGCGATCGCGGTCGCGTAGTCGCCCATCCGCAAGCGCATGCGTGCGATCAGCGCCAGCAGTTCGGCGCGCAGAATGGGTTGCCGCGCAAATTCGGTGTTGGTGCGGCGCACACCGGCATCGAGCAGGCGGCGGATGTCGACCGCGTTGGACGGACCGGCCTCCTTCTCGGCCTGCTCGAACAGACCGATCACGAAGCTGTGCATCGCCTGCGCGCGCTGTGCTTCGGCTCGCGCCTCGCGCGCCTGCCACGAGACGATGTACAACGCGCCGCCGAGCACCGCGATGATCGCCAGCCCGATCGAGATCTGCAGCGCGTTGCGTTGCAGGTATTTGCGGAATCGATAGTCGAGGCTGTGCGGGCGCGCGTTGATTGGACGCCCGCCGATATGCCGGCGCAGATCGCTGGCCAGCGCCTCGACGGAGAGATAGCGATCCTCGGGATCCTTTTGCAACGCCTTCAGCACGATGGTGTCAAGATCGCCGCTGAGCGCGCGTGCCAGCTTGCGATCCGAGCGCGTCAGGCGATCCTCGCTTTCGCGCGACACCAGCGATGGACGGATCGGCTCCTCGCCCAAAATCGCCTCTTCCCACGCCGCATCGGTGTCGCGCTTGAGCTCGAATGGCTTGCTGCCGGTCAGCAGTTCGTACAGCACCATTCCCAGCGAATAAACGTCGGTGGTGGCGGTGACAGGATCGCCTCTAATCTGCTCCGGCGCGGCATAATGCAAGGTGAAGACGCGCGAGCCGGCGCGGGTGGTATCGCTGCCCTCGCGACCGGGCGCATCCAGCACCTTGGCGATGCCGAAATCCAGCAGTCGCACGGCCCCGCTTGGCGTCACCAGGATATTGGACGGCTTGAGGTCGCGATGGACCACCAAGCTTGCGTGCGCGTGGCTGACCGCGCTGCACACCTGCAGGAACAAGGCCAGTTTTTGCAGCACGCTGAGTTTGCGCTGGCTGGCATAGACCAGGATGTTCTGGCCTTCGACATACTCCAGCGCAAGATACGGCTGGCCGTCGTCGCCGAAGCCGGCATCGAGAAAACGCGCGACGTGTTCGTGCGCGAGCTTGGCCAGGATCTGGCGTTCGCGATCAAAGCGTGTGCGCAGGCCGGTGTCGGCAAATCCCGGATGCAACAACTTGAGCGCAGCGCGACGCTCGAACAGGCCGTCGGCGCGTTCGGCCAGCCAGACCTGACCCATGCCGCCTTCGCCGATCATCCGCAGCAGGCGATACGGTCCGACCAGTGCACCGGGCTGCGAGACCTTGATCTGGGTGTGATAAACCGGAGTTTCGAGAAAATCTGGCCGCGATTGTTCCAGCGCCAGCAAGCGTCGAACGTCGTCGACCAGATCGGGTTGTTCGCGCTCCAGCCGCAGCATCCGCAGTTCGCGCGTTGCCGGATCCATGTCCAGCAACTCGTCCAGGATCGGTGCGACCCGCGCCCATTGCGCCGTGTCCATGCAACACCTCAGCCGGGCTGCAATTCCGCCAGCAGGAACAGCCGGGCTTTTTGCCAGTCACGGCGCACGGTGCGTTCGGAACACTCCATCAGCTCGGCGATATCCACCTCGGTCAGGCCGGCGAAGTAGCGCAGTTCGACCACCTTGCACAGCCGCTGGTCGACTTCGCCCAAGCGCATCAGCGCCCGATCCAGGTGCAGCAGATCCTCGCCCAGGCTCATGCCGCCAGTGATGTGGTCAGGCAAGTCGGTGACCCGTTGCTGGTCGCCGCCGCGCTTCTGGCTCAGCCGCTGGCGCGCGTAGTCGACCACCACACTGCGCATTGCGGTGGCGGCATAGGCAAAAAAATGCGCGCGGTCGGCGAACTCGGCGTTCTGGTTGCGGATCAGCTTGAAATACGACTCGTGCACCAGTGCGGTGGTGTCGAGCGTGCCGCCCTTGTGGCCGTTGAGCTGGCGGCGCGCCATCGCGTGCAGTTCGCGGTAAAGCTTGGCCAGCACGCTATCGAGCGCCTCGCGATCGCCCGCGCGCGCTGCCATCAGCATGACGGTGATATCGGAGTCGGCCATCGGGGGGTCGGCCATCAGGAGGGGCATCGAGTGAATCGTCGACTGCGATAATACGGCATGCCGTGCCGCATTCGAGTTGCGGATGTCCGCAAGCCGCCGCGTTTAGCGTTGACAGCGCGGGCACCAGACGGAAGCGCGCTGGCCGATCTGAGTCTGCCGCAACAGTGTTGCGCACACCTTGCAGAGTTCGCCTTCGCGGCCATACACCAGCAACTCCTGCTCGAAATACCCAGGCACGCCGTCGGGGCTGATGAAGTCGCGCAGGGTGGTGCCGCCGCGTTCGATCGCGTAGCTCAGGATTCGGCGCACGGCGTCGGCCAGCGCCTGATAGCGCCGCAAGCTGATCCGACCCGCGGCGATGCGCGGGGCGATGCCGGCGGCGAACAACGCTTCGGCCGCATAGATATTGCCGACCCCTACCACGACAGCCTGGTCCATCAAAAACGACTTCACCGCGGCGCTGCGGCCGCGCGAACGCCGCCAGAGATATTCGCCATCAAACTCATCGCCCAGCGGCTCCGGCCCCAGCCTGGCCAGCAGCGGATGCACGCGACCGTGCGCCTGCCAGAGCAGGCTGCCAAACCGGCGTGGGTCGGTGAAACGCAGCACCTTGCCCGAATCGAGCGCCAGATCGACGTGATCGTGCGCGCCGATCGCAGTCGCCGCCGGCAATACCCGCAGGCTGCCCGACATGCCCAGGTGCAGCAATGCGCTGCCGGTTTGTACCTCCAGCAGCAGATACTTGGCGCGGCGACTGACCGCCTCGACGCGTTGACCCGGCAATTCGTCGCGAATCTCGGTCGGAATCGGCCAGCGCAGATCCGGGCGACGCAACACGGCGCCGGTGATGCGGCGACCAATGAGATGCGGTGCCAGGCCGCGTCGTGTGGTTTCGACTTCAGGTAACTCGGGCATGGGTGCCTCGTCTGGCCGAAAAGCTTAACCGCCGCGAACGCCACCCGGCACAGGCTGGAAATGCCGACCCAGCGGCCTCATCATGGGGGTTCAACCGGGAGCCCCTTCCAATGCCGAGCGCCTTGTACGACTGGCTGACCCAAGGTCTGTCAGGTTTTGGCTGGATCCAGATCGGTGTGTATTTCCTGATCGTCACCCAGCTCACCATTCTGTCGGTCACCCTGTACCTGCATCGCAGCCAAGCGCATCGCGCCGTGGACTTCCACCCGGTGCTCGCCCATTTCTTCCGCTTCTGGGTCTGGCTAACTACTTCGATGATCACCAAGGAGTGGGCGGCGATCCATCGCAAGCACCACGCCCACTGCGAAACCGAGGAAGATCCGCACAGCCCGCAAGTGTTCGGCATTCGCAAGGTGATGTGGCAGGGCGTTGAACTGTATCGCGAGGCGCGCGCCGATCGCGCGTCGATCGAGAAATACGGCAAGGGCTGCCCGGACGACTGGATCGAGCGCCATCTGTACACGCCCTACGCCACTCTCGGCCCCACACTCCTGTTGTTCATCAGCATCGCGTTGTTCGGGGTGATTGGTGTGGCGATCTGGGCGATCCAGAGTTTGTGGATTCCGTTCTGGGCGGCTGGCATCGTCAATGGCGTCGGCCATTGGTGGGGCTATCGCAACTACGAGACCACCGACACCGCGACCAATCTCACGCCATGGGCGTTTTGGGTGGGCGGTGAGGAATTGCACAACAACCATCATGCGTTTCCAAGTTCGGCCAAGTTCGCCCTGCGCAAGTGGGAGTTCGATATCGGCTGGATGGTAATCCAGGGTTTGCAGGCGCTGGGACTGGCGAAGGTGCTGCGCGTCGCGCCATCGCTGGACGTGCGCCCGAACATTCCGCTGCCCGATGGCGAAACCCTGAAGGCGCTGCTTACGCATCGCTTCCAGGCCGGCACCGATTATTACCGCAAGGTGATGCTGCCGACGTTGCGAGAAGAGGCCGCGCGCAAGGCCGGTGACTGGGTCAAGCTTCCGCGCAAGCTGCGCAAGGGCTTGGCCGACAATGGCCGCTGGCTCGATTCCGATGCGCGCGAACGGCTCAATGCGTGGGTGCACGCGCGACCGAAGATCGCCACCGTGGTCGAGTACCGCGCCCGGCTCGCCGCGGTGCTGGAACAACGCAGCCTGGATGCCGCCACCACGCTGACCGGGTTGCGCCAGTGGTGCGCCGAAGCCGAAGCTTCAGGCGTGCGCGCGTTGGAAGAGTTCTCGGCGCGGATGAAGGGCTATGCGGTGGTGGCAGCGCACTGAATCGCCTCACGACCGTGATAGTCGGTTGCCGACGGAGCTCGCGCCATGCCGCTGAAGATCTCGCTGGATGAAACCATCGCCGCCTCGCCAAACAAGGTGTGGGCGGCGCTGGTGCACCTTCCAACATGGCCATTGTGGGTGCCGAACCTGATGCGCCTGGAAGTCGAAAACGACGCACCGCTCGCCGTCGGTTCGCAATGGTGCGAAGTCCGCGGAACGGCAGCGCGCGACGCAACTGAGCACTATCAAGTCACCGCGCTCGAACCCGAACGACTGCTTGCCCTGCATGTCGATGGCCGCAAGGGCGCGACCGGCCGCGGTGATTATCATTTCCGCTATCGACTCGACCCAGTGCCCATCGGCACCCGGATGAATCTCGAAGCCGATATCCTCGAGATGGGCTGGCTGTTCCGACGCGTGTTCGGTCGGCTGTTCCACCGTGGCATCCGCGCTACCCTCGCTGCCGACCTCACCGCATTCAAACGCCATGTCGAATCTCTGTCGCCGCATTAAGTCGCGCCTCGCTGCATTGATCCTGCTGCAGGCCACCGCGCTGCTGCTGCTGACGGGCGCCGCCTGCGCGCAGGATTCGGCCAGCCACGATGCCGCCCCCGGCTCGCCTCGCGCCTACCTGCAACGCATGGATGGCAACGGCGATGGCCGCGTGTCGATCGACGAATACCTCGCCTACATGGGCCGCGGCTTCGCGAATATGGATCGCGACAACAACGGTGTTCTCGAAGGCGACGAACTCCCGCCCCGCGCCCGCCGCATCACCCTCGCCGAACACCAGACATCCCTGCGCGCCGCCTTCCGCCGCCAGGATGCGAATCACGATGGCTTCCTCGATGTTGCCGAACTGGCGCGACCACCGCCGGCGCGGTAGAGATATCGATGCGATAGACCATCGGCGCTTTGGATGCGATAGTTGCCCATCCGTCATGTGAGTTAACTTGCACATCTACACAGTATCGGACGATGAGACGGCGATAGCGCTTAGTAGCACGTTATAGCGGTTGGGCAAACGCGTGAAAGACATGGACAGGAAGCCGACGATGGTCGAACGCTTGCGCAGCAAGAAGCCGAAGTTGAGAGTGATTGACGGTGGCGCGATCTACACCGCGAGGCCAGTGCTCAGCACCATCGATCTGTTCTGCGGAGCCGGTGGAATAACCGAAGGCTTTCGGCAGGCTGGTTATCGATGCTTGTACGGCAATGATTTTATGTCTGAGGCAATCCAAACTTTCGGACAGAACCATCCGGAGGCTTGGGCGGATGGACGTAGTATCAGGTTGGTCCAGCCGCATGAAATACGCTCAAAATTAGGTGTTGGCAGAGGCGAGCTTGATGTCCTGGTGGGCGGTCCGCCGTGCCAGGGATTCTCAATCAATGCACCAGAGCGGTTTCTGGATGACCCGCGCAACAGCTTGTTCAAAGACTTTGTTCGCTTTATAGAAGAGTTTGAACCTAAGACCTTTGTTTTCGAGAACGTCCCGGGCCTGCTTTCGCTTGGCGACGGAAAAGCGATCCGCAAGGTGCTTCAAGAATTCAACCGACTTGGCTATCACATGTCGGTCAAAATACTTTTTGCTGCACATTATGGCGTGCCCCAAGAAAGGTGGCGTCTGATTTTGCTTGGCTCTAGCTATGGCGAAATTGCGCCTCCACTGCCGACGCACTTCGCTAAGGGCCGCGCCAATTTTCGGGGTGGTGCGACCTTGACGTACCAGTTGCCGCCGACTGACGCCATGCATCTGCTTCCGGCGGTTACCGTAGCAGAGGCTATCGGAGATCTGCCCCGGCTGGAGATGGGCGAGGGCGCAGAAACGATTGGGTACACATGTGAGGCGAGCAGCGCATACGCGCGAGCTATGCGAAACGACGCAGGCGTTACCTACAACCATTACGCCGCCAAGTTGTCACGACAAAATAGTGAGCGGATGCGTCACGTGCAGCCGGGTGGCTCGTGGCGAGACATACCGCACGACCTTCTGCCGAAAGGCATGCAGCGTGCGAAAAAGACTGATCACACCAAGCGTTATGGGCGCTTACGCAACGAGGGCATGGCAGGAACGATGCTCACGAAATGCGACCCGCACTGGGGTGCAGTCTTCCTGCCCGATCAGCATCGCACGCTGAC
Source organism: Lysobacterales bacterium (assembly GCA_038216155.1). Classification (GTDB taxonomy): domain Bacteria; phylum Pseudomonadota; class Gammaproteobacteria; order Xanthomonadales; family Xanthomonadaceae; genus SZAS-103. The sequence continues at coordinate 65,765 of JBBQQH010000002.1, forward strand.
AGTGAGAGAGGCGGCTCGCTTCCAGTCATTTCCAGACAGCTACCGGTTCCTCGGGTCTCGCGTTTCACAGTACGAACAGGTCGGAAATGCAGTACCAGTGCTAATGGCTAAATCCATTGCCGAAACATTGCGCTTGCATCTCAACGCGAATCCAGATGTGTCGTCGGTCGGCGATCAAGCTGCGTATGGCTAGCAACATAGTCGAGTTCTTCGGTTACAGTCCCGATGACAGATCGGTAGCCGCTGCTCATGCGCGCAAGTCGATGCAATGCCCGTTTCTCGGTAGCCAATGCACAAAGAAACTGAGCGACGGATCGGTAAGCGGAGTTTGCACGCTGAAGCAGAAGAACTCTGGACCCGTGATAATTTGTCCGATTCGGCTTTATGCCGACGATTATCGGATTCTGCGTGATGTTGCCAAGCAGTCGGTGGGCGATGACAAGCCGTTGGTCGCAGGCAACGCGGTTACGAAATTTCGTTCGGATCACCCCGGTGAGGATTGCATTGCTGTCTTCGGAAAACGTTGGGGTAAGGAGTTGCGACTACCAAACCGCAGCATGACGCTTGGCAAAAAGGCCGGTGGATATTTTGTGGACTGGGTACTGGCGCACATCGATGGCGATGGCAACCTCGTAAATTTTGTGGCGATCGAAGTACAGTCGATCGACACCACTGGAAATTATCAAGCCGAGCGGCAAGCCTACCTCGCTGGTCGGGATTTCAGTGGAACCAGCACAGCGGGCTTGAATTGGGAAAACGTCAACAAGCGAATCCTTCCTCAGATCATCTATAAGGGCCACGTGTTGCGTCGCGAGCCGCTGTGCACCAAAGGATTGTTTTTTATTTGTCCTGCGCCGGTCTATCAAAAAATTGAGGAGCGACTTGGCGGCAACCTGTCTTCAATCCATCAACAGGCTGGGTCGCTTACCGTCATGTGGTATGACGTCGGCGATGCTGTGCCTGCGGGGTTCATTCGTGATCTAAACCTTGTCGGCCAGTTCACGACGACGGTGGACTCAGTTGCGCTGGCATTCACTGCACCTAGCAACTTGCCACCACCAATGGTTTACGAGCAAGCAATCAATGCTGCGCTGTAAAGCCACGCTTGAGCCGTTCTTGTTTTAGAGGCTGATCCTTAGTTGGTGTTCGTTATACCCCGGGCTGACTCCGTCGACGCGCGCTAGAATCGGACCATCCCTCGTCAGGAGCTTGCCATGTCCGATTCGTCCCGGAGCATTCCCGCGTCGCCGCAGTTTATCGCTGACGCTGCCATCCAACCTGAGGACTACGCGCGCCTTTACGCCGAATCCGTGCGCGATCCGGATGCGTTCTGGGCGCGCATCGCGCAGCGGCTGGATTGGTTGCGCGCGCCGACCCAGGTCAGCGACGTCAGTTTCGACAAACACGACTTCCGCATCCGCTGGTTTGCCGATGGTCAGCTCAACGTCTCGGCCAATTGTCTGGATCGACACCTGGCCGAGCGCGGCGAAAAGACCGCAATCATCTGGGAGCCGGATGATCCTGCCGAATCTCCGCAGCACATCAGCTATCGACGACTGCATACGCGTGTGTGCCAGCTGGCCAATGCGTTGCGCAACCTGGGCGTGGCCAAGGGCGATCGGGTCACCATCTATCTGCCGATGAGTCCCGAGGCCGCAGTGGCGATGCTCGCCTGCGCGCGGATCGGCGCGATTCATTCGGTGGTATTCGGCGGATTCTCGGCCGAAGCAATCGCCGGACGCGTCGCCGATTGCAGCTCGAAACTGATCATCACCGCCGACGAAGGTCGTCGCGGCGGCAAGCGTGTGCCGTTGAAGGCGAACGTGGATGCGGCGCTGGGCAAGCCCGGCACCAACTCGGTCGAAACCGTGCTGGTGGTGCGCCACACCGGCGGCGCGGTCGCGATGCAGATGCCGCGCGATCGCTGGTATGACGCGATTGTTGATGGCCAGCCCGATACCTGCGAGGCCGAGCCGATGGACGCGGAGGATCCGTTGTTCATCCTCTACACGTCGGGCTCCACCGGCAAACCCAAGGGCGTGTTGCACACCTCGGGCGGTTATTTGTTGTTTGCCGCGTACACGCACGAATGCGTGTTCGATCTGAAACCCGATGACGTTTACTGGTGCACGGCTGACGTGGGTTGGGTCACCGGCCACAGCTACATCGTCTACGGCCCGCTGGCCAACGGCGCGACCACGCTGATGTTTGAGGGCGTGCCCAATTATCCGGATTTCTCGCGTTTCTGGCAGGTGATCGATCGTCACAAGGTGACCATCTTCTACACCGCGCCGACCGCAATCCGCGCGCTGATGCGCGAGGGCGATGCGCCGGTGAAGACGACGTCGCGCAAGTCTTTACGCCTGCTCGGCACGGTGGGCGAGCCGATCAATCCGGAAGCCTGGCGCTGGTATTTCGAGGTGATCGGCGATGCGCGCTGCCCGGTCGTGGATACCTGGTGGCAGACCGAAACCGGCGGGATTCTGATCTCGCCATTGCCCGGCGCGATTCCGCAAAAACCGGGTTCTGCGTGCAAGCCCTTTTTTGGCGTGCAACCTGCTCTGGTGGATGGCGAGGGCACGGTGCTTGAGGGCGATGCCGAAGGCAACCTGGTGATCACCCATTCCTGGCCGGGGCAGATGCGCACCGTTTATGGCGACGACGCGCGGTTTTTCGAAACCTATTTCAGCGCCTATCCGGGCAACTACTTCACTGGCGATGGGTGCCGCCGCGACGCCGACGGGTATTACTGGATCACCGGCCGCGTCGATGACGTGATGAATATCAGCGGCCATCGCATCGGCACCGCCGAGGTCGAAAGCGCGCTGGTTGCACACTCTAAAGTGGCCGAGGCCGCAGTGGTTGGGTTTCCGCACGAGATCAAGGGCCAGGGCATCTACGCTTATGTGACATTGATCGCGGGCGAGCAACCAGACGATGACTTGCTTGATGAGCTGATCAAGGCCGTGCGCAGCGCGATCGGCGCGATCGCCACGCCCGATCACATCCAGTGGGCGCCGAGCCTGCCGAAGACGCGCTCGGGCAAGATCATGCGCCGAATCCTGCGCAAGATCGCCGAGGCCGACGCAGATTTCGATGCGGCAGTTCTCGGCGACACCTCGACCCTGGCCGATCCGGCGGTGGTGGATGCGCTGGTCAAAGAACGTCGCAATGCGCCCAATTGAATTCGGCGGCGCGATCCTCTGTTGTCCGCTGGATCCAATCGAAGAAACACACGCGAGTTACAAGGCTCGGCATGGAGACGTGCCAGTTTATCGCGCGCTTCGACGCCGAGCGGCAGGCGCTGGCGAGTAGCGACTGACATCTGCAATAGGTAAGCCCCGAACAGGCCGGTTGACCGCACTTAATTGCGGGAATATAGTTCATCGCTGAATTATCCAGCGGGCAAGCTGCTGTCGCATGCCACTGGCCTTGATTACCCGGAACCCAGCCCGTCGGCGGGCCACTTCGAGCAACGCATGCCCAGCAAGCCAGTCATTGGTCAAATCAATCCCCCCTTGCCCGCCGCACTGGTGGCGATCGAGGCCGGCGTGCATCGCGTCGCCCGTCGCATCCCGGGAGTGCCCGAACATGACGTGGTGCTGGCGCGCCTGCTCAAACACTTGACCGGCGCGCTGTCGGCGAACCTGACTAGCCTGCTCAAGCCATACGAGCTTGGTGAGTCGGACTTCCAGACGCTGATGATGCTGTACAGCAGCCCTGACGGCCGTGCGCATCCGACCCAGCTATGCCATTTCGCGCGCCTGAGCCCGACCAACATGACCCGCATCTGCGATGGCATGGTCGCGCGCGGATTGCTGACGCGCATGCCCAGCATCACCGATCGTCGACGCATCGAGTTGCACATTAGCAAGCGCGGCGAGCGGCTGGTGGAAAAGGTGCTGCCATCGATCTATCCGCAGATCGAACTGTCGTTCTCGCCGTTGAGCAAATCCGAAAAGGACACGCTGCATGGACTGCTGGCGCGAGTGGCCGCGCAGGTAGAAACGATGACGCGTGAGGACGGAGAGTCGGCATGAACAGTTGTCGCGCTTATGCATTGCAGATCCTCGCTGCGGCGGCAGCACTCACGCTGGCCAGTTGCGCCGGCATTCCGGAAAAGCTTGCGCCGCCGACGCTGACCGATGCTGCGCCGCTGGCCGGGCTGCCAGTGCCCACAGGTGGCACGTGGCCGGATCGGGATTGGTGGAAGCGCTACCACGACCCGCAACTGGACGCGTTGATCGCGCGCGCGCTGCAATCCTCGCCAACCTTGGCGCAAACACAGGCGCGGGTTGTGATTGCCGAGCAGCAGATCGTCGGCAAGCGTGCAGCTGGCGCCCCGTACCTTGCCAGCAGCGCAACTGTTTCCCGCCAGCGGATCAGCGACAACGGCTTCATTCCGTCGCAATTTATTGGTTTCAGCTGGTATACGCAGGCTGATCTTGGCGCGCAGTTTCAGTACGACTTCGATTTCTGGGGCAAGCAGCGTGCGTTGGTGGATGCGTCGGTCGATCAGGCCCGCGCGGCATCCGCCGATCGCAGTGCGGCGTGGCTGGTGCTGACCAGCAGCGTGGCAGAAACCTATTTCGGCTGGCTGGCCGATGAAGGCCGATTGGCGATGGCCAAACTTCTGATTGCGGGATTGCAGGATCAGCGGCGCGTGGTGCAAGCACGCGAACGGCAGGGTTTGGAATCGTCCGACCCCAGTAGCAACGCGGCGATTGATTTACAGACCGCGCGACAGCAGGAAATCATCATCGAAGGCTCTGCACAGCTACGCAAAGCTAATCTTGCCGCGTTGCTGGGCGTGGCGCCGGCCGAACTGCCCGCGCTTGCGCCGCGTCCGTTTCCGCAGGTTGCTGTGGCGTTGCCTGCTGATGTCGGAATGGCACTGATCGGTCGGCGTCCGGATATCGCCGCCACCCGTTGGCGGGTCGAGGCGGCGTCCGAACAGGTGACAAAGGCGCGCGCGGATTTTTATCCTGACATCAGCATCAAGGCATTGATCGGCCTTTCCAGCATCGATCTGGGCAGGCTGTTCGATTACGGTAGCCGCGTCGCCAACGTGGCGCCGGCGATCAGCCTGCCGCTGTTCGATGGTGGTCGCTTGAAGGCCGCCTATGGCAGCACGCGAGCGCAACTCGACCTAGCGATCGCCGACTACAACGCCGCCGTGGTCAACGCCGCGCGCGATGTCGCAACACAGGCGCTGACGCTGCAGCAACTTTCGCAACAGCGCGCGCAACAGGCGCAGGAAATCGCCGCAGTTGAGCAGACTCGCAAGACTGCTGCTGCGCGCGTGCGTCAGGGTATTGCCGATGACCGCGCCGTGTTGGTCGTGCAGGTGCGGCTGTTGCGCGAGCAGGACGCTGCGCTGCAACTGGCCGCGCAAAGTCTGGTCACGCAAGCCGAATTGATCCGTGCGCTGGGCGGTGGCTACAGCGCAACCGATGCGGGCAGCGACCCCGAGGGCAGCGGCATGCATTTTGATGCTGCACGCAACACTGCCGTACCCAAGACTTCCGACGGAACGAATCACCCATGAACACACACGGTCCCGAGGATCATGCCGATCCTGCAACTTCCGGCAATGACGCTTCCGATGCGCGGGCGAAAGACAAGGCCGTGCTGATGCCCGACGGCACACCGGCCAAATCGGTCAAGACCAACGGCAAGCGCCGCGGCATTTTGCTGATCGTTGGCGGCGTATTCGTGCTGATTGGCATTGCTTGGCTGTTGCTCTGGTTGCTGGTGTTTTCCAAGCGCGAAGTCACCGACAACGCCTACATCGGCGGCAACCAGGTCGGCGTATCGGCGCAGGTCAGCGGCACCGTGATTGCGGTGCTGGCCGATGACACCGATCACGTCAGCGCCGGCCAGGTGCTGGTGCAGCTCGATCCCACCGATGCCGATGTATCGCAGGCAAAAGCACGCAGCGCGCTGGCGCAGGCGGTGCGCCAAGTGCGCCAGCAAACCAGCACTGCGTCGCAATTTGATGCGGCCATCGCGCAGCGACGGCTGGCCTTGCAGCAAGCGCAGGCCGATCTCGCACGACGCGTTCCGTTGCTGGCCGAGCATGCGATCGCAGCGGAAGACGTCACGCACGCGCGCGATGCGGTGGCGGTGGCGCGCGCCGCGCTTGAGTTGGCGCAACAGCAATCCAGTGCCGCGCACGCGTTGGTGGACGGTGCAAACCTTGCAGATAATCCGCTGGTGGCGCAGGCGCGTGCGGCGTTCCGTGAGTCGTGGGTCAACGCGCAGCGTGATGCGATCGTCGCGCCGATCGATGGCTATGTCGCCGAACGCAACGTGCAAGTCGGCTCGCGCGTGACCCCCGGGCAGTCGCTGCTGAAGATCCTGCCGCTCAACAATCTGTGGGTGGACGCCAACTTCAAGGAAGGCCAATTGCAGAAGATTCGCATCGGCCAGCCGGCGGAAGTGGAAACCGATGTGTACGGCGGCTCGTTCACCTTTCACGGTCATGTTGCCGGCCTCGCCGCCGGCACCGGCAGCGCGTTCGCGTTGCTGCCGCCGCAAAACGCGACCGGCAACTGGATCAAGGTGGTGCAGCGCGTGCCGGTTCGGATTGCGCTTGACCCGAAAGAATTGCAAAGCCATCCGCTGCGGATCGGGCTCTCGGCCACGGTCAAGGTACGCATCACCGACACCAGCGGTTCGGTGCTGGCACAAACCAGCAATAACGCGCCGGTGGGTAGCACGCAGGTATACCAGCGCGATTTGGCGCGCGCCGATGCCGAAGCCGACGCAATCATCGCGGCTAACGCCGGCAACAACGCCAGCGCCAGTGGCGACACAAACTAACCGCCCGCAGCAACCTGTCCGCAATCCATGTCGAGCATGACCGCCAGCGCCGAACCCGGTGCGCCCGCATCGTCAGCGCAGCCGATCAAGCTGGCGCCAATGCAAGGCGGCGCGCTGGCGCTGCTGACCGTCGCAATCGCGGCCAGCACCTTTATGGAAGTGCTCGACATCACCATCGTCAACGTCTCGGTGCCGGCGATCGCGGGCAGCCTGAGCGTGAGCCCGTCCGAAGGCACCTGGGCGATCAGTTCGTATTCGCTGGCCAGCGCAATCATGCAGCCACTGACTGGCTGGATTTCGCGCCGGTTTGGCGAGGTGCGCACGTTCACCACGTCGGTGTTGCTGTTCGTGCTGTTTTCGATGCTGTGCGGACTCGCGCAAAGCATGCCGATGCTGGTGGTGTTCCGGTTGATGCAAGGCTTGGTATCGGGGCCGATGGTGCCGCTGTCGATGACCTTGCTGTTGGCGAATTATCCGCAAGCAAAGAAGGGTCTCGCGCTCGGGCTATGGGCGATGACCGTGGTGGTGGCGCCGATTTTCGGCCCGATCATCGGCGGCTGGTTTACCGACAACTTGTCGTGGCCGTGGATCTTCTACATCAACGCGCCTGTTGGCGTGATGGCCGGGTTTATCGTCTGGCGCTTGCTGCGTAACCGCGAATCACCGACTGCGAAAGTGCCGATCGACAAGATCGGATTGGGCTTGCTGGTCATTGGCGTGGGCTCGCTGCAGTTCATGCTCGATAACGGCAATGACAAGGACTGGTTCTCCTCGCCGCTGATTCTCGCGCTGGGCATCATCGCGGTGATCAGCCTGGTGTTTCTGGTGGTTTGGGAGCTGACCGACGAACATCCGGTGGTCGACCTCAGCCTGTTTCGAAAACGCAACTTCACGGTTGGCGTGATCGCGCTGTCGATGGGCATGTTCGGATTTTTCGGCATCAACGTCGTGTACCCGTTGTGGCTGCAGACCACGCTGGGCTACACCGCGACCTGGGCGGGCCTGGCCACTGCGCCGGTCGGGATCATGGCATTCCTGATCTCGCCGATTGTCGGTCGCAACGTGCAGAAGTTGGAACTGCGCTGGCTGGTGAGTTTCGCGTTTTTGGTGTTCGCCTTTACCGCGCACTGGTTTTCCACCTTCAACGCCGATGCCTCGTTTGCGCAGCTGATCATGCCGCGACTGGTGCAGGGCATCGGTATTGCCTGCTTCTTCGTGCCGCTGCAGCAAATCATCCTGTCCGGCCTCAAGCCCGGTGAAGTCGCGTCGGCATCTGGCTTGTCGAACTTTTTCCGAACCATCGCAGGCAGCATCTCAACCGCGTTGACGGTGACCTTGTGGCAGCACCGCGCCGACTACCACCATGCCGTACTGGCCGAACACGTCGCCGAAGGCAACGCTGGCGCGACCGCCTATATCGACCAGCTGCACGCGATGGGCATGCAGGGCGCAACTGCGTTTGCGCAGATCGAAGGCGTGGTGCGGCGGCAGGCGTTCACGATGGCAGTCAACGATATCTTCTGGATGTTCAGCATGATGTTTCTGGCAATTATCTTCATCGTCTGGCTATCGCGCCCGCCGTTTGGCACCGTCGGCGCAGATGGCGCGCACTGAGTGATGCATCTGCACGGCTAGATGCGATGCATCGCTTTCGCTGGTCGACATGGAGCGTGCTGCGCGACTCGGCCAGCCTGGCGCTGGACATGGTGTCGCACGGGATTGATCTGGCCGAAGTCGATCGCGAACTGCTCGCATTGCCGTGCGTGTGCGAAGCGCACGACCTGCACGTGTGGGCGTTGAGCACCACCGAAACCGCGCTGACTGCGCATTTCATCCGGCTGCCGCCAACAGCCTTGGCAACCGTCTAAAATGATGTGCTAGGTGGCGCGCAGCCGACGACCGACGGCAGCGAGCTGGTCACGCAGGCTTCCTCCTTGCTGCAATCGCGGTTCGGGATCGGCCACAGCACCGTGCAGATCGAAGCCGCCGAATCCGTCGATTACTGCGTACTTAGGTCGCAACACACGTTCTGATTTTTCGAATCAACGTTCTCCTCTCAAACCGGAGAGCAAGGTCTACTGGTGGCGAGACAGCAGCGGCAACAGAGGCCGTCACATTACTGAATCGTCACCAGTTGAATAGGCGCGACCCGAACGTTATATGATAACGTCAATGTCCGCTCCCCACCGGTGTCCCAATCGTGCGCTATCGCCTTTTGTCCGCCTGCGTGCTTGCCGCACTCGCTTTACCCGCCATCAGCCCATCGGCGTGGGCGGGCTCGTTAGAACAGCACAAGATCGCCGACCTCGAAGCGCGGGTGAAGAGGCTCGAAGCCAACGCCGCCGCGATACAGAAGCAAAACGCCGACGCGCTCGCCGCGTTGCAGGCCACCCGCGCGCAGATGGACGAGATCAAGACCGCGCAGCAAACCGCCGCCGAAGTGACAGCAGCAGCAGTCGCCGCGTCCGAACCTCAGGTCGAATCAGCCGCCCCCGCGGCCGCACCCACGGGCGCCAATGGCAACTCGTTCAACCCCGGCATTAGCGTCATTCTCAATGGTGCCTATGCGCACAACTCGCTCGATCCGGGCCAGTACGTCCGCGCCGGATTTCCGCTGGCTGGTGGCGCCGGTCCGCCGGCGCAAGGGCTGTCGATCGCCGAAAGCGAGGTTAACCTGACCGCCAACATCGACGAAAAGTTTTACGGTCAGCTCACTCTCACAGCGTCCAACGACCACGGACAGGATCACGTGGGCGTTGAGAACGCGTACATCGAAACGACGTCATTGGCCAATGGATTTGGCGTGCGTGCCGGGCGCTTCTTCTCCGACATCGGCTACCTCAATAGTCACCATACGCACACCGACAATTTCTACGATCGACCACTTGCCTATCAGGCATTTCTCGGCAGCCAGTACGGCGACGACGGCGTGCAGCTTCATTGGCTGGCACCGACGCCGATCTTTCTGCAATTTGGCGCCGAGGCGTTCGCTGGCAATCAGTTTCCCAGCGGTGGCGGCCGCCATGGAGGCGTTGGTGTAACCACCGCATTCGTCAAGGCCGGAGGCGATATCGGCGACTCGACCTCGTGGCTAGCGGGCCTGTCGGCGCTGCATTCGCAAACCGCCGGCTCAGACGATGGGTTCAGCGGAAGCGAGCGGCTTTACATTGCAGACGGCACCTTGAAGTGGGCGCCCAATGGCAACCTCAAGGACGGCGGTTTCACCGTGCGCGGCGAATACATGTCAGAGCATCGCAATGGCGACTACACGGTGGCGGCCGTTCCGAAGCCGGGCGACCCGCTGATCAACCAACCGTGGACGGGATCGCGCCGCGGCGGTTATTTGGAAGCGCTGTACCGCATCAATCGAAATTGGGAGGCCGGCTATCGTTATGACAAGTTATGGGCCGACCACGGCGGTCCGTTTGCCAGCCTGTTCGATCCCTATCGTCACACCCTGGAGCTGACTTGGCTCAACAGTGAGTTCAGCCTGGTACGCCTGCAATACAGTCGCGACAATCCCAATCCGTTCGACGTTGACAACATTTTTACCCTGCAATACCAGGTCGCCCTCGGCGCACACGGTGCACATGCGTTCTGAAAATTGACAGGACGTCGTCCGCCTTACCGCATTGAACACGTCGGCTCTATTCGCAGTCCTATTCCTAATCCGTTCGTGGTGATTCTGTCGAGCCACACAACACCCGCAAAGGAACGTACATGAACAAGCTAGTCCTCACTGCCATCCTCGCAACGGCCGCTAGTACGGCGATGCCCGCACAGGCCAAATTGCAGGTGTTCGCCTGCGAACCCGAGTGGGCCGCAATGGTGCAGGAGCTGGCCGGAGACAAGGTCGGCGTGGATGTCGCCACCACCGCGCTGCAGGACGTGCACCAGATCGAGGCGAAGCCGAGCCTGATCGCAAAGATTCGTCGCGCCGACCTGACCGTCTGCGATGGTGCGGAACTGGAGATTGGCTGGCTGCCGAAGCTGATCCAACAATCGGGCAACCAGAAAGTGGCGTCCGGCGCGGGCTCGTTCATGGCCGCCAGCCAAGTGGTAACCCTTGAAAAACCGACCGCCCTCGATCGCGCCAACGGCGACGTGCATCCAGAAGGCAATCCGCATGTGCAGATGGACCCGCACCGCATGTTGACCATTGCCAAGGCGCTCGATGCACGACTGGTGCAGCTCGATCCGGCCAACGCTGCGACGTATCAATCGCGCCTTGCCGATTTCTCCGCGCGCTGGACTGCCGCAATCGCGCGCTGGCAGGCCAAGGCCGCGCCGCTAAAGGGTCGCAACATCGTGGTCCATCATAACGCCTGGATTTACCTGACCGACTGGCTCGGAATGCACATCGTCGGTTCACTTGAACCCAAGCCCGGAGTGCCGCCCACCAGCGGTCATCTGGCCAGCCTGATCGACACCACCAAGAGTTCGCACACGCTGGCGATCGTGCGTGGCGCTTATCAGGATTCCAAGGCCAGCCAGTGGTTGTCCGACCACACGGGAGTGCCCGCAATCGCGCTGCCGTTCACGGTTGGCGGCGATGCGCAGGCGAAGGATCTTTTCGGCATGTACGACTCGACCATCGACAAGCTGCTCGGCGCCGCGAAATGACGCTGGACGGCCTTGATATCCGCATCCTCGGACCGGCCTGCGTGGCCGGCATCATCGTGTTGTCCACGCACGTGCCGCTGGGACGCCAAGTGCTGTCGCGCGGGATCATCTTCATCGACCTGGCCATTGCGCAGATCGCCGCATTGGGCGTGATCCTTGCGCAGTTTTTTGGCGTCGACGAGGCGAGCTTCAAGATCCAGATCGCTGCGGCCGCTGCTGCCCTGCTCGGCGCCGGATTGCTGGCGTGGACGGATCGCCGCTGGCCGCAATATCAGGAACCACTGATCGGCACGTTGTTCGTGCTGGCGGCGACCGGTGGACTATTGCTGCTCGCCAACAATCCGCAAGGCGGCGAGCATCTCAAGGATTTGCTGGTTGGGCAGATTCTGTGGGTCAGTTTCAAGCAGTTGATCCCTGCGGCGATTCTCTCGGCTATCCTGCTGGTGCTGCTGTGGCTGCGCCGTGATCGCCTGTTTGGCCTGGTGTTTTATGGCCTGTTTGCACTGGCGATCACTGTCTCGGTGCAGTTGGTCGGCGTGTATCTGGTGTTTGCCAGCCTGATCGTACCGGCGCTCGCAACAGCCGGCATGCGCGGCCGCGCGCAACTGACAACGGCCTACATCATCGGTCTCGCGGGCTACGTGTTCGGACTGGCGCTGTCGGCGGTGTTCGACCTGCCCAGCGGCGCGATGATCGTGTGGACGCTGGCTGCCTGCGCGATTCTGGCGCAACTAGTGCCGGCCGTGCGGCGCTCGCATCCACCACGCGGCGGGCACGCAAGTGATGGGGAATCGATCGCCCGCGAATGACGCCGCGCGGTTCGCAACCTGTCGCAATCGCATCTCGGCCGCTGAGACGCCCGCATCGCAAAATGACGACATGCGCCGACCAGAAACGCCAAAGCTGATCAAGGGTCGCGGCACCAGCGCCCAGCCCGACAACCGATTCTTTTCCACGCACGTCGAAGCGATCGACGACGGCTGGGACACGCCGCACTGGCTGGATGCCGATGGCGAACTGCCAGCGCCGGTGCGCACTCAAGTGACTGAAGAAACCGCGCGCAGCATCATCAGTCGCAATCAGTCGCCGGATATTGCTTTCAGCCAGTCGATCAATCCGTATCGCGGCTGCGAACACGGCTGCGTGTACTGTTTCGCACGGCCAACGCATGCGTATCTCGATCTCTCGCCCGGGCTGGATTTCGAGACCAAGCTATACGCCAAGACCAACGCACTCGAGCGCTTGAGGATCGAACTCGCGCGTCCGAATTACGCGTGTTCGCCGATCGCGCTGGGCATCAATACCGATGCCTACCAGCCGATTGAACGCGAGTATCGGATCACTCGCGGCCTGCTGGAATTGCTAGCCGAATGCCGACATCCGGTGAGCCTGATCACCAAGAACGCGATGGTAGAGCGCGACCTCGATCTGCTGGCGCCGATGGCGGCGCAGGGATTGGTCACGGTGTTCTTCTCGATCACCACGCTCGACAACCAGCTCGCCGCAAAGATGGAACCGCGCGCCTCCGCGCCGCATCGCAAGCTGCAGGCGATCCGCAACTTGCGTGAGGCCGGCGTGCCGGTCGGGGTGATGGTCGCGCCGGTGATTCCGCTGATTACCGATCCCGAGCTTGAACATATTCTGGACGCGTCACATGAAGCCGGCGCGCGCGCGGCCGGTTACGTGTTGCTGCGGCTGCCACACGAAATCAAGGACCTGTTTCGCGACTGGCTGGCGACGCGGTTTCCCGATCGCGCCGAGCACGTGATGAGCGTGATCCGGCAGATGCGCGGCGGCAAGGACTACGACAGCACCTTCGGCAAACGCATGCGCGGTGAAGGCGTGTTCGCCGAGCTGCTGGCAAAGCGCTTCGCGCGCGCGTACGCAAAACTCGGTTATGGACGCTTGCCGCCGTTACGCAACGACCTGTTCCTAGCGCCAGCGAAAATCGCCGAGCCCTCGCCGCAAGCTGATTTGTTTTAGCTGAGAAGGCGCCGCAATAGCGCGGGCAGCATGCTGGAGCGATGCGGTCACGAATGCAAATCGAACCACTAAACCGTTCGTGGTGAGCTGCGATGTCCATGGATGGACAAGTGCCACGAGCGCATGGATGCGCATGAGTGGCTCGAACCATAAAAGCGTACCCCTCCCCAACCCTCCCCTCCGCTAATGCGAAAGGGAGGGAGTTACGCTACGGCGCGTTGCATTGATCGCGAAAACTTCTAAAAATCCTGCGCAATCACACTGGTTCAACTCAATTAACCGCCGCCGTGCGATGCTGGCGGTCGATCCGACTGGAGAATCCCATGCCCGGCAATCCCATACTCACCTTGGCCATGACCACCGCTCTCGCCGTGGTGTTCGCTTCGACTGCGGCTGCCAACCCGGCCATAGCGGACGCCAGCAAGGACAGGACCGAAATGCCTGCCACTGCACCGCCTGGCTCTCCATCGCAGCTGGACCTGGCGATCGCGGGTGCGTGGCGCGATCCGGCAAACGTCGCCCGCGACAGATTCCGGCATCCGAAACAGACCCTTGAGTTCTTCGGCGTCAATCCGGCGCAGACGGTGATCGAGATCACCCCCGGCGGCGGTTGGTACGCGGAAATCCTGGCGGCGCTGTTGAACGCGAACGGCCACTACATCGCCGCGGAGGCCAAACCGAAAACGCCCGACGGCGAGGCCGCGCAGGACAATAGCGCGCTGGCAAAAAAATTCGCCGCCGACTCCATCGACTACGGCAACGCCAAAACGGTTGAATTCGATCCATCCGCACCCAGCTTGGGGCCTGCGGCATCAGCCGATGTAGTGCTGACCTTCCGCAACGTGCACAACTGGGTGATGGGCGGGAATCAGGCGGCGATGTTCAAGGCGTTTTTCGATGTGCTCAAACCAGGCGGCGTGCTCGGTGTCACCGATCATCGTGCGCCGGCCGGTGCGGCAACCGACGGCAAGCACGGTTACGTGACCGAGAAACAGGTGATCGACTACGCGACAGCCGCAGGATTTGCGCTGGCCGAGAAGAGCGAGATCAACGCCAATCCAAAGGACACCAAAGACTACGAAAAAGGCGTCTGGACGCTGCCGCCCGCTCTGGCAATGCGCGATGTCGACAAGGACAAATACCAGGCGATCGGCGAATCGGACCGCATGACGTTGAAGTTCGTCAAGCCACAGGCGAAATAGATTCGACCCAGGCTGCTGGACTGTGTAGCTGGCGCTTCAAGATGCCTGGCCAACAGGCACGCGACTTCAACCCCTCTCCCGCACCGGCGGGTGGAGGGGTCTTTCGTCGCCCGATTTCATTTCCAAGGCTTCGCGTTCTTCAGCGACGCTTGTTAGCCGGTGAACAATCGGCCTAACATCATTCGCTGCTCCCGCAGCCATACACTTGCGTAACCAACCCGGCAGACGGTTTTCGAAATCGATGAGCGCCGCACCCGAACCCACCGCATCGCTCGACCAGGCCCTGGCCCACGCCACGCGGCTGCTCGCCGTCGATGCGGAGTTGGCCGGTGAACAGGCTGCGGAAATACTGAAGATCGTCGAAAACCACCCGTTGGCGCTGTTGGTGCTCGGCGCATCGCGGTCCATTGGTGGCAATCACGAACAAGCGCTGGCGATTCTTGAGCCGTTGGGTCTCCAGCAGCGCAACTGGGCGATGGCGCACCTGGAACTCGGACTTGCGCTGGATCGCGCTGGACGCGCCGATGAGGCAGAGGCGGCATTGCGGCACGCGGTCGCGCTCAAGGCTGACCTCCCACGGGCATGGCTGGCGCTTGCCGATCACCTGTTCGCGGCTGGCGACACGGCCGGCGCGGATGCGGCGTATGCATCGCATGTGCGTTATTCGACGCGCGATCCGGAGCTGCTGGCGGCGGCCTCGGCATTGGTGGAGAACCGCATCCCCGAAGCCGAAGTTTTGCTGCGCAGGCAATTGAACCGAGCACCGAGCGATGTCGCCTCGCTGCGCATGCTCGCCGAAGTGGCTGCCAGACTTGGACGCGACGACGAGGCGGAACTGTTGCTCGCGCAGTGTCTCGAGCTCGCGCCGGGCTTTCATGCGGCGCGACAGAACTACGCGCTAGTGCTCAACCGCGCGAACAAACCAGCGCTGGCATTAGCCGAGATCGAATCCCTGCTCGCGATCGAGCCGGAGAATCCGGGCTATCGCAACCTCAAGGCGGTGATCCTGTGCCGCATCGGCGACTATGAGCCTGCCATCGAGATTTACGACCGCATCCTCGTCGAATATCCGAACCACTCCCGCATCTGGATGAGCTACGGGCACGCGCTGAAGACCGCCGGCTTCCAGGATCGCGCGATTGAAGCGTATCGCCGGAGCATTGCTCTGGAGCCGGGATTCGGCGAGGCCTACTGGAGCTTGGCCAACCTCAAGACCTTCCGCTTCAGCGAAGCCGAACTGGCAGCGATGCGCCGGCAGCTTCAACGCGACAACATCGACGCCGAGCATCGCCTGCATTTCGAGTTCGCGGTCGGCAAGGCGTTGGAGGATACGGCCGAGTACGCGCAGTCATTTCCGCATTACGCGCGCGGCAATGCGCTGCGGCGCGAGATGATTCCCTACAGCGCCGACGAGAACACCGCGCGCGTGCAGCGCTCGACGCGGCTTTACACGTCGGAGTTTTTCCGCGAACGCGCCGGCTTCGGCAGTGCTGCGCCGGATCCGATCTTCATCGTCGGCCTGCCGCGCGCTGGCTCCACCCTGATCGAGCAGATCCTGTCGAGTCATTCCGCGGTGGAAGGCACCATGGAATTGCCCGAGATCAACAGCATGATTCGTTCGCTGCGTCAGCGCACCGGGGCGCCGACGACGATTCCCTACCAGGACACGATCGCAGCGTTGGATGCGGGCGCGCTGCGCGAGCTCGGCGACGTCTACATCGAACGCACTCGCATCCATCGCAAGACCGGCGCGCCGCTCTTTATCGACAAGATGCCGAACAATTTCGCCCACGTCGGCTTGATCCACCTGGCGCTGCCGAACGCACGCATCATCGATGCGCGGCGACACCCAATGGCGTGCTGTTTTTCCGGCTTCAAACAGCAGTTCGCGCGCGGCCAGAGTTTCAGCTATAGCCTCGAGGATATAGGCCGTTACTATCGCGATTACGTCGAACTGATGGCGCACTTCGATGCCGTGCTGCCCGGGCGCATCCATCGCGTCGCCTACGAGGACATGGTCACGTCCACCGAGACCGAAGTGCGGCGGCTGCTGGACTATTGCGGACTTCCGTTCGAGGATGCGTGTCTGCGGTTCTTCGAGAATGCGCGCCCGGTGCGGACCGCCAGTTCCGAACAGGTACGCCAGCCGATCTACCGCGAGGGGATTGATCACTGGAAACACTTTGAACAGTGGCTAGGGCCGCTGAAGACCAGTCTGGGCCCGGTGCTGGATGCCTACCCAGCCGCGCCAAAGGACTTGGCAATCAGCGCAGTGGGGACAGCGTGACATCACTACAACACGGGGAAGGGGAAATTTATGAAACAGGCATGCAGGCAGCGTAGCGGACAGGGGAATGCCAAAAATCTGGTGAGAGTGCCGCTCGCGGTCGCGATCTATCTTGCGATCAGCTCGACTGCGCTTGCGCAGTCAGACCCGCAGCCGCTTGCAGACCAGCAGGCTCCAGCAGAGAAGCAGGCAGAGCCAGCAGATCGCGTCAAGACCTTGGACGAGGTGGTGGTCACAGCGCAAAAGCGCACGGAAAACGTGCAAAAGGTCCCGATCAGCATCCAGGTGATCAGCGAGACCAAGCTCAAGCAGGCCGACGTGCTGAGCTTCAGCGACTACGCGAAGATGATCCCCAGCCTGTCGTACGGCACCGCCGGCGGCGGCGTGTTTTCCGGCCCGGGCTTCGTCCAGGTCTACATGCGCGGCGTCGCCAGCGGTGGCGACGGCAACCATTCGGGTTCGCAGCCCAGCGTCGGCATGTACCTCGATGAGCAACCGATCACCACGATCCAGGGCGCGCTCGACATCCACATGTACGACATCAAACGCGTCGAGGCTCTGGCCGGCCCGCAGGGCACGTTGTATGGCGCGAGTTCGCAGTCCGGCACGGTGCGCATCATCACCAACAAGCCCGATCCATCGAAATTCGCATCGTCCTATGCCGCCGAATTGAACACGATCGACGGCGGCGGCATCGGCCATGTCCTCGAAGGCATGGTGAACATTCCGATCAGCCCGACCGCAGCAATCCGCCTGGTTGGCTGGGAAAAGCACGATGCCGGTTACGTCGACAACGTGCACGGCACGATCACCTTTCCGACCTCGGGGATCACAGTCGACAACGCCAACCGCGCGAAGAAGAACTACAACGACGCCGATACAATTGGCGCGCGCGCGGCGGCCCAGTTTCAAATCGGCGACAACTGGACGATCACACCGACGATCATGGGTCAGCACCAGAAGGCCAATGGCAGCACCGGCTACGACCCAAAGATCGGCGACCTCAAGGTGACGCACTTCACACCCGAATCCTCCGACGACAGCTGGGCCCAGGCGGCGCTGACGGTGGAAGGCAAGATCGGCAATTTCGACTTGACGTACGTGTTCTCTCACCTCAAGCGCGATGTCGATTCACACGCCGACTACACCGATTACGCCTTCTGGTACGACACGCTGGCGGGATACGGCGCGTACTTCTACGACAACAGCACCGCGCAGATCGATCCGACCCAGTTCATCCACGGCAAGGATGGGTACACCAAGACCAGCCATGAGTTGCGAATCACCTCGCCATCGACCGAGCGCGTGCGCTTTGTCGGCGGCTTGTTCTGGCAGCAGCAACAGCACAACATCTTCCAGGATTACTTCATCGTCAATCTTGCTGATTCACTCGAAGTGCCGGGCTATCCCGACACGATCTGGCTGACTGCCCAGCAGCGTCGCGACCGCGACCAGGCGATCTTCGGGGAACTGTCATTTGATGTCACCGACCAGCTAACTCTTACCGGCGGCCTGCGCCACTTCAAGTCGAACAACAGCCTCAAGGGCTTTTTTGGTTTCGGTGCGGGTTTCAGCGGCAGCATCGGCGAGTCGCAATGTTTTTCGACCGAACATTTCCACGGCGCACCGTGCGTCAACCTCGACAAGAGCACCAGCGAAACCGGCAACATCGGCCGCCTCAACGCGACCTGGAAGTTCGACAACGACAAACTGATTTACGCGACATGGTCGGAAGGCTACCGGCCCGGCGGCATCAATCGCCGCGGCACGCTGCCGCCGTACAAGTCCGACTTCCTGACCAACTACGAGATCGGCTGGAAGACCTCGTGGGACAACAACCGGATTCGCTGGAACGGCGCGTTCTTCCGCGAGAACTGGAAGGACTTCCAGTTTTCTTACTTGGGCGCCAATGGCCTGACCGAAATCCGCAACGCCAACCAGGCGCGGATCGATGGCTTCGAGACAGACCTCACTTGGGCCGCAACCTACAACCTGTCGATCAGTGGTGGCTTCGCCTGGTACAACGCCCGTCTGGCGGCGGACTACTGCAAGGCAACCGATCCTTTGACCGGCGCCCTGGATGCCACTTGCTTTGATCCGGTGGATCTCAGTGCGCCATTCAACAACCGCAAACCGGACTTCGCCGCCAGTGGCACACGACTCCCGATCACCCCGCGATTCAAGGGCAATCTCAATGCGCGTTACAGCTTCGACTGGGCAGGTGGCGATGCCTACGGGCAGGCAACGGTCACTCACGTCGGTAGTCGCACTACAGACTTGCGCGAATACCAGAGCGGCTTACTCGGATCCCTGGCTGCCTACACCTTGCTCGATCTCTCCGTCGGATACCACAAGAACAGCTGGTCGCTGGATTTGTTCCTGAAGAATGCGACCAACAAGCGCGCGGAGCTGGCGAAGTTCTCGGAATGCGCAGCGGAAGTTTGCGGACGCCAGCCTTACACCGTCACCGCACAACCGCGCACATTCGGCGTGCGTTTTTCGCAGGACTTCTGACCGGCAACAAACGCATTTGCTGCCGCTAACAAAACGCCCACTCGAGGCATCGGGTGGCCTTTTTCATGTGCGCCGCCTAATCACGTGTGGGCGCCAGTTCATGCTTCGCCGGTCTGCAATCGCCACAACGCGGCGTAGATTCCGTTGCGGGCGACGAGTTCGTCATGGGTGCCGGACTCGACGATGCGCCCGGCTTCCAACACATGAATCGCGTCAGCGCGGCGCACGGTTGAAAGACGATGCGCGACGACGAGCGTAGTGCGGCGCTGACCGTCTTCACCCGCGTGCGCTTTCGCCAACGAATGCTGGATCGCCGCCTCGGTTTCGTTGTCGACGGCCGAGGTCGCTTCGTCGAGAACAAGGATCACCGGATCGCGATACAGCGCGCGAGCCAGCGCAATGCGCTGGCGTTGTCCGCCTGACAGCTGGGTGCCGCGCTCGCCGACCGCACTCGCGTAGCCGTCGGGCAACGCGACGATGAATCGATGCGCTTCGGCCGCACGCGCGGCAGCTTCCACCTTCGCCATGTCGGGCGCGCGGTCGCCGTAGGCGATGTTGTCCGCGACCGTGCCGTCGGTGAGGAACGGTTCCTGCGCGACGTAGCCAATAATTTTTCGAAATGCAGCTGGATCGAGTGCGGCGATGTCCAGACCATCAAGTGCGATGCGTCCGACATCGGGATCGATAAAGCGCAGCAACAATTTCAACAATGTGCTCTTGCCACCGCCGGTGCCGCCGACCAAGGCGATCATCGCGCCTGCGGGCACGTCGAACGACACCCCATCGACCGCGACGCGACCATCGTAGGCATGCCGCACATCGTCGAATCGCAAAGCTCCGCTTGGACGCGCCGTAAGTTGCTGGTCGCCGCGCTTTGGCAATGGCGAATCGAGCAAGTCCATCACGCGATTCACCGACGCCATCGCACGTTGGTAGAGGTCAGTCATGTCGGCCAGCCGCGTTAGCGGCCACAACAAGCGTTGCGTGAGATAGACCAGCGCCGAATAACTGCCGACTCCGAGCCGCCCCTGCAAGGTGAGCCAGCCGCCGTACAACATAGTCGCCACGAAACCGGCGAGGATCGCCATCCGGATCACCGGCGTGATCGCGGCCGACACCTTGATCGCTTCGGCGTTGCGCGCGCGAAAACCATCGGACGCAGCGCGCACGTGTTCGCTCTCAAATGCTTCGGCGGTGTAAGCCTGGATCGTGGCCATGCCGGCGAGGTTGTTGTTCAGGCGCGTGGAGACGGTGGCTGCGGCTTCGCGTGCGGCGGCGTAGCGCGGCGCGAGACGTTTCTGAAACCAGAACGCGCCGATCAGGATCAACGGGATTGGCAATAGCGCGAGCACGGCGAGGTTTGCCGTCAGGAAGAAGAACACGGCGCCGACCAGCAGCGAGGAGATGAACACCTGGATCAGATCGTTCGCGCCGGTGTTGAGGAAGCGCTCGATCTGGTTCACGTCTTCATTCATCAGCGCCATCAGCTTGCCGCTGCGTTCGCGCGCGATGGTGTCGGGCGGGAGTTTTTGCAGGTGCGCGTATGCGGCTTGCCGCAGCGTGTGTTGCAGGTCCTGCGCAAGCCCGCGCCAACGCACCGCATACAGGTATTCGAACAACGATTCGAACACCCACACCGCGATTGTCAGCGCGACCAGCAGCAGCAGCTGATGCAACGGATCGGGAATGCCCATGCGCGCCAGGAACGATTCGCGCTTGTTGACCACCACATCGACTGCTACACCGATCAGCAACTCCGGCAGCACGTCGAAAAATTTGTTGAGTACCGAAAACGTGCTGGCAAGAATTGCGCCGCGCCGGAACGGGCGGGCGAAGACAAACAGGCGACGCAGGGGATGTGTTGGCGGCATGGCTAAGACCGTTGATGGTTCGACAGGCTCACCACGAACGGTTTCAGTTCGCCCGGCGCAGAAAACCCGCTCATGGTGAGCTTGTCGAACCATGAGCAGCGAGTGCGAGAAAGCACTCGTCGTCTTTGCATTGTCCCACGCGCGGGTGGAGTGTCGCCGCTACACTGCGCGGATGCTGATCGCCTTCAACAAGCCGTTCAACGTGCTGTGCCAGTTCACAGATCGCAGTTCGCCCGCGCGGTGCACTCTGGCCGGGTTTGGCATGCCCCCGTACGTGTACGCAGCCGGCCGCCTTGATTACGATTCCGAAGGTCTGCTGCTGCTGACCGACGACGGCGCATTGGTCAATCGCATCGCCGATCCGCGACACCAGCTGCAGAAAACGTATCTGGTACAAGTGGAAGGCCACGCCAGCTCAGCTCAGCTCGAAATATTGCGAGCTGGAGTGGCGTTAAAGGATGGGCCAAGCCTGCCAGCGCACGCGCGCGCACTGGAAAGCGCGCCTGACTGGCTATGGGCACGCGAGCCGCCCGTGCGGTTTCGCAAGACGGTGCCCGATACGTGGCTGGAGCTAACGATCGGCGAAGGCCGCAACCGCCAAGTCCGGCGCATGACAGCCGCGGTCGGCCTGCCGACACTGCGACTGATTCGCGTCACGATCGGCGAGCACGGGCTGGACGGCTTGGCGCCCGGGCAATGGCGTCCCGTCTAACAAACCGCGACCGATCTCTCCAGCCCTCATCGTCCCCGCGTTATCAGCTGTTCGTGGTACTAACGCCCTCGAACGCGGCGCTCAACAGCCAAGCTGGTCAATGACGAGGAGGACGGAATCTGTTACTCAACTGGTCGCAGAACTCGCCTTGCTCGCGGTCTTGCGCGGAACCCGCTTGGTGGTCGCGCGACGCGCGACGCGCACCGGCTTGACCTCGATCGTGCGCATGCCTTCATCGAGGTTGCGACGCCGGCTGTTGCGGCGCAGCAGCCACAGCGCGATGCCGGCCCCCGCAGCCACCACCACGGTCGCCGCGCTAGCAGCCGGATATTTGCGCAGCACTTTTACTGCTTTTCGGCCACCGTCGCGCAACACCGTGAGTTGCGCACCGGCGATCACCGCGCGCAATGCACTCGGTATCAAATGACTGACGCCGCCGGTGACGCTGGTGGCGATGTGGCCAGCCTGACTGAGGGCGGCGGACGCGGTACGGCTGAGGGTCTTGTTCATGGCGGTTCTCCGAACGGTCAGGCCGCCAAGGCGATCCTGATATGGCTGATTGGAATTGCGGTTTTTGATCGACACCAAGCCGCCAGCAAGCGCAGCAATCGACCCTGTTGTGCAGGCGTGAACCCTAGCAGGCCCTTCATGAACGGCGCTCGCATGTCATCCCCAATGCCGCTGGCATTACACTGATGCAACACCCTGCCGGGAACGCAGCGATGGAGTTCCGCGACCATTTCTCCGCGCACGCCGCCGCCTACGCCAACGCCCGTCCGCAGTATCCGCAGGCCCTGTTCGGCTGGCTCAGCGACCAGTGCCCATCGCACCATTTGGCCTGGGATGCGGGCTGCGGCAATGGGCAGGCGGCACGGGCATTGGCACGACGCTTTGCTGCGGTCTATGCCAGCGACCCCAGCGCGCAACAAATCGAAGCAGCAGAACCCGCATCCAATCTCCGCTACGCGGTCGAACCGGCTGAAGCGTGCAGCCTGGCCGACGCCAGCGCCGACTTGGTCACTGTCGCGCAGGCGATGCACTGGTTCGACGTGCAGCGCTTCCAGGCCGAGGCCCGCCGCGTGCTCAAGCCCGATGGCGTCTTCGCTGCATGGACCTACGGGCAATCGCGGGTGAGCACGGACGTGGACGCGCCATTCGATCGCCTGCACGATGCATTGCTCGAAGGCTACTGGCCCGATGGCCGCCAGCACGTCATCGATGGTTATCGCAATCTGCCCGTCGCATTCAAGCGCTTCGCCAACGTCCCGGCATTCGAGATGCGCTGCGACTGGACGCTACCGCAATACCTCGCCTACCTGCGAAGCTGGTCGGCCTGCCAGCGCTACCTGCGCGCAACCGGCAAGGATGCGGTTGCGTTGATCGAAGCCGACATGACGCGCGCCTGGGGTGATCCGCAACAGCTTCGCGCGGTGCGGTGGCCGCTGACCTTGCATGTGGGGCGCTGCTGAAACACGCTCAGCATTGCGATGCTCGATTGTGATTAAAGTCGGGACGCACCATTTTTTCAAAGTCGAGTGGCGCAACCGCGCGCTATAACCGTTGGGAGATTGATACGGTTGCCGTGCTTGCGCGAGCAAGCAGTGATCGCAGGAGGCGTCGTGTGCCTCCTTTAGAGCACTTGCATCTCGCTGATTCGCGTCTTAAGCATGCGGTAGCAGGTGGTCGACGGCGGCCTGGCGGACGCCGTGGAAGGGTAGGCCCGGACCAATGTCGGCGTTGCAGAGTACGGCCATCGTTAAACCTTGATCCAGCCAAGTCTGCAGCAACGCGGCAAAGCCGTTGATAAAGCCATAGTGCTGCACGCTACGGCCTGACGAATCGGGACGCGCGATGAGTAGCCCCATGCCGTACTGCACGTCACCATAGGATGCGTTGTCTTCCGGCGAGAAGCGGTGAGCGCCGCTGATGCGTCCGTCGCGCAAGCGGCCCGGCGTGATCATGGTCTGCGTCCAGTTCGCGTCGAACAGCTGGTTGGCGAACAGCGCATGATGCCAACGGCACAAGTCGTCGCAACACGAACGCATCGCGCCGGCACCGCCCGCCTCGGCGATGTCGATGTAGTGGGCGTGGACGAACGTGCCTGCGGCGCCGTCGGTCCGGGAGTAGCCATCCACGCGACCGGGGACCACCGCATCGACCGTATCAAAGCTCGTGCGTGCCAGTCCCAGTGGCCGAAAGATCATCTCGGTCGCGGCCACAGCCAAGGATTTGCCGGTCACCTTTTCGACCACGGCGCCCAGCACGATGTAATTGGCGTTGCTGTAGAGCCAAGCCGTGCCCGGTGGAAAATCAAACGCCTGCTTTTGCTGACTGATAGCCCTAGCCAGATCGACTTGAGAAAGCGCTGGGGTGGTTTCGCGTGCGCAGGAGGAGTCGTTTTCATCGCTATGGATGCCAGCGGTGTGGTTGGCCAGTTCGCGGAGCGTGAACGGTTTGTCGGCGGGAAAAAAAGGCAGGTAGAGCTGCGTTGGATCGTCCAGATTCAACTTGCCTTGCGCGGCCAGTTTTAGCACCAGCGCAGCCGTGAATTGCTTGGTCAACGAGCCTATGCGGAAGATGCTGTCAGGCGCCATTTGGGTGCCGGTTTCGAGGTTGGCGATGCCCATTGCGACTGCGAATCCGCTTTGCCCATGTCGCGCCATGCATGCCGCGGATCCAGGGCAAGCACCTGCCTTGACGGCGTCGCTTAGGGCGCGACTCGCTTGTTGCGCCGCTTTGGAAGCATCATCCTTGACTGCTGCCGCCGCCATGGCGGGGAGCGCCAGCGCGGCACCGACAGCGGCCGTGCCACCGAGAAAACGGCGTCGCGTCAGGGGCATGGAGGTCTACCTTGGCGAGATGCCGATTAACGCAGCTGGAAAATGGAATGGATGACTGGAGGTGACGACATCGCTGGAGCACAGAACCGACTACATCAGCACCATGGGGCCCGAGCTTACGTGCGCTTGTACACGGCAACAAGCACCTACGCCTGATCTTACGCAGCTCGATACTTTCAGCATCGAGGCAGCCAGGGCCACAGTTGGGCGAGTCGACAGAAGTAACGGCTATCTCGTCTTGGCCGATTACGACCTTTGGTTGACGGTCGCCAGGCGACCCATTCCGATCACATGCGACCGGCAGCTATCGGGCCATCAACTGCGCGGGAAGCTCATTACAGAATGTTAGATGTGATGCCGGGACCTCAACGCTTAATTGTCTCGTGTAGGTGACCGACAGAAACGCCAAGCAACGTGATGGTTCCAACGTTGTCGATCGTTTTCCCGTCCGGCAATAGTTCCAGTTCCTGATGCATGACCAGCGGGCCCTTGACCCTGTAGTGCAAAGACAGGTGAGGACCAAAAGAGGATCCCGTCACGGGACCGGCAGCGTCACTCAGCGTGGCTGAATAATGATGCGGGCTGACAGTGGTAAGGATCCACACTCGATCTTCCGGCGGCTCTCCCTGGAAGGTGACCTTTTGTTCAAGGCAAAACGTGCCGTCACTCTGCTCACTTCCGTGGCTTTCGACATGGAATGCGCGAGCCTTGCCGAAGAAAAGGTTAAGCGAGCCGTTTCCTTCACTGTTGCCACGAAAACCATTCTGTGGCGTGAACTCAAGCTGCTTCTCGGCAGCGTACGAAGAGCATCCGACGATCAAGGCGGCCAGGACGAACGACAACAGCGCGGTAGTCTTCATCATCACATCCAATACCAAAAACAAGCGGCTTGCCGAACGCAAGTCCGCTCGATTGAATTTTTAGCTCTGCAATCTTGATAGTCCGACCAAGCCGCTTTTCGAAAGCAATCCTGGCCGGACTAAAGGCGTGCAGCGTCAGGCCGCCGCGTCTTTCAGCTTCTTGAGCGGACGGACCTTGACCTTGGTCCTGGCTGGCTTGGCTGCGAACATTTGCTCTTCTTTCGTGAAGGGATTGATGCCCTTGCGCTTTGGCTGTGCCGGCAGGCTGACCACGGTGATCTTCAGCAGCCCGGGCAAAGTGAACGATCCCGATCCCTTCTTGTGGATGGAACCAGCCACGGCTCCTTCCAGCGCGGCCATTACTGCGCGTACATCCTTGGCAATTACGCCACTTGCCTCAGAGATGTGAGTCACCAAGGCTGATTTGCTCAACGCATCCTTGATCGGTTTGTGCGAAACCGTCGCTGCTGCTTTGGGAGCTGCCTTGACCTTGGTTGTCTTTTTCGTTGCCATGATTTTCTCCGGGTGATGAATGGGTGGATGGATGAAACGATTATCGACGCATTGAATGTACGGGAACTGAGGCGCGCAGCCAACTCGCAGGCCGCAAGTCGATACTTGCCCGTACTATTGGCTGCGAGCAAACCCGGCCGGATATCCATTGAGGAGCGAATACAGCTGCCTCGGGATTGATTCAAGCAAAAAGGACCGACGCAGCGCACCAAGCCATGTTCCACAGTATGGCCGCCTGAAAACTACCTGAGGAAATGCACCATGTCCGACATGCCCGGCTATACACCACCCAAGATCTGGCACTGGAACAAGGGCAACGGTAACGGTGGCAAGTTCGCGGCGATCAATCGCCCGGTTTCCGGTGCCACGCACGACAAGGAGTTGCCAGTCGGCCAGCATCCGTTCCAGCTGTATTCCTTGGCGACGCCCAATGGCGTGAAGGCGACGATCATGCTGGAGGAATTACTGGAGCGAGGCGAAGTCGGCGCTGAATACGACGCGTGGTTGATTCAGATCAGCGACGGCGATCAGTTTGGCAGCGGCTTTGTCGAGGTCAATCCCAACTCGAAAATTCCGGCGTTGATGGATCGCAGTGGCTCCACGCCGATTCGCGTGTTCGAATCGGGGGCGATCCTGATGCACCTGGCGGAGAAATTCGACGCGTTCCTACCGAGCGATCCAGCGACCCGCGCCGAATGCCTGTCATGGCTGTTCTGGCAGGTCGGCAGCGGCCCCTATCTCGGCGGCGGCTTCGGACATTTCTACGCCTACGCCCCAACCAAGATTGAATATGCGATCGACCGCTTCGCAATGGAGACGAAGCGTCAACTCGACGTGCTCGACAAGCGCCTGGCCGACCACCCTTATCTTGCCGGCGATGAGTACACGATCGCAGACATTGCTGTCTGGCCTTGGTACGGCGGCATGGTGCGAGGGCTGCTCTATGGCGCGGGCGAGTTTTTGCAAGTCGAGGAATATGCCAATCTCCGACGCTGGGCCGACACCATCGCAGAACGTCCTGCCGTGCAGCGCGGAAGCATGGTCAACCGCACCTTTGGCGAGCTATCCAGCCAATTGCACGAGCGCCACGACGCGAATGATTTCCTGACAAAGACGCAGGACAAGGTAGCTACTTCCAAAGAGTGAAGCAGGAACAAGGGCACGTCGATGTGCTTTCGCCACTGCTGGTCATGGCCGATGACCGACTCAATCCGACTCCTTGCGGTCAGTCGCCACCGGCGGCTATAGAGCGATCAATTGCCGGACAGGCTGGGATCGCCGCTTTCAGTCGGCCGCCCGGGCAGCGAAAACCGAAACGTCGAGCCGACACCTAGTTCGCTCTCCACGGTGACGGCCCCGTCATGCGCCTCCACAAATGTCTTGACGATGGCCAGACCGAGCCCCAACCCACCCTCCTTGTCGGGATCCGTTTCGTGCTTATCGAACACGGTACTGCAGCGGTCCGAGGGTATTCCCGCTCCGTTGTCGCGGACGAAACACTCGACGGCACCTCCGTCATTGAATTCCGCGCCGATGACGACCTCCCCTCGCGGCGTGTAGGCGATCGCGTTCGCGATCAAGTTCTGGAAAATCCGCCGTAGCAAACTGGCATCCGCGTAGACGACGAAATCCTCGGGCACGGAGTTGACAAGTCGAGTGGTGGATGTGCCCGCAATGGGGTGGATATCGTGAATGAGGCTCTCGATCAGCGGCCACAGATCGAAGTCCCGGCATTCGAGCTTGATCCCATCCTCGGTTTCGAGATTCCTATTCTCCTCAATCACCTTGCCCACCAATGCCTCAAGGTATTGAACGTTCCGGCTGAGCGCCTTGAACATCTGGGCGGACTGCGGTGTATCAGTGCGGTCCCGGGAAAGGATCATCTCTAGCACTCGCGCGGAGAGCGAAATGGCATTGAGGGGAGTGCGCAGGTCGTGGGCCACGAACGCCAGGTACTCTTCCCGGCGGTGTCGGACCTCAAGTGCCTTCTGAGTCGCGAACGACTGCACGGCCGAACCGATCGCCCCATCCAGGACGCGATTCAGGATGTGGAACGGACGCCCATGCAGATTCAAACTGTTGCGGTCTGCCAGGTCGTGTATGCAGTCGCGCAGGATGTTGTACTCGGCGACGACCTCCTCGATGTCGAATGCGTCCTTGACTCGCTGCAAGCCGTGGGCGGGCGGACTACCGTCAAGAAGAGCCTGCGCGATCGTCTCGTCTGACTTGGATCGTAGGGCTGCGACAAGTTCTGCGAGCAGATGGGGTATGTGATCGTTCAACGTCGGCGCGTCGAGATCCCGTGCCGCGGGGAGTTCCCGGACATGTCCGCGCCAACGTGTAAGCAGCGCATCCCGCTCGTGCTCGATGAGGCGTGCAAGTTCATCGAGGATGTCAATTGCCATCTCCGCGCCCGCTTCCGTTGTCGTTGCACCGGATGTTCAGATGCGCCGCTGTGCCTGTCAACAGAAAAATATTGCGCCCTATCAATGCGTTCGCCAGCGGAGCGACCAGAAAGTGTGGCGCGAATCGACTTTGCATATCAGCGTATTCGGGGTGCTCAAAGCGGCCTGCCAGTTCGGCCCTGTTCTCAGTCGCCCTGTTCTTGCCTGTTATTTGCAGGTGTCTGCACTATCTGCTCTTTACTGTAGAGAGCCAAGGTCAGCAATCCATGCCTGCGTCAGATCACTCCGGCAAGGACAGGGCCAACCCGATTGCCGGCCGGCTTTTCGCATGGTGCGATCAGCCGTTGCGTAGTTGCACATCCTACAGAACGCAACGACGCAACCCGTGGAATTACTGGCCCAAACGACTGTCACTTTCCGACCCATTGCTGCCTGTGACGACTGTCCGCTTTGCGACGCCCCATTGTGCGGACGTCCGTCCGCAGCTTCCGTCAGTGACAGTTCGTCAAGGGTCGCTAATCGATTAAATGCAGTGCCAAAAGGAGCCCATCGCTGCCCACAGATATCCAATTCGAAATAGAAAAGTTCGCAGCAAGTACCTTAAATTCTCACTTTGTTGGACCCTTGTCGTCCACCCCGCCTTGAGCGCCTAGCGCAACACTCGCAACGCGAAGTTCTTCCAACGCTGCTAGCGCGTGTGGCCCCAAGTCGTCGCCAGCTTGTTGGCCTCCCTCAGACCAAACGGCATAGCCCTTTTTTAGCGCCAGTGCACCGAGTTCGCTGGCAAGTTGGGCTACCGGCTCCGAGACACCTCGTTCCTGTAACGCTTTAGTCATTGAGGCGGCAAGCCCTACGTTCTTCAAAGCGGCACGTTCCTGCAGCTCCACGCTAGAGGCAATAGCTTCCTTGATTCGTGGCCCCAACTCTCGATTGGCAGGCCCAAACGCACTCGCTGCGCGCAGAAGACCCGCCGACACCGCCGCGAGCGGACCATTATCTTCGGGCGCCTGAAGAATGCCCTCTGAAAGCAACTTGCAGAGAGTCTCTTGTCCTGCCGACAACAATTCGCGCTTGTCAGGGAAATGCCGAAAGAACGTGCTCTTGGTGACGCCTGCACGCTTGGCGATTTGGTCAACAGTGGTCGCGTCGTATCCCTGCTCAGAAAACAGGTCGACAGCTGCCATTACTAGACGTGCGCGTGCTTCTGGTTGCCATCGGCTCATTCCCTATTGTACGTCATGGCACCTTTATCCCATAATGTGATGAGATATTTATCCCATCACATCCTCGGAGGACTCTGATATGCATGTTTTCATTACCGGGGGCACGGGCCTCATTGGCTCAGCCGTCGTCAGCGAATTGCTTAACCATGGTCATACCGTCGTCGGGCTTGCCCGTTCCGATGAGTCTGCACAAGGGCTCACAGCAGTCGGTGCAAAAGCACTGCGAGGCGGGATTACCGATTTAGATGTTTTGCTCGCAGGCGTGAAGCAGGCGGATGGGGTCATCCATTTGGCCTTCGGTCACGATTTCAGTAGTGCCGAAGCGATCACTCGCGCCGTTTCCGAAGAGAGCGACGTGTTGCAGACCATCGGCAAAGAGCTGGTGGACAGCGACCGCGCTTTCGTTACCGTCTCGGGAACACCGTGGATTCCCGGACATTTCAGCACCGAAGCCGACCGGCCGGAGATCGATGGCCCCTTTGGTGGACGTAATCGGTCCGTTAACGCCGTGCTCGACCTAGCTTCGCGGGGGGTGCGAAGCAGCGCCGTCCGCATGCCTCGGACTGTTCACAACCAAGGAAAGGGCGGCTTCGCCGGGCTGTTGACCGATATCGCCAGGCAATCGGGCGTATCAGGCTATCCCGGAGACGGAACGCAGCGGTGGCCAGCCGTTCATGCGCTAGACGCCGCCGTCTTGTTTAGGTTGGCTCTCGAGTCCGCGCCTGCCGGTACTGCGTGGCACGCTGTTGCTGATGAAGGGGACAAGGTTGTCGATATCGCAACAGTGATTGGCAGGCGCCTAGGGTTGCCGGTCAAGAGCGTGCCCCAAGACCATTTCGGTCCACTAGGACCGATCTTTTCAATGGACCAACCTTCTTCTAGCGCATACACGCGAAAAGCTCTCGGCTGGCAGACGTCTTACCCTAGCCTGCTCAGCGATCTAGAGAACCTTAAGCCGTGACGAGGCGGCAATGCCTTTGAGATTGATCGAAATCCATCGGTGCTAATGAGAATGCAGATGGGCTCTGCAACCAAGCCGAACTTCCCTAGGGAAGGTCTGAACAAGTCCACTATTGATCGTCATTTCCGCGAAAGCGGGAATCCAGCGACTTATAGATCAAGCAGTTAGAGTCCATGGGTTCCCGCCTTCGCGGGAATGACGGACTTGTTCAGACCTTCCCTAGC
>JBBQQH010000003.1:0-91691 GCA_038216155.1 Lysobacterales bacterium
GGCCACCGGGACGCCCGGGACCGCGACGGCCGGGACGCACATCCTCGCGTACATGATCGAATCGGCGCAGCTCGCGCGCCTCATCGGCCATCGCGCCGTTGACATAGGCGTTGCCTTGGCGATCGCCGCGCGGAACGTGGATTTCCACTCGCGCGTTGCGCTGGCCGATCACCGGTTGCAGCGTCAACACCTGGGCGCCGCCTTCCATGCCGAGTTCGGCCTGCAACTCTGCGACCTTTTCGGCGGGCAGATCTTCGCTTTGGCCGCGCTTGAGCAAACGTGGCAGCGGGATCAATCCGTAGCGCACGCGCTTGAGTCGGCTCACCTGGTAACCCTGCGATTCCCACAGCCGCCGCACTTCGCGATTTCGGCCTTCACGCACGATCACCTTGAACCACGCGTGGCTGTCGCTCGATCCGATCCGCTCGATCACGTCGAACTTGGCCGGGCCGTCCTCCAGTGCGACGCCGCGGGCGAGGCGATCGACGATGTTGTCCGGCACTTCGCCATGCACGCGGCAGATGTATTCCCGTTCGACCGCGCGCGAGGGATGCATCAACGCATTCGCCATCTCGCCATCGGTGGTCAGCAGCAGCAAGCCGGTGGTGTTGATATCGAGGCGACCCACGGCGATCCAGCGCGCGCCCTTGATCCGCGGTAGTGCTTCAAACACGGTCGGGCGGCCTTCGGGATCGTCGCGTGTGGTCACTTCGCCCTCGGGCTTGTTGTACAGCAGCACACGCGCCGGCTCGTTTAACGTACTGGCGACGAATGCCTTGCCGTCGAGTTCGATCTTGTCGCCACTAGACACACTCTGCCCGACAGTTGCGACCTCGCCGTTGACTCGCACTAGGCCTTGCGCGATGCGCTCTTCCAGCGCGCGCCGCGAGCCTAGGCCGGCTTGCGCCAGAACCTTGTGCAGGCGTTCTTCCAAGCGCGGAGTGTTCTCGTCGGCCTCGCGTTTGGAGGACAGCGACAGACGGCTACGCGTGGTATCGGCTGCGCCGAGGTTGGTTGGATGTTTATCGTTCATGAAATGTGCTCTTGCGGGTCCGTGGAATCGGACTGTTGTGAATTGGGTTCGGAAAAATCGGACTGATTAAAATCAGATTCGGAATCGACACTATCGGTAACGGCGTAATCGAGCCCTCTCGATGTACTTTCGGCTTCGGGATCCTCCGCCGTATCCGCCGCCGCAGCGGAAACCGGGGTGATGGCAAACGGCAATTGCGGATCGAATTCTGGGATCTCGTGCAATTCGGATAGCGGCGGCAAGGCATCGAGACTCTTCAGGCCGAAATAATCGAGGAAGGCGCGCGTGGTGCCCAGCAGTTCGGGCTTGCCCGGGACGTCGCGGTGGCCGACCACGCGAATCCATTCTCGCTCTTCCAGCGTTTTGATCAGATTGCTGTTGACCGCCACGCCGCGCACCTGCTCGATCTCGCCGCGGGTGATTGGTTGTCGGTAGGCGATCAGCGCAAGCGTTTCCAGCGTGGCCCTCGAGTATTTCGCTTGGCGCTCGGTCCACAACCGCGACACCCAAGGCTGCAGTTCGCTGCGCACCTGATAGCGAAACCCGGAAGCCACTTCGACCAGTTCGACCCCGCGATCCTGGCAAGCTTCGCGCAGGACGTGCAGTGCGTGTCCGATCGCGCCGCTTGGCACCGGGGCGTCGTCAGCGAACAGTGCTTGCAGTTGCGCCACGCTCAACGGTTGCTGCGCGGCCAGCAATGCGGCCTCAAGAATCCGCGCCAACAAATGCGGATCGATCTGTGCTGCGACGCCGACCGAATGATTGTCGGCGACAATGGCCGAACCAGACGGCGCAGCGGATGCGCCTGGCAAGCTGTCTTGTGCCGACGATGGTGTCCAATCCGGCGCGGATGCATCCGTCGACCGACTTTCTGCCAAGGTTGCGTCGGATTCATCGACAACTGGCGGGGTGGGCGTTGCGGTCATGCAGTGGGCTCTGAGTTTGGGTTTGTGCGACGGATTGGCAGCGATCATTCGGTCGCCGCATCGAAGGGGGTAGACGTTGTGTCGTCCGGACCAACCGCCGCAAGGGATTTCAGATAGATCGGTGCAAATGACGAGAACGATTCGGCGCGCGGGCCTTCCAATGGCTGCTGCACGACGTCGACCAGCCGTTCCTTGACCAGTTCCAGAATCGCCAAAAAGGTGACCACCACGCCCAGCCGCCCTTCCTCCGGTGTGAACAGGCTGACGAAGTTGTGGAATTTCGCATCGTTCAACCGAGCCAGCACGCTGCTCATGCGCTCGCGCACCGACAGCAGTTCACGCTTGATCGCATGTCGGCCAAACAGGTCGGCCCGGTGCAGCACCTCCTTCAGAGCCAGCAACATTTCACGCAATTCGACTGCTGGCGGTTGCCGGACCGTGCTGCGCTCACCGATTTCCGCGCGCGCCAGCGTCGTGTCGCGATCCATGCGGTTAAGCATGTCGAGGTCTTCGGCAGCCTTCTTGAAGCGTTCGTATTCCTGCAGCCGGCGCACCAGTTCGGCGCGCGGATCGGCTTCCTCGCTGATATAGCCGGGTGGTCGCGGCAACAGCATCCGCGATTTGATCTCGGCCAGCATCGCCGCCATTACCAGGTATTCGGCGGCCAGTTCGAAGCGCAACTCTCCCAGCGCGCCGATGTATTCAACGTATTGTCGGGTGATCTCGGCAACCGGGATGTCGAGGATGTCGAGGTTCTGCCGACGGATCAGGTACAGCAGCAGGTCAAGCGGACCTTCAAACGCTTCGAGGATGATTTCCAGCGCGTCGGGTGGGATGTACAGGTCCTGAGGAATTTCCAGCAACGGCTGTCCCAGCACCATCGCCAGCGGCATCTCGTGCTGTCGTGCCCGCGCACCGTCGACCGCGATCGCGACCAACGCTGTCGGCAACTGCTCGCTGTGCGAAACCTGCGCCACGGGCGCTGTCGGGTCGGTCATCTGTGCTTGCTTCTAGGTTGCGGGCCAGCTTTTCGCGCTAGCGTCGGTCGGTTGCCATGACATCGGCGTTTTGACTTGGGTGCAGGACGCCCCGCGCCCTGTCTGGCTGATCTGGTTGGCAATCCACTCCGCATTGCGCGTTCACGCATTCGCCGCGTTGACTGGATTCGTGTGTCAATCCAGCGTCAGCGGATGGAATCCCTGGCGCAGGAGTTCGGGTACATCCCCAGTGGCATCCACCACAGTGGTTGGTCCGGGTTCGCAATCGCCGCCATCAAGCATGACATCGACCCGATCCAGCAGGCGCTCGGCCACTTCATCGGCATCGTGGCTGGCCAGCTCGTCATCATCCGGCAAGGCCACGGTCGTGCTCAACAGCGGTTCGCCCACGGAGCTCAGCAGGGACTGCACGATCGGGTGCTCGACGATGCGAACACCAATAGACCGGCGTTTGTCCTGTTGCAGGCGACGGGGCAAGTCGGAGGAGGCGGGAAGGATGAACGTGCATGGCCCCGGGGTCGACGATTTCAACAGCCGGAAGGCCGTGTCGCCGAGCCGGGTCATGCGCCCGACCTCACTCAATGTCGAACAGAGTAGGGTAAACGGATGCTTGCTGTCCAGCGCGCGCAACCGGCGCACCTTGTCTTCGGCATCGCGAGCATCGAGTCGCCAGACAAATGTGTAACCCGCATCGGTTGGGCACAGCGCCAACCCGCCGCTCGCAAGAATGCCGGCGGCGCGATCAATCAGCCGCTGCTGCGGCGTCACCGGATGGATGGACAGGCGCTCAGGCATGGGCAGGATTCGGCATCGGGATATGATGCCTGATGCGACTGAACGAAAGCGGTTTGCAGGCCTTCTATCTCGCTGCGAAATGCTGTCGACGCTATGCCTCGGTGGAGAATGCCTTATGTGGTACCTGATTTTCGGACACGATCGCGCCGACAGCATGGAGCTGCGCAAGGCGGCGCGCCCCGCGCATTTGCAGCGCTTGCAGGCGTTGCTGGATGCGGGCCGTCTGCGACTGGCGGGGCCGTGCCCGGCAATCGATGCCGAGGATCCGGGGCCGGCTGGAATCTCCGGCAGTCTGATCATTGCCGAGTTTGATTCACTGGAAGACGCGCAAGCCTGGGCCGACTCTGATTCATATGTCGCTTCAGGCGTCTACAAGAGCGTCGACGTGCGCCCGTTCCGGCAAACGCTGCCGTGAGCGCTTCAGCATGATCAGGCCACGATGAGCGACGCAGCAATTGGTGATGGCGCGACCCGCGCCAAGCGTATCCGGCGGGCGCTAGCAGCGCTCGCGCCGCTGGCTGTCGAGCTGATCGACGAGAGCCACAAACACGTCGGCCACGCCGGCGCGCGTGATGGCCGCGGCCATTTCGCATTGCGGCTCGTCAGTGGGTCTTTCACCGGGCAGGGTGCAGTCGCGCGGCATCGCACCATCTACGCCGCGCTAGGTGACTTGATGCAGACCGATATCCACGCGCTGTCGATCCAGGCGCTCACGCCGGCCGAGGCGAGCAACCGCCGCTGATATACTGCGCGGATGGTTGCTGTAGCGGCGGCGCATCGTCATTCACGCGGCTCGCCGGGTTCAACCCCACCATTCCCAATCACCGCGTTGCGCGCGTTCGGCCTGTGCCGCGCCGCGCCGACGCCTCGGCCAGACCTCCATGCGCCTGAGCACGATCAAGCTGTCCGGCTTCAAATCCTTCGTCGATCCCACCACGCTGCACCTGCCGGGCAACATGACCGGCATCGTCGGCCCGAACGGTTGCGGCAAATCCAACATCATCGATGCGGTGCGCTGGGTGATGGGCGAATCCTCCGCCAGCCGTTTACGCGGCGACAGCCTGACCGACGTGATTTTTTCCGGCTCGTCCACGCGCAAGCCGGTCAGCCAGGCGATGGTGGAACTGATCTTCGACAACAGCGATGGCACCATCGGCGGCGAGTTCGCCAGCTTCGCCGACATCTCGGTCAAGCGTACCGTCAGCCGCGACGCGATCAGCACCTATTACCTCAACGGCACGCGCTGCCGCCGGCGCGATGTCACTGATCTGTTCCTCGGCACCGGGCTGGGTCCGCGCAGTTATTCGATCATCGAACAAGGAATGATTTCGCAACTGATCGAGGCGCGTCCCGAGGAGTTGCGGGTGTTTCTGGAGGAAGCTGCAGGCATCTCCAAATACAAGGAACGCCGCCGCGAAACCGAAACCCGCATCCGCCACACGCGCGAGAATCTCGATCGACTGAAGGACCTGCGCGAGGAAGTCGGCAAACAAATTGAACATCTACGGCGGCAAGCGCGACAGGCCGAGCAATACCAGCAATTGCAGGCCGACCATCGCGAACGCCAGTCGCAGTTGCACGCGCTCGACTATCGCCGGTTTGACGGCGAATTAATTGCGCTGCGCGACACGCTCTCACACGACGAAACCCGATTGCAGGCCACTATTGCCAGCCAACGCCAAGCTGAAACCCAGATCGAACTGGCTCGCGTGCAGCACGGCGAGGCCAGCGAGCAGCTGAATAGCGTGCAGGGCGCGGTCTATCGCGTCGGCAGCGAGATCGCCCGCATCGAGCAACAGATCCAGCATCAGGCCGAACTTCGTCAGCGGCTGGAACAGGCGCGCGCTGAAGCGCAGACGAATCTCGCCGGAATCGAGAGTCACGTCGACGCCGACAACGAACAACTCACACAGGTCCGCAGCGCAATCGCGAATGCCGAGCCGTCGTTGCAGCGACTTGCCGATGACGATGCGTCACGTCGAGACGCATTGCAGACGGCGGAAAACGCGTTGATCGATTGGCAGTTGCGCTGGAATGCGCACGCAGGAGAGCAGTCAGAAGCGGCGCGTGCGGCGGAAGTCGAACGCACGCGCGTTGACTATCTCGACCGCCAGGCGCTCGATGCAGGGCGTCGTCGTGATGCGTTGCAGGACGAACGCGGCAGTCTGGATTTTGCCGCGCTCGAACAAGCACTGCAGACCACCACCAGCGACCATGAAACCCGACGCGCGCAACTCGAAACGCTGACCACGCAAGCGGAAACGCGCAAAAACGAAGTCGTCGATCTGCAGACGCAGGAACGCGAGCGACAGACAGCGTTGGCCGAACTGCGCAAGCAGTTGCAGTCAGCGCGTGGCCGGCTGGCGTCGCTAGACGCGCTGCAGCACGCGGCGCTGGGTCAGGAATCTGGCGCTGGTCGCGACTGGCTCGCCACTCACGGCTTTGCCGACGCCACGCGGCTTGGTGAGGTACTTGAAGTCGAACAAGGTTGGGAAAAGGCGGTCGAAAACGTACTTGGGCGATTGCTCGAAGCCGCGACCACCGCTGACTTTAGCGCGCAGCTGGTGGATGTGTCCGAACTGCGCGACGGCCATGTGGCGCTGGTGGACGCCGCGACGGATGGATTCGATTTCCCGGTCGGCTCGCTCGCCGAAAAAGTGCGCGGTCCGACTGCAATTCGTCAACTGCTTGCGCGCATTCATTGCGCCGATTCGCTGGAGCAAGCGCGTGCACTGCTGGTAACGCTGCAGCCTGGCTATGCGGTAGTCACACGCGATGGCGAATGGCTCGGCGCGGGCTGGGTGCGCGTTTTGCGCAGTGGCGAAGCGCAGCAGGGAGCGCTGACGCGCGAGCGCGAAATCCAGTCGTTGCGTACCGATATTTCGCAACTCGGCCAGCACGAAACCGATGCGGTGCAAACGCTCGAGGGTTTGCGCACGCATCTGCGCGATGCCGAGCAGCAGCGTGAGGAAACCCAACGCGAGCTTTATCTGGGACATCGCGGCGTTGCCGAACTGGCCGGACAATTGCAGAGCCAGCGCGGCCGGGTCGAGTCGGCGCAGGCGCGGGTGCGCCAGATCGATGAAGATCTGGCGCAACTGATCCAGACCTTGGCGACGACGACTGCTGACGTGCGCGATGCGCGCGGCCGGCAGGAGCAAGCGGTCGCGCGCATGGCCGAACTCGAAAACCAGCGTCAACAACTCGACGCAGCCCGCCGCGAACTCGATGCCGCGCATGTTTCCGCACGCAGCGCCGCCAGCGATGCGCACGATGCCGCGCACCGCACCGCACTGGGTCTGGAATCGCAACGCGCGCGAGTCATCGCACTATCGCAATCGCTCGAACGCATGCAGGTGCAGCGCGAACAATTGCAGCAGCGCCTGAGCGAACTCGCCACCCAGCTCGATGACGATGGCGCGCCCAAAGCCATGCTCGATGCCGAGCGCGAGGCACAACTGCAGCAGCGTGTGATCGTCGAGCGCGACCTCGCCGCCGCGCGCTCCGCATTGGATGGCATTGATCAGGAACTGCGTACATTCGAGCAGCAGCGTCAGCAATCCGATCAACAAGCGCTGTTGCAACGTGAATCGATCGCGCGGCGGCGACTGGACGAGCAATCCTTGCGCCTGCATGCCGAACAACATGCCGAGGCGATCACCGGCGCAGGGCTGGAGGTCCAGGCTGTGATCGCCGCTTTGCCTAACGAAGCTGAGGTTGAAGTCTGGCGCAAGAAGCTTGGAGACATCGAAGCGCGCATGCATCGTCTGGAGCCGGTCAATCTGGCTGCGATCCAGGAATACGGCGAGCAATCCGAGCGCAAGCAATATCTGGACGCGCAGAACGACGATCTCAGTCAGGCGCTGGATACGCTGGAAACCGCGATCCGCAAGATCGATCGCGAAACTCGGGGCCGCTTCAAGGACACCTTCGACCGCGTCAATGCTGGCGTGCAGGAGTTGTATCCGCGCCTGTTCGGCGGCGGCCACGCATATCTCGAACTCACCGGCGATGACTTGCTCGATACCGGTGTGACCATCATGGCGCGGCCGCCCGGAAAGCGTGTGTCGAGCATCTCACTGCTCTCAGGTGGCGAGAAGGCGCTGACTGCGGTCGCACTCGTGTTCGCGATCTTTCGTCTGAACCCGGCGCCGTTCTGCCTGCTCGATGAAGTCGATGCGCCGCTGGACGAGGCAAACGTCGAGCGATTCTGTAACATGGTGGCGGAGATGGCGCAGCAGGTACAGTTCCTGTTCGTCACTCACAACAAAGGCACGATGCAAGCTGCGCATCAACTCAGCGGCGTCACCATGCGCGAGCCCGGCGTGTCGCGGCTGGTGTCGGTGGATCTGGCCGAGGCGACGCGACTGGCCGGCGCCGCCTGATGTCCGGTTTCCGCCGTAAACAACGGTTTGCTGTATATCGCACCCCCGAGCGATTGCATGAGGAAAAACCCGAATGACTGACGTCAACCTGCTGCGGATTTGCATCGCAGGCGCCTGCGTACTGTTGATCGTCGCCATCTATTTTCTTGGCCGACCGCGGAAGCCAGACCAGGGCCGCCGCACCAGTTCGCCGCGCCGCGACGAATCACGACGCGAACCGACCTTCGGTGAGCAGATCGAAAACCAGTCGCTGCACGCCGAACACGATTCGCTCGCAAGCGACGCAAGCCAATCCGAACTCGACCTGCTTGAGCGCAGTCTCGACGCGCGCGGCCACGGGCAGCATGCGCCATCGGCACCGACCAATCCCGCTCTTGGCGTGCGCACTGACGAGCAGTTCGATCGCATCGTCACCCTGTATGTCGCCGCCCGCGCCGGTCAATCGCTGGCCGGGCCGGATTTGCTGGTCGCAGCCGAAAAGGCCGGTCTGGTGCACGGACACATGAGCATTTTCCATCGGCTGATCGATGGGCATCCAGAGCAGGGCCCGGTGTTCAGCGTCGCCAACATGGTCAAGCCCGGCAGTTTCGATCTGTCCCGACTGCAGGAATTGAGTACGCCCGGCATCAGTTTTTTCATGACGCTGCCGGCGCCGATTTCTGCGCTGGATGCCTGGGACGCGATGTTGCCAACCGCGCAGCGCATGGCCGAGTTGCTTGATGCACTGGTGTTGGATGAGGAACGCAACGCGCTTGGCCGTCAGCGCATTGCGCACATCCGCGACGACCTGCGCGCCTACGATCGCCAGCGCGACCAGCAGACCATTCAGCCGAAGTGGTGATCGCGTGGTGATCACGCAGGACGCCTGAGGCAATGAACGCATCGGTCGGATTGGTAAATCGCGCCGAGCATCTGC
This sequence comes from Lysobacterales bacterium, assembly GCA_038216155.1. Taxonomy (GTDB): domain Bacteria; phylum Pseudomonadota; class Gammaproteobacteria; order Xanthomonadales; family Xanthomonadaceae; genus SZAS-103. Next base: position 9,054 of record JBBQQH010000003.1, read on the forward strand.
GTGCGGCGATCGACGAAGCAGGCTATCGCTACCATGTGCTCGACGAACTGCAGATTCCCGATGCCGAATACGACGCGCTGCTGCGCGAACTCGAGGCGATCGAGGCCGAGCATCCCGAACTGATCGCGATTGATTCGCCCACGCAACGCGTGGGAGCCGCGCCTTCGGGTGCATTCGGTCAAGTGCGACATGCGCTGCCGATGCTGTCGTTGAACAACGCATTCACGCGCACGGATGTTGCGGCAGACGAGGATCGTTATCAGGAAGTGCGCGACTTCGTGCGCCGGATCGAGCGCACGCTCGAGATTGCCGATCCGCAGTTCTCCGCAGAACCCAAGCTGGACGGACTGGCGATCAGCCTGCGTTTTGAAGACGGCGTGTTTGTGCAGGGTGCGACCCGCGGCGATGGCGAATCCGGCGAAGACGTCAGTGCCAATCTGCGCACGATCAACTCGATTCCTCTGCGCCTGCGCGGCACCGATTGGCCGCGGGTGCTGGAAGTGCGCGGCGAGGTGTATATGCCGCGAGCTGCGTTCCAACGCTATAACGCAGCCGCGCTGGCGAATGGTGATAAGACGATGGCCAATCCGCGCAACGGTGCCGCCGGCTCTCTGCGCCAGCTCGATCCACGCATTACAGCAAAGCGTCCGCTCGCGTTCTATGCGTATGCGGTAGGCGCGGTCGAAGATGGGGTCTTGCCCGCGACCCATTCGCAGGTATTGCAGTCGCTGAAGCGGTTTGGTTTTCCGGTGGCCGCAGAAGTGGATGTGGTGCGTGGTGTTGACGGATTGATCGATTATTACCAGCGCATCGGCGCGCTTCGCGATGGGTTGCCGTACGACATCGACGGCGTGGTCTACAAGCTCGACGATTTTGCGGGGCAGCAGGCGCTGGGCTTCGTCTCACGTGCGCCGCGCTGGGCGCTGGCGCACAAGTTTCCAGCGCAGGAGCAAACCACCACGGTCGAAGCAATTGGGGTCAGTATCGGACGCACTGGCGCGGCGACACCTTTCGCATGGCTTGCGCCGGTACACGTGGCCGGCGTCACCGTTTCGAAAGCGACGCTGCACAACGCCGACCAGGTTGCCCGGCTCGACGTGCGTGCGGGAGACAGCGTGATTGTGCGTCGCGCCGGCGACGTGATTCCGGAAGTGGTTCGGGTGATTCTGGAGCGACGTCCCGATGGCACGCAGCGGTGGCAGATGCCGGAAACCTGCCCAATCTGCGGTTCGGCAATCGTGCGCGAGCAAGGCGAATCGGTGTCGCGCTGTACGGGCGGGCTGACCTGCGGCGCGCAACGGCGCGAAGCGCTGACCCATTTCGCATCGCGTCGCGCCATGGATATCGAAGGGCTGGGCGAGCGTTTTGCCGATGCGTTGGCTGAACTGGGTTTCGTCAAATCGGTGGCCGATCTGTATCGGCTGACCTTGGATGACCTGCTGGAAATGAAGCGGCAGATCGACGAGCGTGACAACAACACGCCGGAAACAGTGAAAGTTGGCAAGATCGCGACCAAGTGGGCGCAGAACCTGATCGACGCGATCGCCGACAGCAAGCGCAGCACGCTCGCGCGCTTTTTGTACGCACTGGGCATTGCGCACGTGGGCGAGAGCACTGCAAAAACACTGGCGATCTGGCTCGGTTCGCTGGATATCGTGCGCAACATGCCGGCGCGCCTGCTGCGCGCGCTGCCGGACATTGGCGTGGAAGTGGCGCAGTCGATCGCGACGTTCTTCGCGCAGCCTGGTAATCGCAACGTAGTCGATGCGTTGCTGGCGGCGGGCATTCGCTTCAGCGACGAATCCGCACCATCGCCGCAACTGCGCGAACGCCTTAATCTTGCGCAACTGCTGGCGAGCCTGCCAGTCGATCAACTTGGCGGCGTCGGCGCGCAGAAGCTCGCGGACGGCTTCAGCAGCATGCAGCTGCTGGCCGATGCCGGCGCGGATGCGTGGAGGGATCGCGGCTTGCCGCAGGCCGCGGTCGACAACTTCGCCGAGTACCTCGCGGATGCGGCGCAACTCGCGCAACTGCTGGCCGATGCGACACAGCTCGAACGCGTGCTCTCCATGGTTCCGGCAAAGGTCAGTCGCAGTGCCGGTCCACTGGACGGCATGATCTTTGTGTTGACTGGCGGCCTGTCCTCGCTGTCGCGCGAACAGGCGGGCGAACAGTTGGAAGCGCTCGGCGCGAAAGTTGCCGGTAGCGTGTCAAAAAAAACCAGCGTGGTGGTCGCCGGCGAAAATGCCGGCAGCAAGTTGGCCAAAGCGAACGAACTGGGGCTCGAGATCTGGGACGAGACACGATTGCTCGCCGTGCTTGCCGAACATCAGTCGGCAGAGTGAGCGAGCCCCGGCTGCCGGGTGCCGATCCTGTCGCGCTGCGAATGCGGGCGAACCTCTATCGCTTGATTCGCGAGTTCTTCGCCCAGCGCGATGTGCTGGAAGTGGAAACGCCGATCCTGTCGCGCGCTGGCACCACCGATCCCAATATCGCAAGTTTTTCACTCGACGCCTCGTCGGTGCTGCAATCCCCGGAGTCAACTTCGCCCGCTGACCGCACGGTGAGTGATATGCGTTGGCTGCGCACTTCACCTGAGTTCGCGCTCAAGCGGCTGCTGGCCTCTGGCGTGGGCAATTGCTACGAGATTGGCCGCGTGTTCCGGCGCGGCGAGGCCGGGCGAAATCACAATCCCGAATTCACGATGCTTGAATGGTATCGGCTCGGCTGGGATCATCGGCGCCTGATGCGCGAGGTGACAGACCTTGTTCTCGCCGTGTCAGCGGCGCTGGGGCGAGCAGTGCGACCAAGCGAGATCAGCTATCGCGCGTTGTACGTTCAAACACTGGGCATCGACCCGTTCACCGCCAGCAGTGAGGAGATCAAGGATGCGCTCGGGTCGCAGCTGTTGGATGACTCCGGGCTAGGTCGCGACGACTGGCTGGACCTGCTGATGACCCATCGCATCCAGCCGCAATTGGCAGCTGACGGCTTGCTGCTGGTGTACGACTATCCAGCGAGCCAGTGCGCATTGGCGCGGATCCGCGAGCCGGGCACCAGCGCTGCGCAAAACCAGAAGCCCTTCGCAGTGGCCGAACGCTTCGAGGCCTATCTGGGCTCGTTGGAACTGGCCAATGGCTACCATGAGTTGACCGACGCGACCGAACAACGCAGCCGCTTTGAGCGCGATCTGGATGTGCGTCGCGCACGCGGCGACGCCTGCCCGCCCATAGACGAGGCGCTGTTGCAGGCAATGCAGCACGACGGCCTGCCCAGTTGCGCAGGCGTGGCATTGGGGCTGGATCGATTGCTGATGTCGTTGCTAGGCCGCGACCGGATTGCTGCCAGTCTTGCGTTTGACTGGAAAAGAGCATGACTTGGCCTGCGCTAGTGTGCGCCGGCACTATCGAGCAAGGGTGGGCGAGCTCGGCCGGCCGTGCGCCCATGTCCAGCGCACATTAATAACGAAAAATTGAAATCCCGTTCATCAGGGCGGCATATAGTTTGTCTGTGGCGCGCCAGATTCTTAGAGCGCTCCATTTCGATCTGGGCTTGTGGGAACCCGAAAGGAGAAATGCCGATGAAAACGTTCCGATGGATTCTGGGGCTGTGTGTGGCGATGCTTGCTGGGCAGGCGTTCGCGCAATTCGATGACGGTTACGATTATTACCAATACGGATATGACCGCAACGATCGCACATTCGAGTGCAAATCCAGTGGCTACGATCCCAACTATTGCCGAGTGAACACGCGCAACGGCGTACGCCTTGTGCGACAAACTTCCACCTCTGACTGCACCCAAGGTCGCACTTGGGGCTATGACGATCGCGGTGTGTGGGTAAGCGACGGTTGCCAGGCGCGCTTTGCGGTGATCGGCAACGACAGGCCTGACTATGGGAATCGTCCGGACTACGGCAATGGAAATAGCAGCGGGGGCTCGCGGGTCGTGCGTTGCGAATCCACCGGGCATGATCGCCAGCGCTGTCGAGTCGATACCCGCGGTGGCGTGCGCTTGGTGCGGCAGATTTCCAGCACGACCTGCCGCCAGGGTCGCAACTGGGGATACGATCGAAACGGGATCTGGGTCGACAGTGGCTGCCGCGCCGATTTTCGCGTAAGCGGTTATGGCGGCGATGTCGACCCGGGCTCTGCGCGCCAGACCATCCGTTGCGAGTCGATCGGCAGCAACACCAATCGCTGCCGAGCTGATACCCGCGGCGGTGTGCGCATGGTGCGGCAGATTTCAAGTACCACCTGCCGACAGGGACGCAACTGGGGCTATGACGACCGCTCGATCTGGGTCAGCGGTGGTTGCCGTGCCGACTTCCAGACCGGCGGGACGTATCAGTATTGATCGGTCGCGATTGATCCAGCTATCGGCAATCGACAACAGCGAACGGGACGAGCGATCCGCCCCGTTCGATTTTTCAAACGTGGCGTAACTGGGTGCTGACGATCGCGGTCGTCCGTAGCTGCATTACCGCAGCTGCGAAGATGGCCCTCCGACCTATTCCTGATTAACCAATTGCATGATCAATCCTTTGCCTCTCGATTTCGATCGCTACGACCGCGTGCGTCCCATTCGCTGGGCAGATGATCACTTGCAGTTGCTCGACCAGCGCAAGTTGCCGCAGCAGGTTGAGTACGTCGATTGCGACGACGCCGATGCCGTAGTAAATGCGATTCGCGATCTGGTCGTGCGCGGTGCACCGGCGATCGGCATCGCGGCGGCGTGGGGCGTGCTGCTGGCAACACGCGGTGTGGATGCGTCATCCGGGCGAGAGGCCTTGGCCGTGATCGAGCCGGCGATCGCGCGATTGCAGGCGGCGCGACCGACAGCGGTCAATTTGGCATGGGCACTGACGCGCATGCGCAGCTGCCTTCTGGCGTCATCCGGCGACTGGCGTCAAAGACTACTGGCCGAAGCGCGCGCGATCGAAACCGAAGATCTTGCTGCCAATCGCCATATGGGCGCGATCGGCGCGGCATTGATCGAATCCGATTCCGGCGTGCTCACTCATTGCAATACGGGTTCGCTGGCGACGGCGGGATTCGGCACCGCGCTTGGAGTGATTCGCGCCGGCGTCGCCAGTGGCCACATCGCTCGTGTCTACGCGGGTGAGACGCGACCATGGATGCAGGGCACGCGGCTCACTGTTTGGGAGCTGCAGCAGGATGGCATCGAGGCGACATTGATTGCCGATTCGGCCGGCGCGCACCTGATGAAATCCGGCGCGGTGCAATGGCTGATCTTCGGCGCGGATCGTATCTGTGCCAATGGCGATGTCGCCAACAAGATCGGCAGTTATCAGCTCGCGATTGTCGCGCGCTATCACGGAGTCAAGGTGATGGTGGTTGCGCCGGCGTCCACCGTCGACATGCAGATGGCCGATGGCAACGACATCGAGATCGAATTGCGCGATGGCGCAGAATTGCTCTCGGTTGGTGGCACGCGGATGGCCGCCGAGGGCATCCAGGCGTGGAATCCGGTGTTCGATGTGACGCCTGCGGAGTTGATTGATGTGATCGTCACCGAACGCGGCGCGCTACAGGCTCCGGATGCGGCGAAAATGGCCAGCCTGTTTGGCCCATTGTCAAGCACCTAAGTGCTTGTTTAGTGGGCAAAATTATGATGAATTTCGCTCGCTGATCCTGCTATAATTTGCGCTTCCCCAAAGGCCCGCTGGCGCATCTCAGCCGCGCGGCGTTTGTGCGTTTCAAACTGCGGTTCGCACGCCGCCCGAACACGGATTACGCATGGCAGATCTGGCGAAGGAAATCATTCCGGTCAACCTCGAAGACGAGATGCGCAAGAGCTATCTCGATTACGCGATGAGCGTGATCGTCGGGCGTGCGCTGCCGGATGTGCGCGATGGCCTCAAGCCGGTGCATCGTCGCGTGTTGTTCGCCATGCACGAACTCGGCGCGCATTCCAACAAGCCGTATTACAAGTCCGCGCGCATCGTCGGTGACGTGATCGGCAAATACCATCCGCACGGCGATCAATCCGTGTACGACACGCTGGTGCGCATGGCTCAACCGTTCTCGCTGCGTTACATGTTGGTGGATGGGCAGGGCAACTTCGGCTCCGTCGATGGCGATCCGGCGGCGGCGATGCGCTACACCGAAGCGCGCATGGCCAAACTCACGCACGAGTTGATGGCCGACATCGACAAGGACACAGTTGATTTCAGGCCCAACTACGACGAGAAGGAATACGAACCGACGGTGATGCCAACGCGGGTGCCGAACCTGCTGGTGAACGGCTCCGCCGGTATCGCGGTCGGCATGGCCACCAACATCCCGCCGCACAACTTGAACGAGGTGATCGCCGGCACGCTCGCGTTGATCGATGATCCCGAGATCGAAGTCGAAGGGCTGATGCAGCACATTCCTGGTCCGGATTTCCCGACCGCCGGCATCATCAACGGTGCTGCAGGAATCCATGCCGCCTATCGCACCGGTCGTGGTCGCGTGTTGATGCGTGCACTGGCCGCAGTCGAAGTCGATGAGAAGACCGGTCGCGAAGCAATCGCGGTGACCGAGTTGCCATACCAGGTCAACAAGGCGCGGCTGATCGAGAAGATCGCCGAGCTGGTCAAGGAAAAGAAACTCGATGGCATCAGCGAATTGCGTGATGAATCCGACAAGGATGGCATGCGCATCTACATCGAGATCAAGCGCGGCGAATCGGCCGAGGTGGTGCTCAACAACCTGTATCAGCAAACGCAGATGCAGTCCGTGTTTGGTATCAACATGGTCGCGCTGGTCGACGGGCGGCCGCGACTGCTCAATCTCAAGGACATGCTGGAGGCATTCGTTCGGCATCGGCGCGAAGTGGTCACCCGCCGCACGATTTTCGAGTTGCGCAAGGCGCGTGCGCGCGCGCATATCCTCGAAGGGCTGACCGTCGCGCTGGCCAATATCGACGAGATGATCGAAGTGATCAAGACATCGGCCAATCCGCAGATCGCGCGCGAGCGACTGCTCGATCGCACTTGGGAGCCGGGTCTGGTGCGCGCCTTGCTCGGTGCCGATGGTGCGCAGGATTCGCGTCCCGAGGATCTTGCAAAGACGATCGGCTTGCAGGACAGCGGTTACCAGTTGTCTGAGGTGCAGGCCAAGGAAATTCTGGAGATGCGCCTGAACCGCCTCACTGGGCTGGAACAGGACAAACTCACCGACGAATACAAGGGCTTGCTGGAAACGATTCGTGGCCTGATCGAGATTCTCGAGAATCCCGACGTGCTGCTCGATGTGATCCGCACCGAACTGGTCAACCTGCGCGAGGAATTCGGCGATGCGCGCCGCACCGAAATCCGCGCCAGCCAGGAAGACCTCGACATCCTCGACCTGATCGTGCCCGAGGACGTAGTGGTCACGCTGTCCAATACCGGTTACGCAAAGCGCCAGCCGGTCAGTGCCTATCGCGCGCAGAAGCGCGGCGGCAAGGGACGTTCGGTGACCGCAGTGAAAGACGAGGATTTCGTCGATCGGCTCTGGATTGCCAACACCCATGACACGTTACTGACCTTCACCAGCGCCGGTCGCGTGTTCTGGTTGCGCGTGCATCAGTTACCCGACGCCGGCCCGAACGCGCGTGGTCGACCGATCGTGAACTGGTTGCCCTTGGAATCGGGCGAGCAGGTGCAGGCGGTGTTGCCCGTGCGCGAGTTCAGCGATGACCGCTACGTGTTTTTCGCCACCCGCAACGGCACCGTGAAGAAGACCGCGCTCAGCGACTACGCGCGACCGCGCAGCACCGGTATTCGTGCGATCGATCTGGACGAAACCGATGGACTGGTCGACGTGCAGCTCACCAATGGCAGCAGCGAAGTGATGTTGTTCGCCTCCAACGGCAAGGCGGTGCGCTTTGCCGAGGATGCGGTTCGCGCGATGGGTCGCACCGCGCATGGCGTCCGCGGCATTCGCCTGGCGCCGGGCGAAACCGTGCAGAGTTTGATCGTGATCGACGGCGATGGCGACATCCTGACCGCCAGTGAGAATGGCTTCGGCAAGCGCACCCCGCAGGCCGAATACCCGGTGAAGGGTCGCGGCATTCAGGGCGTGATCGCGCTCAAGACCGGATCGCGCAATGGTTCTCTGGTGGGCGCGGTGCAGTTGACCGACGAGCACGAGATCCTGTTGATTTCCGATCAGGGCACGATGGTGCGCACACGCGCCGCCGAAATCTCGCAGGTCGGCCGCAACACCAAGGGCGTCACCTTGATGCGTGTGGCTGACGGTGAGAAATTGATTGCGCTACAGCGGGTCGATGCATTCGTCGAGGACGATGGCGAAGCGGAGGATGGAGGTGCCGATGGCGGGCCGCTGGATTTGGTGCCGCCTGTCACCGATAGTCCAACCGCGACGCGGGGCGACGACGCACCGGCTGTCGATTGAGTCTTGCGCAGTCGGAAAGATTAAATCGTCACCAGACGCGTGCATTGCGTGCCGCATACTGCCGCCAACTTCGGACAGGATCAGCGAATGACTGGCTTTGACTCGCGGCATCGTGCCGCGCTTTTCTGCATCGCCGTAGCCTTCGCCGGCATCGTGGCAATGGGCAGCGCGGTGGGCGGCGATACTCCAGCGGCGCTGGACGCGGGGTCCACCACGATCGCAGTGCCGCCGCCAACCGGCAGCCAGACGTCCGATAGCCAGACGTCCGATAGCCAGAGTCCTGGCAGCCAGCTCGCGGCGGCTCGCGATGCGGTAATGCCGTACGTGGTCAGCATCCTCAACGTTGGTGAAAGTTATCAGCAGGGTGAGCCGACGCTGTCCCTGTCCAGTGGCAGTGGAACCGTTATTTCGCCGGAAGGCTATATCGTCACCAACGCGCACGTGGTCGAGAAGGGCAAGGCGTTTCGCATCGTGTTTGCCAACGGCCGTGAAATGCCGGCGAAGTTGATCGGCGAAGATACGTTGTCCGACCTCGCGGTGCTGCAAGCACTTCCACCCAAGCCCGAGGTATTCAAGCACGCGCAGTTTGCCAGCGCCGACAACCTGCAATCGGGCGATACCGTGCTGGCCATGGGCGCACCGTGGGGTTTGTCCAACTCGATGAGTGCAGGCGTGGTCAACAACCCGCGCCGCCTGCTGGTGTCGTTGTTTGATGACGAAGCCGACTACGAAGACACGCTGGGGCCGGATTTGCCGACCGGTCGTTACTACTCATGGATCCAGCACGACGCCGCGATTGCGCCTGGCAATTCCGGCGGCCCGCTGGTCGATCGTAATGGTCGCATTGTCGGTGTGAATGCACGCGGCATGGTGATTGGGGGCAATCTCGCGTTTGCGATTCCTGGTCCAGATGCGGCGCGCGTCGTCGAGGCATTGATCAAGTTTCACTACGTGCCGAGGGCTTACCTCGGTTTTCGCCTGCGTTCGCTCAAGGGCACCAGCCTGGATCATGGCGTGATGCTTAATGCAGTCGAGCGCGGATCGCCGGCGGACAAGGCTGGCCTGCGCGCGGGCGACGTGCTGTTGACGATGGACGCCCAGCAGGTCGATGCGCCGCAACCAATCGACGTTCCCGAGCTGCAGCGCCGCATCGCGCAGATGCCGATTGACAAAAAACTGGCGCTGACAATCGATCGCGACGGCAAGCGTTCGAGCATGGACATCACGACTGTGCGGTATCCGCGCGACAGTGGTGGAGAAAGCGGGTTCGCTCCATTTGGGATGTCGATCCAGGAATTAACCGCTGCGATGGCGCGTCGGCGCGGGTTGGATTTTCAGGATGGGCTGATGGTGACCGGCTTGCGACCCGGTGGGCCCGCGGCGGTGGCGCGTCCGGCATTGCAGGCGGGCGACGTGCTGCGCACGATCAACGGTGCACAGCTGCGCGCGATGGCCGACCTCAAGCCATGGCTGGACAAGCCCACGCGTGTCGAAGCATTGCTGATCGGCTTCAAACGCAACGGGGAGGATCTGCTCGCGACCTTGCGTCCGGCCTACGGAGATCGTTCGCGCACGCCTCTGCCCGAATTGCCGAATGCGTGGTCGGGCGTGGAAGTGCAGCCGGTGACGCAATCGTTGGCGACGGCATTCGATTTGAAGGGGATCGGCTATCGCGTCAGCCGCGTGTATCCCGGCAGCCCCTTGGCCAAGGTCGGCGTGCAGGTCGGCGATGTGATCACCTCGATCGGCGACACGCCGTTGCATCCGACCACCGACAGCAGTTCGGACGGTTTCGATCAAGTGGTGCGCGAACTCGACGTTGGCCAGAGCGCGCGCTTCCAACTGATACGCGCTGGCAAGCCGATCGAGGTGAGCGTGGTGATGGCGCCCTCGCCGATAGAACCCAGCGGGCTGAAGACGTTGCAGGTATCGGCGTTGCGTGTGCAACTGCGCGAGATTTCATTCTACGACCGCGTCGCCCGGCAGCTGCCGGCCGATCAGCCGGGTGTGATTGTCGCCAGTGTCGAGAGTGGTGGCCCAGCGGGGCTGGCGCACTTGCGGATGGGCGATATCGTGGTGTCACTCGGCGGCCACGGTGTGGCCAATCTGGATGATTTCAGTGTGGCCTTCAAGCAGGCCGAGACGATGTCCACGCCCTCGATTCCGATCCATGTCGTGCGTGGCTCGGAAGTGCGCATCCTGTTTCTTGATCGCAGCTGGTTGAGCGAGAAAACGCCATGAGAAGCGTCGACACGAAATTCGCCTCCCATCGCCGGTTGCATGCCACTGCAGCGTTCGTGCGCGGCGCGCTGGTGCTGGCCGCACTCGTGGTTGGCAGCATTGCAACCGCTGCCACCGACTCGACCGAAAAAAAAGCCGCGCAGTCCGCCAGCGATGATTCCAGCCAGGAATTTCGCACCGTACTGCAAAAGCGCGGTGACACCGCAGTGCTGGTGAAATACGTGATGTCGTTTTCCGGCGCCAGCAGCGAACAGCAGCAGGATGGACAGACGCAAGGCACGCTCGTTTCCCCCGATGGATTGATCCTGGTGCCGGGGCGCGTGGTCAGTTTCGATATCAGCCAGATCACCGGCGCCGCGATCGGCAGCGCCAATTCGCCAGTGGTGAAGTCAGGACATTTCCGGGTGCAGATGCCGGGCAGCGAGGAATGGCAGCCGGCCGATCTGGTCACCCGCGATACCGAACTCGGACTGGCTTGGCTGCGGTTGCGTCGGCGCACGCAATTGCCGTTTGTTGATTTCAATGACACCGCAAAGGTTGGCGTGGGCTCCTCGTTGTTCTTCGTGATGCGTACATCAGATCAGCTTGGCAGCGTGCCGATTGTTCGTGGGGGTTATGTGCTGGGCGAAACCAAGGTGCCACGCACGATGTTGCTGATCGATGGCACGCCGGGGTTGGCGTTTGATGGCGAGGGCAAGCCCGCAGGTTTTGCTGATGTCGACTTTGGTTCGATCGCGCGCTCGCAGGCCGGCGGCATCGGCATGAACTACGGCGATTCGGTGTTCAAGATGATTCCCGCCGAACGCATCGGACGCGTCACAGCACAAGCTGCAAAATTGCCTGTGGTGCCGCCCGATGCCGACGACAGCGACAGCCCGCTTGAATCAACACCGCCCCCGCCAGCTTCGAACACGCTCTCGCCAGTCTCGCCAGTCTCGCCGGATGATGATGCAAATGCTGGCGATCTCAGTTCGCTTCCGCCGCAACCCACACCGGCAACGACGCAAAATCCGGCCACGCCACCGAACAAATAAAGTCCGTCGCAGTGGCTTCATCGCTTGCGATACGCGGTCTATACTCCCTCGACTCTTGGGGAGTGCTGCAATGCGTCGTTGGTCCAATTTGTTTTGTGCGTTCTTGCTTGCGTTGCTGGTCATCGTACCCGCCGGATGCAAGCGAAACGAAGGTGGCGTGCCGCAGGTGCAGGGGAGCGCCTCGCCGGCCAAACCAGTCGATGCGCGCCAGGCGGTTACCGGCTTTGCGCTGGTGTCAGCCTATCCCGATGACAGTTCCGACACGCTAGCGCTGGCGCTGGGTTTCAGCCAGGCGCTGGTTGGCGAGCAGGAGTTCGACTCGCTGGTGTCGGTCACCGGGCCCAACGGCGAAGTGGTCAAGGGCAGTTGGGCGCTGGCCGAAGACGACACCAAGGTGCTGCGCTTCCCGTTCGTGGCGCCGGCGCAAAAATACAACGTGCACATCAGCGGCAAGCTTGCTGCGGCCGATGGCAAGACGCTGGGCGCAGACATTGATCGCGAGGTGTATACCGGTCCGCTGGATCCGGTCGTCGGCTTCGCCTCGCAAGGTAGCGTGCTGCCTGCACGCGAGACACGCGGCTTGCCGGTGGTATCGATCAACGTGCCGGAAGTGGATGTCGAATTCCTGCGCGTGCGCGACAAGGAATTGTCGAAATTCTTTTCGCAATACCAGCGTGGCGGCCAGCGCGATGGCTACGACATGGAAGCCGATTACAGCGAGCGTACGCCGCTGTACAAGATGGCCGATTCGGTCTACAGCAATCGCTTCGTTCTAGGCGGCAAGGAGAACGAGCGGGTCGTCAGCTATCTGCCGGTGCAGAAAATCGACGAGCTGTCCAAGCCCGGATTGTATTTTGCGGTAATGCGACAGCCGGGCCGGTTCAAGAGCGAATATCAAACCTCGCTGTTTTTCGTCAGTGATATCGGCCTGCACGTGCGCGCCTACAAGGACAAGGTGTTCATCCACACCGCGTCGCTGCGCAATGGTGACGGTCTGGGCGGCGCCGACATTACGGTGATCGACAAGGCCGGCGACACCGTCGCCCATGCCAGCACCGATGGCGATGGCAACGCGCTGCTGGCGTATACGCTGGACAGCAGCCACGTGATGGTCGCTCGCAAGGGAAATGACGCGTCGATGTTGGCGTTCAATCAGCCAGCACTGGACCTGTCCGAATTCAGTGTCGCCGGTCGCAAACAGGCGTGGTTCGACGTGTTCACATGGTCTGGCCGCGACCTGTATCGCCCCGGCGAAACCGTGCACTTGTCGGCGCTGATGCGCGACTTCGATGGAAAACTCGTTAAGCCGCAGCCGTTATTTTTGACCTTGAAGCAGCCCGACGGTCGCGACTTCTACAAGACCCGCATCCAGCCCGGAACACTGGGCTACTACGGCTGGACCTACACCATCCCTGCTGACGCGCCGACCGGGCGCTGGAAGATCGAATATCGCGCCAGCCCCGACGGCAAGGATGTAGTTGATGCCTTCACGCTGCGCGTGGAGGAATTCCTGCCCGAGCGCATGAAGCTTGACCTTGCGACCACGCAGGGCGTGATCCGTCCAGGCGAGCCGTTAAAGCTCGATGCGACCGCTGCGTATTTGTACGGCGCGCCGGCTGACGGTAATCGCTTCACCGCGCGACTGACAGTTGCCTCTGACCAGCATCCGATCGAGGCTTTGAAGGACTATTTCTTCGGCGATCCAACTATCGCATTGCCCAAGGACGCCAAAGACGTTGTCGACGAGAAGTTCGACGCGCAGGGCAAGTTCCATCAAGACATCGCGTTGCCCGACGAAGCGGTCGCGGCCAAGGCACCGATCGCCGTGATCATTTCCGGCAGCGTGTATGAGACCGGCGGCCGCACCGTTACCCGCGTGCTCAAGCGCACGCTATGGCCGGGCACGGCGCTGGTCGGTGTGCGTCCGTTGTTCGACACGAGCGACGGCGCATCGCCCAATGCCAACGCCGGATTTGAAATCTTGCGCGTGGACGCCAGCGGCAAGCGGGTGCCGGCAAAAGGGCTGAAGGTAAGTCTGATTCGCGAACGTCGCGATTATCGCTGGATCTGGGGCGATCACGGCTGGGATTACGACTTCACGCCGCACTTCGATAACGTCGCCAGCAAGTCGCTGGACTTCGGCGTTGTCAGCAACGGCAAGGTCGACTTTCCGGTGGAGTGGGGCAACTATCGACTCGATGTGCTCGATCCGGAGACAGGCCTGACCAGTCGCTATCCGTTCACCGCCGGCTGGAGTTGGGACGATCAGAACCGCGGCCTGGATGCGCGCCCGGACAAGGTCAAGCTCGCGCTGGACAAGACCTCATACAAGGTGGGCGACACGCTCAAGGTGACGGTGACGCCGCCGCAGCCGGGCAAGGGCTTGTTGCTGGTTGAAAGCGATAACCTGCTGCACGTGATGCCGATCGATGCCAAGGCTGGTTCGGTATTTTCAATCCCCGTTACCGCCGCTTGGGAGCGGCACGATGTCTATGTCACCGCGCTGGTATTCCGCGGCGGCTCGGCAGCCGAGCTGACCACGCCGGCACGTGCGGTCGGTGTCGCGCATGTGCCGATGGGACGTTCCGATCGCGAGCTGAAGGTGACGATGGCGGTACCGGCGAAGTCGCTGCCAGAGCGCGATCTGCCGGTCACCATCTCGGTCCCGCAACTGGCCGGCAAGCAGGCCTATGTGACGGTGTCAGCAGTCGATGTAGGAATCCTCAACATCACCCGCTTCCCGGTGCCCGATCCGTTTACCTATTTCTTCGAGCCGCGCCGTCTTGCGGTGGATGCGTACGACGTCTACGGCCGCATTATCGAAAGTTTCGAGGGCAATGTCGCCAAGCTGCGTTATGGCGGCGACATGGCGCTGGGTCCGCTGCCGCAGGCACGGCGTCCGACCGCGCACGTGCAAACAGTCGACTTGTTCGCCGGCCCAGTCGCGATGAATGCCAGCGGCGTCGCGCAGGTCAACGTCAAATTGCCGGAGTTCAACGGGACGCTGCGGGTATCGACCGTGGTGTTCAGCGCTGATCGCTACGGCAAGGCAGACACCGAAGTGCTGGTGCGAGCACCGGTTGTGGTCGAGGTCAGCGCGCCGCGTGCACTGGCGCCCGGCGATTCCAGCACGGTCACCCTCGACGTGCAGAACTTCACCGGCGCCAGCCACGAGTTCACCGTCAGTGCCAAAGCCGATGCGCCACTCAAGCTCGATGGCGCAACGCGCAAGGTCACGCTCAAGGATGGCGCCAAGAGCACGCTGAGCTTCCCGCTGAGTGCATTGCCGGGCAACGGCGTCGGTCACTACAGCGTGTCTGTGGTCGGCGATGGCGGCTTCAAGACCGAGCGAAAGTACGAGTTGGCGGTACGTCCGGCGTGGCCTGCGATCGTGCGTTCGCGTTCGCTCGTGTTGGATGCACTTTCGCCCATCACGCTCGACACCAGCGATGCAGTCGGAATGATGGCCGACTCGGTCACCGCGCGTCTGACGGTGAGCGCGTTGCCACCACTGCCATTCGCCAGTGCGCTGACCGGCTTGCTGGATTATCCGTACGGCTGTGCCGAGCAAACTACCAGCAAGGGTTACGCGGCGCTGGTGCTGGATGCGGTGACTGCGAAGAAACTCGGCGTCACCGGGCTGGGCGACATCGAACGCAAGCATCGCGTGGAAGGCGCGCTGGGTCGGTTGACCTCGATGCAGATTCCCAACGGCCACTTCTCGATGTGGGGCGGCGACACCGAAGCGGTGCCGCAACTGACTCCGTACATCACCGAGTTCCTGCTGGACGCGCGCGATGCCGGTTTCCAGGTACCTGATGCAGTGTTGCAAAAGTCGCTGGAGCGACTGAACGAAGATCTGCTCACCGGCGGTGAACGCTTCTACAGTTATGAGCACGCCGATGCGATGCGCTTCAACACCAACGCCTATTCCGGGTATGTACTGGCACGCGTCAATCGCGCCCCGTTGGGCACATTGCGTGCGCTGTATGACAACGATCGCAAGAAGGCGTTGACGCCGCTGCCGATGATGCACTTGGGCGTGGCGCTGAACCTGATGGGCGATCACGCGCGCGGCAACAAGGCGGTGGCCGAAGCGTTCGCAATGAAGTCCAAACGCCCGTGGTATTTGGGCGATTATGGGTCGGATCTGCGCGATCTCGCGATGATGGTCACGCTTAGTCATCGCTTCAAGCTGGCCAAGCCCGAGTATGACGCGCGCATCCTGGAGCTGGCACGCGAGACAAAATTCAAACTGGACGAAAGCAGCAACTCGCGTTGGAGTTGGCTGAGCACGCAGGAGAAGATTGCGATAGGCGAACTCGGCAAGGCACTCATCGCCGATTCCGACGCGCAGGTGTCCGGCACTCTGTCGGCAGCCGGCAGCGAGCAATTGATTCCGCCGGCGGCGATCTGGAGTCGCGATTTCGATGTTGTTGCGCTGCGCGGCGGCGTACGCTTCACGCCGGAAGGCAAGCCGCCTCTGTATGCGCTGATCGATGTCGCCGGCGTACCCAGTTCAATGCCTTCACCCGACGACAGCAAGATCAGCGTCGTGCGCAGCTACTACATGACTGACGGCGAGCCGTGGAAGGGCGGCGCACTGAAGGAAGGCGATGCATTGATCGTCGGCCTTGCGATCGA
The DNA here is from genome assembly GCA_038216155.1 of Lysobacterales bacterium. Lineage (GTDB taxonomy): Bacteria > Pseudomonadota > Gammaproteobacteria > Xanthomonadales > Xanthomonadaceae > SZAS-103. The sequence continues at coordinate 25,376 of JBBQQH010000003.1, forward strand.
GGCAAAGGAAGCGGTACCGGATGCGTTGATCGTCGACTTGTTGCCGGCGGGCGTCGAAATCGAGAACTTCAATATCGGCGACGACAAGCAGTTGGCCGACATCGTGATCGACGAGATCACGCTCACCGATCGCAGTTCGGCCGCCGACGTGCAGCACGAGGAGTTCCGCGACGATCGTTACGTGGCTGCACTCAAGCTGGAAAAAGGCTCGAAGGCGCACGTGTTCTATCTGGTGCGTGCAGTCACACCGGGAACTTATGGCGTGCCGCCACCGATGGTGCAGGACATGTATCGCCCGCAGATTCGCGGGATAGGAAAATCAACCCCGGCGACGATCAAGGTGGTGCAGCCCTAGAAGCGGATTATGGTGGATGGGGATTTGGGACTGGTGAGCGTGAGCAGTGAATCGTCAGTCGGCTGCGTAAACTTGGTTCACAGCGCGCACTCGTAGGGTGCGCTGAGCGAACGACATACACCGGCTGCCGAAAGCGAATACGTTGAATGGTTGAAGGTTTGGCATCGACATGAGCAACAAGCAAATGGGCGATGCGATTGACGTGCTGATCGATTCACCCACACCACCGAAAAACGTTGCCGACCAATCGCGCCCGCGCCGTAAGAGCCTGACGCGATGGCTCAAGCACCTGGCTTGGGCGCTGCTCGCTTTGCTGCTCGCAGCAATCGTTCTCGACCGAACCTTCCCGCCGCGACTGCCCGACGAGCGCGACGCCAGCATTCTTGTCGTCTCGCGCGATGGCACGCCGCTGCGCGCATTCGCCGATCGCAAGGGCATTTGGCGTTACCCGGTCACGCTTGATCAGGTCTCGCCGTTGTATGTCACCGCGCTGCTCAACTACGAAGACCGCTGGTTCTGGCGGCACCCCGGTGTCAATCCATTGGCATTGCTGCGTGCAAGCGGGCAATGGCTGCGCACCGGACACATCGTGTCCGGCGGATCGACGTTGACAATGCAGGTCGCGCGCATCCTTGAAACCAAGCATGACCAAGACACCAGCAAGCGCAGCGCCCTTGCGAAAGTCATTCAGATCTTGCGTGCGGTGCAGCTCGAAGTGCATCTGAGCAAACGCGACATCCTCACCTTGTACCTCAATCACGCGCCGTTCGGCGGCACCATCGAAGGTGTGGAAGCGGCGAGTTGGGCATATCTGGGCAAGCCTTCCGCACAACTGTCGCAGGCCGAAGCGGCATTGCTGACAGTGCTGCCGCAGTCGCCCAGCGCATTGCGACCAGATCGTCACGCAAGCCAAGCACAGCGCGCGCGCGACAAGGTGCTCAAACGCATGGCCGATCTGGGTGTGTGGACTCGCGATCAAGTCGCCGACGCGCGCATCGAGCCAGTGATCACGCGCAAGTTGCGACCGCCGCTACTGGCCGCGTTGTTGGCCGAGCGCCTGCGCGAGTCCGATCGGCATCATCGGCAACGGATCGCCACCACGATCGACGCCAACCTGCAGCGCACGCTTGAAGCGCGCGTCACCAGTTACTTTGCCGCGTTGCCCGAACGCACCTCGGCTGCGTTGCTGGTGGTCGACAACGCCACGCTTGAGGCGCGGGCGTACGTTGGCTCGGTCAAGTTCGGCGACAAGGCGCGGCTCGGCCATGTCGACATGGTGCGGGCGTGGCGCTCGCCGGGTTCGACGCTGAAACCTTTTTTGTACGGCCTCGCGCTGGATGACGGACTGATCGATTCGGAAAGCCTGCTGGTCGATGCGCCACAGAGTTTTGGCGATTATCGACCGGCGAATTTCGACACATCGTTCAACGGTCCTGTTGGTGCCGCCGAAGCGTTGCGACTTTCGCTCAATGTGCCCGCTGTGGATTTGCTCGACCGGGTCGGCCCAGTGCGCTTCAGCGCGCGACTGGCCAATGCCGGGATTGAACTGAAACTGCCACGCGGCGCGCGTCCCAATCTGTCTATCATTCTTGGCGGCACCGGAGCAAAACTCGAGGATCTGGTCGGCGCCTTTACCGCATTCAATCGTGACGGCATCGCTGGTCGCGTGCGCTATCGGCAGGACGATCCGCGCGTTGATCGATTCCTGCTGTCACCCGGTGCGGCGTGGATTGTGCGCGAAATGCTGGAAGCCAATCCGCGACCGGGTTCGCGGGTGGATACGTTCGACCCCGGCAACAGCCCGCGCGTGGCCTGGAAGACCGGCACCAGCTACGGTTTTCGTGATGCGTGGGCTGTCGGCGCCACGCGACGCTACACCGTCGGCGTGTGGGTTGGTCGACCAGACGGCACGCCGTTGCCGGGCCAATACGGCGCGGTCACCGCGCTGCCGTTGTTCTTCGAGGTCATTGATAGCTTGCCGCGCAAGCCAACCGATGGCATCGCGGGTCCTCCGCCTGCGAGTGTCGCCAAGGCCACGGTGTGCTGGCCGTTGGGGCTGGCGTCCGATCCGCAACATCCGGAACTGTGCGCACGCAAGATGGAGGCTTGGACTCTCAACGACGGCATCCCACCAACCATGCCCGATCGTTACGCACGCTTGTGGAGCGCCGGTGCGCAGCCGCTGCAGTTGGATGCAAAAAGTGGCAAGCGGCTCAGCGCAACATGTTCGTTGCCGCATGCCGCGCTGACTTCGTCGATCGCGCGCTGGCCGGCGCTGGCATCGCCATGGTTATCCATCGCCGAACGCGAACGCTCTGCCATTCCTGCACTCGCCGCCGATTGCCAGCCAGACGGCCTCGACGCCACCACCGAGTTGCGTATCGAAGGCGTCACCGATCGTGCCAGCGTCGCCCGCGCACCCAACAGTACCAAACCCGTTCGCCTGTCGCTGCGCGCACTTGGCACTGCGGGCAGGGTAATGTGGCTCGTCAACGGTCGTTTGCAGGGCGACACCATTGGCGGCGCGCCGTTTGTGCGTGACTATCCGGATGTGGGTATTCAGGAAGTGACTGCGCTGAGTGAAACCGGCGCGTGGACGCGGATTGGGTTTCGGGTGTTGCGCTACTAACTGAACCTCAAGCCGGAACGACATATAAAAAAATGGGTAAGAAACATTATTAATAGTTCATTTAATGTTGATTCTCGACATGCGCTTTATTGAGAAAACACGGTTCGCGTTACGCGTATGACAAAATCCAACGACACAAGTTGTTTCTCCATTTTTACGTTGATGCGGAAAAGACTCGATACGAAGTGGTGATATATTTCTTCGTTCGTCTGGCTCCTTGAACTTACTATACGTAAAAGACAAGCTGCGTCTCGCTTCGATCGCGCTTTGAATCTTCTCTACTGCACTTTCAAATTTGCTCTTCCGCGAGCCCCGACTGTTGTCAAAACTTTTGACACCATGTTCCTTAAGATGACAAACAGAGCACAAAACAATCAGATTGTCTGATTCATTCGATCCTCCCTTTGAAAGAGGATCGGAATGATGCACGTGCAAATCTTGGAAGCTATGACAAAATTCGCAATACCAAGAGCTGTTTAGAGCATCTTGCCGTCTGTCCTCCCAGTCAGGAGGGTATGTTGGCCAGAAGTCCCAAATTGCTCTAATTTTTACTTTTGCCAGTTCCTGTTTTTTAGCCGTCGAAACATACACTTGGTAACCAAGTGTATTGAAGGTTCTGGAAACCCACTGAACCAAAGAAGAAGCTGAGCAATACGGTAGCGAACGCAAAGTTGATTCCAATTTGACCTTGGACGCCAATAAGCTCTCATAACACTGAGTATGATAGAAATCACCGTTTGATAAAATGAGGCCCGGCCCACCATATTGTTTACATGCGACGCAACGAAGCTTAACAATAGGAATCGCTATCGCAACATCGGTAGGAGTCTTGGGAGAGGGATCGATCTTTGGCTCTCGTCCTTTGGACGGAACTACACCACAAATTTTGGCAAGACTGACCGGAAGCAAGAGCGTGTATGACCCATTCTCTAATATTTTCGGAGTTAAAGTTGCTTCCTTACTGCCGAGTTGAACGTGAATCTTGGGGATTGAATTATTGACAAGATCAACGCCACAGATACGGCCTTTGCCCAATGTCGAGTGAATGAACTGTCTTCGTGCCAGCTTTTGCCATAATTCTGGTCGCTCCGCAGCAGCACTGCAGAAATATCGAGCGTCTACCTCAGTATTTACGGCTGTCACTTATAGGCTCGGCTAAAAAGCTGATCGGTTGCCAGCGTTCGCGTCAGTGATCCGCAAGCGCGCCTTTGATTTCGTCGCAAGCAGGCGTCCTTGCGTGTCCTTCCAGCCAGCACATCCTTGTGCTGGCGTTCGCCGAGACGCGGATCAGTGATCCGCGAGCGTCTCGACTCACCCAGTGGTCCGCAAACACGCTGGCTTACCCCCAGTCGCCTTCGAGCCAATCTGAAAGTTCGTCGGCGTGTTCTTCCTCGACTTCGAGGATTTTTGCGAGGACGCGCTTGGTGGTGATGTCGTGGTCGCCGATGTAGGCGATCATTTCCTTGTAGCTGTCGATGGCGATGCGTTCTGCGACCAGGTTTTCCTTGATCATGTCGCGCAGGTTCGCACCTTTGACGTATTCGGAATGGCTGCGGCTGGTGAGGCCTGCTGGATCCATGTTCGGCTCGCCGTTGAGTTGGACGATGCGCTTGGCCAGCCAGTCCGCGTGCTGCTGCTCCTCATTCGAATGCACCAGGAACTCTTCGGCGATCTTGTCGGCGTGAATGCCGCTGGCGACGAAGTGGTGATAGCGATAGCGAAGCACGCAGACGATTTCAGTGGCGAGTGCTTCGTTGAGAAGCTTGACCACGGTTTCGCGGTCGCCGACGTAGCCTTCGGTCACCGCGCCCTGATCAATGTGTTTGCGAGCGCGTGCGCGCAAGGTTTTCACGTCGGTCAGGAACGGCTTGCCGATGTCGGCCTGTTTGGATGTTTGTTCGGGCTTGGCTGGCTTGTTGGCGACTTTTGGTTTCGCGGAAGTCTTCTTGCTCATCGTTGCAGATCCTTGTGCGTTGTTGCGAGAAAGAGAATCGACTGGAACAGTGTCATCCGAAAAAATCAGTTGATCACCGACAACACATGCTCAGCGCTGGACACCTTGAATTCACCGGGGGCGTCCACGAACAGATTGGTCACGACGCCATCGTCGGCAACCAATGCATAGCGTTTGGAGCGATTGCCCAGGCCAAATGCGCTGCCGTCCATCTCCAGCCCGAGCGCCTGGGTGAAGATGCCGTTGCCGTCGGCGAGCATGTGGATGTCGTCGGGAACTTCCTGGCTCTTGCCCCACGCATCCATCACGAACGCATCGTTGACCGACACGCAGGCAACCTCGAAACCGAGTTTGCGAAAGTCTTCAATGTGCTGCACGAAACCAGGCAGGTGCTTGGCCGAACATGTCGGCGTGAACGCGCCAGGCACGGCAAACAGTACCGCCTTTTTGCCGGCAAAAATATCGCTGGTGCTGACCGCCTGCACCCCGTCTTTCATGATGTTGAAGGTTGCCTCAGGAAGCTTGTCGCCAACTGCGATGGTCATGCTCGATCCTTGCGTGGGTAAAACCCAATTGTAGCGCGCGACACATAAAATGAATGCTAACGACCGTCTTCTTCGTTGCCGGGCACTACTCATACCCCCGGGGCTGGCGACGCACACTTGAAAATCGGGCCGCGCTCCCTATCTAAAATAGGCAGGTGGCACAGACCCGCTGGCTTGTTGAGAACGTCGAACGACGGGATGAAAGGGTCGTAGGAACGCTTCCCAGTTATTGCTGTGCGCGATGCCGAGCTTCGACAAGGCACAGAACGACATACGGCAGCTGACGTCGCAACCGGCGGCCGTATGCGTCACCATAACCCTGCAGCAGATGCGTCGCAGGCTCTCATTGAAGGTTGAGCATGGAATTCAAGGATTACTACAGCATCCTGGGCGTCGAACCCAGCGCGGGTGAGGCCGAGATCAAGACTGCCTATCGCCGGCTCGCGCGCAAGTTTCATCCTGACGTGAGCAAGGAAGCCGGCGCCGAGGACAAGTTCAAGTCGGTCAACGAAGCCTACGAAGTGCTGCGCGATGATGGCAAGCGCAAGGCCTACGATCAGTTGCGAACGCGCGGCTATCGGCCCGGAGAGGAGTTTCGCCCGCCGCCGGATTTCGGCGACCAGTTCCGGCAAGGGCCGGGCGGCAAAGGGTATGAATTCGAGTTTGGCGAGGGCGACGACGTTGGCGGCTTCAGCGACTTTTTCGAATCGTTGTTCGGGCGCGGTCGCGGTGGCCCGCAGGCCCAAGCCTCGCCACCGATTGGGGGCAGCATCCGCGCCAAGCTCAGCGTGCCGCTGGAGGCGGTGTTCACCGGTGGGATGCAACGCATCTCGGTGGATGGCCGGGCGTTGGACGTGAAGATTCCCGCCGGTATCAAGCCGGGACAGGTCATCCGCTTGAGCGGGCAGGGTCATCCGGGTCGCGGCCGCAACGGCGACCTGCTGCTGGAAATTGAATACCGACCGCACGCGCAGTTCGAAGTCGATGGCTTAAACGTACTGCATACATTGGCGCTGGCGCCTTGGGAAGCGGCGTTGGGTGCGAGCGTCAGCGTGCCGACGCTCGGCGGTTCGGTGCAGCTCAAGATTCCGCCCAACAGCGACACTGGCCGCAAGCTGCGCCTGCGCGGTCGCGGTCTGCCCGGCAAGCCGGCCGCGGGCGATCAACTGGTCGAAATCGAGGTGCGCACGCCCAAGGCCGACACCGACAAACAAAAGGCGTTCTATCGCGACATGCAGAGCTTGTTCGAGTTCGATCCGCGCCAAGCCTGAGCGGGGCGCGGAGCGGTTGAGTCGGCGGGCCGCATCGGGTCGCTGGCTTCAGGCTACAACGAAGATCGCATCACCAAGCGCAACACGGTGGTCGATTCGACGCTCCAGATTAAAACCCGCCGCGAGCCTACGGCGCGGCGCGCTGCGGGTCGGTTGCCGCCAGTTCGGTGGCCAGTTCCGCACTGATGCCGGGCAGTGTCTGCCAATCGATGGCATCGATCTTGTCGGCGTCGAGGAAGCGCTTGGCGTAATCCAGATACACGCGCTCGCGCAGGAACACGTCGAACAGGTCGGGATCGACGTGGCCATCGCGTTTCATGAAACCCAGGATTTTCAGCGATTCGGACAACGTCTTCGCCGGCTTGTACGGGCGATCCCTCGCGGTGAGTGCCTCGAAGATGTCGGCGATGCCCATCACCCGCGCAGGAATGCTCATCTGCTCGCGCGTGAGCCCCTTTGGATAACCCTTGCCATCCATGCGTTCGTGGTGGCCGCCGGCATATTCCGGCACCTTTCGCAGATGCGGCGGCCACGGCAGCGCTTCGAGCATGTTGATCGTGACCACGATGTGGTGGTTGATGATTTCGCGTTCTGCGGACGTTAGCGTACCGCGACGGATGGTCAGGTTTTCCAATTCGTCTGCCGACAGGAACGGTTGCATGGAACCGTCCGCCGCGCGCCATGTCTGTTCGGCCAGGATCTGCACTGCGTTGATCTGGTCATCGTCCATGAACTCGCCACCGGTGTTGGAGCGATGCACCAGTTCGCGGTCGATATCGAGTTGCGCCAGACGCTGCGCGCATGCTTGTTCGTCGATCTCACCCTTGAGTCGCGCGAGTTCAAGATCGCGTCGCAACACCTCGAAACGGGTGTCGATCAATGCGATGCGATCGAACAGGGTTTCCAGCTTGGTCGCCTTGTCGACGACGTGTACTGGCGTGGTGATCTTGCCGCAATCGTGCAACAGGCCAGCGATCTTCAGCTCGTAGCGATCGGCCTCGCTCATGCGGTAGTCGGCCAGCGCCCCGGTTTTGCTGCGCGCGGCGGCCTCGGCCAACATCATGGTCAGTACCGGCACGCGATCGCAGTGGCCGCCGGTGTACGGTGATTTTTCGTCAATCGCGGAGTTGATCAATTTGATCAGCGACTCGAACAGTTGTTCGAGCTGGTCGATCAACTGGCGATTGTTCAAAGCGATCGCGGCTTGCGAGGCGAGCGATTCCACCAGTTGCTGGTCTGCCGTCGAGAACGCACGCACGCTGCCGTCCGGCGACTTGGCATTGATTAGTTGCAGCACGCCAATCACGGCGCCGCCATGGTTCTTCATTGGCACCGTGAGAAAGGATTGCGAGCGATAGCCGGTACGCTGATCAAATGCGCGGGTGCCGGAAAAATCGAATCCGTCCGCAGCGTAGGCATCCGGAATATTGACAGTGCTGCCCGACAGCGCCGCATGCGCGACCACCATGGCGTTGTTGGGGCTGCCATCGTGGGCATACAGCGGCAACGGTGCGAAGTCGATCGGCTTGCCGTTGGCGCCGCCCAGCTTCAGCCCTAGCGTGTCATTGCGCAGCACCTCGAACACCAGCTCGCGATCGCGCACGCGATACAGGGTGCCGCCATCGGCGTGGGCGAAGTCGCGCGCGGCTTCCAGGATGCGCTCTAGGAGGCTGGCCAGATCGTGTTCCGATGACAGCGCAACGCCAATGGCGTTGAGCGTTTCCAGGCGATTGAGGATTTCGTGATCGTCAGACATCGACATCGCACCCGACAGTCGCCTGCGCCTGCGACCATGAGTTGGGCGCGGCCGCATAAAAGGCGAAAGAAACCACCATCATTGCGGATTCCACGGCATACCCGGTTACTTCGGCAGCATTTCCTTGATCACGGCTTCCAGCTGCGATTCCTCGAACGGCTTGGTGATGTAGGCCTTTGCGCCTTGGCGCATGCCCCACACTTTGTCGGTTTCCTGATCCTTGGTGGTGACCAGCACCACCGGAATATGCGCTGTTGTCGGCTCCTTGGAAATGAAGCGAGTGGCCTGAAACCCGTTGAGGTTGGGCATCACCACATCCATCAGGATCAGCTCAGGCAATTCCTTCTTCGCCGCAGCTACACCGGCCGCGCCATCCTCGGCGGTGACCACGCTGTGGCCGAGCTTCTCAACGATGCGTTTCATGCCCAGCAACTGGGACGGGGAATCGTCAACGATCAGGATGCGGGCCATGTCAACCTCGGCTGGATGTCTGGGCCATTGTAGCCGTGTCGGGGGGCTTGTCCATCGCCGTGTTGCAGCAGTGTTCGAGCGTGACGTACCTCACGAAAAACACGCTCAAAACCGGACAAGCGTGCGTCCGAATGAGTCGCCGGCCAGCATTCCAGGGAAGACTTGCGGCAATTCGTCGAGCGTGACTTCGCGCGTGCAGATTGCATCCAGATGCGCTGGTTTCCAGTCATTTGCCAAATGCTGCCAGACGGCTTCTCGCTGCCGACGCGGTGTGCCGGCCGAAGCGATTCCAAGCAGGCTCACACCGCGGATGATCAGCGGCATTAACGTGGTCGCCAGCGCCGGGCCTGCCGCCAGCCCGCAGCAGGCGATGTTGCCGTACGGCTTGATCACGCGTGTGAGCGCCGCCAGTTGCTCGTCGCCGACGTTGTCGATCGCGCCGGCCCATAGCGCATTTTCCAGCGGGCGCTGGCCCCAATGCAGATCACTGCGGGAGATCACCTGACGTGCGCCAAGCTTGGTCAGGAAGTCCAGTTGCTCGAACTTGCCAGTGATCGCATGCGCATCGAATCCGGCGCGGGTGAGGATATCGATTGCCAGCATGCCCACGCCACCCGTTGCGCCGGTGACCACGATCGGGCCCATCTCCGGCACTTGGTCGTTCATGCGCATGCGCAGCAACGCCAATGCGGCGGTGAAGCCGGCGGTACCGATGATCATCGACTCGCGTAGGCTCAGGCCGGCAGGAAGGGCGATGGTGCTGGCCGCCTCCAGTCGCACGTATTCGCTGTAGCCGCCGTCGCGGGTTTCCGACAGTCCGCTACCGGTGCACAGCACCGAATCGCCTTCTCGAAATGCTGGCGCCGTGGATGACACGACGGTGCCGGCCACGTCGATTCCGCCAACCAGCGGAAACTGGCGCAGGATTCGACCCTCACCGGTGCCGGCCAGCGCGTCCTTGTAATTGACTGAGGAATAAGCCGCCTTGACCACGACTTCGCCGGGCGAGAGCGCATCCAGCGCGACATCCTCGATGCCGGCGCGGTGCACGCGGTTGTCGCTGTGGATGCGGAAGGCGCGAAATGTTGTGGGAATTGTCATCGGAGATCCTCAGCCACAGAAGAGGTCAGGTTCGCATGCATTATCGCAGGCCGGCTGGATGCAGACTGACGCAGCTCTGGAGGCCATTTTACGTGTGCGCTGACGCCGAGCGGATACGGCGCGGTATCAATCGCGGCTAGGGGCTGGAACAACCGTGTTTCACGATATTGGATTTCGCAGGCTGCGCAAAAAAAAAGGCGGCCGAAGCCGCCTGTCGTGTGCCATCGTGATGCCGCGCAGCAGCCAGCAACTCAGTGCTTGGCAGGCTCAGCCGGTGCTTCCGCCAAGCCCTTCTTTTCAAGATACGGCTCGACGCTCGGCTCCTTGCCGCGGAAGTCCAGATACAACTGGTGCGCATCCTTGGTGCCGCCGCGCGAGAGCACGGTGTCCTCGTAATGCTGGCCGTTCTCGCGGGTCATGCCGCCGTGTTCCTTGAACCACCCGAACGCGTCTTGCGCCAGCACCGCGGTCCATAGGTAGGCGTAATAGCCAGCCGAGTAACCGCCGCTCCAGATGTGCTGGAAATAGGTGTTGCGGTAGCGCGGAGGCACCTGCTCCACGGCGACGCCGTACTTCTTCAGTGCCTGCGTCTCGAAGGTGTCGGCATCCTGGCGCGGGGCATCGGCCGGCAGTTCGTGCCAAGCCATGTCGAGCAGCGCAGCGGCGACGTATTCAGTGGTCGCATAGCCCTGATTGAAGGTGCCGGACTTCTTGATCTTCGCAACCAGCTCGGCTGGCATCGGCTCTCCAGTCTTGTAGTGCTTGGCGTAGTTGGCGAATACGGTCGGTTCCATCGCCCAGTTCTCGTTGAACTGCGACGGAAACTCGACGAAGTCGCGCGGCGTGCTGGCGCCCGAAAACAACGGGTATTTCGTCTTCGACAGCATGCCGTGCAGCCCGTGGCCAAATTCGTGGAACATCGTGGTCACGTCATCGAAGCTGATCAGCGCAGGCTGGCCGGCGGCCGGCTTGGTGAAGTTCTCCACGTTCAAAACGACCGGGCGCTGGCCCAGCAGGTCGCTTTGGTCGACAAAGGTGTCCATCCAAGCGCCGCCGTGCTTGCTGTCGCGCGCGTACGGATCGAAATAGAACAGCGCCATCGACTTGCCTTGCGGATCGAACACCTCGAACACGCGCACGTCTGGGTTGTAGACAGGCAGGTCGTGGCGCTCCTTGAAGGTCAATCCATAGAGTTTGTTCGCGGCGAAGAACACGCCGTCGTTGAGCACGCGGTTGATTTCAAAGTACGGCTTGATCTGCGCTTCGTCGAGATCGTACTCAGCCTTGCGCACTTGCTCGGCGTAGAAGTCCCAGTCCCACGGTTGCAGCTTGAAGCTCGCGGTGTTGTTCTTTTTCGCGACCAGGTCTATCTGCTGCTGGATGCGCACCGCCTCGGCCTTGGCTTTTGCGACCGCTGGCGCGGCGACGCGCGTCATCAAGTCAATCGCGGCTTTCGGCGTCTTCGCCATCTGGTCTTCCAGCTGGTACGAGGCGAAGTTATCGTAGCCCAGCAGCTTCGCGCGCTGGGCGCGGATCTGCGCCATTTCTGAAATGATCGCGCGGTTGTCGTTCGGGCCATCGGTATCGCTGCGGCTGATCGAAGCCTTGAACACCTTCTCGCGCAAGGAACGATTTTTCAGCGAAGCCAGCACCGGCTGGGTTGTCGTGTTCTGCAGCGGCAACAGATACTTGCCGTCCATGTTGCGACCCTTGGCCGCATCGGCGGCGGCTGCAATCTCGGCATCACTCAAGCCATCGAGGTCGGCTTTGTTGTCGACGATCACGGCGCCGCCGGCGGTTGAGGCCAGCACGTTCTTGCCAAACTGGGTGGACAACGTGGCGAGACGCTCGTTCATCGCCTTGATCTTGGTCTTGTCCGCGTCGTTGAGCAGCGCGCCCTCATGCACGAACGAGTCGTAATAACGCTCGACCAAGTGGTCGGATTCGGGATCCAGCTTGAGTTGCGCGCGCTGGTCGTAGATCGCCTTGACCCGTGCGAACAACTTCGGATTGAGCGTGACCGAATCCTGGTGCTGCGACAGCTTCGGCGCCATCACCTCTTCGATCTTCAAGATAGCATCGTTGCTGCTGGACTGGCTGAGGTTGTAGAACACCTTCAATGTGCGCGTGAGCAGCAAACCGCTGCGCTCCATCGCGACGATCGTGTTCTCGAATGTGGGTGGCTTTGGATTGTTCGCAATCGCCGCGACTTCCTTGCTGTGCTCTGCCATTCCCGCTTCGATCGCAGCGGTGTAATCACTGTCCTTGATCTTGTCGAATGCTGGCGCCAGGTATTGCAACTTGCTCGGCGCGGCGAACGGATTGGCGGCGGTCATCGCGACGTGCATGGCGGGCTTGTCGATCGGTTTGGTCATGGCGTGGGCGGCGCACGTCGTGGCAGAAACGCCTAGCGCGGCGGCGATCATCAACGGCAGGAGACGGGGCAGGGTGGTTGGCATGGAATGCGATCCTCGGGAAGTGGGCTGGGCGCAACAAGCGCAGCGAATTAACCCTCCTATGATAAGGGGTGGGCCTTAACCGGGCCAATGTGACTTTTGGCAGGGGTGCGATAGGGCATCAACCTATCAAGTCCGATATTCAATTAGTCCACGCAGTGGTCGATCAATGGCAATGGACGATTGCGCGAATTCCTAGGTTGCTGGGACCGCCGTCCGAGACAAGCGTATTCGTCTCAGTGAATAGTTTTTCTTGCACAAGTGAAAAGCGAATTGGTTGAGATGCTTATGTAATGCACCGGTGCGCATGCCCGGGCTTCCATCGTAAGAAATTTGATAGACCTGGTCGGAAATCGCGACACTTGAATAGCCTTGGTTGCGAAACGATGCGCGAGACAAGTCACGGGCTCCACTACAACCTTCCAAAATCGCGCAGAGTAGGAGAAGGGGAAGTTTGTGGACTAGGGCGCGCACGGTCGCATCAATTCGCCTTGTGAATCGCCCGTTTGCCTACCGAGAGCGCGGCTTCGTGAACCGCTTCACTCAGTGTTGGGTGCGCGTGGCAGATACGGGCAAGGTCGTCGGCGGAGCCTTTGAATTCCATCGCCAGCACGCCTTCGTGCACCAGCTCGGACACATTGGCGCCGCACAGGTGCATGCCGAGGATGCGGTCGGTGTCGGCGTGTGCGATCACCTTGACCAAGCCAGCCGGTTCGTTCATTGCGACTGCGCGACCAATCGCGGCAAACGGGAAGCTGCCGACTTTGTACGGGATTCCGGCGGCTTTCAACTCGGTTTCGGTCTTGCCAACCCAGGCGATTTCTGGCTCGGTGTAGATCACCCAAGGCACGGTGTCGAGGTTGACGTGGCCTGGCAGGCCGGCGATCAATTCGGCCACCGCGACGCCTTCCTCGCTAGCCTTGTGCGCCAGCATTGGCCCGCGTACGCAATCGCCGATTGCCCACACGCCATCGGCACCGGTGTGGCAGTGTTCGTCGACTATCACGCGGCCACGGTCATCCAGTTGCACGCCGGTGCCGTCCGCCAGCAATCCCTTGGTCGCCGCGCGACGACCGACCGATACCAGCAATTTGTCGACGGTTATGGTCTGCTCACCCTTGTCGTCGCTGTAGGTGACGAGTAGTTCGTCACCCTTGGCGTCGACCTTCGACACTTTCGCGCCCAGGCGGATGTCGAGCTTTTGTTTCTTGAATTCGCGCGCCGCCGCTTTGGCGATATCGGCATCCACGGCGCCGAGGAATTCCGGCAAGGCTTCGAGGATGGTGACTTCGCTGCCGAGGCGATTCCACACACTGCCCAGCTCGAGTCCGATCACGCCAGCGCCGATCACGCCGAGGCGCTTGGGCACGGCTTCGAAATCGAGCGCGCCTTCATTGTCGACAATCGTCTTGCCATTGAACTTCGCAAATGGAAGTTCAATCGGAACCGAACCAACGGCAATGATGACGTTGGTTGCTTTGAGTTCGGTCGTACTGCCGTCGCCGCCCTTGATCTTCACCACGCGATCGGGATGAAGCGTGGCGAATCCGGCAAACGCGGTGATCTTGTTGGCTTTGAACAAGCTGGCGATGCCGCCGGTGAATTGCTTCACGATCTTGTCTTTGCGACCGATCATGACGCCAACATCCATCGCCGGGTTGTCCGCCGAGATGCCGTGGTCCGCGAACATGTGCGTGAGGTTGTGGAACTGGCGCGAGGAATCGAGCAGCGCCTTGGACGGAATGCAGCCCACGCGCAGGCAGGTGCCGCCGAGCGCAGGCTTGCCATCCTTGCCCAGCGCATCGTCGATGCACGCGGTTTTCAAACCCAGTTGCGCCGCACGAATGGCCGCGACGTAGCCGCCGGGTCCGCCGCCGATTACTACAACATCGAATTGTTCGCTCATCATTTGTTCCTGGTTGCATACCCTTCACCCACTGGGAGAAGGTGCCCGAAGGGCGGATGAGGGGCTGAGGTTGACCAGAAATTTTTTCCTTCGGTCGCCCCTCGCCCCAACCCCTCTCCCGGTGCGAGAGGGACTTGATCATTAAAGCCCCAGCAACATCCGCTGCGGGTTTTCGAGCTGATTCTTGATATCGACCAGGAACAGCACCGCGTCCTTGCCGTCGATGACGCGGTGGTCGTAACTGAGCGCGATGTACATCATCGGTGCGGCGATGACCTGGCCGTTCTCGACAATCGCGCGTTCCTTGATCGTGTGCATGCCAAGGATCGCCGACTGCGGCGGGTTGACGATCGGCGTGGAGAGCAGCGAACCGAAGGTGCCGCCATTGGTGATCGTGAACGTGCCGCCTTGCAGATCTTCGAGCTTGAGTCCGCCTTCGCGCGCCGCCTTGGCATAGTCGCTGATGGCTTTTTCGATTTGCGCAAAATCCATTGATTCGGCATTTCGCAGCACCGGCGTGACCAAGCCCCTGTCGGTAGAAACCGCGATCGAGATGTCGGCATAGCCGTGGTAGATCACGTCGTTGCCATCGACCGAGGCATTCACCGCCGGATGTCGTTGCAGCGCGCTGGCGGCGGCCTTGACGAAGAAGCTCATGAAGCCGAGCTTGATGCCGTTGGCCTTCTCGAACGCCTCGCCCTGCGCCTTGCGCATTCCGACCACGGCCGAGAGGTTGACTTCGTTGAACGAGGTCAACATCGCAATCGAATTTTTCGACTGCATCAGGCGCTCGGCGATCTTGGCGCGCATGCGTGTCATCGGCACGCGCTCTTCCGGGCGCGCACCGGCGATTGCCGGAGCCGACGTCGTGGTGGGTTTGGCTGCAGCCGGTTGCGGCTTGGCTTCGCCGCGCTCGCCGCGCATGAAGTTGACCAGGTCTTCCTTGGTCACCTGATTGCCACGACCTGTACCTTGCACCTGCGCTGGATCAATCTTGTTGGACTCAGCGGTAAAGCGCGCACCCGGCGGGAGATCGGAGGTGCCGCCGGATTTTTCCGGCGCCGACGCAGATGGTGCCGCCGATGCCGGTTTGGTCTGGGGTTGTGCAGCTGCGGGTGCCCGCGCCTTCGCCTGGGCTTCGGCTTTCGCTGGCGCTGCCGCGCCTTCTTCAATCGTCGCAATCACCTGCTGGCTGGTGACCGTGGCGCCAGACTCGAACTTGATTTCCTTGAGCACTCCATCGACCGGCGACGGCACTTCCAGTACCACCTTGTCGGTTTCCAGGTCGAGCAGATTCTCGTCGCGCTTGACCACGTCGCCGGCCTTCTTGTGCCAGGCGGCAATAGTCGCGTCAGAAACCGATTCCGGAAGTACCGGCACTTTGACTTCGATACTCATGAAGATGTCCTGTCAGATGTGAGAATCACGATCGCAAACATTGGCAACCGCCAGATTGTTTCAGCAGATTCATTCGCCGGCCGCATCGCCGTTCAAATTTCCAGCCAGCGCATCCTCGACCAGCTTGGCTTGCTCGGCTTGGTGCGTAGACAGATGGCCGCAGGCAGGTGCGGGTGAGCGCATCCGGCCGGCGTAATGCAACGACTGCCCGGATTGCAGGCAGCGCATCAGGTGATGCTGAATCTGATACCACGCGCCCTGGTTCATGGGTTCTTCCTGGCACCAGACCAAGTCCTTGGCGCTGGCGAAACGCATGAGTTCGGCCGCCAATTCGCTGCGCGGGAATGGGAACAACTGCTCCACGCGCACCAGTGCCACGTTGGTCAACTTGCGCTTGGTTTGTTCTTCGAGAAGGTCGTAATACACCTTGCCCGAACAGGCCACCACGCGCGTGACCTGTTTTGAGCCGGCGACACTATCAGGGATAAGGTTCTGGAATCCGCCCGAGGCCAGTTCGTCAAGGGTTGAAATCGCCAGCTTGTGCCGCAGCAGCGATTTTGGCGTCATCACGATCAGCGGCTTGCGGGTGGCGCGTTTCATCTGTCGGCGGATCAGATGAAACATCTGCGCCGGCGTAGTCGGCACGCACACTTGCATGTTGTCGAGCGCGCACAGTTGCAGGAAGCGCTCGATCCGCGCTGAGGAATGTTCCGGCCCCTGACCTTCGTAACCATGCGGCAGGAACATCGCCAGCCCGCAAAGGCGATCCCATTTCGATTCGCCGGAACTGATGAACTGATCGATCACCACCTGCGCGCCGTTGGCGAAATCGCCAAATTGCGCTTCCCAGATATCCAGCGTGGTCGGGTCAGCACTCGCGTAACCGTATTCAAATGCGAGCACGGCTTCTTCGCTCAGCAGCGAATCCACGATGGTGACGTTGTCCGGATCAGCCGCGATATCGGCCAGCGGAAGATAATCGGCACCGCCGTTCTGATCGTGCAGCACTGCGTGTCGGTGGAAGAAGGTGCCGCGTCCGGAATCCTGCCCGACCAGCCGCAATTTGTAGCCGTCCTTGAGCAGGCTGGCGTAGGCCAGATTTTCGGCAAAACCCCAGTCCGCAGGCTGCTTGCCGGCTGCCATCTCGCGGCGCGTCTCGTAAATCTTGGCCACGCGCGCGTGCAGGGTGACGTTGTCGGGAATCGTGTTGATCTGCTCGGCCAGTACATCCAGCGTCTTGCGCGGCACGCCGGTGTCGACCGCGTCAAACAACGTACCTTTTACGTATGGCGACCAGTCGATGCCGAAGCTTTCCACCGGCGCCTGCAAGTCGGTGGTCAGCGCCCCGGTTTCGAGTTTGTCGCGGTACTCGTCCATCATTTGTTTGACGGCGGCCTCGTCGAGAACGCCTTCAGCCACCAGTCGCTGCGCATACAGCTCGCGCGTCGTCTTGTGCGCGCGAATCGCCTGATACATGACAGGTTGTGTGGCGGCCGGCTCGTCGGCCTCGTTGTGGCCGTGGCGGCGATAACAGACCAGATCGATCACCACGTCGCGGTTGAATTCCTGGCGGTAATCGAATGCCAGTTTGGTGCAGAACACCACGGCTTCGGGATCGTCCGCATTCACGTGCAGGATCGGCGCGCCGACCATCTTCGCCACGTCGGTGCAATACAGCGTCGAGCGTGCATCGTCTGGCCGGCTGGTGGTGAAGCCGATCTGGTTGTTGATCACCACGTGCACACTGCCGCCGACCGCGAAACCGCGCGCCTGCGACATTTGCAGCAGCTCCATGCCAACGCCTTGCCCGGCGAACGCGGCATCGCCATGCATCAATACCGGCAGCACGGCATCACGTTCCCAATCCTTGCGACGATGCTGGCGCGCCTTGACGCTGCCGGCAACGACCGGATTGACGATTTCCAGATGCGAGGGATTGAACGCCAGCGCCAGATGCAGCGGGCCGCCAGGTGTCTTCACATCGGCGCTGAAACCCAGGTGATATTTGACGTCGCCCGAATGCGCCGGATCGTCGGGATGCGCGAACTTGCCTTCGAATTCGTTGAACAACTGTTGTGGCGGCTTGCCCAGCGTGTTGACCAGCACGTTCAGGCGGCCGCGATGGGCCATGCCGACCACCATTTCCTTCACGCCGCCGGTGCCGGCGTACTGCACCAGCGCGTCCATCAGCGGGATCAGAGAATCGCCGCCTTCCAGCGAGAAGCGCTTTTGCCCAACGTACTTGGTGTGCAGGTAACGCTCCAATCCTTCGGCGGCGGTCAGGCGTTCGAGAATCTTGAGCTTCGAATCACGATCGAAATTGAAGCCGCTCGCGGCCTGTTCCAGTCGCTGATAAACCCAACGTCGCTGGTTGGCGTCGCTGATGTGCATGAACTCGGCGCCGATGCTGGCGCTGTAGGTTCGACGCAGGATGGCCAGCAGGTCCTTCAGGCTGGTCGTCTGCGGGCCGCCTAGAAGGCCGGTTGCAAACTGACTGCCGAGATCGGCGTCGGACAATCCGTGAAACGCGAGTTCCAGATCGGGCGAGGCCGGTTTGTCGGGCACGTCGCAGCTATCGCCCAACGCCAGCAGTCCGAGCGGGTCGAGATCGGCCACCAGATGCCCGCGCGAGCGATAGGCGGTGACCAGCTTGAGCACCGCCGCCTGTTTCTGCGCGGCGGCATCGGGCACGCTGGAAGTGTCCGGCTGCGCGCGCCCAGCAGATTTGGCCGCCGCAAGAATGCGTGCAATGGCTGCCGAACGCGGCACGTCGCCTTGGCCGCGCAGACCGTCGAAATAAGTCTTCCAGTCCGAACCTACGCTGCGCGGATCAGCAAGGTACTGCTCGTACAGGTCTTCCACGTACGCGGCATTGCCGCCTGAAATCTGCGAGTTTTCCGAAAACTGCTTGATCAAGCTATCCACGAAATGCGCCTGGTCCTGTAGAGGTCGCCGATTGCTCGTCGCACCGGAATACGCCCGTGCAAGGGCGGGCGGCGAGGCAGTGGCAGGACGCAAAAGTATAGCCCGCGCGAACGCTTGCTGGAACCGAGCGCGGCAGGTTCAACGGCGTTCGCGGGTACTGACGCTGGCGCAGCGCGACCCGGCGATGCGATAGTGCGGCTCGATCCGCGCTTGGTACTAAGACGCGACGCAGCGATCGATTGTCGGCTGGGGCGGCAAGCAATCCAACTCTCAGGGGAAAGCGCGCGGCATGAAACTGATCAAACCCGATCCGCTCAAGCCCAACCCTCTGGAATTGCTGGGTGGCTGGTTTGTGCCGATCTGGGGCCGGGTCGATTGGGCGCTGGGGCATATGGGCCGCGGTCTGGCCAAGCTGCTGGGGTTCTGGTTCTATCCGCTGCTGATGGTGATCGCGTTGGGCTGGTTGTTGTATGACTGGTCCGGATTTCCGCTGTCGATGGACGGGCAGGGTCCGCGCAATCTGTCAGGGGTTGAGGACTCGATTTTCGATACTGCGATTAACTGGCGACCGCACGAACCCAAGTCGTCCGGCCGCGTGGTTCTGGTGATGATCGACGAATGTTCGGCCAACTGGTTTCGCAGCCACGGGCAGGCGTCGTGGCCGTGGCCGCGCGATCGGCATGCAGATCTGTTGTCCGAACTGGGCGTGCGCGGCGTTTCGGCCGTCGGCTACGACGTGTTGTTCCTGGATGCTCAGCAACAGCAAGCCGCGTCGGATGACATGTTGGTTCAGGTCGCCAATTCGGGAGAACCTTTTTACTTCGGTATCTCGCGCGACGCCGATTCCGGCGTGGAAATGCCGATCAGCCAGTGGCCCGGGGCAATCGCCCTGAAAAAGCATCCGAAAGTTGCGCCGACGGTGACCATCGTCCCGCCGTTCGATCGTTCGCTGGACGCACGCAGCGGATTTTTGAACATCGCGCGTAGCGACGACGCGGTGTTGCGCGATATTGCGGTGTGGGAACGCAACGGCGACTGGGCGCTGCCCTCGCTGCCTGGCGCAGTGGCAGCGGCGGTGTTGCACAAACGGGTGACGACGTTCCCACAAACCATCCGGCTCAACTGGCGCAAGAACAGCCGACTGCCTGTGGTCAGCGCGGTCGATCTGCTGCCCGACAGCGGCATGCCGTGCCTGGCAAAGGGCGCGAAGCTGCCCGACTTCAAGGACAAGGTCGTGTTCGTCGGTTACAACGCGGTCGGCATCAACGACACCAAGCCGACCCCGATTGGCTCGATGCCCGGCGTCGAAGCACTGGCGGAAACGACCGAAAACCTGATCAGTAGCACCTACATCCGCACGCCGCCGGATTCGATCAAGTACCTGCTGACGGCCGTAGTCATTCTGCTGACCGGGATGTCGTTCTATCGCGGCGAGCCCGCGATGGAAATCGACGCGGTGTTCAACCTCACACAGACGGTGCTGGTCCTGTTGGTGGTCGTGACATTGAGTTTCGGCACCTACTTTTTCGATTTTTTCACTGCGATCGGCGTGGCGGTGATGTTCATCAGCGTTTGTCGCTGGTATTCAAACGTGATGCGGGCCGTCGCCACCGGCAGCGACGATCACGTACGCAAACTGGGCGACCGCGGCCGGTTGCACGTCGCGTTCGTGCTGTTGCGAGTATTCGCCGATCCAGACACTGCCGCCGGACGCAAGGCGGCGCGTCGCGCGTTTTGGGAAATCAATGAATATCGCCGTCGCATCCGTCGCATCTGGTGGGCGAGGGCGAAGGGCAAGCTGATCGAGATTACGCCTGAGGTCAAGACGTGGCTCTCGGACGATTTCCGCGACGTAGTGCTCACCGCTTGGCACGCCAGTCACCGTGATGCGCTGCGGCGAATGGTCGAGTCGGACCTGGGCCATATCTATCGCAATGTGCAGGTTGCGGTCGAGCGCAGCAACCTCACCGCGAACGACCGCCTGGAAAGCTCGCTGACGGCCAAGATCGTCACTATCGATCTCAATAACCTCGACGAGGCCGAACGCCGCGCCATTTTGCGTTGTGCAATAGGAAGTTTGCTGGAAAGCCCGCCACGCGATAGCTTGCGGGTGCTCTTGCAGGAAAAGCTCGTCGAGGCATTCGCCACGCCGTTGTCCGAAGACACCTTGGAAGAAGGGGAGATAGCATCATGATCCGCAGGATTTCGTTGTTGACCGTTGGCATAGCGCTGGCCCTGGTGGCCTCGGCCGATGTGCAGCCCGGCGCGCAAGGCACCGTTTACCGCGACAAGGTCGCACTGCACGACAAGCCAGCAGTCACTGGCAAGGTTTTGACAACCTTGCAGCGCAGTGCGCCGGTTGCGGTCGACCAGCAGAACGGGCTGTGGTTTCAGATCCACACCAACGACAACAAGGCCGGCTACGTGCGCATCAACGAGGTGCGCCTGACCTCGACCAAGCCGGCTGGCGGCAGCGACAACATGGCGGCACTGGTGCGCGGCCACGGCAGCGGCAAGGTCAGCGAAACCGCCGGCGTGCGCGGGTTGGAAGAGAGTCAGCTCAAGGCTGCCAATTTCGATGCCACCCAGTTGGCCATGATGGAGGCCAATCGCGCCGATGTCGGCGCTGGCAACAGCTACGCCCGCAGCAAGCACTTGAGTGCGACCTCGTATCCGTATCCGGACGAGACCAAGGGCGCGCAAAAGCCGGGCAGTGAAAACCAGCCGCAGCGCGAGGAGCCTGCTGAGATGCCGCCCGAAGTCGCCTCGCGCAATCCCTTTGCCAAGTTGGGCGGCGCCTTCAAGGGCATGAAAAAATCGGGGATGCCGATGGGCGATCTGATGGATGCGGCGCTGTCGCCGGAGGAACAACAGGACGAACTCGCACTCGGTCCGCAGATCGCCGGTCGCGTGCTCGGCGCCGCTCCGCTATACAACGATCCAGCCGCGCAGCATCGCGTCAACGCGATCGGGCGCTGGGTCGCCTCGCAAACCTATCGCCCGGACTATCCGTGGACGTTCGCGATCATCGATCTGGACGAGTACAACGCGTTTGCGGCACCCGGCGGCTACGTGTTCATGACCCGTGGTTTGTATGACGTGCTGCAGTCCGACGACGAAGTGGCGGCGGTACTGGCGCACGAGATGAGCCACGTTGTGCAGCGCGATCAGTACAACGTGGTACGCAAGCAGAAGCGCGCCAAGATCGGGACCGACATTGCCAGCGGAATGCTGGTTGACCGGGTCGGCAATAGTGGGGGCGTTGGAGGGATGCTGAGCAAGACCGCTGCCAGTTACCTGGCCAAATTCGGCGCTACGCTGGTGTTGACGCATTTCGACCAGGCGGTGGAATACCGCGCTGACGATGCCGCCGAAGTCTATCTGGTGCGCGCCGGCTACAACCCGCTGGCGATGTATGCGGTGTTGCAGAAACTGGCTGGCGTGAGTACGTCGTCCAAACGCCTTTCCACGTTGACCAAGTCGCATCCCAGCGCCAGCGCGCGCCTCGACAACCTCGACAAGCAGGGCCTGACCGCGATGGCGACTTACACCGATCGCAAGTACGTGAATTGAGCAGTCGTGGTAATCGCAAGCCGGGGGCGTCTGCTCCTGGATTACGGCTCAGAGCTTGAGCGGAGGCTGCGTCGAAATCATCGTCTGCGCGCACCCTCCGGCGTGCACCGGAACGTAGCAGCTGGATTCCATTCCCTGTCCAAAGAAGCACTCATGCTTAAACTTTCGCGATCGCGTAAACCAGTTCAGTTATCAACGCTTGTGCTGGCGTTTGCGGTTGGCACACAATTTGCTCACGCCGCCGACAACCACGACCTTGCCGCGCAGTGGACGACCAAGCTGACGCCGCAGGTGCTCGCGTGGCGACGCGACATCCATCAGCATCCGGAATTGAGCAATCGAGAATTTCGCACCTCCGCGCTGGTGGCCAAACAGCTGAAAGCGCTGGGTCTCGAGGTCAAGACCAATGTCGCGCACACCGGTGTTGTTGCGCTGCTCAAGGGCGGCAAGCCCGGACCAAAGCTTGCGATTCGCGCCGACATGGATGCGTTGCCGGTGACCGAGGAAGTCGATATTCCGTTCAAGTCGGTCGCGCAAGGGCATTACAACGGACACGACGTCGGCGTGATGCACGCCTGCGGCCACGACGGCCACACCGCGATGCTGCTTGGCGTCGCGACGGCGATGGCGGGCATGCGCAAGGATCTTCCGGGCGAGGTGCTTTTCATCTTCCAGCCCGCCGAGGAAGGCGTGCCGACCGGCGAGGACGGCGGCGCAGCAATGATGCTGAAAGAAGGCATGTTCCGCGACTTCAATCCCGATGCTGTATTCGGCATGCATGTAGTGAGTTGGTTGAATAGCGGAACCGTCGAGGTGCATGCAGGTCCTGCGATGGCGGGATCTGACACGTTCGCGATGACAGTGCATGGCCGGCAGACGCACGGTGCGATGCCTTGGAACGGAATCGATCCGATCGTGATTTCGGCACAGATCATCAGCGCCGCGCAAACTATCGTCAGTCGGCGGCTGAATATCGGATCGCTGCCAGCGGTACTCACGTTCGGCGTGATCGAAGGTGGCACCCGCTTCAACATCGTGCCGGACAAGGTCGAGTTGCAAGGGACGTTGCGCACCTACGACACTGCAATGCGGCAACAGGCGATCGATGATCTGAAGGCGCTGGCCGAACACACCGCCCAAGCCAATGGCGGCAGCGCCGAGTTGACGATTCCAGTCGGCACCAGCAACCCGGTGCTGATCAACAATCCGGCGTTGTCGGCGCGGGTGACAGCGAGCATCGGCAACGCCATCGGACCCGATCACGTCATTGACGGTAAAGTGTGGATGGCATCGGAAGATTTCGCCTGGCTGTCGAAGGACGTGCCGGGCGTGTACTTCTTCGTCGGTTCGACGCCGCCGGGGATGGATGTGGCCCAAGCGCCAGCGAATCATTCGCCGAAGTTCTTCCTCGATGAGGGCGCACTGCAGGTGGGAATGCACGCGATGCTGCAGGCGAGCCTGGATTTCCTGGCGACTGAATCCCGGAATTAATTGCATGGCATCGCGGCCGCTTGATGTCGCGTGCGGCTGGCAGCTCGATTAAATGTCGAAGTCGGTGCCGGGGCCCTCCGACATATCTGGCTGCGCCGTGAATTCGTCCCGAACGCAAACGCGATTGCGCCCGTCGCGCTTGGCTTGGTAAAGCGCCATGTCCGCATCGCGCAGCATGCGATGCGCATCTTCGCGATTAGCCAATACAGCCGAGGCGACTCCAGCGCTGATGGTGACGCGCATGGTCTGGGCAGTGCCGGGCACGTCGATGTCGCACGCTGCGACGGCTTCGCGGAAGCCTTCAGCCAAGGTCACTGCAATCGCGATATCGGTGGCGGGCAACAGGCAGGCGAATTCCTCGCCACCATAGCGTGCGACCAAAGCCTCGGCTGGCGCGCAAAGCAGCATCCGGCTAGCAACCCCGCGCAGGGCTTCGTCGCCGGCGGGATGGCCGAAGCGGTCGTTGTAGGCTTTGAAGTGGTCGACGTCGACCAGGATCAATGCGGTGCGCGTGCCATCGGTAGGAGGAGGTTGATCGAGGCGTTCCAACAGGCTCCGACGATTGGCCAGGCCGGTGAGGGCATCGTGGTAGGACAATTCGAGCAGCCGCGCATTGGCGGCGTCCAACTCGGCGGTGCGTTCGGCAACTCGACGCTCGAGGGAACGGCGACGCGCCTGCAAACCGCGCATGCGCAGCAACGCCATCACATAGCCAAGCAGCAGGACGACCAGAGCCGCTAGCGCAATCGCCCACCAGCGCTGCCACCAGTGTGCGGCGACCATGATCGGCAGGTCGATCGTACGGCTGATGTTGCCGGCATGGTCGCGCGCTTCCACGCGCAATCGATAGTCGCCCGGCGGCAGCGAATTGAACGTGCGCGACGGCTGCGCAGTCCATTCGCCTGGCTTGTCTTCATAGCCGATCAGTTGCGTGCGGAAGCGCGATTCGCCTTCGCGCGACCACGACAGCAACGCGAATTCGACATCGATATTTTTTACACCGGCCCCGACCTGGAGTGCAGGAACCGAGGCCATGCCGTGATCGCCGGATGTGGTCTGCTCCGGCATCGAGTCGATCTGCTTGCCATCGATGGACACCTGCGTGATACGCAGCGGTTTGGGCTGCGTGTCCTGTGACGCGCCGCGCGGATCGTAAACGGTCAGGCCGCCCAGAGTGCCCGCCCAATAACGGTCGTGCGCGTCGATGAATTGTGCGTTGGTATTGCACTCATCGTGCACCATGCCGTCCTTGCGCGTGAACACACGCGCGTTGTAGCCGCGCGAGGCCGGTACTAGTTGTTGCACGCCATTGTTGGTGCAGATGTAAATGCGGCCGGTCGAATCGCGCAAAGCACCATATGCGCTAGCGTCGGGCGCGGGTGGCAGGGTGTCCTGCAAAGGCCGGGGATGCGATGGGTCGCTGACATCCACGCGCGTGATACCAGTGCTTGAGGTGCCGATCCACAGGATCGGAGATCCGTCGGCATCGTTGAGCAGGCTGAGGCTCATGAGGTCGGCGTCGGGCAGCCCGGCGCTGCGCGCAAACAGGTCCCACTTCTGACCATCAAAACGCGCCAGACCCTGATCGGTGCTTGCCCACAGCCACTGCCGGCCCTTGCGGTCGATTTGCTGCTGAAGCTTGATCACGCGCCACTGATCAACCACACCCGCGGCGCGAAACGCGGTCCACTGGCCATTTCGCAGTCGATAAATTCCTGACTGCCGAGTCGCCACCCATTGTTCCTCGGCGCCATCGATCGTGCGGACCAGCGTGTCCAAGGGTGCTTCGCCAGCGTCCTTCGGCCACGGCGTGAGAACTGGCTCGAACACGGGCGTGTCCGCATCACGCATGCGCACCCGCAGCAATTCGCCGCCGCGCAAGCCGACCCATCGTGTACGGGTGCCGTCCCGGGCTTGGGTGGCCACCACCATGCTCACGCTGGGCGCAGGCAAGCTGCCGTCGGCTGCCGTGAAGCGATGCCAGCTGTCATGCGTGTACAGCGCCAGTCCGTCGTCGCTGGCACCCACCCAGAGCCGTTCGCCGCCTTGGTCATCCGGTTCCAGCAGCACGCCGAAGACGCCGATCGAACCGGCGCCCATCAGCGAGGCGGTGGTCCAGGCGTTGCCACCGAGCACCGTTCGCGAGACGCCGGATTCGGTGGCCAGCCAGATCACGTCTTCGCCGCCCGGGCTGTGCCAGACATTCAATCCGCGGATCACGTTTGATGGCAATCCATACCGTCGATCAAAGATCTGGACATGGTCATCGTGAACGCGCAGCAGACCCGATCGCGACGAGATCCAGATTGCGCGGTCCCCGCTTGGCAGTGGGCGCACAGCCATGTCGTAGAGTTCGTTGGTCGGCAGTTCGCCGCCTTCCTTCGACCAGCGCTTCAGACCGTCGCCCGACAGCCGCCACAAGCCATCGCCGAACACGGAAACCCAAAGTTCCTCGCGCCCTTGGTATTCGGTGGCCAACAGGTACTCGACCTGCGATGAATCGAGGCCTTCGGCATGCCATTGCCGCCAGCCTTTCGTGCCATCGTCGCGGTACCAGAGTCCCTGACTACCGGTGCCGACCCACTGGCGCCGGTGACCGTCGAGGCGCAGGGTTTGCGCCATCGACAAGATCGGCCCATGCGGCAAGCCGTTGTTGTCCGGATCGCCTTGCCAATGCCCGTTGCGGCGCACCATCAAACCCTTGTCCCAGGTCACCGCCCACAACGTGGATCCGCCACCCGCATCGAGGGTTTCGGCAAATCGCCGCACCTGTTGCGATGGCAGGCCGGTACTGATGTTTTCGACATGCCAGCGGCGCCCGTCGTAACGGGCCAATCCGTCACTGCGGAAAGCCGCCCACAGGGTGCCGCCCCGATCCACGCGCACGCTGTCGACCGGATGGGCCATGGTCGGATCGTCGCTACCGACCCAGCGGTGTCCGTCGTAGGGGAAGACTCCCGCCGGCGAAGCCGCCCAGACAAAGCCGTCACGATCGGTGGCGACGGCAACG
The DNA here is from genome assembly GCA_038216155.1 of Lysobacterales bacterium. Taxonomy (GTDB): domain Bacteria; phylum Pseudomonadota; class Gammaproteobacteria; order Xanthomonadales; family Xanthomonadaceae; genus SZAS-103. The sequence continues at coordinate 52,217 of JBBQQH010000003.1, forward strand.
GTGACGGCGTCGGGCAGCCCATCGCGTGCCGAGAAGTTGGTAAAGGTCGGGGCGCCGAGATCCAGCAGGTTTAGCGGTCGCGTTTCCGATGCCGCGGATGTATGTCTGGCCGAGGCCCAGCTCGTTGCACCCAGCAGCAGCAAGACGAGCGAGACAATGGTCCTGGAAATGACCTGCAATTCGTTTCCCTTCCGGTTCGAGTACGCCGCAGGTACGCGGTTCGGCCAGTACCGCATATGCAGGAAGGCGAGGATGTGCCTTCCAATGCGATGCGGATTTTTTTTCCTGCGGGGGCAGGGGCGTATTCAGTGCCGCGCGGCTTCCACTTCTGAAGCGAGACGATCCGAGTCCGCACGCGCGGTGCCAATGACGATCTCCGATACGCGTAGCGTGGCTTCCCACATTCGGAGATTCTGCAACAGGGTATCCGAACTTCGGTATGTGTCGAGGATTGACGCCGCCTGTTCTTCGCTGATTGGCGCAGGGCAGTCGATCAATTCCTGTCGCACGCCCACGAGTTGGCGAAAGCATTTGTTCCAGATGTATTGTTGAAGGGCCCAGGGAGTCAGCCCACGGATCTGCATGCGATAGACCGGGTCGTGGTGAGGCAGGCTGGCTCGCGGGCCGGTACCCGACAGACGATAGTAGTCGGCCAGTCGCTTGCGCAGGCCTTCGTTGACGATCAGGCCAAGGTCGCCACCATCGCGCATTTCGCGAAACGTCGTGTCCTCAAATTCGAAAGGCATCAGTTGGCCGGCTTGATAGTAGGCCAGGACGGCCTTCCAGTTCGATTCGCCGCTGTGCTGCCCGGATTCGGCGTAGGCCATCGCCGCGTTGGCGTAGCTCGAGACTTTTGCCCAGAACGCCAGCGTGGCGTCAATGTTCTGGCGATCGGCCACCAGTTCGGCATGGATGCGTCGATAGTAGCTGTCGGCATGGCCGCGATCGAGCCGATCCTGATTCCAGTTGTTGACCTGTAGCGCCAGTAGGATACCGACGACGACGATCACCAATTCGATGATCGCCGCCATCCAGTCGTGCTGGCGCAATCGCGCCGCGAGTTTCAGTAGAGGCATCCGCGCATTCCTCTGCAAAGCGCATCTTGGCGCTGGCATCGCGCGCTGCGCGGACCATGGAACATCCGCGCCTCGGCCGAAAGTTCTCGCTGCTTAGCGCACTTCAAGTCGCAAGAAGTTTACTTCTTCAACGCCGTCACCGCGTCGAGTGTTTCCTTAACGTGGTTTTTGGGATTGAGCGCCGAATAGACGTGCGCGATGGTGCCGTCTGGCGCAATCACATAAGAGACGCGATCGGCCCACGAGGGCTTCATCTTGAGGGTGGCATCGTATTGGCCAGCGATCTTTGCGCCCTCATCGGCAGCGACTGGAAACTTGCCGCCGCAGTGTTCGGTTTCCTTGGAGAAGTCGGCAAGCTCCGTGGTGTTGCCGGCGGTCACGCCAATGACAGTCGCACCCTGCGCCTTGAACTGATCGATCGCCTCGGAAAACAGGTGCGCTTCAAGATTGCAGCCCGACGTGTGCGCGGCCGGGAAGAAATAGACAACAACCGGACCCTTTTTCAGCGCATCGGCGAGGTCGTAGGTGAACGGCTTGCCGGCGAGATAGGCGGGTGCGGTGAATTCGGGCGCGCGCGCGCCGACCTTGAGTGCAGCGCTGGCGGCAGGGGCCAGCATCAGCGTGGCAACGGCGCCGACTGCGGCTAGTGTCAGGGGATGTTTCATGGGGAATGCTCCTGTGAAGGGCATTCCTTATACACCGGCCGCGGTGCGCGTCTGGTGAACGTATTGTGCAGGTTGAACGAGTTTCCGGGAACTCTCATTTGCGCGTATCCACAAGGACCGGCATTCGACGTCACCCGATCGTAACGGGCGACTATTCGGTAGCAGCGCGCACCTGATGCGTCGACGCTGATCTTGCATTGCTGCTCGCCGGCGGGCCTGCAATAGTTGAGCCCCAACTCGGACTGAAGCGCTCCATGCGGATAAGCTCGGACACTCGCCCTGCACGCACGCCTTCAAGCCGAGGAATCATGGCGCCGGTTCGTTGCAAACTCGCCAGTCCGGCAGGCGGTACGAGTCATTTCCAGAAAGGAACAATCGATGAAGAAAATCCTGCTCGTGATGTGCTGGCTGTTGCTCATCGCGTCGCTCCATGCCGCCGAGACCAAGCAGCCACCTGTGCGCACGATCATTCTGGTGCGGCATGGCAACTACGTTGACGATCCTTCTGCGGACGCGCGGCTTGGGCCGGGGCTGTCGCCACTCGGTGCGGCGCAGGCGCATTTGGTCGGCGCGCGGTTGGCTGCTTTGCCGAGCGGACTTGATGCAATGCTGGTCAGTCCGCTGCGGCGTGCGCGCGAAACCGCCGCGCTGATCGGCGAGGATTTTCCCGGCCGCGCCTTCACCGTGGTCGACGATCTCGCCGAGTGCACGCCACCGTCGCGCCACGCCGACATCATGGCCCATGAGAAGCCCGCCGATCTCGCCGCATGCAAGGCGCAGCTTGAGCGCGCGTTCAAGACCTTGTTTATTCCCGCCACCGACCACGACCGCACCGACCTGCTGGTCTGCCACGGCAACGTGACCCGCTATCTGGTCACGCGCGCGCTCGGGGTAGACAGCACGGCGTGGCTGGAACTGTCGGTCGGCCATGCCAGCATGACGGTCATCCGCATCGACGCCGACGGCCACTTCAAAGTCATCGCGGTCGGCGATGTGGGCCACATGCCGCCCAACCTGCGTACTGGCGCCACGGGCGATGCCGATCGCAGCTTGGCGATTCCGGCGTTACCTTGAGGGTTAAAGTCCGCCGCTGAAGTCGCTCAAGCGGCGAGGAAGCCAGTCAAAAAAACGTGCGTCGACATCTGGACGCACGTCGGTTGAATCCTTCCCCACCGAGAGAGGGGTGATTGAAAGTCTTCGCACCGCAACGCGAATGATCTATCGCAAAGCAACATCGGCGACGTTGTCCTTGTACTCCTGCTTCGGATCGATACCCAACAGCATTTTCACGCCCGCCACGATGCTCGAGGCGTTGAGCCAGATTTCTGCGTGTTCGGCGTCGAGACGCAGCAGCGCCAGTTTTGGGTCGTCCTTGCCGCCCTGGTACCATGCGGCGACAAATGGATTCCACAGGCGATCAACCACCGCGCGGTCGGTGTCCACCACCAGATTGCCGTTGATACTGGCGAACAGATCGTGACCCTTGCTACTGAATGCGGCGATAGCGCGATGACCGTGCCCGACGCTGTTCACCAGCGCGCTGTCTTTTGATGAGAAAAACCAGATCGGCCCACGATCATTTTCTATCTGCGCCGTCATCGGTCGCGAGTGCCCGTCGTCCACGCCGACCAGGCCGAGCATGACGGTGCGATCGGACTTGATCGACTCCCACATTTTTTCCTGCAGTTCCTTCGGTGTATGCATGACGACTCCTTGGATTGTGGGGATTTGGCTACTTTTAGCGAGGCAAGCCGGCGCCCTGTGGCATTGAAGCGTCCGCGACGTAAATTTCCAGTGAAGCGACCATGTTGCAGTGCGCAAAAGTCGGCCCTAAACTTCACTCCCGCCCGAATGCGACTCTCTCCGCCGGAGCCACCATGTTGCTGACCTTGCTCAAGGCCAAGATCCACCGCGCCAGCGTGACTCACGCCGAGCTGCACTATGAAGGATCGTGTGCAATCGACTCGCGCTTGCTCGAGATTTCCGGCATCCAGGAAAACGAGCAGGTGCACATTTTCAACGTCAACAACGGCCACCGCTTCGTCACCTACGCCATCCGCGCCGAGGAAGGCAGCGGCATCATCTCGATCAACGGCGCCGCTGCGCATCGCGCAAGCCCGGGCGATCTGGTGATCATCTGCGCCTATGGCCAGCTTGATGCCGCCGAGGCCGCCAAGCACAAGCCGTGCCTGGTCTACGTCGACCGTCATAATCGCCTGACCCACACCAACGAGTCCATGCCCGCACAGGCGGCTTGAGCGGCGACATCGGATCGACCTGTCTTGTAGTCGAAATTCGAATCGTCATACGGCAGATTCAACAGCCGACCGTCATTCCGGCGAACTCCTGAACCCATTCTGATCTTGCGCGTTTGAGCAGCGCGCGCCTCAGGGCACAAGCGTGAGCACGTGTACCCTCTTGCCCGGCAAAAACGGCGTAGGCTTGCCCTGCACCCATGCGTCGTGACCCGCGCCCCAGAAGGGCGATAGTGGATTGCCGCTTTGCCCGGCAGGCATCTCGATGATGCCGTCGATCTCGTGCCCGGGTGAAACCACCATACGTTCGGATGCGCCGAAATCTGGCCCAGCCACACGAGGCATGTTGGAATCGCCGCGCAACTGATCTGCGGGCATGCACAGCAACGAATGCAGTGGGCCGGGCAGGGCGGCGGCCAGCGGATGACAGATCGCTGCAGTATTGCGCTCTCCCCAGTTGCGCTTGGCCAGCGGGCCAATTTTCCCCAGTGTGGCGCCGGCATCGTGCGCGGCATCGGTCAGCAATGCGCTCCAGCCCGCTTGCGCGCAGTCGCCTTGAGGCCCATTTGCGGCGCACTTCCAGAACTTGCGCGGCAACAGGTTCGCCGGTCGTTGCGTGATCGACTCCCAAGCCACGCCTTCAAGTTGCGACAGCCGCGGCATGTGGAAGTCCTTGCCGAGTTTCACTTCCGCCGGCGCCAGCAATCCATCCTGAACCCGCGACAGCACGGCCGCGCGCCACGCGCGCACGATGCGGTAACTCACTGCGTCGGTGCTCGCGCGCGGATTCCATTGCCGGGTCGCGGCTTCGATGCGTCGCAGGGCGGGATCGTTCGAGCCCTGCACCAGCGCGCGCAGTTGATGCCACCAGCGCTGCAGGAACAGCGCGCGGTCATCGAGCTGGATCGCCAGCAAGTCGCGTTCGTTGAACCGCTCCTTCGCGAAAAGGTCGTCACGAATCTGCTTCGCACGCGCACCGAGGTCGTAGCCGGAATCGCCGATCGCAGCCAGATCGGCGGCGTCGCTGACGCGATTATTTGCGGTCCACAGGCGATGCGAGGGCGGATCGATGATGCTGGGGTTGCTGTCGGTCCACGCGTTCCACGGCGCGCACAGCGAATCTGCCGCCGTGGCCGGAAGGGACGGCGCCTCTGGCTTGGGAGCACTAGTTGGCGGAATTCTCGAGGGCGCCGCACGATTGCAGCCGAAGTCCGCGCGCTTGTCCGGCATGCGCCCGGCAATCGTCCACGCGATATGACCTTGGCTGTCCACGATCATCGCGTTTTGCGCCGGAATTCCAGCGTGGCTGAGCACTCCGACGGCTGACGCCGTAGTGGTCACTGTCGCCATCGCACCCAAGCCCATCGTCAGCGCGCCGGGGCGATGTGCCGTCCACGCCAGCGACAGTTTTGCATCGGGACCGGTGATATCGGGGATGCGCGTGCCGAAGGCGGTTTCTACAACTTTCAAGTCGAACGACTTGGCACCCTTGACCCGGATCGTTTCGTGCAGCGTTTTTTCTGCCGTATCGCAAGCCGTATCTGTGGGTGCGCAATCTTCGACCCAGTCCATCCAGTCGCCGTAGCTATTGGTGAAACCCCACGCCACGTGTGTATTGCTGCCGACCACCACGTCGGGCACGCCGGGCAGGGTGAAGCCACTGATGTCGACCTGTCCACCCGGCGACTGCGCATCCTGATACAGCAATCGGACACGAAACCAGATGTTGGGCACGCGCAGGCCGAGATGCATGTCGTTGGCCAGGATCGCGCGACCGTCCGCCGTCAATGCACCGGACACTGCAAAATTATTGCTGCCGGGTTTGTCCGCATCGACATACGGCGGATTGCCGTCGATGCCGGGCGCAGGCAGTGTGCGCAGGTCGAGCGTCGCCGCATCCGGCAACGCGACATTGCCGCGCGGCCGACCTTGCAGTGGCGCATCCCATTGCGTGCCGTCGCTCGAGATCAACGCGAATAGGGCAGGTGGCACCGACTGCCTGATCCGCCACAGCGTCAGTTCGTCCTTGTTGTTGCCGCCCTGCAAATCGAAATACATTGCATCGACCGCGAGCGCAGAATCCTCCGCTAGCCATGGTGCAGGTTGAGATCGCAGCAGCAGGTAAGGCCACGGCCGCACATTCAGCCCGGCGAGTCCCGCGTTGACGCCCTCGGTGTACGCCTTGAGCTGCGGCATCGCGTTGCCTGCGAACGTGGCAAGTTGGCCGTCGCGCAGACGCGCACGCAAGCGGTGTACGCGCCGACCTTTGTCGAGGTCGAGTGCGACGCCACCAAAAAGTTCCGACAATTCGCCCGCCGCCGAGCGCCGCAGCAGATCCATTTCGAAGAAATGTTCTTGTGCATGCACGTAACCCAGCGCGCGCATGGCGTCGATTTCGTTCGCCGCGTGGATCGTCACCACACCCAGTGCATCGCGCTCGATGCGTACCGGCGCCGATAACCCGGCCAAAGGTCGCGTCCCGTCCATCGTCGCCACACTGCCATGCAGCAGCCACCAGCCGGTACCGAATGCGGCCACGATTAGTAGCAACACCACTAAAGCTCCGCGTTTGACCCATTGAAGCATGTACGTCCTCCACGGTAAGCATGAGCTTAGCCGATGTGACGCCATCGGACGTTTGCATCGAGCGTCAACGCTCGTTGTGCGGCAGTTTGCCGTTCGTGGTGAGCCTGTCGAACCACAGTCTCTACCAAGACAAAAAAGGCGTAGTTCGACAGGCTCTCCACGAACGGCTTTTTGTAATCGCGTTTCTGGTGTTGCACTGAACATCCGTTTTCAAACGGCAGCACTACCCGCTTGGTGTCTGCTTGCGTGCGGGTGCCGAATGAAGCACGATCCGCGCATGCATTCTGCACGCGCCCGATTCCAGAACATCACCGCCGGCCTCGAGGGCGGAACCGCGCGCGCGCGCGCGGCCGCAAATAATCGCAATAACGCCAACCTCCCGCAGGCCGGCGACTAGCGCTTACCACACCGCATAGATCCCAAGGCCTGCACTTCGAAGGGCAGGCCTTTTTTTTGGACTTGTTTCACGCGCTTCCCGCGCAACAACCCGGCCGACCTTGACCGGACTTTTTAACAAGAAGGAGTTTCACATGTGCTCGATTCTCGGCATCTTTGATTTGCGTGTTGGCGCCGACATCACGCCGTTACGTCCGCTGGCGATCTCGCTGTCGGCGTTGCAGCGCCATCGCGGCCCCGACTGGAGCGGCGTGCACGCCGACAATGCGGCCATCCTGGTGCACGAGCGCCTCGCAATCGTCGATCCCGCAGGCGGATCACAACCATTGCGCTCGGCCGACGGCCAACTGGTGCTGGCCGTGAACGGCGAGATCTACAACCATCGCGAGCTCGAACAGCATCTCGCCGCGCCGCATGCGTTCCAGACCAAATCCGATTGCGAGGTGATCAACGCGCTGTACGCGCAACACGACGACATCGGCAAGTGGATCGGTGCGCTCAACGGCATCTTCGCGTTCGCCTTGTGGGATCGCGCGCGGCAACGCGTGGTGATTGCTCGCGACCATATGGGAGTGTGCCCGCTGTACTGGGGGCACGATGGCGACGGTCGCCTGTGGGTTGCGTCGGAGATGAAAGCGCTGGCGCGCACCTGCAACGACGTATCCGTATTTCCGCCGGGGCATTGGTACGACAGCGCGACCGGCGCGTGCGTGCAGTACTACGACCGACCGTGGCGCGACTACGATGCGGTCGCCGGTGTCGATGTATCCGCGAAGGAATTACGCGAAGCATTCGAGGCAGCAGTGCATCGTCAGATGATGAGCGACGTTCCGTACGGAGTGCTGCTGTCGGGTGGTCTGGATTCGTCCTTGGTCACCGCTTGCGCTGCGCGCTTTGCCCGCAAGCGCATTGAGGACGACGACCAGGGCGAAGCCTGGTGGCCGCGCCTGCATTCGTTCGCAATTGGACTTGAAGGCTCGCCCGATCTCGCGGCTGCCGAAGTTGCAGCGGCAGCCCTTGGCACCGTGCATCACGGCTTCCGCTACACGTTTGAAGAAGGCCTCGATGCTTTGCCTGATGTCATCCGTCACATCGAAACCTACGATGTCACCACGATCCGCGCGTCGACGCCGATGTACCTGCTGGCGCGTCGGATCAAGGCGATGGGCGTGAAGATGGTGTTGTCAGGCGAGGGCAGCGATGAGTTGTTTGGTGGCTACCTGTATTTTCACAAGGCCCCCGACGCGCGCGCATTCCATGAGGAGTTGGTGCGCAAGCTCGACGGGCTGCACAGCTTCGACTGCCTTCGTGCAAACAAGTCGATGATGGCCTGGGGCGTCGAGGCGCGCGTGCCGTTCCTCGATCGCGAATTCATGGACGTGGCGATGCGCATGGATGCGAGCCACAAGATGGTACGGGCTGAAGCGAACACATCTACCAACGGAAGGCGCGACATCGAGAAGGCGGTGTTGCGCGAAGCGTTCGCCGGCTACCTGCCCGACGCAATCCTTTGGCGGCAGAAGGAACAATTCAGCGACGGCGTCGGCTACGACTGGATCGACGGTCTGAAGGCGCATGCAAACACGCAGATCGGCGATGGTGAACTCGCGGCAGCCGCAGAACGCTTCCCGATCAACACGCCACAGACCAAGGAAGCTTATTTCTATCGCAGCCTCTTTGAGCAAGCGTTCCCCAGCGACGCCTGCGCACGTACGGTGCCCAGCGGCAAATCTATCGCCTGTTCAACACCGGTGGCGATAGAGTGGGACGCGGCGTTCGCGAATGCGGCCGATCCTTCCGGTCGTGCGGTTGCTTGTGTGCATTGCGATGCAGTAGATGCTGTCTTGCACCTGCATGGCCATGCAATGGAGCGACAGAACCTGATGATTTGACGACTGTGTAGCAATAAAACTTCACACAAGAGCCGTTTGTTCGATAACTGACGTCGATAAGTTGTGGACCAGCAACGTCATCGGGCGTTGCGCATTTACCACGGAGAATTTCATGAAGACCAATTCGCCAATTCCGTCGCTTCGACGAACATCCGTGTCCGCTGGACATCGGGGCTTCCTGTCGATTGTGTTGATTGCGATGCTTGGGCTGGCAGTCCAGCCTGCTTCCGCTGCCGCTCAAGACGGTTCGGCCCAATCGCATCGACATGGGACACTGGACGATGATCACCTATCGCAGGTGATCGACTTTGTGGAGGCTCGGATCGAGCAGCCGCAACGCGAACGGGTGGAGAAGCTCGTGCTGGCAGCGCAGAATGATTTCGATGCATTCGAGCGCAAGGCCGAAGAAGCGCGTGCACCGCGCACACGAATCCTGCTAGCTGACGTCATCGATCGCGCCGCATTGGAACGCGCACGCGCCGCTGAAATGAAGGTTGCCGACAAACGTTCGCGTCGCGTCAACCAGTTGCTGATCGATGTCGTCGCGGTGCTGACACCAGCGCAGCGCGTTCGCCTTCGCACGGACATGTCGAAGTAACCCGATCGCCAGGACCATGCCTGGCGCTATGCTTCCCCAAGGACGCTGGCGCCAGGCTCAGCGGCCGTCCATCTGACGGAACCTTGCACGTGATCGCTCCCCGACTGCTGATCATCGATGACGACCGTCGCTTGTCGGACATGATCGTCACTTATCTCGCGCGACACGGAATGCCAGCCGAGCACGTCGGCACAGCGGCGGCCGGGCTGCAACGATTGCGCACCGCGTCCGCAACTGGTCACTACTCGGCCGTCGTGCTGGATCTTATGCTGCCCGACGCCGATGGTCTGGAGGTGTGTCGCGCGATCCGTGCATTGCGGACGGCGATCGCGAGCATTCCCGTGCTGATGCTGACAGCCAAGGGTGATCCGATGGATCGTGTGGTTGGCCTGGAGATGGGCGCAGACGACTATCTTCCGAAGCCATTCGAGCCACGCGAACTGCTCGCTCGACTGCGCTCCGTCTTGCGGCGGTCAAGGATGCAGATGACAACCTCAGTGCTCCGATTTGGCGATCTGGAGATCGATCGCGAGGCGCGCAGCGTGCGGGTGAATTCTCGGGAAGCGGTCGTCACATCGCGCCAGTTCGATCTGCTTGTCGTGCTGGCCGAACGTGCCGGGCGCGTGCTGACACGCGAACAATTGCTCGACGCTATTGCCAGCGATTCCACCGACGCGACCGACCGCGCCATCGACGTGCATATCGGCCGCCTACGGGCGGCGATCGAGCACGATCCGAAGCATCCGCGCCACATCCTTACCGTGCGCGGCGTCGGCTACTGCTTCGCGCGGATCGCGGCGACGGATCCAGCAGATGGCTGAGCGCGCGTCGATTCCTTGGTTCCATCGGCTGTATACGCGGATCTACCTATCGGTTCTCGCGATCATCGCGTTGTTGGTAGTGATGTGGGCGCTGGCCGAATACTCCCATTCAACGCCAGACGAATACGACCTGACGCAGCGCATGCTCGCCACGACGGTTGCCGAGACACTGCCATCCGCGACGGCACCTAATTCCGAGCAGCAGCGTGTACTGGCGCGCTGGCAATCCAGCATTCGTGCAGACATGGCCTTGTACGGTGCCGACGGTCGTCTTCTCGCGGTTGCCGGGATCAGTCCATGGATATCCAACGTGCCACGCCTCCGGCTGACGAGATTGGGAGCCGAACCACCCGACTATCCAATGCCCTTGACTGATGGCCGCTGGTTGCTGCTGCATGAGCGCGGACTAGCGCCCCCGCGACGGCATCGTCCAGCTATCCTGTTTGGCCTCATGGCGCTGGTCATCGGCGTCGCCTGCTATGCCATCGCGCGTCGCCTGACCCGACGGCTCGAAAACCTGCAACGCAGCGTGACCGCTTGGGGATCAGGCGTGTTGTCCGAGCGCGTCAAGGTCGAAGGTCGTGACGAGGTGGCCGCGCTCGCCCGCAGTTTCAATGCCTCGGCGGAAAAGATTGACTCGCTGATGCGATCGCAAAAGGCGTTGCTGTCGAATGCGTCCCATGAATTGCGATCACCACTCGCTCGGCTGCGCATCGCAACAGAACTCCTGCCGAAAGCGGCGGACGAATCGCTGCGCGCAGAATTACGGCGGAACATCGCAGAACTCGACCAACTGGTTGGCGAAATCTTGCTTGCCAGTCGCCTCGATGCGCTGGGCAAGGATGCACTCGCCGGTGAAATATCCGACTTCACGGCTCTGGTTGCCGAGGAATCCGCCGCGGTGGGTGCGTTGCTGGAAGCCGTCCCCTCGCGCATGCATGGAGATTCAGTCCTGCTCCGGCGCCTGCTCCGGAACCTGTTGGAGAACGCCCGTCGTTACAGCGGCAATGACCCGGTTCAAGTACGCATCACCACTGATCGCGAAGGCATCGAATTGACCGTCAGCGACAACGGACCAGGCATTGCGGAGTCCGAACGAGAGCGCGTTTTCGAACCGTTCCATCGACTACCCGGGGCAAGTGAAAGCGATGGCGGTGTCGGGCTGGGGCTCAGCCTAGTTCGCCAAATCGCCAGTGCCCACGGCGGCATGGCCGAGTGCGTTGCGCCGAAAATGTCCGGCGCCTGCTTTCGGGTGTGGCTGCCTTCGCTGAAGCGCGTGGCCGTCAGTGTGCATTGCGATGCGAAATGAAGTGCCAACGACTGCTTCTGACGCCTTACGGACAGCTGCAAGCATCCGCTTTCGGGATTTGCCGCGCCGCGACCATTCAGAGGCAATGATGGCCTGACTGATGGTGTGACAACGCTTTCCTAATTGCTCAAGCGACCAGTCGCGGCAAGATGCCGCCGTATCCCGACGGCACCCGCATGGCCAGATCCTTCCACGAATCGACAGCAGCTATTCGCGAGTTGATTATTTACGTGTTTATTTACTTGTTGATGATGATCGGGCTGTTTGTACTGCGAACCCTGGATTGTGATGCGTGCGGCTGCGCGCCCTCAGAAGCCTGATCGGAATCGTCAGAGTCCTGGACGGAATCATCGTTGTCATTTTCCTGATCGTTATCGTCGAGATCCGGTGCGTTCATGCAGTACTCCCAAGTAGGAATTTGGCGACATCCGCAGGATGCCAATGCTCGGCGGAACACCCACAGCCTCCGAGAAAATCAGCCTACGCGGGTTGTTCATCGAAAGCAAAATGGTTCGAACAAATGGGTTGCCAGGCTCCAGCAAACAGCAGTGACTGCGCCCGTGCTTTTGTCGTATCAATGCCGAGTGTCGGATGGATTCTCAGAGCCGATCAGTTGTCTGAAGAAGTGAATACAGGCGTGGTGATTTTGTTCTTGTGCAACAAACGGATGAAGCCCGGATCGCGGTAGCCGGTTTTCCAAAGTGCAGGGAGGAGGTCAATTGCCTCGGGCTTTCGGCCGAGGGCCAACAAGGCTTCCACTTGCAGCGCCGACAGCCGCGGATCATTACGGCCGGAGGATTGGGCATGAGTTGTCTGCAAAGCCTGCTCGCGCAGTTTCGTCGCGGCATCGGCATCTGCGATCAGGGCAGCAAGCAGCAGTCGTGCGTTGATCGAGGCCAGCACAGTCGCGCGATCGTCGGCGTGTTGGGCGAGTTGCGGATCGAGAATTTCGAGAGCGAGTTGCAGCTGCGCGCGTGCGCTGTCTGCCCGACCTTCATGAAGTGCTTGCTCAGCCCGTTCGATCCGCACTTCCGCTAACTCGCGCTGCCAGCCAACGTTTCCCGAATCCTGCTTGCTCAAACGTTCCAGGATTTCGAGCGATCGGACTGACAGTGCTTCGGCATCGCTCGCATCGCCATTCACACGCACCAAGCGTGCCAGCTGGGCAGAATACAGGGCGACATCCTCCTGGAACGAGGTGCTGTTCGGCTCGATACCCAACAGGCGAGTGGCATCGTCCAGCGCCTGCCGCAAGTGTGCGATGCCGGTATGCACCTCACCGGTCATGGCTAGGGTGCGTCCAAACGCAGCGCGGGACAGCAGCAATTTTTCGGCCTGGGTGTAGTCCCTGGAATCGTGCGCGGCAAGTGAGTTCTCGATGGCCATGTCGGCCTTATATTCGGCCACCGAGAGGGTCAGGTCGCCTCGCAGCAATGCCATCTTGGCCAGGTTGTTGTGTGCCAAACCCAACATGGCGACCCACTCGTTTTTGTTCCCGTTGATTCGCACCAGCGTCAGCGAAAGCTCAAGCATGCTCCGGTATTGCGCCATGGCCTGATCCAGATGGCCGCTGGCTTCGAGCACATGCCCGATATTGTTGTCTAGGGTGGTGAGCTGGTACAGCAGCTGCGGATTCTCCGGCGCGAGCGTCTTTGCGCGAAGCAACACTCGCTGCGCTGCTTCAAAGCCCGTGCGTGCCTTCTCAAGATCGCCCTGGTACCAATGGGTCGTACCGATGTAAGCCAAGACGTCGGCATACGCCAGTTGCCGCTGGATATCATTGGGCGAAGCCTGCGCGAGCTTCGCATTCAACCGTGCCGCAGCCTGGAAGGACTGCAGTGCTTGCGGCAGATTGCCCTGATCGCGCCTGACATTGCCGATCAGCACCAATGCCTTGCCACGCTGTTGCAACGACTGATCGGTGACATCGGTGATGGGCAGTGACTCGAAGTAGTGCATGGCCTGATCGTCGACCGCCTCCAGAATGTCCAGCCGCGAAACCTGGGTGAGCTTGTCGCTGAGATCACCGAGCATGAAGTTGACTAGCGCCTCCGCCTGCTTCTGCCGACCCTCGGCAGCCCGGCGGGCAATCGCGGCCTGTACTGCCAGGTAACTGGTCACCAGCATCACCATCAAAGCCAGCGCGGTAACGGCCAACATTCGACGGTACCGGCGTGCCGCTTCGCGCTGACGCAGGCTATCGAGGCTCACGCCGAGCAGGCCGGACAACAGTTTCAGTCGCGCGAGCGACTTGCCGTCCTTGCCGGAGCGAATGTCCGCGGCGATTGGTTCGGCCGGTTGGGTGCCGAGGTTCCCGTCAGCATCCGGTTCAAATCGCAAGGCGGGCGCGAAACATTCGCGCGCATCGCCAGCATTAGGTTCGCCGGCCACGATCAGGCAATAGATCCGGTTGCTGCGACCGCTGCGTTTGAATCGCAGGATCTCCCCGTTGACCCATGGCGAGCGTGCGGCGTCGGGCGAACAGATCACGATCAGGGCTTCGGAATCAGCCAGCGCGGCCTGGATCTGCGGGCCCAATTCACCGGCGCTGGCGAGCTCCTCGCGATCCCGGAAAAAAGGACTCAGCCGATCGGGCAACACACCGAACTCGCCGCTGCTGCCGCGTAGCCGCGCCGGCACGCGGTAGCCCTCCAGGTTGCGATGCAACCATCTGGCCCAGCGCGAATCCTTGTGGCTATAGCTGATGAAGGCGCGATAACGCATCCGGATCCCCAAGGGTTGCGCGTGCTGCTCGGGCAGTCGCCCGCTGAAAAGCCTACGGTATGGATGAGTAAATCAGGCCAATTGTGCAGTCTTATTCGGGCGCTCGCGTTGCGGCACTATCTGCTGAGAGTAGCGCTTTCTTTGCGCTTTCTGGCAGTCTGACAATGCAATGGAGTTGGCATATAGTCGGCTTGGCTGAGGTAGCAGAATGCTCCCGCCAGCTATGACGTGGGCATGGATTCCACCTTTGCGTCGCTGCATTTGCACTGGGAGATGGTTCCATGACCGACACTAGAGTCGCCATCGTAGGTCAGGGCCGCGAGGCGCGCATGCGAAGGCAATCGCGGGCGCTCGCGCAATTGGCGCAGCGCCTTTGGCGATCGGGTGAAGGTTTGCAGTCTTCCTTGTCCGCGATCGCAGAAACCGCCGCGCAGGTGCTGCTCGTGGATTGCGTTAGCGTCTGGAAGTGCGAATCCGCTGGCGGCATGCGCTGCGTGCATTCGTACGAGCTTGCGACCAACGGGCATAATCCGCGCGGGTTCGACCGACAACTGCTCGACGTGGGCATCGCCATGGGGATGGGGCCGCCGACCTCACGTGTTATCCGCACCGGCGAGACAATTGCTTTTGCGGTGGGCTCTCCCCTGTCGCTGTATTTGCTCGGACGCCACACCGAGTCGCTGATCGAATCGCCGGTTCGCGTCGGCGACGAACTCTACGGGGTCGTGCATCTCGCGCATGTCGGCGATGTTCGCGTGTGGCGCCGTGACGAACTCGCCTTTGCCGACCAGATGCGCGACTTCGTGGCGTTGGCGCTGGAGATCGAACGCCGCACGATCGCCGAGACTCGCGTTGTGTATCTGGAGCTACACGATCCGACTACCGGGTTGGCGAACCGGACGTGGTTCTATGCCGCCATCAAGGACTTTCTTCGCCGCCAACGCAAACGGCCGCGCCTGGCATCGCTGCTGTTCGTCAGCGTCGATCGTTTCAACAGTGTCAATGAAAAGGTCGGCGAGCTGGGCGGCGATGTCGCGCTCATGGAAATCGGCGAACGCATCATTGCGGCGACGCCAGATGAGGCAGTTATTGCGCGTGTGGAAAGCGATTGTTTCGCGGTGCTCCTGCCACGACTCGCCCACGAATGGCAGGCCACTCAGCAAGCCCAGCAGATCCTGGAAGCACTGGCGCAACCGCTGCGCATGGGCGATCTGGACGTTTCGATCAGCGCCAGCATTGGCATTGCGTTCAACCGGGGAGGCGCTGCGAGCACCGCCGAAATCCTGTTGCGCGACGCGGACATGGCGAGCAAGCAAGCCAAGCAATTGGGCCGGAATCGCTGCGAGTTGTTCGATCCCGAACAGCATCGCGGCCTGTTGGACCGGCTGCAGATCGAGGAGGGCTTGCGCAACGCGATGCGCAACAACGCCTTGGTCGTCGTCTATCAACCGGTCATCGATTTGACCGACCACACGGTGGTTGCGGCCGAGGCGCTGCTGCGCTGGCGCGATGCGGATGGCCAGTTGCGCTCGGCGTTCGAGTTCATTGATGTGGCGGAAACTTCGGGGCTTATTGTCACCATCGGAAAATGGGTGTTGCACCAAGCCTGCACCGATGCAAAGCAATGGCCGGTGCGTTCCGATGGTCGCGCGTGCGCATTGGCCGTAAACCTTTCGCCACGCCAATTCGAACAGCCTGGGCTTGTGACCATGGTCACCGAAGTGCTGCGCGAAACCGGATTTCCTCCCCAGCGCCTGTGTCTGGAAATCACCGAGACCACCCTGATGAGCCGTGCGCAAGAAGCGCTGGATACGCTGCACGCGCTCAAGGCGCTCGGGGTGAGCCTTGCGGTGGATGATTTCGGCACGGGATATTCGTCCTTGGCGTACCTGCAACGCTTCCCGGTGGACACGTTGAAAATCGACAAGAGCCTGATCGATCACCTGCCGGCCGATCCGCATGCGCAAGCGATTGTCACTGCCGTCCTGAGTCTTGCTCAGGCCATGGACATGGGTGTCATTGTGGAAGGCGTGGAGTACGAGTCGCAGAAAGTGGCATTGCGTGACATGGGTTGCCAGCACGCGCAAGGCTGGCTCTTTGCAAAAGGCGAACCCAACGCCGACTTCGTCGCACGCTTGTCGGGACAGTGCTGATTGCGACAAGCAATCAGCAGGTCACCGCAACACGTCGGTCAGTACAGCACTCTGCTACGCAGTGTTCCCTGGATCGCGGCCAAGGCGTCCTTCAGCTTGACGGCTTGCTCTACGGAAGCGGACACATCGATCACGACATAGCCGACACGCGTGTTGGTCTGCAAAAATTGCGCGTCGATGTTGACTTGCTCACGCGAGAACACTTCATTGACGCGCGAGAGCATGCCCGGCACGTTTTGATGGATGTGCAGCAGGCGTCGGCTGTTGGGGTGTCCTGGAAGCGAGACTTCGGGGAAATTCACCGCCGACAGGGTGCTTCCATTGTCGCTGTAGCGCAGCAGTTTGGCGGCAACCTCCAGGCCGATGTTGTCCTGGGCTTCGAGCGTGCTGCCACCGACGTGGGGCGTCAGGATGACATTGTCCATGCCGATCAGCGGCGAGACGAACGCTTCGGCGTTGCCCTGCGGTTCGACCGGGAAAACGTCGATTGCCGCACCAGCGAGATGACCGGATTTCAGGCTGGCCGCCAGCGCATCGATATCGACCACCGTGCCGCGCGATGCGTTGATCAGCATTGCTCCGGCACGCAGCGTCGAAAGCTGCTCCGGACCGATCATCCATTTGGTCTGCGGCGTTTCCGGCACGTGCAGGGTGACGATGTCGGCGCGTTCGAGCAGATCGACGAAGCTTAGCGCCGCTCGCGCGTTGCCCAGCGCGAGCTTGGGCTCGATATCGTGATAGATCACCTGCATGCCGAGACTTTCTGCCAGCAGGCCGACCTGGGTGCCGATGTGGCCATAGCCCACCACACCCAGCATCTTGCCGCGCACTTCGAAACTGCCAGCGGCCGATTTCGACCAGCCACCACGATGGCACTGCGCATTCTTCTGCGGAATGCCGCGTGCCAGCAGGATCACTTCGGCCAACACCAGCTCGGCCACGCTGCGGGTGTTCGAATACGGTGCGTTGAACACCGGGATGCCCAGCGCCTCGGCGGCGGCGAGATCGACCTGGTTGGTGCCGATGCAGAAGCAGCCGACCGCGATCAGCCGCTTGGCTCGTGCCAACACGTCGGCGGTGAGTTGCGTGCGCGAGCGGATGCCAACCAGATGGGCGTCGGCGATGCGACGCTTGAGTTCCGGAGCGGGCAGCGCTTTTTCGTGGGACTCGATGTTGGTGTATCCGCCTGCCGCGAACGCGGCTAGCGCGCTGGGGCTGACGCCTTCGAGCAACAGCACCTTGATGTCCTGCTTGGGAAAGGAGGTTTGCATGGACGTCCGCGTGATTTCGGATCCGGCACTATGCCAGAGCCCCGCGCAGTTTGCGGCAGTGCAGCACTGGACGATTCAGGGCCACACTGGCACGCTGATATGCCGCCATCGATGGATCCTGGATGACTGACACGAGTGTTGTCGAACTGGCGCAGCTCGCTCCCGACTTGCGACTGACCGTCGAGCCAGCCGATCTGGAATTTTACGGGCGCGACTGGACCCGGCGATGGACTCCCGCGCCGCTGGCGATCGCATTTCCGGCAACGGTCGCGGAAGTCCAGGCGATCGCGCGCTGGGCCAGCACCCATCTGGTCGCCCTCGTACCCTCCGGCGGACGCACTGGCCTGTCCGGCGGCGCGGTCGCAGCCAATGGCGAGTTGGTGGTGAGTTTCGAACGGATGAATCGCGTGCTCGCTTTCGACGCGATCGACCGCACGCTGACTGTGCAACCCGGAATCACGCTCGAGGCGGCGCACAACGCTGCGCGTGAGCACGGTCTGATCTACCCGGTCGATTTCGCCGCGCGCGGGTCTTGTTCGATTGGCGGCAACATCGCGACCAATGCCGGTGGCATCCGCGTGATCCGTTACGGCAATACGCGCGAGTGGATCGGGGGACTCAAACTGGTGACCGCCGCAGGCGAGTTGCTCGAACTCAATCGCGGACTGGTCAAAAACTCCTCTGGCTATGACCTTCGCCATCTGGTCATCGGCGCGGAAGGCACGCTCGGACTGGTCGTCGAAGCGACCTTGAAGCTCACCGATCCGCCGTCGCCTTCGCAGGTGATGCTGTTCGCCGTGCCAGCGATGGATGCCTTGATGCAGGTATTCGACGCCTGCCGCGGTGCACTCACCTTGAGCGCCTTCGAGTTCTTCACTGACCGTGCCTTGCACTACGTCGTCGCCCACGGTGCGCGGCGGCCGTTCGAGGAGGATTCCGCCTATTTCGTCATCACCGAATTCGATGCCGGAAGTGAAGCCCAACAGCAGGCTGCGCTCGACGTGTTCGAGCGTTGCCTGGCGGAAGGCTGGGTCAGCGATGGCATCTTGAGCCAGAGCGATGCGCAGGCGGCCGAGCTGTGGAGCTTGCGCGAAGGCATCACCGAAAGCCTCGCATCGTGGCGCCCATACAAGAACGATATCAGCGTGCGTGTTTCCGCTGTGCCGGCGTTCTTGCACGAGATGCAGACGTTGCTTGACAGCGAATATCCGCAGTTTGACATTGTGTGGTTCGGCCACATCGGCGACGGCAACTTGCATATCAACGTGCTCAAGCCCGCCGAGATGGACGACGCAGAATTTATCGCGCAATGCGAGCGCGTGACCAAACTGCTGGGCGAAACCCTGCATCGGCACGGCGGCAGCATCTCGGCCGAACACGGCATCGGCCTGGTCAAGAAGCCCTATCTCGCGAGCACGCGCAGCGCCGTCGAAATCGAGTTGATGCGCAGTCTGCGCAAGGCATTCGATCCGCAGGGGTTGATGAATCCAGGCAAGCTGTTCGATCCTGCGTGATTGAATGAGAGACAACAATCATGGGTCTTGCTGACCTCAATTTGCTCTGTGCCGCCCTCTATTTATTCGACAGCAGATTGCACCAGCGCGAGGGCACGTCTGCCTACTCGACAATTATCCGGTTCCTGCCCGCCTCCTTGGCGCTGTACATCGCATGGTCGGCTCTTGCGACCGTGTCAGTCAGTTCTTCGTCTGATCGATACTCGGTGGCCCCAGCAGAAAATGTCAGTGATTGTTCATTGAGCGCTGGAATATCGCGGATAGCCCGCTGCAGACGTGTAATGGTTGCCCGTGCCTGTGCGACCGTCGTGTCCGGCAGTAACAACAGGAATTCTTCGCCACCCCAGCGTGCGACCAGATCGGAATCCCGCAACGATGAACTCACCGCGTTCGCAAAGGCGCAAAGCACTTCGTCGCCTCCCTCGTGGCCGCGGGCATCATTGATCAGCTTGAAATGATCGAGGTCGAGCAAGGCCACCGAAAACGCGTGTGGATTGCGCTTGAATCGACGTTGCTCCTGGGTCAGCCGGGCCAGCATATAGCGCCGATTGACGAGGCCCGTAAGGTCGTCGTGGGTGGCCAGCCGATGCACTTCACCAAGCGCCTCGGTCAGTTTTGAGCGTTGTGCGTGCAGCCGGCTGCGCAGCGCGGACAAGCGCGCGGCAATCAGCGAAATGGCCGGCAACTGCACAATTAGAATCATCAGGTTGATCAGATCGATCCACAAATCGTTGTTTGCAAGCGACCAGCGATCCATGCCGGGACGCGCTGCGTTGAGTGCGAGCACCATCGCAGTCATGCTGAGCTGGGCGAAAATCGCCAACCCGGCGATCGTTCGCCAGCGGAGTGAAAACGCGCCGAAGCTGAAGATCAGCAGCAGAGGCAGCAGCGTGACCGTGCGAAATGGGCCAGTGATCGCATACGCCCACTCGACACCCAGCACGCCGATGACGATTTGCACGGCTGTCAATGCCGGATCGGAGAAGCGCTCGCTCCAGCCGCTACGCAACGCTGCGAATACCAGACTCAGGCTGAAAACAAGAAAGCCGACCCATCCGGCGAATTGCCGCGGGTCCATCCAACCGGAGCGGGCGCCTATCCACATGGATAATCCGCTGCAGAGGTACACAAGCGCGCTGATCAGCCATTGCGTGGTGCGGATCCGGCGACGTTGTTCTTTGCCCAGCAGCGCATCGATCAAGCGGTTGAGCGAGACACTCGCAACGCCTGGCTCAGAGCCGGTTTCGACATCGGATGCGATGTCGCTGTCGGTCTGTGCAACTGCTGGATCACTCGGCGGTGGCGATGCAGCGTTCAGCTTCCGTGCTCCTTCAGGCCACGAGTGCGAACCAGCACCAATGCTGGTTGAGCCATGTATACACCCATCGCTTCGAAAAATTCCTGTTCCCGCAACTCATCCGCCTCGACGGATTGCAGAAGCTGCACCCTGACGTAACACCCCAGGGCCCAAGATGGCAGAAACAGGCAAGATCAAGTACCGCAAAGACATCAGTACCGCGAAGACATCGTCGATGGTCTTGAGCAGGCGCCAGAGGCTTTCATCGGCATGCTCAGGCGCAGCAATTTCGGCAGCTGCTGGTAGGCGTCGCCAGCGAATAAAGCAGGACCCGCAAGCTCGTCGATGCATAACCCTATCCAAATCTCAAGAAGGTAATCCATGAAAATCCTGATGGTTCTGACCTCGCACGATCAACTTGGCAACACCGGAAAGAAGACCGGTTTCTGGCTCGAGGAATTCGCCGCGCCGTACTACGTGTTCAAGGACGCCGGAGCAGATATCACACTGGCCACGCCACATGGCGGGCAACCACCGCTTGATCCCAGCAGTGACGATCCGACTGCACAAACCGAGGCGACCCATCGCTTCAAGGATGACAAAGCAGCGCAAGCCGTGCTGGCCAGCACGCTCAAGTTGAAGGACATCGCGGCAGGAGATTTCGATGCGGTGTTTTATCCGGGCGGCCACGGTCCACTTTGGGATTTGGCTGAAGACGCCGATTCGATCGCGCTGATCGAAACTGCGTTGGCAGCGGGCAAGCCGGTTGCCGCGGTGTGCCACGCACCGGCGGTGTTGCGTCATCCGAAGGCGGCCGATGGCCAGTCGGTGGTGCACGGCAAGTCGGTCACCGGATTCACCAATTCCGAGGAAGAGGCCGTTGGCCTGACCCAGGTGGTGCCATTCCTTGTGGAGGACATGCTCAAGCAAAATGGCGGCCGCTACAGCAAGGCTGGCGACTGGCAGCCCTACGTGGTCACTGACGGCATACTGATCACCGGACAAAACCCCGCATCATCCAAACCCGCTGCACAGGCGCTGCTGAAAATGCTGGGCTGAAAAACGTCGGCAATCACGTGGTGAACCGACGCTTTGGGCGGCAATCGCACGCGGCCCTCGAACCTTGCGGCCTTGCGACGCCAGCGTCGACCGTAGTGTGGACACTTCGGCTTCCAGTGCGGCGATGCGAAGGTCTTTTTCTTGCAGCACAGCCAACACCTCTGCCGCCTCAAAACGCGGCGGAATGTGTTGCGGGCAGTTGGCGTCCCACGCAGAAACGGTGAACAGCATGATCTGTTCGGGTTTGGCCTTGTAGCCTTCCGGCATCAGCCGCGTAAGCAATTCGGCGTTAGCTTCGATCACGCGCGCCTCGCCCCAGATCTTCACGCGCTTGCGCTGGCGATAGTCGATCAGGAACAGATGCGCCTTCGGGTTCTCGGCAAGGTTGCCGCTGCTGATGAACTGGCGATTGCCGGCGAAGTCGACAAAACCGAGCATGCGCTGGTCGAGTACGCGCAGGAAACCGGGCGGCCCGCCGCGATGCTGGATGTACGGCTGTCCCTCCGCATTGACCGTGGCCAGAAACACGCTGCGCTGTTCGGCGATGAAGGATTCGAGTTCGGGCGTGATCGTCGTCTGCCACGAGCCAGCTTCTTCCATGCGCGCATAGGCGCGGCGCGATCCCTTGCTGGACTGCAAGGTTTTCACCGTGGGTGTGAAGGCGATATCGCTGGCGTACTGCAACGCGCTCATGGCGGTTCCTAGAAACCAAGGTCACTTAGCGAAGGATGGTCGTCGGGTCGACGTCCCAGCGGCCAGAAGTACTTGCGTTCGGAAGCGTCGATCGGGGCATTGTTGATGCTCGCCAGACGCACACGCATCAAGCCCGGCTCTTTGTCGGATGCTTCATCGAATTCCCAATTCTCGTTGCCGTAGGCACGGAACCACTGCCCGCCGTTGTCGTGGAATTCGTAGGCGAAGCGCACCGCGATGCGGTTCTCGCGGCAGCCCCATATTTCCTTGATCAACCGGTACTCGTGCTCGCGCTGCCACTTGCGCGTGAGGAAGGCCTCGATCGCCGCGCGGCCCTGCAGGAACTCTGCGCGATTCCGCCAGCGGCTGTCGGCCGTATACGCCAACGCAACACGCGCGGGATCACGCGAGTTCCATGCGTCCTCGGCGAGCCGGACCTTCTGGGTTGCGGACTCCAGGGTGAATGGTGGAAGCGGTGGTCGAGTCATGCAGATGTCCTTTCACACTGGAAATGGCTGGCGGCGATTCCTCGCCGCCAGCGAGTGGCACAACGCCGAATCAGGCAGCTTTGCGCACAACGACGACAGGAAAGTCGATCTCGGTCTTTGCGACTTCGTTGATGTAATTCGTCCACGTGTTCAGCGCGACGTGCTGGACAATTTCGATGATCTGCGCGTCGGTATAACCGGCAGCCTTCACCGACGAGACATCGTCAGAACTGACGTGGCCGCGCTGGGTGGTGACCTTGGCGGCGAAACGCACTGCAGCGTCGGCTATTGGATCGTTTGAAGCCCCGTTGCGATTGGCAGTCATCTCCGCGTCCTCGAGCTTGGCGACGTGTTTGCCCAGATAGGTGTGCGCGGACAGGCAATAGCCGCAGCCATTGATTTCTGCGACGGCCAGGGCGATGCGTTCACGAGTGGCGGCAGGCAGGGTGCCCTTGGCGAGCGCGCCGCTCATGCCGAGATAGCCCTCGAGCGCGGCGGGGCTATTGGACACGAGGCGGAACAGGTTCGGCACGATGCCGAGCTGCTTCTTGACGGCTTCGAGCATCGGCTGCGAAGCGGCGGGGGCGGATTCGATGGTGGCCGGAATGGGTAGACGCGACATGGTGGATTTCCTGTTTGGGTTGATTGGCTTGGCGATGACTGGAGTGTCACAGCGCCCGAACAGGTTATGTCCTACCATCGATGCGCACTAGACGGTTAATATTGGAATCATTCTTCCGTTATCTGGAATATTCATGGATCGTCTTGAGGCAATGTCGGTGTTCCTCGTCGCGGTGGAGACCGGCAGTCTGTCGGCCGCAGGTCGACGCCTGGGCATGCCGCTGACGACAGTCAGCCGCAAGCTGTCCGACCTCGAAGCACATATGCGAACACGGCTGCTGCATCGCTCGACGCGCAAGTTGACGCTGACTGACGCGGGACAGGGCTACCTCACGGCCTGCAAGCGCATCCTCGGTGACGTCGAGGAAGCCGAGCGCATCGCGGCTGGCGAATACATTGCGCCAAAAGGCGACCTGGTCGTGACCGCACCGATCCTGTTCGGTCGCCTGCATGTGCTGCCGATCATCGTCGGATTCATGAAGGCGTATCCGGATGTCGACATACGGTTGTTGCTCGGCGATCGAGTGATCAACCTGCACGACGATCACGTGGATCTCGCGATTCGCATTGGCCCCTTGCCCGACAGCAACATGATCGCCACGCGCATCGGCACGATCCGCCGGGAGGTCTGCGGCAGCCCCGCCTATTTCGCTAAACGAGGCAAGCCGAAGCGTCCGGAGGATCTCTCGTCGCACGATTGCGTAACGTTCGATAGCCTGATGTTTTCCGATGTGTGGAAATTCGGGGTCGGCAAATCAGAAACGTCGGTTGCAGTGCACTCGCGCTTGATCGTGAACACAGCCGATGCCGCCATCGATGCGGCCATTGGCGGGGCAGGCATCACCCGCGCGCTCTCCTATCAGCTTGTGCAGGCGCAGCGAGCCGGTACGCTGGAAGTTGTATTGCGGCAATACGAACCGGCAGCCTGGCCGGTCAACCTCGTCTATGCGAGCCAGGGACGGCTTCCGATCAAGCTGCGAGCGTTTGTCGATTTCGCAGCACCGCGCCTGAGGGAAAGACTGGACCAATCGCAGAAATAAGTCGGGCGGCACTGCGGAGGATTGTGGGGTGGTTAGCGAATCGCATCGCATTCCGCGAAGCGCCTGCATTTTTTTATTCGCAGTGTTGACAGATCGGTCGCTTGATAAATGAAAGCCGGGCGAGCCCGGCTTTCAACGTTCCACTGCAATACCGCTTACCCATGATGGTAGCTATCCTCATCGTCTTCGTCATCGGAGTTCCGACCATCGCCACCCCAGTGGTCGCCGTCGTTCCAATAACGGCGCGGGCCCGGATCATCGTCGTAGCTATTGCCGTATCCGTAATCGGAGTATCCATCCGAGGAGTACCCGTCGTCATCGCCATAACCCGAGTAGTCGCCGTCATAGGAGTACCGGCCGTAGTCGCCGAACGCTTCATCGTCACCGTAGTAGTCGTCACCGTAGTAACCCGACCCGTAGTTGCCCGATCCGAAACCGAACGACAAACCGAGCCCAGATTGACTCTGGCCGTAACTGCCTCCCTGGTAGCCGAAGTCGAGCCCGTGTGCGCGTGCGAATTGCGTCGCACCTAGCCCAAGGGCGCACATTGCGGCGAGGGCGCTCAACTTGAAGAAACCCAACTTGGTGCTCATGAGATTTCCCGTCTGTGGATGGAGGCTTGCAATCGCATGTTGAGGGATCGTGATGAACGCGTGCTAAGCAAAAGTGGCTGCCCCCCATTACTTTTTTGTAACCAAACCGGAGTCACGACATTTGTTCACAAACGCTCGGCTGCTGGACTTGGGATGCGATCGGTAGTTAATGCTGAAACAGCGCTTGCCCAGGGACCGGCGCGCCGTTCCGCGACACGCTGCGCACGATGAGCCGAATCGACGCATAGTCAGTGCTCATCTCCCCTCATTGCCACCGACGCGTTGCCTTCAACGCGGATCGACGCGGCAGTTCGTGAGCCTGCTTTCGCAGCGGCATCGCGCCAAACAGAATCAAGGATGATCAGGGCGTGCCCTGCGGAGCCTTGTTACTTCCGCAGGTCATGACATGAAACCCATGAGCAACGCCCCCGGCACGGGGGCCGCGAAAAGCAGCGACCGGAATCGTCGGTCTCGACGAAATCACCGGCGGCGGCTTGCCGCACGGCCGCACGACGCTGCTGGTGGGCGGACCGGGCTCGGGCAAGACAATCTTTTCGCTGCAGTTCCTCGCCCATGGCTCCCAGATCGGCGATGAGCCCGGCATCTTTGTCGCATTCGAAGAGAGTTCCGACCGCATCGTCGCCAAAGCAGTCGACGGGCACGATGTCAAGGGGCTGGAACTGGAGATCACCGAAAGCACGATCATGCACGACATGCAGCAGGCGATCTCCAGCCTGCAGGCATTTCGCACGCTCGGCATCCCGATCGCCATCGACGATTTCGGTACCGGGTTCTCGTCCTTGGGTTATTTGTCGAAGCTGCCGATCGACACGCTGAAAATCGACCGCATGTTTGTGACCGGCATGATCAGCGATCCGCATGGTTTGTCGCTGGTATCCACCATCATCAACCTCGCGCACTCGCTGCAACTCAAGGTGGTGGCCGAAGGCGTCGAGACCGAAGAGGAATCCCGTCTGTTGAAATTGCTGAAATGCGACGAGATGCAGGGTTACTTGTTCAGCAAGCCCGTTCCAACAGACGTTCTGGAAGAAAAATTCCTGACGCGGATCGCGCGGGCCCAATAGCAGTGCTTGCCTGTTGCCTCGAGTGGGCAGCGGACTTCCTTCTGGACTTCTCGCGAGCGCCGCGGCTGGCCTGGTGAGGGCGTGTGAGGTTGACTTCACGTGGGGCACTGTAGGCTGCGTCGCGAATGGAATCTAGAACTACGACCCTTGACTGACTCTGGCACGCATGTTGCAGGGTCGATAGCGTCATAAATCTCACCCCACGGATTCGGAAATGTCGAAGCTGCCCGTGACACTGCTCATGGGAGCGCTTCTGCTGCCGGTTTCAGCGGCGGCAGCGACCGTTGCCGGGTCAAATCATGACGCACAGGGTCAAGTGGCCAGTGAACGCGATGCGGACCAGGTCGCTGCCCGGATTCGTGCTGCCGAGGCGATACCACCCAGCGAGGCACGAAGCGCCGTTTTGCGTGTCGCTGCTGACAATGCGGCTGCTCTGGCAGCCGACCTCGACCCTGACAGCCGGCTCTGGCGTCGACTGCAAACCGACCGGATGTATGCCTTGAGTCTGGCTGGCGACCGCGCCGGTACGGTGCAGGTGTACGACAGCCTGGTTTCTCGCAACGCTGCAGTTCCCACTTACGCTGCTCCAGGAGCTGCGCAAGGGCTGTTTGCCGTTGGGCGTGAGTCAGAGGGCGAACAGCTGCTGCTCAGCGCGTCCGCGCAGGCGCCCGCCGATCCAGGTCCGGTGATCACTCTGGCTTACCTGCTGCACGATGCCCACCATTCCGACGCCGGGCGCCGATATCTGCAGGAGTGGCTTGATCGTTCGACTGCCCTAACAGACATTACCGACGCCAATCGTGTCGCTGCTGCGATTGCTATGTCGCGGCTGGATCGCTGGAACGAATCGTTTTCTGCGAGTGCCGAGCGTCTTGCCGCGCTGGCGAAAACCAATCCCGATAATCCGTCGATCCGGATCGAGCAAGCCGCCCTGCAGCGCCAGCGTGGTCGGCCGCGCGCCGCTCTTGCCTTGTTGGGACAGGATCAGGCGGATGCCCGCGAGATCGGCGCGCAGGCGTGGCTCGACCTTGAGCGGCCCGATCGCGCCGCCGCAGTGCTCGTCAGCGGATCAGCGTCGGATGCAAGTACCCGACTGGCTGCGCAGCGCGGGAGTCGTGGTGAATTTTCGGTCGCCTACGCCAACACGCAATCGCCCGCGATCGGCTCGCCTACCGGCAACAGTGAAACAGCGGTTTCGCTGCGCATCGACGGACCCTTGATTGCCGACGCCTGGCGGGTCGGAGCGCATCTCTCGCACCGCCAAGCCGATTTCCGCGGAATCACTCCGCAGGCGAGTTACGCCGGGGTGCGAGTCGTCCGCCAGGACACGGGCGGCGAGACGGCGCTGGAAATCGGCCGCACGTTCGACAATTTTCTGCAGCGCAACTACGGCATTCTCGACGCTGCTTACTGGGTGCGCGACGACGTTCGGCTGGCAGCCAGGGTCGCAGTCAATGATCCAGAGGGCCCGCTGCAGGCACGCGCCAGCGGCATCGGTATCGATTCGCTGGCGCTTTCGGCAACTTGGCGCCCGAGCGAGGCGGGGCGGGTGGATGGCAGCGTCGGCACGACGCATTTCGACGACGGCAATCGCCGCAACTGGGGCTCGCTTTCGGGCGAACGCCGCCTGCGCGCCAATGGAACCTCGGTTACCACTGGATTCGCCAGCGTTTATCTCAGCAGCAACAGTCTCGATAATGCCCCGTACTTCAACCCGGCTCGCGATACCACGGTCGAATTCGGGCTGGTGCAGCGATTGACTGATCGTCGCGGCGATGTGCATACGCTGCGCCCGAGCATCGCGCGCTATCAGGAGGAGGGTTTCGACGCCCGCTGGATTCCTCGGCTTTCGTACTCGCTGCGCATCCCTCTGCACAACGAGCACTGGCTCGATTGCGATCTTGGCGGCGCACGTCCGGTGTATGACGGCCAGCGCGAGACGCGCTGGTGGCTGTCCTTGACATACGGTTGGGGCGAATGATCTCGGCAACGACATTGTTCAACGTGTTTGGGCGCTTCGCGTTTTATTACCCGATCATGATGTCTTTTTTCTGGATGGTCGGCGCCCTGTATTACTACTTCCGCCGCGAGTATCGACGCCCAACATGGCAACATCCACCCGTGCTGGCGGAAACGCCGCCGGTGACCGTGCTTGTGCCCTGCCACAACGAAGGCGATACCGTCGATGAGACGATGGCTGCGCTTGCATGGCAGCGGTATCCGCACTACGAAGTCATCGCGATCGACGACGGCAGCCGCGACGACACCGGCGCACGACTGGATGCGATGGTCGCGCAATACCCCTGGTTGCGCGTGACCCACCTCGATCGCAATCTCGGCAAGGCCAACGCATTGCGGGTCGGCGTACTCGCATCGGCCAACGAGTTTTTCATCTGCATCGACGGCGACGCGCTGCTGGATCCCTACGCGATCGAGTGGATGGTCTTGCACCTCACCAGCGGTCCGCGTGTCGGCGCAGTGACCGGCAATCCGCGCATCCGCAACCGTTCCACCTTGCTGGGTCGTCTGCAGGTCGGTGAGTTCTCCTCGATCATCGGCATGATCAAGCGGGCGCAGCGCACCTATGGCCGGTTGTTCACCGTGTCGGGCGTGATCTGCGCGTTTCGCCGAACGGCGTTGCATCGGGCCGGTTACTGGTCAGACGACATGGTGACCGAAGACATCGATATCAGCTGGCGGCTGCAACGCGATCATTGGGACATTCGCTACGAACCCAATGCGATGTGCTACATCCTCATGCCGGAAACCCTGAAGGGCCTGTGGAAACAGCGACTGCGCTGGGCTCAGGGAGGTGTCGAGGTGCTGCGACGACACGGCAGCGGCCTGCTCAACTGGCGCTCGCGGCGAATGTGGGGCGTGCTGGCAGAATTTCTGTTTAGTTTGTGCTGGGCCTACATCGTGGCGGCAATGATCACGCTGTGGCTGATCGGCCTGGTGGTGGAGCTGCCGCCGCCCTATCGCGTCAGCCCGCTGATACCGCGTTGGCACGGTATCGTGTTGGGACTCGTCTGCCTGCTGCAATTCGCTGTCAGCCACTGGATCGATGAGCGCTACGAACCGCGCGCCTGGCGCAACTACTACTGGATGATCTGGTACCCGTTCGCGTACTGGTTCATCAACATGCTCACCATGGTTTTCGCCGCGCCAAAGGCCTTGTTCAGGCGCCGGTGGACTCGCGCGATCTGGGAGAGTCCGGACCGCGGATATCGATGAATACGCCTGTCGTCGTTCCACAACCGGCATTCCCAAAAGCGGAACTGCCACAACCTTCCTTTCCACAACTGATCATCCATCGGCCGCACCTGCAGTCGAACGTGAACCGGTCTATGCATCGAGCGCTTACCCTTATTGCTTGGGCGCTGTATATGTATTTGTGGTTGCCATTGGTGACCTTGGCGCTGTGGTGGATCAGCACGCACCTGGGTTATCAGGAGCTTATTGAAACTCCCGGCGTCATCGATGCCGCACTGTTCCTGGTGCCAATCAAAGCGGCAATCGTTGCGGCGGTGTTGCTCATCGGCTGGGCCGAGTACAACCGCTGGCGGTTCCAAGGGCACGAACGACGCCACCCACAGCCGAATGTGACGCCGGCCGATAGTGCAGGCGTCCTCGGGGCGACTGCGGACGTGAGCAATGCTTTGCTCGGCAGCCGCAGCGCAATCGTGAGTGTGGATCAAAATGCAGTACCAATCGGCGTGCGTGTCCTTGCTCAACTGAATGCCGAGGCGACAACGACTGATGTTCCCCGGTAACGAGTAGCACGGACTTTCGCTGTGTCCATCTGACCTGTTATTGCGACCTCGCTTTGTGGTGACCGAACGTCTGCTTTCGAGAAGGCGTTGGCTTGCAAGAGCGCGCGTTTCTGGCCGGAACAATCAGTAAATTGATCGTCGAACTTCATCTGAAGCTTGGCGCCGTTCAAATCGATACGCCGCCGTGTTCAGCGCAGTCACGCGGTCTTCGGCAAAGTCGGGGCGCTCGGCGAGGATGTCGCGACGTTCGAGCAGCTTCATGTTCCATTCGCGATCGAACAGGGCGTGCACCTCGGCTTCGGCTACTGAAAACGGTGGGCCGTCCATTTGTGGTTGCGGATATTCGAGGGTGATCAGTAGGCCTTGGCAAGTTGGCGGCAGCCGCGCATAAGGCACGTCTGCGTAGCGCATGCGCATCTGGGGCGGTAGCGCGATCAGCGCGGCGCGATCGAACACGGCTGAGCAATTGGCCAGCGTGTCTGCGGTGATGGCGAAGATGTCGGATTGGATCAACTCGACCGGCCCGGCGCTGAAGTGCGTGCCGATTGGTGAGCGGATGATGGCCGGATTGAGTTCGCGTTCGGCGAAGAATTGCTGCACGGCGATTTCAGAGAGCTCCACGCCCAGCACGCGGTGGCCGCGAGCGGCGAGCCAGTCGATGTCACGCGTCTTGCCGCAGAGCGGCACGAAGACTTGGCTGCCCGTTGGCAGGTCGAGCGAAGGCCAGTGCGCTTCGAGCAATGGAGTGGTTTGTTCCTGATGGAAGCCGATTCGGTTTTCCTGCCAGCGTTGGTGCCAGAATTTTGCGTCCATGGCGGCAGAAAAATGGATGGGTAGGTGCGATGGTGTTGTGGTTCGACGGGCTCACCACGAGCCGTTGATTATCGCGAGAGACTATTGTGCTGCTGTGGTTCGAGACGCCCTCTCGATCGTTCTGCGCGCGCCATCCCGATCGTGGTGAGGAGGATTGATCGAGACCCAAGGTCGAGGCAATCCGTCTCGAACCACGGCTCCTCACCACGAACGATTGAGGGTGTTGTGGTTCGACGGGCTCACCACGAACGGATTTCCCCCCCTCTCTTGCGCTACGGGCAGGGGAGGTTTGGGTAGGGTTGGATTTTGTGGTTCGACGGGCTCACCACGAACGGATTTTGCTCCCTCCCTTGCGCCACGGGCAGGGGAGGGCTGGGGAGGGGTTGGCTTTTGTGGTTCGACGGGCTCACCACGAACGGTTGGAGTGTTGTGGTTCGACGGGCTCACCACGAACGGTTGGAGTGTTGTGGTTCGACGGGCTCACCACGAACGGTTGAGATAGGATTTTCGTTTCCTGTTTCCTGTTTCCTGTTTCCTGTTCCCGTTGGCCAGCTGGGCTATTCGCTAGCCCTTCGGTCCACGCAGTCCCGTTACCCTTTCCCCATCCTTATTCCACCGACAGTCCATCCACCTTCTGCCAGCCGCGTGGCAACAGGCCGCCGCGGGCGGCTCTGGCGCCGAGGTAGGCGTCGAGATCCTTCCATGCCAAGCGCATTGGGGTGCGGGCGCCGCTGTGGACGTGCAGGGCGCCGTCAGCCGGAATCGCGGCGACAGCGGCGACGCGTTCGGTGCCGAGTTTCGCGCGCGGAATGTCGATCAGCTTGTTGCCTTTACCTTTGTCGAGTTCGGGCAGGTCGGCGACCGGAAATACCAACAGGTGACCGGCGGTGGTGATTACTGCGAGTCGATCACTGCTCGCATCGCGCACCAAAGCCGGTGCCAGTGCGAACGCACCTGCGGGCATGCCGATCAACGCCTTGCCGGCCTTGTTGCGGCCGGTGAGGTTTTCAAAGCGGGTGAGGAATCCGTAGCCGTGGCTGGACGCGAGCACCACGCGGGTGTCGGCTTCGGCGCTGACCATCGCCTGGAATTGAGCGCCAGGGGTTGGCGTGAAACGGCCAGTCAATGGTTCACCATTGCCGCGTGCGGAAGGCAACGTATGTGCTGGCGTGGAATAGCTACGTCCGCTGGAATCGATGAAGGCCACCTGCTGCGTGCTGCGCGTGTGGATCGCCTGGCGCAGGCGGTCGCCGTCGCGATACGACAGCGCGGATGCATCGACGTCGTGACCCTTGGCCGCGCGCACCCAACCTTTTTCGGACATCACGACAGTGACAGGTTCGCTGGGCACCAATTCGGATTCGGACATCGCCTGCGCCGAGCCGCGCATCACCAGTGGCGAACGTCGCGCATCGCCAAACTTCTTCGCATCGGCCAGTAGTTCGTCCTTCAGCAGCTTCTTCAATTTCGCCTTCGAACCAAGCGTGGCGACGATGCGATCTCGTTCGGTTGCGAGTTCGTCCTGCTCGCCGCGGATCTTCATTTCCTCCAAGCGCGCGAGTTGCTTGAGCTTGGTCTCCAGGATGTAGTCAGCCTGCGCCTCGTCCAGCTTGAAGCGCTTCATCAGCACTGGCTTGGGCTCGTCCTCGCTGCGGATGATGCGGATGACTTCGTCGAGGTTGAGAAACGCGACCAGCAGTCCTTCCAGTAAATGCAGGCGGCGCTCGACCTTGTCCAGGCGATTTTGCAGACGGCGACGGACAGTGTTGTCGCGAAACTCCAGCCATTCGGACAGGAATCGCTTGAGGTTTTTCACCTGCGGCCGGCCATCCAAGCCAATCACGTTGATGTTGACGCGGAAACTCTTTTCAAGGTCCGTGGTGGCGAACAGATGTCCCATCAGGCCATCGGCGTCGACACGGTTCGAGCGTGGCACCAACACGATGCGGGTGGGATTGGCGTGGTCGGATTCGTCGCGGATGTCTTCCAGCCACGGCAGTTTTTTCGCGCGCATCTGCTGCGCAATCTGCTCGATCACTTTCGACGGCGAGACCTGATAGGGCAGGGCGGCGATCACGATGTTGTTGTTCTCACGCGCGAATGTGGCGCGGGCGCGCAGGCTGCCGCCGCCGGTTTCGTAGATCGCCAGCAGATCGGCGCGCGCGGTGATGATTTCCGCCTCGGTCGGATAGTCCGGGCCGAGCACGTGTTCGCACAGATCGCGCACGCTGGCGTCGGGCGCATCCAACAAATGGATGCAGGCGCTGACCACTTCGCGCAGGTTGTGCGGCGGCACATCGGTGGCCATGCCGACCGCGATGCCGGTGGTGCCGTTGAGGAGCAGGTGCGGCAGTCGCGCGGGCAGCCAGCTGGGTTCCTCCAGCGTGCCGTCGAAGTTCGGCGTCCAGTCGACCGTGCCGTGGCCGACCTCGCCCAACAGCACCTCGGCAATCGGTGTGAGTTTGGCTTCGGTGTAGCGCATTGCCGCGAACGACTTCGGATCGTCCGAAGAACCGAAATTGCCTTGGCCTTCAATCAACGGATAGCGATACGAAAACGGCTGCGCCATCAACACCAGCGCCTCGTAGCAGGCCGAATCGCCGTGCGGATGGTATTTGCCGATCACATCGCCAACCGTGCGCGCGGCTTTCTTCGGCTTGGATGTCGACGACAAGCCAAGTTCGCTCATTGCGTAGATGATCCGCCGCTGCACCGGTTTCAGGCCGTCGCCGAGGAACGGTAGTGCTCGATCGAGCACCACGTACATCGAATAATCCAGATACGCGCGCTCGGCGTACTCGCGCAGCGGAATCTGTTCGAAGCCGTGAAAACTGGCGCGTGGGGAATCGGTCATGCGGAAATACCTCAGGGGTTGTGGGTATTTTACCCGTGCCCGAGGGAAATTCTGTTCCAGCGCGGATCGATCCGCCGCAACATGACGTTTCGGCAATGATCCGGCAAACCGCCGGTACGAGCGCTAGGCTCAGGCTGCGTAGAGGTTGCGCCCATGCGCGATCCGATTACCACTCACGATTCTGGAGACGACCGTGAACAAGTTATTGATTGCAATTGCAGTTGCAAGCGCTCTGATGTTTTCCGGCGCCAGTCAGGCCGCGCCAGTAGCGGCGCCTACCGCCAAATCCACGATGGCTGCACCGGTTGCAAAGTCGTCCATGGCTACACCGGCTGCAAAACCAGCCGCCGCAACGCCGACGCCGATAGCTTCTAAAGTGGTCAAGGCTGACGCCGCGAAGCCGGTGTCGTGCCGCGATGCCAAGGGAAAGTTCGTAAAGTGCGCGACCACCAAGCCAATGAAGAAGGCTCCATGCCATGACGCGAAAGGCAAGTTCGTGAAGTGCCCGGTGAGCGCAAAGAACTGATCTGATTTGAGCGATAGAGCCAGGCGTGCGCATCCTGTGGGTCATCCCGATGTAGCGCTCGATCCGTGCTGGTCATCAATCTTGATGCAGGCGCTTTCAACGTCGTGGCGACGGTACAGCGCCTCGGCTGTGCGTCGTCATCCCCCCATCGATCACTTGATGGACTGTGCGGGCAATCGTCCTGTCAGCAGTTTTGCACCGACTCGGAGCGCAAAACTGCTGGCTATCTTGCTCGATGCCACGTTCGCGAGGGAACGGGCGTAGTCTGATGCGAATCCCGAATGCCCCTAGGGGTCGTGTTGGAACCTGTCTTTTTCAACTGCGCGATACCGTTCGCGGAGCAGCGCTCGGAGACCCTCGCGGACGTCGGTCGGTCGACCAAGGCGCGCGTCGAGGCCGTTTATGGCACCCAGCAAATCGGGGCCGGCAAGGCCGATGTCTATACGCTCGACGATTTCCTCGGGCCAGCGCAATGCGCCGCGCTGATGACGTTGATCGACGGCGCCTGCAATCCGTCGGCGCTGTTCGACGCCGAAGCATTCCAGGGCTACCGCACCAGCGACAGTTGCAATCTCAGCCCGTACGAACCGGTCGTGCGGCAGATCGACCTGGCACTCTCGGGGTTGCTCGGGATCGATCCGAAACATGGCGAGGCGCTGCAGGGCCAACGGTATCGGGAAGGCCAGCAATTCAAGAGCCACGCCGACTTTTTCTACATCGACCAGCCCTACTGGCTCGATGAAAAGGGCCGTGGCGGGCAGCGCAGTTGGACGGCGATGATCTATCTCGACGCGCCCGAGGCGGGTGGGGCCACTGCGTTCCCGCATCTGGGGATTCAGGTGTCGCCGAAAGCCGGACGGCTGCTCGCATGGAACAACATGGCCGAAGATGGCAGCCCCAACAGCTGGACGACGCACGAAGGATGCCCGGTCGAAAAAGGCGTCAAGCACATCGTCACCAAGTGGTATCGCGAACTGCCTTGGAGCTGATCGTGGCGGACAGGTCAGGGCTCTCGCGTCGATTCCGGCCGATTCCGTCGAGGAACATGCGCGCTTGGCTGAGCGTGGAAGATTCGAGCAACGAGCGTGCGATTTTGGCGCTTGACGAAGGCGTTTCCGATCGGACTCGAGCTGACTCGAACGGAGACCGCGCTGGCGGCTTTCTACTTCGCAAGCTCTGAAGCTGAACCGAACGCCTTCTGGCGTACCTTATGTGTTGAAGCGCACACTAGTCGAATTGCAAATGGTACATGGTTGGTGTGAAAATCCAATCAACGCCGCAAGATTTGCGACGCAGTTTGGTAGTTAGGTTGCCGCTCCTTTAATAGCAATTGGATTGTCGTTTTCTCTGTCGTGGACAGGCACGTTGCGCGCTAGCGCAGCGAAATGGATAAGGGGTAGCTAGCGTGAAAAAGTATTTGATCACTTCGACCTTGCTGATGCTGAGCCAAGGCGCGTTGGCGCAACAGCAGGCGCCCATCGGCGGAGGGCAGTTTCAGCAGATTCCTCCCTCTCCAGAACCCCAGAGAGCCGCGCCACAAATCCGGATCGAAGAAGGCGCTGAATCCGGGACTGCGACAGCGAGCGACGCGAAAATCGTCGTCAACAGCATCCGGATCAGCGGCGAGACCGTGTTTAGTGAAGCCGACCTGCTCGCCCTTACTGGATTCAAGCCCGAAAGCGAACTGAGTCTTGCCGACCTTAGAGTGATGGCGTCGGCGATTTCGGCTTACTACCATCGGCACGGTTATTTTGTGGCGCAGGCCTACCTGCCGCCGCAACAGATCACCAACGGGGCAGTGACCATCGAGGTGATGGAAGGTCATTACGGCACAATCACCCTGCGCAATCACTCCACGCTGTCGGATGCGCGGCTCAACCGGTTTCTTGGCGGGCTTAACAGCGGCGACACGATCACCATCGCTCCGCTTGAGCATCGCCTGCTGTTGCTGTCGGACCTTCCCGGCGTCATCGTCAATTCGACGATGGTCGCCGGCACCTCACCCGGAACATCGGACCTGATCGTCGACGTGCGTCCCGGAAGAAAGGTGACCGGCAGTGTTGAGGCCGACAATGCCGGCAATCCCTACACCGGTAGGTACCGAGTCGGGGCGACGGTACATATCAACAATCTCACCGGAAACGCGGATGTGGCGAGCCTGCGCGTGCTGACGGCTGGCGATGGCCTGAAGTACGGCCAGATTTCTTATCAGGCGCAAGTCGGCAAAGCGACGGTCGGAGTCGCCTACGCCGCACTGGACTATCGCTTGGGCAAACAGTTTTCGGCGCTGGATGCACACGGCAATGCGCAGATCGCGAGCATCTTCGGCAGCTATCCGCTGATCCGGTCCCGCAAAAACAATCTCAGCTTCACCGCCGAGTTCGACAACCGGAAGTTCCAGGACATCGAGGGTGTGACGCATTCGGAAACCAATCGGACGATCAACGCCCTGATGCTGGGTATCCGCGGCGATCACCGCGACGAATTCGGCGGCGGCGGATACAGCGCCTATGCGCTCACCGGGACGTTCGGAAACCTCGACATCCACACGCCGCTGGCGCTTTTTGTGGATCAATTGACCGCGCGTACCAACGGTCATTACGGCAAGTTGACGTTCAATGCCATGCGGCTGCAGCGGCTGACTGATTCCTGGTCGCTGTATGCAGGGATCAACGGCCAACTCGCCTCGAAGAATCTGGATATCTCGGAAAAGATGGAACTGGGCGGCATGTACGCCGTGCGGGCCTATCCCGAGGGCGAGGCGTATGCGGACGAGGGTGTCATGCTGACTCTGGAAGCCCGGTATCTGTTGCCGAAGTTCTGGGATCGCATGCGTGGGGACATCCATCTGCTCGGCTTCGTGGATGCCGGCAGGGTGACCCTCAACAAGAATCCCTACGACGGCGGAACGAACCACCGATCGCTCAGCGGCGCTGGCGTGGGCGCGACCTGGGACGATTACAACGACTTTTCGTTGCGGGCTTATTACGCCTGGAAGATCGGGAACGAGATGGCCCTTTCGGCGCCGGACCGATCAGGTCGGTTCTGGATACAGGCCGTGAAATATTTTTGAGCCGCGCTGCCGGTATAGATACGGATTGAGCAACCAAAGCATTCAGGAGATCCCCATGAACCGCACCCAAGAGTCCCACTGCAACCTCACCACGGGTGACTGCGTTGCTGCACCCGGGGCCATCCAGCAAACCGGCAGGAACGCCTGGCGTAAACGCAGCGCGGCCTCTCATTCGGCTTTGTTTGCACTCAGGCCGCTGGCTGCTTGCATCGGCATGGTGCTGGCAACGAACGCATGGGCCGATTTGCCGGTGGGGGGCGTTGTCGTTGCCGGCGACGCCGGCATCGGCAGCAGTGCAAATACCACGACCATTAACCAGTCCAGCCAGTATTTGGCCATCAACTGGAACAGCTTCAACATCGGCGTCGGCCAGAGCGTCGTGTTCGTGCAGCCCAACAGCAGTTCGGTGGCGCTCAACCGTGTACTGGGTTCGGACCCTTCCAGCATCCTGGGCAGCCTGACCGCCAACGGCCAAGTCTTCCTGATCAATCCCAACGGCATCCTGTTCGGCAATGGCGCATCGGTGAACGTGGGCGGACTGGTGGCTTCTACTCGCAACATCGATATCGGCAAAAGCGATTTCGGCAACGGTCGCTACGTTTTTTCCGGCGCTGGTGCTGGCACGGTCCTCAACCAGGGCTCGATCCACGCAACTGACGGCGGTTACGTGGCCCTGCTGGGTGCCAATGTCAGCAACCAAGGGGTGATCGCAGCCAGACTAGGCAGCGTGGCCTTGGCAGCCGGCAACGCCCTGACCATGGACGTTGCGGGTGATGGTCTGCTCTATGTGGCCGTGAACCAAGGCGCGGTCAATGCGCTGGTGCGAAACAGCGGCATGATTCAGGCCGATGGCGGCAAGGTGCTGCTGACATCGCAATCTGCGGATGGCCTGTTGCAAACCGCAGTGAACAACACCGGGGTCATCCAGGCGCAGACCATCGGCTCCCGCAACGGCACGATCGAGTTGCTGGCGGACATGCATGCCGGCGCCGTCAATGTGGGCGGCACCTTGGATGCCAGCGCGCCCAATGGCGGCGATGGCGGATTTATCGAGGCCTCGGCCGGGACCGTCAGCATCGCCGACGGATCGCATGTGACCACAGCGGCGGCGCTGGGCCGGACCGGTCTGTTCGTGATCGATCCGCAGGACATCACCATCGGTCCTGGCGGCACCATCTCGGGCGCAACGCTGTCGGCCCAGCTGGTCACCACCAACGTCAACTTCACGACGTCCTCGAGCGGAAGTGGAAACGGCGACATCACAGTGAACGATGCGATCGCGTGGACGGCCAGCGGAGCGCCCACCACCCTGTCCTTCAATGCCATTCGCGACGTCAACATCAATGCGGCCCTTACCGCCACCAACGGCCACTTCTCGGTCTGCTGTGGGCGCGACATCAACGACAAAGGGGCCATCACGACAGTCAATGGCAGCGTGCTGCTGAGCGCCGGACGCGATCTCAACCAGAACTCCGCAATCACTGTGACCGACGGCAACCTCGAGCTGTGTGCCGGGAACAATGTGAACGTCAACGCCGCCATCACCCTGACCCGAGGCAGCAGCATTCCCGGGCAGAGCCTCGGCCTTCCGCTCGGGTTGACCATGCGAGCAGATTCCGACGGAACCGGCCCTGGCCTTTTGGGCGGGACCGTCATCTACTCCGCAAACGCTCCGCAGACGACTGTGACCGGCCCCAATGCGCCGGTCAACATTTTCTACAACCCGACTAACTACCAAACGCCGACGGCCTACCTGCCGCACTTCACCCTGACCTCAGGCGCGACGCTGGCCCAGTTCATGCTGGTGTTCCCCACTGCGACCAAGGCCGCTGACGGGTCGACCAACATCACTCTCACCTCATTGTTAGGCCTGCCGCCCGGTGTCACCCTAGTGGCCGGTCCGAACGCCCAAGCCAATTTCGCTGATGCAGTCGCTGGGACGAACAAGCGGATCACCTTCAGCGGCTATACGCTGGCTGGTCCGAACGCCGGCAATTACGCCTTCGCAACCACGTGCTGCGGAACCATTACCAATGGCACCACCGGCACAATAACGGCGGCCCCACCGCCACCGCCACCGCCACCGCCACCGCCACCGCCACCACCGCCACCGCCACCGCCGCCACCGCCACCGCCACCGCCACCGCCACCGCCACCGCCGCCACCGCCACCGCCACCACCGCCACCGCCACCGCCACCGCCGCCACCGCCACCGCCACCACCACCACCGCCACCGCCACCACCACCGCCGCTACCAGAGCCCGGCACGCCGACGCAGTCGAAGGCCTTGGTGGTCGCAT
>JBBQQH010000004.1:0-73027 GCA_038216155.1 Lysobacterales bacterium
GCTGCTTCGCCTGATCGACCCTGCTGCACACATTGCGCTGGCGCCTGCGTCGGCGAACGAGTCCCCGTCATGTCCTCGCTCTGGCCCCATTGCATGCAACGTCTCGAGGCGGAGTTATCGGCCGAGGACGTGCACACCTGGCTGAAGCCTTTGCAGGCCGACGCTGACACCGAACGGTTGACGCTGTATGCGCCCAACGCGTTCGTGATCGATGAGGTGCGCGTGCGGCATCTGCCGCGCATCCAGCAGCTGGCCGACCACTTTGCCGGTGCGCCGATCCAAGTGCGGCTACAGGTGGGCGCGATGCCGCGTGCGCTGCCAGCGGTATCCGCATCTGGAGCGGTCGAGTCGTCCACGCACTCGACCGGCAGCGCGTTCGCCTCGGCGCTGGATCCGCACTACACGTTCGATAATTTCGTCGAAGGCCGATCCAACCAGATGGGTCGCGCAGCCGCTCTGCAGGCCGCGCTGCAGCCTGGCGAGCGTTCGCACAATCCGCTGCTGCTGTATGGCGGAACCGGACTGGGCAAGACCCATCTGATGTTTGCCGCCGGCAACCTGATGCGCGCCAACACACCAGGTATGCGGGTGCTGTACCTGCGCTCGGAGCAGTTTTTTTCAGCGATGCGCAAGGCTCTGACCGAGAATGCGATGGACCAGTTCAAGCGTCAGTTTCGCTCGGTGGACGCGCTGTTGATTGACGACATTCAATTCTTCGCCGGCAAGGACCGCACGCAGGAGGAGTTTTTCCATACCTTCAACGCGTTGTTCGAGGGCCGGCAGCAGATCATCTTGACCTGCGACCGCTATCCGCGCGAAGTGGAGAATCTCGAACCGCGGTTGAAATCTCGACTGGCTTGGGGTTTGTCTGTGGCGATCGATCCGCCGGATTTCGAGACGCGCGCAGCCATCGTGCTGGCCAAGGCCGCTGAGCGCGGACTGCATGTCCCCGAGGATGTGGCCCTGCTGATCGCCCGCAAGATGCGCTCGAACGTGCGCGATCTGGAAGGCGCGCTCAACACGCTGGCGGCGCGGGCGACATTCACTGGCAATCCGATCACACAAGAGTTCGCGCAGGACGCGTTGCGAGATCTGCTGCGTGCCCAGCAGCAGGCGATCAGCATCAACAATATCCAGAAGACCGTGGCAGACTACTATCAGATGCGCTCTGCCGATTTGCTATCGAAAAGGCGCACGCGTTCCATAGCGCGGCCCCGTCAGATGGCGATGGCGTTGGCCAAGGAATTGACCGAACACAGCCTGCCGGAAATCGGGGACGCCTTCGGCGGCAAGGATCACACAACCGTGCTGCACGCGTGCCGGAAGATTCGCGAGTTGATCGAAACCGATGCGCGACTGCGTGAGGACTGGGAGAAGTTGAACCGCAAGCTGACCGAATGACCGTGCTGCGCCTGCTCGTACGTAGTGAATTTGAAGGTCGGCGGAACAGGCTGTGCAAAAGTGGTGGATAGTTTTGGTACCCGATTCCATCCACAGCTTTTCCCCCAACCCGAAGGCGACTTCGCACAGGCTTAGACTTCTAATAAGTTGTTATAAATCATAAACTTACGACACATATTCAGCGAAAACCGTTTCCCCATCATCACCAGTTTTCTTTTTTAATCCCTTTGAAGCCATAGGATCCGACATGCGTTTCAGCCTTCAGCGCGAAGCCTTGCTCAAGCCCCTGCAGCAGGTGGTCAATGTGGTTGAGCGCCGACACACGTTGCCGGTGTTGGCCAATCTGTTGGCTCTGGTGAAGGACGGCCAACTGCAGCTGACCGGCACCGATCTGGAAGTTGAAATGATTGCTCGTTGCGCGGTTGAGGAAGCACAGGACGGCGAATGCACGATTCCGGCGCGCAAGTTGTTCGAAATCGTGCGCGCCCTGCCGGATGGCAGCCGCGTCACCCTGGAACACAAGGGTGACAAGGTCACGGTCAAGGCTGGACGCAGCCGCTTCAGCCTGGTTGCTCTGCCGCCGAATGATTTCCCGTCAGTTGACGATGTCGAGCTGATTGAGCGCATTCGTGTACCCGAGGCGGCGCTGAAGGAGTTGATCGAGCGCACCGCTTTCGCGATGGCGCAGCAAGATGTGCGCTATTACCTCAACGGCTTGCTGCTGGATCTGCGGGAAAACTCGTTGCGCTGCGTCGCTACCGACGGCCATCGCCTGGCGCTGTGCGAAACGCCACTGACGGCTGGGGCGCAAGCGCGCAAACAAATCATCCTGCCGCGCAAAGGCGTGCTTGAATTGCAGCGTTTACTGGAAGGCGGCGATCGCGAACTGGAACTGGAGGTCGGCCGCAACCACCTGCGCGTGCGCCGTGAGGACGTGACATTTACCTCGAAGTTGATCGACGGCCGCTTCCCTGATTACGACGCGGTGATCCCGATCGGTGCCGACAAGGAAATCAAGGTGGATCGCGAAGCCTTGCGCGCCGCGCTGCAGCGGGCAGCGATCCTGTCCAACGAGAAATATCGCGGGGTCAAACTCGACGTCAGCCCCGGCCAACTCAAGCTGGTCGCGCACAATCCCGAGCAGGAAGAGGCACAGGAAGAAATCGAAGTCGAGACCAAGATCGACGAGCTCTCGATCGGCTTCAACGTCACCTATTTGCTGGATGCGCTCAGCGCCCTGCGCGAAGACACCGTGCTGATCGCCTTGCGCGACGCGAACTCTAGCGCGCTGGTGCGCGAGGCCAGCAATGACCGCAGTCGCCATGTGGTGATGCCGCTGCGGCTGTGACTTGAGTCGCGCTGCCGTCTTGCGGCGGGCTGACTGATGCAATTGACGCGTCTGCGGCTGGCTCGGTTTCGCGGATTCGAGAGCGTCGAATTTTGCCCGCAACCGGGCATCAACCTGATCACTGGCGACAATGGCGCCGGCAAGACCACCCTGCTGGAAGCGGCGCACCTGTTGGCCAACGGTCGCTCGTTCCGAGGTCGGGTGCGCGATGGCCTCGTGAGGGCCGGCTCGGCCGGCCTCGAAGTGTTTGGCGAATGGACGCAAGACAATGGTCGGCAACGCCGAGCCGGCTTGCGCCATAGTGGTCGCGATTGGCAGGGTCGTTTGGACGGCGAGCAGGTCTCCTCGCTGGTAGAGCTGTGCGCTGCGCTCGCGGTTTTGAGCTTCGAACCCGGCAGCCACTCCTTGATCGCTGGCGGCGCCGAGCACCGCCGGCGCTTTGTGGACTGGGCGTTGTTCCACGTGGAACCGGAGTTCCTGCAGTTGTGGCGGCGGTACGCGCGAGCCCTGAAACAACGCAATACTTTGCTGAAAGCGCGCCCGCAGCGGGCACAGTTGACGCCTTGGACCATAGAGCTGTCCGACGCTGGCGAACCTGTTTCACGCTTGCGCGGCTTGTATCTGCAACGATTGCAGCCGCTATTGGCTAGTACCACGTCACTGCTGTTGCCAGAAGTGGGCGCAGTCGAGCTGGGCTATCAGCCGGGCTGGCAACGCGAGTCGCAATCGCTGATGGAAGCGATCGAACGAGCAACCGAGCGCGATCTACAAAGCGGGCACACGACGCTGGGACCGCACCGGGCGGACTGGACAGTG
Organism: Lysobacterales bacterium; assembly: GCA_038216155.1. Classification (GTDB taxonomy): domain Bacteria; phylum Pseudomonadota; class Gammaproteobacteria; order Xanthomonadales; family Xanthomonadaceae; genus SZAS-103. The sequence continues at coordinate 3,566 of JBBQQH010000004.1, forward strand.
AAGTTTGAGCGGTTGCCGGGACGCGAAGCCCTGTCGAGGGGGCAGGAAAAGCTCTTGGCGATTGCCTGCACCTTGGCTCAGGCGCTGGCATACACTGCAGATCTGGGTGAGTGGCCGATTCTGGCGCTGGACGACCTTGCTTCGGAGCTCGATCGCAGCCACTTTAGTCACGTGATGCAGTTTTTGAGCGGGATAGACGCACAAATCCTGATCACAGGAACCGAACTGTCTGCGATGGCGAAGGATCCAGCCGTTGCACGGTTCCACGTGGAACAAGGCACGGTTTCAGCACTGCTATAATCGCCAAACCGTTGAAAAAACGCAGTCGCCCGCAATGTTGGCGACTGCAAACGCTGTGCACAAGCGCCGATCACCACCAAGCGAGTCCGCATGACCGACAAAATCTACGATTCCAGCCGCATCCAAGTTCTGCGTGGCCTTGAGGCCGTGCGCAAGCGACCTGGTATGTATATCGGCGATGTGCACGATGGTACCGGCCTGCATCACATGGTATTTGAGGTGGTCGATAACGCCATCGATGAGGCGCTGGCCGGCTATTGCGACCGGGTCGTGGTCACGGTGCATGGCGACGGCTCGACCTCGGTCACCGACAACGGCCGCGGCATTCCGGTTGATATCCACAAGGAAGAGGGCGTCTCCGCCGCCGAAGTGATCATGACGGTGCTGCATGCGGGCGGCAAATTCGATGACGACAGTTACAAGGTGTCTGGCGGCCTGCATGGCGTCGGCGTCTCGGTGGTCAATGCGCTGTCCGAGCACATGTGGCTGGACATCTGGCGCGATGGCCAGCACCACCGGCAGGAATACGGGATGGGAGAGCCGCTGTATCCGCTGAAAGTTGTCGGTCCGTCGACCAAACGCGGCACCGAGGTACGGTTCAAGCCGGCCAGCAGCGTGTTCACCGACATCGAGCTGCATTACGACATCCTCAGCAAGCGGCTGCGCGAATTGAGCTTCCTCAATTCGGGCGTACGCATCGAGTTGATAGACGAGCGCGGCGATGGCCGGCATGACGTATTTGAATACGAAGGCGGCATCCGCAGCTTCGTTGAACACTTGGCCCAGTTGAAGACGCCGCTGCATCCGTCGGTAATCGCGGCTGAGGGCGAGATCAACGGGATTACGGTCGATATTGCCCTGCAGTGGACCGATGCCTACCAGGAAACGATGTTCTGCTTCACGAATACGATTCCGCAAAAAGATGGAGGCACCCACTTGGCCGGCTTCCGCGCCGCGCTCACGCGCACCCTGAGCCAGTACATCGACCAGAACGGAATCGCCAAGCAGGCCAAGATCAGTCTGTCCGGCGATGACATGCGCGAAGGACTGATCGCGGTGCTGTCGGTCAAGGCTCCAGATCCGAGCTTCTCCTCGCAGACCAAGGAAAAACTGGTTTCATCCGACGTGAAACCTGTAGTTGAGTCGATCGTCGCCGAAAAGCTATCTAACTTCCTGCAAGAGCACCCTAACGAGGCGCGCGCGATTGCCGGAAAGATCGTCGATGCAGCCCGCGCCCGCGAGGCGGCGCGCAAGGCGCGTGACCTAACGCGGCGCAAGGGCGCGCTGGATATCGCTGGCCTGCCGGGCAAGCTGGCCGATTGCCAGGAAAAAGATCCGGCGCTATCCGAACTCTTCATCGTCGAGGGCGATTCCGCTGGCGGCTCGGCCAAACAAGGTCGCAATCGAAAGACCCAAGCGATCCTGCCGCTGAAGGGCAAGATCCTCAACGTCGAACGCGCGCGTTTCGACAAGATGCTGGCTTCGGCCGAGGTCGGCACCCTGATCACGGCGCTCGGCTGCGGTATTGGTCGTGACGAATACAACCCGGACAAGCTGCGCTATCACCGCATCATCCTTATGACAGACGCCGACGTCGACGGCTCGCACATCCGCACCCTGCTGCTGACCTTTTTCTACCGGCAGATGCCGGAATTGATCGAGCGCGGGCACATTTATATCGGCCTGCCGCCGCTGTACAAGATCAAGCAGGGCAAGACCGAGATCTACATCAAGGACGACGCCGCGCTGAATGCCTATCTGATCAACCACGCGGTGGAAGGCGCCGAGCTGCGCGCCAGCGAAGGCGCACCGCCGATCAACGGAGCAGCGCTGGAACGGCTGATGCTGGCCACCGTAAGCGCGCAGAGTGCGATCACGCGGAATGCGCACCGGTTCGATCCGCAGGTATTGGAAGCAATGCTGGAAGCCGCACCGTTGGGCGCAGCGCAGTTCGAGGACATGCCGACGCTGCTGGTCTGGCTCGACAGCTTGCAGCGACGCCTGAACCAGAGCGGCCTGGGCCGCCCGCAATTCCACTTGCGCGCACTCGCCGCTGATGACAACCAGCCGGCCGCGCTAGTGATAGAAAAGCGCCTGCACGGCCTGACCGCTACCCAGACATTGCCGGCGTCCGTGCTTGAATCAGGCGATCTCAAGCAGCTGACGCTGTTGGCAGGCGAACTCGATGGTTTGTTGCAGGACAGTGCAACCGTATCACGAGGTGGCAAGACGCAAGCGGTGACCAGTTTCCTGGCTGCCCAGGCCTGGCTGCTGGACGAGGCCAAGAAAGGCCGCACCATCCAGCGCTTCAAGGGACTGGGCGAGATGAATCCAGAGCAATTGTGGGATACCACAGTCAATCCGGAAACCCGGCGCCTGCTGAAGGTGCGGATCGAGGACGCGGTGGCGGCCGACCAGATTTTTTCGACGTTGATGGGGGATGTGGTCGAGCCGCGCCGTGCCTTCATCGAGGACAATGCGTTAAAGGTCGCGAATCTGGATGTTTAGTCGCTCCACGTGCGGCCAGCGGCGGACTAGGGTGAGAAGCAACCCAGGCGCACAGGCCATGTTCAGCGCTGCCGCCGGATCATCCTGATTGCGAGCCTGATCACGCGCCTGCTTCGCATCACTTGAGTTAATGCACTAAACCCGTTTAGTCTTGTCGCCCGCAGCGGGTTGTCACGTCGCGGCATTTCCGAGGAACACACAGATGAAATCCATTCGCCTGCTTACCTGCGTGGCGGTGCTCAGCATCGCTTCGATTTACGTTGCCGATGCGGCAGTCCCCGAGATCAACAACACGGTCGGTCGCGGCTCTACTGGCGGCAAACGCAAACAGAAAAACGCCGAGGCGCAACAACAGCAACGGGCCGAAGCGGAAAAATATCCCAACGCCACGCGCAAGTCGCCAAGCAGCGAGGCCACCAAAGGCAATATCGAGAAACTGCAAAAGCTCAATGCGCTGAGCGAGGCCGGCAAGAACGATGAAATCATCGCGCTGGCGCGGGAAATCGCAGGCTCCAGCTCCGCCAATGCCTGGGATCGCGCAGTGGCCGATCAGGCGATGACCTATGCCTATCTTGCCAAGCAGGACCAAACCAACGGCATGCAGTCGCTGCAAAAAGCGCTAGCCGAGGACGCGCTGCCAAACAACTCGCAATTCGAGATGACCTACCAGTTGGCGCAGTTGCAATTCAATGCCAGCCAGTACGATGCAACGGTCGCAACACTGGACAAGTTGATGGCCGACACCCACGAGAACAAGGCAGACTGGTTGTCACTCAAGGGCACCGCGCTGTATCAGGCAAAGCGCTATCCCGAAGCGGTCGAAGCGCTGAACAAAGCGATGGCGAGCAGCGATAAGCCCGATGAAAACACGTTGCAGATGCTGATGTCCTCTTACATCCAGATGAAGCAGCCGGCCGAGGCGGGCAAGATTGCACAGGACCTGCTAGTCAAGAACCCGAACGACAAGAAGATGTTGATGCTGCTGGCATCCGTCTATATGCAGAGCGGACAGAACGACAAGGCGGTCGAGCTGCTCAATCAGGCGCGCAGCCGCAACCTGCTGACCGATGAAGACGACTATCGCCAGTTGTATGCGCTGTACGCCAACATGAAGGGCAAGGACAAGGAAACCATCGCCGTCATCAACGAAGGCTTGGGCAAGGGCATCCTCAAGCCAAGCGCCGAGGTCTACACCGCGCTCGCGCAAGCCTATTTCTACACAGACCAGACGCCGAAGGCGATCGATGCTTACACCAAGGCCGACGCCGCATCGAGCGACGGCGAAGCCGCATTGAATCTGGCGCGCATTCTGAGCAACGCGCAACGTTATGCAGAAGCCAAAGCCACTGCCGAGCGCGCGCTGAAAAAAGGCCTTAAGCAGCCAGCCGACGCCAACAAGCTAATCGGCCTGATGAACAAACAACTGGGCAAGAAATAACCTGCGCCAAGGCAGAGATGCGGGCGAATGTCGGCTATTCGCCCGTTTCGAACTTTGGTATAAGCTACTAGGTTCACACGGCTGCAACATCCAGTCGACGAACCTTGCCACCGGTGTCCGCACACGACTGCCTACCGATGACTCAACCCACTTACAAATCCCGCATCGACGAATCTGATTCCGGCGAACTCAGTTGGGGTCGGATCGGTGGATTGGCGTTCGCACTGGCGGTACACGCAGCTCTGGTGATGATGTTGCTGGCCCCGGTGACCGAGTCCAGCACCGACAAGGACGAAGAAGCGCAGACCAACGTCACCTTCATCACCCCGCCGCCGCCGCCGCCGCCGCCGCCGCCGCCACCGCCGGAGCAGATCAAGACGCCGCCGCCGAAGGAGATTCCGCCGCCGCGGCCGACCCCAGTACCGCCGCCGCCGGAACCACCAGTCATCTTTGATACGCCATCACCAATGGCAATCCAGGCGCCGCCGCCCACACCGCCGGCGCCGCCAGTTTCCACGGCCAGCTTCGAAGCCAGCATCGACACCAGCTTTCAGTCGCACAACCCACCGCAATACCCGCGTGACGAATTACAGGCGGGGATTACCGGGACGGTCGTATTGCTGATTACCGTCGATGCCAATGGCGGCGTCATCGATGTGAAGGTCGAAAAATCCAGTCGCAACCGTAATCTTGATCGTGCCGCGATGGACGCCGCCAGGAAGTGGCGGTTCAACGCCGGCTCGCAGAGCGGCACCAAGGTGGGCGGTACGGTGCGAGTGCCGGTCGCGTTTGTATTGTAATTTCCGATTAATTCATTTCACGAACCAACTTAATAAGGGCCAGCCATGCAGGACACCAGCACTCCAACGACTCCGGTCGATCCCTCGGCAATGCCTGCGGCAGCTGGCGGCCCGTCCAACGCCGAAGCCATGCAGGCGATGGGCTTTGACCACCTGATCCACAACTTCGACTTTGTCGGCATGGCGGTGTTCATCACCCTGGCGATCATGTCGTTCGGTTCGTGGTTTTACATGGTGGTCAACGCATTTCGCAACGTACGCATCCGCAGCCGCTCCGACAAAGTCGTACGCACGTTCTGGGATACGCCCAATGCGCAGGACGCGATCCAGTTCATGGAGCAGCAGCCCAAAAGTGAGCCATTCTCCAAGATCGCGCTTGACTGCGCCGAGGCAGCGGCGCATCACCAGCGCAATGAAGGTGGTCGCCTGACCGGCGCGTTGAATCGTTCCGAGTTCATCGACCGCGCCCTGCGCCAGGCCGTGAGCCGCGAGAGCGAGAAACTCCAGAACGGCCTGACCGTGCTGGCAACGGTCGGTTCGACCGCGCCATTTGTTGGTCTGCTGGGTACCGTCTGGGGCATCTACCACGCGTTGATTCGGATCAGCGAGTCAGGCGAGGCCTCGATCGCGGCCGTCGCCGGCCCGGTCGGCGAGGCACTGATCATGACCGCACTCGGTCTGTTCGTCGCGATTCCGGCGGTACTGGCGTACAACTTCTTCATCCGCATGAATCACGTCACGAACTCGAAGTTCGACGCGTTCGCGCATGACCTGCACGACTTCTTCGCCACCGGTTCGCGCGTCGGCGACGCGCCGGTTCGCTGAAGCCCCGCTCGCGTAATCTCACGGAGAGCCGACGATGGCCTTCAGCAACAACGACAGCGGCGGGCCGATGGCCTCGATCAACGTCACGCCGCTGGTCGACGTGATGTTGGTGTTGCTGATCATCTTCATGATCACGGCGCCGCTGATGACGCACAAGATCAAGGTCGACCTGCCTAACGCGCGATTGAACAAGAAGCCGGACCCGCCGAAGATTCCGCCGATCAGCCTGACCGTGAAGGCAAACGGCGACGTCTACTGGAACGACGAATCGGTGAACGCTGACTTGCTGGAAAGTCGGCTGGCAATCACCGCGCAGTTGACTCCGCAGCCCGAGTTGGATGTCCGCGGTGACAAGACCACGCGCTTCGGCACGGTGTGGTCGGTGATCCGTACGGCCAAGAATCAGGGAATGCAGAAAGTCGGCTTCATTTCCCAGCCCAAAAAGAACAACAACTAGTACCGGAAAACAGGAACAGCCATGGCGTTCAGCAGCGGTAACAGCGGCGGCCCGATGGTCGACATCAATGTCACGCCCCTGGTGGACGTGCTGCTGGTGTTGCTGATCATCTTCATGGTGACGGCGCCGCCGTTGACCTATCAAATCCAGGTCGAGTTGCCGCAGCCCTCGACGCAACCGCCGCCGCCCAATCTCGCGGAACCCATTTCGCTAAAAATCGACGCGAATGGAGAAGTCACTTGGAATGGCTCCTCGGTTCCGCTGGCGGCGCTGGAATCGGCGATGCTGGTCGAGGCTGCCCGCTATTCTTCGACAGACGAACAGCCGGTTGTGCAGATCGACACCGACAAAGATGCGCAATACGGCGTGTTGGCCAAGGTGCTGGCGCATGCCAGGAATGCAGGCCTGATCAAGATGGGCTTTGTCGACACCGGACAACAGTGACCGCACAGTCAGCAATCAGGAAAGCGCCGCGATCATCGCGGCGTTTTTCATTCTGTGCATCGCTAAAGGGCAGCAGTGGCACTCTTGTGGAAACGCGATGCCACCGCAGTCTTCAGGTAGCGGCAATGATGCTCAGGTAGTTGGCGACCGTGATCGCCAGACCATCGTACAAGGCCTCATCGAACACGGCATGGCCAATCGAGACTTCGGCCACTTGCGGCACGCCGCGCAGGAAGTCGGCAAGATTGGCTTGGCTCAGGTCGTGTCCGGCATTGACCTGCAGGCCGGCGGCAACCGCTGCGCGCGCGCACGCCGCGCAACGCTCAATGGCTTGCGCCCAATTGCCGTCGGCATGCGCCTGCGCAAAGGGACCGGTGTAGATTTCGATGCGATCCGCGCCGATCAGTGCGGCGCGGTCGAGGCCCGTGGTATCGGCGTCGACGAACAGGGACACCCGAGCGCCCGTCTCCTTGAACTGTGCAATCAGCGGAGCCAGCCGTTCGCCATCACGGGCCAGATCGAAGCCGTGGTCCGAGGTCAGTTGGCCGTCGCCGTCGGGCACCAGCGTGACCTGTGACGGGCACGTCTGCTGCACCAGCGCCAGCAAGCCGGGATAGCTTTCGCGTGGCGGCGCAAACGGATTGCCTTCGATGTTGAACTCGACCTTGCCGCGCACGATATCGGCCAGCGCCCACACGTCTTCGGGCCGAATGTGCCGCTGATCCGGACGTGGGTGCACGGTGATGCCGCCGCAACCGGCAGCCATTGCCACTTCGGCGGCTCGCACCACGCTCGGCCGGTCGCCGCCGCGCGAGTTGCGCAGCACCGCGACCTTGTTGAGATTGATGCTGAGGACGGCAGGCGAATCGCGCATGCGCCCAGCCTACGTTGCGGCGCGAGCCAGTGGAAGCGCTCCGACGCATTGCTCAACGGGCCACTCAGCGATCACGGCCTTGACCAAAGTGCGCGGCCTGCTTGCACAACAACGACATCCGCCGCGGATGCCATCAAGAAAAACGGCGACCCGAGGGCCGCCGTTCGATCGCACTTGCGAGGTTGGGTCAGGCTCGTTTGATCAATCCGATCAGCACCAGCAAAACCACCGCACCGATGAATGCGTTGAGGACCGCGGCAACAATGCCCGCACCCAATGCGATTCCCAGCATCGGCAACAACCACCAGCCGATGAACGCACCGATGATGCCGATGATGATGTTGCCAAGGACCCCGAATCCGAAACCGCGAACAACCAACCCTGCCAACCAGCCGGCGATGCCGCCGATCAACAACGTGATGATGATTCCCTGTACTTGTGGCGTCATGGTGTACTCCCTCCTTCACCGATGGATATGAGTGGGCTTAAGGCCCAGACCGAGCCTAGCACGATCGGCGTTTCAGGCAGAAGGCGGTGGCTCAATCGGTGGAAAGGATTCGCGCGGCGCCGTTGCGCTCGCTGAGGAATCGGCAGGCTGGCCTGCGCGCTGCGCATCGGCTTGCATGCGCATCGCGCGCAACTCGTCGGGCGAGAGAATCTGTGCCGTGTTGCGACCCTGGCCTTCCACGCGCGACGCGATCAACCACATCACGCCGATCACGAACAGCAGCAGTGAAGACAGCAGGCACAGCGTACCAAGACCGACCGAGGTGGTCAGGAACGGCACCGCAAACAGGGCGGCAGCAACCAATATCAGGATCCAGGGCATCCGCATCACCAGGCGCGAAGATTGGGCAGGTGCAGTCTAGCCGATCGATCCGCACGAGCGCAGGCCGCGAGTGGTTGCCAGCGCTAGAGGATCGGCGAGAACAGCCGTGCGACGCCTTCGCTCAAGCGCGAGAGAAATGCCGGCCGCAGCGAATCCTTGGTGACTTCGCTCGCCGCCGCCAGATCGACGGCCAGGCTGCTCGACAGATCGCTCGCCACGCCGGTATCGCAGAACAAGACGACAATCTCGAAGTTCAGCGCGAAGCTGCGTGCATCGAAATTGGAGGTGCCCAGGATCGAGATCTCCTCATCTATCAGTAGCGCCTTGGTGTGCATCATGCGCGGGCCGTATTCGAAGATACGCACGCCGGCCTCAAGCAGTCGATCAAAATACGAGCGGGCTGCCGGAGTCACCATCCGCGAATCGCTGCGTTTGGGCACCATCACGCGAACGTCGAGTCCACGCATTGCTGCCGCTTCCAGCGCAAACAACGCGGCTCGGCTGGGTACGAAATAGGGCGTTGCCAGCCACACGCGCGATTGCGCGCGATGAATTGCCGAGACCTCCACCCGATGCACCGGCTCCCATTCGTTGTCAGGCCCGGCCGGAATCACCTGGGCGCTGATCGGCCCCTTTGCAGCGGGCGCGCTGACGGAATCGAGCGCGAGCTGCTTATCGGTTGCGTAATGCCAGTCCTCCAGCCACGCAATTTGCAGCCAGTGCACGACCTCGCCTTCCAGCCGCATGTGCATGTCGTGGAAGGCATCGTCCTTGAGCTGATTGTTTTCGTCGTCGGTGACGTTGATGCCACCGGTAAAGCCGACCTTGCCGTCGCAGATCACGATCTTGCGGTGGCTGCGCATGTTGAGCTTGGGTCGCGCGAAAAACGTCATCCACCAGCGCACGGGATGGAAGAATGCCAATTCGGCGCCGGCCTCCTCCAGTGGTTTTGTGAACTTGCTCGAGAGCCGCGAACCGATGCCGTCGAGCAGCACCCGCACCTTCACACCGGCCTTGGCGCGCTCAATGAGGGCGTCGCGGATTCGCGTTCCGGTTCGGTCGCCCAGAAAAATGTAGTACTCGACATGGACGTGCTGCTGCGCCGCTTCGATCGCCTTGACCAGCGCATCGTAAGTCGGGCCACCATCAATCAGCAGCTCGACCTTGCTGGCGGTGGTAGCCGGCATGCCGGTCATGAATTGCGCGGTGCGATTGAGCGCTGCGTCCTTTTCGTTGGCCGGGCCAGGCTGGCGCCCGCCCACGTTGTCGTGCGACAACTTGCGCTTGCGTTGCGAGCGGTCGATGCGCTGCGGCCCCAGTACGTAATAGATCAGGAAGCCCAGATACGGCAAGAACGCCAGCGCCATCAACCAGCTCAGCGTGGCAGCCGGCGCACGCTTTTGCATGATCACCCAGCCGCCGATCACAACCAGATACACCGGCCACGCGATCGCCAACAACAACACCAGCCAATGCGGCATGTGACGTCCTATTTTACAGCTGGTTGAGTGGATCGAACGTCACGATTCTCGCAGATTGACGTTCGGAAAGGCCGCACGCCTCAGAACGCGTAAACGCGGACAATCCAATGCATGCGGGCAGACGCTTCTTGTGGCATGTTTCAGTCATGTGACGCAATTGATCGATATGGCGACTTCTTCGACAAATGTCCTGGTTGCACGCGCGTGCGCCGCTTCGGTGCTGGCACTGGGGCTGGTCACGCTCCTCGGCTGGTCGCTCGGGCTGACCTGGTTGCTGCAATTGCGCCCCGGCTGGACGCCGATGGTGGTCAATACCGCGCTGGGCTTCGTGCTCAGCGGCGCCAGTGTTTGGGCTGCGGCGTCGGCCTCTATTCCCGTGCGACGGTTGGCGGTGGTCGGCGGCGTGCTGCTGTTGGCACTCGCGGTGGCTGAATTCTGCGTACTGGTGTTCGACCTGGCCCCGGCGTGGTCGTTGCCGCAACTGCACCGTCCACTGCAACCAGGTTATCCGCATCCCGGACGGATGGCCCCAAATACCACGCTGTGTTTCCTGCTGGCGGGCGCTGGGTTGATTGGTGCGACTGGGTCTGGGCGACCGTCGGCCGTTCACTGGGTGCAGCGTGCGGCGACCGCAGTGATTGCGATCGGTTTGTTGGGGGTGGTCGGCTACGCCTTGCAGCTCGAATACCTGTACGGTTGGACCGGCGTGGTACGGATGGCGCTGACCACCGGCTTCGGGATGATCGTGCTCGGTGTCGGTTTGTGGAACGCCGTGCCTACGCGGGCAGACAAGGCATCCATAACCGACGGTGACGAGGTCGCCGCGGTCAATCGCACCGCGAGTCTGTTGCTGCTGCTGGTAGCAGCCAGCGCCGGCATTGGTGGCTTTGCTTTCCTGCAGGGTCAGGTTGAACAGCAAGTGCGTGAGGAGCTGCTGCAACTGAGCGTTGCCCACAGCGGGACATTTGCGGAGATCATCGGCCTTCGCAGCGCGCGCGCGCAGCTGGTCAGTACCGACCCGGAGCTGGCGTCGCGTATGCGCACGTTGGCCCGGTCTGCGGACGCGGACGGATCCCTGAATTTGTTGCGACGGTGGGCGATCAACCCGCAGGCAAACGGCTTTTCGATTATCTCGGTGAGGCAGCAAGGGCGCACCCTATTGCTGGCAGGCAAGCCGCTGCCGGCCTCGACGCAAGTGCCGGTGCGCACTCCGTGGCCCGCTACGTTGCTATGGAAAAATGGCTTCGTGCTGCGCCGTGAAGTGCCGGTCAGCGACGCTGTGGGCGCACTGGGCGTGCTGATCAGCGAGCAACGACTGGATGCTTTGACAGCGCTCGATGCGAGAACCAATCGGTTGGGTGAGAGTGGCGAGATGGCGGTTTGCGCGGTGCAGGCGGCGCACTCGGAGCAGATGATCTGCTTTCCGCTGCGCAGTCGGCGACAACCATATCGGAGTGCAAGGGTGCTAGATGGAATGCCGTTGCCGATGGATTTCGCCCTGCGCGGGCGCACCGGCTCCATCATTGCGCTGGACTATCGGCGCCATCGGGTGTTGGCAGCGTATGCGCCGGTCGGCGACACCGGGCTTGGGCTGGTGGTCAAGCGCGATGTCGCTGAGATCTATGCGCCGATCCGGGTGCAATTCCAGCGCATCGTGCTGTTTCTTTCCGCTTTGCTGGCGATCGGCATGCTGGTGCTTAGGCGCCGATTGCGCCCCTTGCTGCACACGCTCGAGGCGACGCGAGCGCAGGCGCGCGAGAATGCGGTGCGATTTGGTGCGGCGGTTGAAAGCAACCTGGATGCCTTTTTCATCCTGGAGTGCGTGCGCGATGCCGACGGCACGGCCAGCGACCTGCGCTACGCGCTGCTTAACGGCAAGGCCGAACGGTTGCTGGGACAGAACCGGGAACGCGTTGTTGGAAAACGATTGTTTGATCCGTTCCCGGATCAACGCGACGCGCAGATGTTGGTGGCCTTTTTGCGGGTGATCGAAACCGGCGAGCCGTTGATCGAGGAGCGCTGCGGCATCTCCGCGATCGGTGAGCCGCGCTGGTATCACTTGCAGGTGGTGCGGCTGGGCGATGGTTTGGGTGTGACCGTGCGCGACATCACCCGGGCCCGCGCCGCCGCCGAACGCGTACGCCATCAAGCGCTGCACGACGTATTGACCGGCTTGCCCAACCGCGCGGCATTCGAACAGGCGGCAGCGGCAGCGATCATCGAGGCGCAAAAGCACGGCGGCACGTTGGCGTTGGCGTTGCTCGATCTGGACGGCTTCAAACACGTCAACGACACGCTTGGCCATGCGGCGGGCGACGTGCTATTGCAACAGGTGGCGGTGCGCCTGCGTGATTGCCTGCGCCCGAGCGACATCCTGGCGCGGCTGGGCGGGGACGAATTCGTGCTGGTATTGCCGGCGATCAACTGGCCTGCGGGTGCAATCGCGGTGGCCAACAAGTTGATCGCGCAGATCGCGTTGCCGATTGTGATCGACCAGGACACGGTACGCGTAACTGCCAGCATTGGACTGAGCGTATTTCCTGACGACGGTCGTGTAGCCGCCACCTTGCTACACAGCGCCGATCAGGCGATGTACCGGGCCAAGCGCGCCGGTCGCAATGGGTATGCGTTGCATCAAAACGATCTGCACCAGAACGATCCGCAGCGCACCGACTGATGCTGCTGCTGCGGCCAGGATCGATGCGGATCGCGATTTCGCCTGATGCGGGCAGGTCCCCGCCGCCGCCCAGCCTGCGTTGGCATCCGCGCGGCACGTTCCGATGCCGCATCAACCTCAGCCCGGCGCACCTGCGTACAGCGTTTCCGCGCGCTGAAACAACAGCCAGCTGGTTGCGATCATTTTCGCGCCGCCGCGCGGGCGATTGCCTCGGTGCGTGTGGGTGAACGCGGTCGGCGCCAGCAACAGGCTGCCGGTCGCCGGCACGATCTTTCGCTGCTGATACAGGAATTGCGTTTCGCCGTCGGCGAATCCGTCGTTGAGATAGATTGTCCACAACAGCATCCGATGCAGCGTTTCGCACCCCGCATCCTTTGGATACAGCTCGCAGTGCCAGTAGGGATAGCCGCCTTCGTCGGCGGCATAGCGTTGCAGGTTGATCGCGCCCGGTCGCAGCACCACACGCACGATCCGCGCCAGTGCGGCATCGTCCAAGGTGTCGAAATCCTCGGCCCCAAGGCGACGCAGCGCGCCCGTTTCCGGGTCCGGCGTCTGCAACATCAGCGGCGCGATCAACGCATGCCGGTATTTGCGCAGGTATTGCATCAGGCCATTGAACACCGCCGTGTTCAGCGCGGTGGTTACATCCTTCCACTCAGGACTCGAGCTGATCGCAAGGTCGCGACTGTGCTTGAGCTCAGGATGCACGCCGCCGCCGACGCGGCCGGGCAGAGTCTGATTGCTTGCCTCGAAGCGCCGCACGATCGCCGCGCAGGCGTCGGCGGGCAATGCCTCCGGATACACCTCGATGAAGTCCGGAGCGCTCATCTCAGCGCCGCGCAAGGGCGACCAGGCGATGGCGTTGGTCCCGGCGCGCCCGATCAGACATCGCCGTCGCTGGCCCATCCTTCACCGCTGCCGCGATGGACCACGTCGTCGCCATCGATGATCTGTCCGGCCGGAATCGACGCCTCGTCGCCAAGTTGTTCGTAGAGCGGCCTGAAGTCCGGCTCGGTCGCATCCATCAACTGCTCGAAATCATCGATCACGAAATAGGTTTTCTGGAAGGTGTCGATCCGATAGCGCGTGCGCATGATGCGCGTCAGGTCGAACCCGATGCGGTTGGGCGCCGGCGATTCCAGGCAATGGATGCTTTCACCTTTGCTTGAAAGGATGCCCGACCCGTAGATGCGCAGCCCGTTGTCCTCGCGAATCAGGCCGAACTCCACCGTGTACCAGTACAGGCGCGTCAGATTGACCAGCGCTTCGGCGCCGATGTCGTGCGCCTTGACGCCGCCGCGCCCGTAGGCGGCGATGTAGTCGGCGAACACCGGTTCCATCAACAACGGCACATGGCCGTACAGGTCGTGGAACAGGTCCGGCTCGGACAGGTAATCCATTTGCTCGGGTTTGCGAATCCACCAGGTCACCGGAAAACGGCGGTTGGCCAAGTGATCAAAAAATGTCAGCTCGGGCAACAAGCCCTCGACGCCGATCAGTTCCCAGCCGGTCGCGGCACGCAAGACCTTGTTGAGCTCGTCGAACTTCGGAATCGCGTCCGCGCCCATGCCCATCGCCCGTTGATTGCGCAGGAACGCGCTGCATGCGCGCTGCGGCAATACGTCTTGCTGGCGCGCGAAGAGCTGTGCCCAGACCTGGTGATCGGTCTGGGTATAGGTGCTCCAGGGCTGCTCGACGATGGCGGTGGTGTAGACCGGGACGTAGCCCTTGTCGGTGAGCTGGTGTTCGACACGCTTGGGTTCGTTCATCGCAAAAACTCCTTGCTGCACGCCGCCAGTCTACTCCCGGGCCGCAGTTTCGGATTCGCTGCGCGCGATCGCCAGCGGCTCGTGCTGCACGAAAACATCGTCGGCAGGCGCAGAGTTTTCGTCCTCGTCAATTTCAGGTTCGTCCTCCCAGCTGTAGCGCTTGCGCGGCAACGGCGGATCGCAGCGCCGCCAGATGATCGCTGCCAGCAAGCCGCAAACCGCGCCCGACAAATGCGCTTCCCAAGAGATGCCAAGCTCACGCGGAAAGATCGTCAACAACATCCCGCCATACAGGAAGAACGCGATCATCCCGGCCGCGATCGCTTGCCGGTCGCGGCGCAGTACGCCAAGCGTGAACACCAGAAACATTAATCCATGCGCGAGTCCGCTGGCGCCCAGGTGCGCGCTGCCCGCATCGCCCAGCAACCAGGTTCCAATTCCAGAGCCCAGCCAGATCAGCGGCAGCGCGCGCAACGTCGCGCGTGGATACAGGCCGCCGCAGAGCGTACCCAGGATCAAAATCGGCAGTGAATTGGAAACCAGGTGTTCCAGCGAGCCGTGCAGCAGCGGCGCGGTGATGATTCCGAGCAATCCGGAAATCGAATGCGGCCGCAGCGTCAATGCCGCGAACGGCTGGCCCAACCAGTGCTCAACCAGCTTGATCCACCACAGCAGGGCAACGAAGCCGACGCTGATCCAGAACGCCCGATTGAAACCCGCCGCCAACGGACGCGCCGCACTAGCGGCGGCATCGGGATCGGGAAGTGGCAGGTCCATGCCCGCAACATGGGGATGCGCGCGGGGCATGCAAGCGTGGCACGGGCGCGCGACTGGCTATCATGTGCGGATGAACGCAGCCGAGATTCCCGTGATCCACCTCAAAACCGCGCGCCCGCCGGGCAATCCGAACGCGCAGCATCCGTGGATTTTCCAGAAGATGGTGGAGAAGCCCGCGACCCGGCCCAAGCCGGGCAGCGTGGTCGAAATCATCGATCGCGATGGCGAATGGATTGGTCGCGGTTTCTACAACGGGCATTCGCGGATCACTCTGCGCGTGCTGGATACCGATCGTTCCGAGTCGATCGATGCGGGCTGGTTTTCCCGCCGCATTGCGGCCGCCGTGCGCCTGCGCCGCGAGTTGCTCAGGCTGGACGCGATCAGTGATGCCTGGCGTGTGGTGCACGCCGAGGGCGATGGTCTGTCCGGCCTGGTGGTGGATCGCTATGACGACCTGCTGGTGGTCGAATTTTTTTCCGCCGGCATGTGGCGCCATCGCGAATGGATTTTCGAGGCCTTGCGCGAGCAGTTTCCCGGCTGCCGTTTTTATGCATTCGCCGAGGATCACGTGCAGAAGCAGGAGAGCTTCGACCACCGGACGCCGGATGCACCGACGCCGGCGATCATCACCGAGCATGGGGTGAAATTTCGCGCCAGTCCCGGTAGCGGCCATAAGACCGGATTCTTCGCCGACCAGCGCGACAATCGCGAATGGTTTGCACGGCATGTTGCCGGCAAACGCGTGCTTGACCTGTGCTGCAATTCCGGCGGCTTCGGCATTTACGCCAAGGCGCGCGGGAATGCGGATGAGGTGATCGGGCTGGATCTGGACGAGGAAATCCTCGCCATCGCGAAAAAGAATGCGCAGCTAAACGACGTCAAGATCAAGTTCGTGCAAGCCGATTTGTTTCCGTGGCTGCGTGAAGCGGCGATTGCGAAGGAGCGCTTCGACGCCGTGGTGCTGGACCCGGCCAAGCTCACCCGCGATCGCGAGCAGGTGATCCCGGCGCTGAAAAAATACCTCGACATGAACAAGCTGGCGCTGTCGGTGGTCGCACCGGGCGGGCTGTTCCTGAGTTGTTCGTGCACCGGATTGGTCAGCGAGGAGCAATTTCTCGACATGCTGCGCCGCGCCGCGTTCTACGCCAACCGCAAATTGCAGGTGCTGAAGGTCTCAGGCGCCGGCGCAGATCATCCGTTCCACGCCGACGTGCCGGAAAGCCGCTATCTCAAGGCCGCGTTTTGCCGGGTGGAATGACCGACGGGGAAGGCGACTCTGGTGTCGTTGGCGCTTCGTCGTCGGTGATATTCACCGCTTGGTCGTCGATCTGATGCAGGCGTCGCGCATTCCAGGCTTCGCGCAGCAGCAGGTAATCGTCGTCGACACCGACGCTCAGTTCGTCCAGCGGCAGGATGCGTACGCGCGTGTCGACGATCGACAGGCCGATCAAGCCAACCCGCAAACCGGTCGGATTGACGTATTTGTAAGGCCCCAGCTGTGCATCGGCCAGCGAACCAATGCGATCGCGCAAGGTGCCCGGGCCGAGGAACGGAAGCAGGAAATAGCGCGAACGCCGCCAGCCCCAATGGCCGAGCGTTTGCCCGAAATCCTCGTTATACGGCGGGATATGCATCTTGCTGGCTGGATCGAACAGGCCGCCGATGCCGATCGTGGTGTTCACCGCGAAACGTCCCACCGAATTGAGTGAGCGCTGCGGATGCCCCTGCAACAGAAGGTTCACCGCAGTGATGGGTTGCACCAGATTCTCGAAGAAGTGGGCGACGCTATAACGCACCGGTTTGGGCACCACGCGGACATAGCCCAGCGCCACTGGTTTGAGCAGCGCGTGATCAAAACGCTTGTTGAAGCGGTACACCGCGCGGTTGTAGTGCTCCCAGGGGTCGGGCACCATCGCCGCGGCTTCGGCATCCGGATCGCTTTGCAGGTAGGCGGGTAGCTCGGCCTTTTCGGCGGCCTGGTCTTTCGCCAAATCTGGGTTGGCGACGTCGATCGCAGCCAAGTCGGGTGGGTCGGCAGCGGTTGAAGTGGTGTCGATCGCGGGCGCGGCAGCCGATGTCGGGCCCGGTGCAGTCGTGTCGGTCACGGCGGCGTTGAGCGTTGCAACGTCGTCCAGTCGCGGCGCCGGCGCTGACGTGGACTGCGGCGGCTCTGCGCGCGTGTTGACCGGTGTCTGCGCGAGCGCCGGCAACGTAGCAAACAAGCACGTCGCCGCGAAGGCGAAGGCGATTGGTAAACGATCAGGCTGCGACATGGGCGATGCCTTCCAGCGAAGGTTGGATTCGATAGGCCAAGCACAGCGAAGCATAGCCCTGCGGCGCATGCATGATGCGCGGCGCTTGCGCGCCGCCGCGGCGTACCCGCGCGATCACTTCAATGAGCCACGCAAGACCGGCGGTATCCAGCGCGGCCACCGAGGCTAGGTCGATCTGCCGCACCTGCGCGAGCGATACTGGCAATGCAGACCACAACGCAGTCACTGCGTGACGTTGCAGCGCGCCGGAGACAACCAGCGCGTCGCCGCGCACTTCGGCGCTTGCCGAGGTTTGAGCGTTTGTGGCAACACGTTTCATGCGCGCGTGGTCACTTGCGGATGCGCGGATCAACTGCGATCGCGCCAGCGCGTAAATCGGCGGTGATCTGCGCCAGCGATTTGCGCCGCAACTCATCGTTGAACTGGGTGCGGAAGGTGCCGACGAACGAGGTGCCTTCCACCAGCACATCGAAGATTTTCCATTCACCGTCGGCCTTATGCATCAGGTAATCCACCGGCACCGGCGCGCCGCTGCTGCGATCAACCAGACTCTTGACCTTGATGATGCTGCCACCGCGGAAACTTTGCTCCGAGGTCACTTTCACGTTCAATCCGGGATCAAGTTGTAGCAACGAATTGCCGTAGCGTTGCATCAGGTTTTCGGCCAGCGCGTCGGCGAATCCGCGCAGTTGCGCATCATCCACACCGGTGCCGTTGCGGCCGAGCACGAGCCTGGCCGAATACACCCGATCAAAGCCGTGGCTGAACTCGCTACGGATGTAATCGTGCAGCACCTTAGGACTGACTTGGAACTCGGCACGCCGCGACGACAGCGTTCGAATCACACGCTGGCTGTTGCTTTGCACGAGTTGGCTCGGGGTCATCGCCGCTTCTGCCGCGGGTGATGGCATCGGCGTGGATTGCGCGATGGAACTCAGTGGCAGCGCAAGACCGCCAATCGCCAGGGCGAGGGAAGCGGCGGCGAATACGCTCGGTGCGCGCAAGCGTGCAAGTCGGCGATTAATCAATACTCGATTCAAGGATGTTTCTCCTATGGCTGGTTGGGCAGGATCTCCGGCACAACCGGTTTCACTGCAGGTTCGCTGTCAGTAGCGGCCGCAGCCGGCGCGCCGGTTGCGGGTGCATCCTTGTTGCCGCCAGCGCCGAAGATGTACTTGCCGATCAACTCCTCAAGCACGACTGCACTCTGCGTATAAATCAACTCGCCGCCAGAGGGCAGCGTTTCCGGATCGCCGCCGGGATCAAGCCCGACATAGCGCTCGCCTAGCAAGCCAGCGGTGAGGATTTTGGCGTTGGTGTCGGCCGGCATGTTGGTGTACGGCGGATCCAGCGCCAGCGTCACCACCGCGCTGTAACTTTTCGGATCAAGCGAGATCTTCGCGACCTCGCCGATCGCCACGCCCGCGATCTTGACCGGCGCATGCACGCGCAAGTCGGCGATGTTGGTGAACTTCGCCGTCAACTGATACGGCTGGGCGCCGAAACCCAGTTTGCGATTGGTCGAGGCAAACGCCAACACCAGCAGCGCGGCCAGCGCCAGCAACAGGAACACGCCGACTGCCAATTCCACGCCTTGGCGTGAGCGCCGGCGTGGTCTGGTGTCGCGAGTAGGGCTGCCGGATTCGGTCATTGCGTGGGTTCCAGTTCAATCACAAATTTTGATACACGAAATCTGAAGGCGCCTATTGCAACACGGGCGCATTGGTCGGCGCGCAACACCGTTGCCATCGATTCATCGCATCAGACCCGAAACAGCAGTGCGCTGAGGATGAAGTTCAACATCAACACCAGCAGCGAGGCGTTGACCACCGCGCGCGTGGTCGCCAGCGAGGTGCCTTCGATGGTCGGCTCGGCGTGATAGCCCACATAGGCCGCGATCAATGCGCTGCTGCCGCCGAAGATTGCCGCCTTCAGGAATGCCACGCCGTAGTCGTCGATCAAATCGACATTCGCGCCAAGCGCCGACCAGAAATAGCCAGAATCCAGACCCAGCACATGCACCGCTTCGAGGTAACCCGCGGCAATTGCGAAGGCGATGAAGAATGCGGTGAGCAGCGGCACCGTCAGGATCGCAGCCCAAAAGCGCGGCGCGACCACGCGCGCCACCGGATCGATCGCCATCAGCGACAGCGCATTGATCTGGTCGGTGGCGCGCATCAGCGCCAGCTCGGCGGCAATCGATGAGCCGGCACGACCAATGAACAACAAAGCGGTCAGCACCGGCCCAAGTTCGCGATACAGCGACAACCCAAGCAGCGTCGAAAGACCATTGGTCGCCCCGAAGCGACTGAGCGTGCGATAGCCCTGCAAGGTCAGCACCAGCCCGACGAAGGCGCCGCCGACCGCGATGATCGGCAGTGTGCGCGCACCAATCGCATAAATTTGCCGCACCAGCTCGGCGCGAAACGCGCGATCGGGCAATGAGGCACGCAGGATCGCCAGCTTGAACAAGCCGACCTGACCAATGCCGCGCACGATCGAGACGCTCACAAAACGTGCATCCGCGGATCATCCGTCGCGTTGCTGACGCCGGTGATCAACACCGCATCGCCCTCGTCGAACGCAATCGGCCCGTCCGGTTCGCCCCGCAAAAACTGCCGCAGCAACGGATCATCGCTTGCGGTCAGCGCATCCGGTGTGCCGTCGAAAATCACCCGCTGGTTGGCGATCACGATCGCGCGATCAGCGATTGGCAACGTTTCATGCACGTGGTGGGTGACGATCACGCTGGTCAGGCCGAGGCTGTCGTTCAAGCGCCGGATCAAACTGACGATCACGCCGCCAGCAATTGGATCCAGTCCAGTCAGCGGCTCGTCGTAGAGCATCAACGGCGGATCCAGCGCCAAGGCGCGCGCCAAAGCGACCCGCCGCGCCATGCCGCCGGACAGTTCACGCGGATACAGCTCGCCTGCGCTGCGCAGGCCGAC
The DNA here is from genome assembly GCA_038216155.1 of Lysobacterales bacterium. Classification (GTDB taxonomy): domain Bacteria; phylum Pseudomonadota; class Gammaproteobacteria; order Xanthomonadales; family Xanthomonadaceae; genus SZAS-103. The sequence goes on from JBBQQH010000004.1 coordinate 23,966, forward strand.
CGCGTTGAGTTTCAGATCGACCACGCGCTGCAGCAGCAGCTCAGGCAAATCGGTATGCGCGCGCAAAGGCAGCGCAATGTTTTCGGCGACGGTCAGATCAGTCAACAGGCCATTGCCCTGCAACAACACGCCGATCGATTTGCGCAACTCAAGCAATGCGCGCGAGCCATTAGCCGGCAAGGGCGCGCCGAGCACCTCGATCGTTCCTGCGGTCGGTTCCAGTTCACCGGTGAGCGCTGCCAGCAGGGTCGACTTGCCGCTGCCGCTCGGCCCGAGGATCGCGGTGACGCTGCCGCGCGGTACCCGCAGCGACACCTCGCGCAACACCGCCCGCCCGCCGCGATCAAGCTGCACGTTGTGCAGGCGGATGCAATCGAGGTCAGCGCTTTCCGCAGCAGCAACGCGCGTGCTCGCCGTTGCGGATGTTGTCGGGATTGAGGAGTGAGTCGCTGACATCAATGGGAGTTCGCAATGAAAAAGGTGGTGGCGGCAATCGATCGGTGCCCACCTTCACCCATTGCGCCTGAATGCACGCAACCGGGCGCCGAGAATCCAGTCTGCCACGCCATTGTTAGCCGGCCCTGCGCCTGCCGCGCCGGTCTCGCACGCTGAGATGCTTGTGCGGCATCATCGCGATTGTGTCCAGCGCTTCCACTCCAGCATCGCCCATGGCCGAGCACGGTGATTTTCGCCTGTATGCGAGCAACTCGCTCGAGGTGCTGGCCGGTTTGCTGGCGAACGAGTTGCGCCAGCCGCACCCGGGCGCAGGCCTGCTGACGCCGGACACCATCGTGATACCGCAGGTTTCGATGCGGCGCTGGCTGCAGAACACCCTGGCGCAAACGCACGGCATCGCCGCCAATTTGCATTTGCTGACACCGGGCGAATTCGTGCGTGACGCACTGGATGCGAATTTGCCGATCGCCGATCAGGCCACTCGCGAACACGCCAACCTCGACGCCGCCAATCTGCAGTGGCGTTTGTATGCGGCGCTGCGCGAATTGGCAGCGCGTCGGCATCCGGCATTGACCTCGCTTGCGTCATGGCTGAGCAACGAGGCCGACGAGAGCGGCGAAGACGCGTTACGCACGTTTTCGCTGTCAACCGAGCTGGCCTCGGTGTTCGAGAAATACCAGGCGTGGCGTCGCGACTGGTTGCTGGGCTGGGAGGCCGGGCGCGATGCCGACGATTGGCAGGCCGAACTGTGGCGTCGCGTCGCCCGCGGCTTGCCGCATCGGGCGCGCCGTATCGATGCGTATCTGCAACGCTTTGCCGCAGACCCAAAGCAGTTGCCGCGCGGTCTGCCACCTCGGCTGTTCGTGTTCGCCTGCATCAATGTTTCGCCCGACGTGCTGCGCGTGCTGGCTACCCAGTCGCAAGTCGGCGTGCAGCATTTCTATCTGCCGACCCCGAGCCGGAGTTACTGGGGCGACCTGCAAGCGATGTCGGCCCGCGTGCATGCGCTACCAACGGACCACGATGACGACAGCCTGTTCGATGCCGAGGACAATCCGCTGCTGCAGGCCTGGGGCGCTGCCGGCCGCGACTTCATCGCCACCCTGGCCAGCTACGAAACCGTGCATCCGTCTCGCGAAATAGCGGCGTTCGCCGACCCCGAAGACGATCCCTACGATAACCCTGCCAGCGACAGTTTGCTCAAGCGATTGCAGCGCGATCTGCTGCACCGACGCGCGCCGCCGGATGTTGCGCATGCGTTTCGGGCGGAAGTGAATCGCAACGATCCGAGCCTGCAAATCCACGCCTGTCACACCCGGCTGCGTGAGGTGCAGGTGCTGCACGATCAGTTGCGCGCGCTGCTCGAAGCCGAACCCGGGCAGGGCAAACGCTGGCTGGAGCCGCGCGAGATCGTCGTGCTGATGCCCGATATCGATCCCTACCTGCCGGCGATCGAAGCGGTTTTCGGCGCCGCAGGCAGTGCCGCGATCGGTCAGCGCGCGGCGTCGCCGATTCCTTGGACGGTCGCCGACGGCAGCCTGCTCGCGGGCGAGCCGCTGGCCGAGGTGTTTGTACAGCTGCTGGCATTGCCGCAATCGCGCTTTGCGGTCGATGGCATTCTGGAATTGCTGGCGGTGCCGGCCATCGCCGAGCGCTTCGATCTCAACCAGGCCGGCTGGAATCAATTACGGCACTGGCTGCGCGAAGCAGGTGCGCGTTGGGGTCTGGATGCACGCCATCGTGCGCGCCACGACGCACCATCCGAGGCCGCCTTCACTTGGCAGTTCGCGCTCGATCGCCTGCTGCTGGGGCATGCCAGCGGCGAGGATGCAATGATTGCCGGCGTCGCGCCGTGGCCGAAGCTGGAAGGCGGATCGTTGCACGCACTCGATGCACTGATCCGCGTGCTGCACGTGCTGGCGCGCGCCGAACGCGAATTTGCCGAACCCGCCACCGCGCTAGTGTGGCAACAGCGATTGCTACGACTGCTTGAGGACTTGCTGCCAGCGACGCCGCAACAGCCGCAGGATCGCGCCTTGCTGCAAGAGCTGCGCCAGGCGATCGAATCCTTTCGCGAGCAGATTGATCGCGCGCAAGTGTCCGCAGCCCTGCCGCTGGCGGTGGTGCGCGACTGGTTCCGCACCACGCTGGGGCAAAGCGATTCGCGCGCGCCGTTCCTGTCCGGCGGAGTCACCTTCTGCCGGATGGTGCCGATGCGACTGCTGCCGTTCCGGGTGATCTGCGTGTTGGGGCTCGACGATGGCGCACTGCCGCGGCGCGATCCGGTCGGCGGGCTGAACCGGCTCGCCGCTGCGCTGGGCACGAAGGCGCGACAGCGCGGTGATCGATCGTTGCGAGAGGACGATCGCTTCTTGATGCTGCAATTGTTTGCCGCTGCCGGCGACGTGTTCTATCTGAGTTATCGCGGAGCGGATCCGCGTGATAACTCGCGCCGCGAGCCTTCGGTGCTGGTCGGCGAGTTGCTGGATGTAGCGGCGCGCTATCACACTGATCCCGACAGCGCGCGCAAGCAACTGGTTGTGCATCATCCGTTGCAGCCGTTTTCAGCGCAGGCGTTCGGCGCAGCGAGCCGCGATGAAAGTACTGTAGAACCACGTCGTTTCAGCTACCAATCGCAATGGCTTCCCGGCGCCCACGCGACTGCGGTCGGACACGCGCCGCAGCCGGCGTTTGTTGCCGCGCCAATCACGCCAGAACACAGCGAACCGACGGCAGCGCCGGTCGAGGTGTCGCTGGCCGCACTGCGCGCCTTCCTGCGCAATCCGCCACAGGCGTTCCTGCGCCAGGCGCTTCACCTGCATCTGCCCGAGGCAGCCGAACAATGGGCAGTGGCCGAGCCGTTCGATACGCCGATTGCGCTGCGCAAACACGCATTGCAACAAGTGGTGCTGGACGCGTGTCTGTCTGCATCCGATACGCCAGACAACGCGACCCTGCATGCCGAACTGGTGGCGCGCGCTCTGCTGCCTTCCGGCGCACCTGGCCTGCTGCAATTGGATGCATTGCGCGAGCAGGTGCAGCCGTATGCGGACGCACTCGTTCAATGGCGCAACGGCGCTCAGCCGTCGAGTACGACGTTCGATCTCGCGCTGGAGCGCTGGCAGTTGAGTGGCACCCTCAATGGCCTGTATCCGCACGGCTTGGCGCGGATGAAGTTCGGACCGCTCGATGGCAACACGCAATTGCGTGACGGGCTCGACTGGCTGCTGCTCTGCGCACTCGGCGACGGGCGAGCGCTGGTGCAAATGTCTGAAGTCGAAGGTGTGGTGCACACCAGCGAGCGCGCTCCGATTGCCGCGCCGCAGGCACGCGCCACGCTCGAATTTCTTCTCGCGCTGCGCGAGCGCGGACTGCGCGAGCCGCTGCCATTTTTGCCGCGCAGTGGTTTTCTTCTCACCCAGGACGAGTCAGGCAAGGGGTTGCATAACGCCCAAAAGAAATGGACTGGCGACAACGGCAACAGTTGGGCCGAAGGCGGCGAGGCCGACGTGCAATTGGCGCTGCGTGCGCGCGATCCTTTTTTTAATGACGACCCAGACGCACGCCACGCATTCATCGATCTTTCGCAACGCATTTTTGCTGCCGTGCTGACTGGCGAGATCGTGCCCAAAGGCGACGCAGTATGAGTTCGTCAATACACACGGCGCAGGCCGAGATCGCCACGAGCGATCCCGGAGTCGATATGAGCCTGCATGGCACGCAACTGATTCAGGCCAGCGCCGGCACCGGCAAGACCTTCACCCTGGCCACGCTGGTAACGCGGCTGGTGATCGAGCGCGGATTGTCGATGGCGCAAATCCTGGTCGTCACCTACACCGAAGCAGCGACCCAGGAATTGCGCGAACGATTGCGTGAACGATTGCAGCGCGCCGTGCAGATTGCCCAAACGCTGTCCACAGGCGTCGCAAGCGAAGCGGTGCCTAGCTACAGCAAAGCCGGCGACGCGATCACCGCATTGTTGATCGAGCGCCAACTGCAAAGCGAATCCCCACCCGCACTGCACGCGCGTCTGCAACGCGCGGCGCAGGAAATCGATCTGGCGGCGGTGCACACGATTCATGGATTCTGCGCGCGTACGCTGTCCGAACACGCGCTGGAAGGCGGTCGCGGACTGACGCCGCTGGAAATGATCGGCAGCGAAAAACCGCTGCTTGCCGAACTGGCGATCGACCTGTGGCGCTCGCTTGGCGCCGATGACCAGCACGCACAAGCGCTGCAGCGACGCTGGAAGCAGCCGTCCGGACTTGAGCGCGATCTCGCCGCGCTACTAAAGGCCGATCCGTTGTTGCCTGCAATGAGCGTTGCAGGATCCGATCCATCGCCAGCGCTCGCCAGTGCGGCAATCGCGCTGCGTGCTGCGCTACTGGAATGTGCCGCTAGCGCTCGGGCGGATATGGCAGCGGCCATGCATCAAAAAGTGTTGAGCGGAAACAAGTATCAAGTCAGGACAGTCGATTCCGTATGGGACGCGCTGCATAGGTGGGTACAGGTCGGTGCATCCTCGACGTTCGCGCACGAGAAACTTGAACTGCTTGGCAATCGCAAACTCGCAACCAGCGCCAACAAGGGACGCGACGCGGAGCTCCCCTGTTCGGAATTGTTTACGCAGGTCGACGCATACCTCGACGCACGCGACGCCGTTGACGCCTTCATCGAACGCGGCGAGATTGCACTTGTTCATCACGTTCGTACGCTCGGACAGCAACGGCTGGCAGCGATGAAGCAACGCCAGCAGGTGCAGAGTTTCGATGACCTGATCAACGATCTGCACGCCGCGCTGGACGGCGAACATGCTGAACCACTGATCAAAGCGCTGCGTACCCGCTATACGGTGGCGCTGGTGGATGAGTTTCAGGACACCGACGCGCGTCAGTGGAGCATCTTCCGCCGCGTATTCGGCTCAGACGACGTACACGCAGGTGTTGACCCAGCGAGCACACGCGCGCTGTTCCTGATCGGCGATCCCAAGCAGGCGATCTACCGCTTTCGCGGCGGCGATGTGCACACCTATCTCGACGCCGCAGCCACGGTCAAAGCGGACAACCGACACGCGCTGCGGCGCAACTTTCGTTCGCGTCCGCTGCTGCTGGAGGCAGTCAACGCGTTATATGCGAATGCAGGTGAGTCGGCCTTCAGCGAGCCGGGCATCGATTACGAACCGGTCGCGGCTGGCGGCAGCATCACTGATGATTCGTACCAGCGCGATGGACGCAACGCGCCCGCGCTGACCTTGCGCGTGCTGCCGACGCCCGAGCATGGCGGCCCTGCATTCAATGCCGAAACCTCACGTGAGCATGCGGCGCGATCGTGCGCGGTCGAGATCCACACACTACTTACTGAAAGCCGCGCTGACAGCGCGCGCATTGACGACCGCGTCCTCAGACCCGGCGACCTCGCCGTGCTGGTTGCACGGCACGCCGATGCCGCGCGCATGCAGCGCGTGCTGGCCGAGTGCGGCATCGCCAGCGTTGCGGCAGGGCGGCATAGCGTGTTGCACGGAACCGTAGCGCAGGAAATTATCTGGCTGCTGGAGGCGCTGCTGCGACCGGCAGATCCGTCACGCATGCGCGCTGCGCTGGCCAGCGTGCTACTCGGTCTGGACGCCGCAGCCATCGTGCGGCTTGAACACGATTCCGAATGGAAGTCGCAGCACGCGCTAGAACTGCAGGCGTGGGGCGAGCGCTGGCGCCGCTACGGGCCATTGGCGTTGCTCGAAGCAGTGTGCGCGGCGAACGTGCCGCGCCTGTTGACGCTGAGCGATGGCGAGCGCCGACTCACTGATGCGTTGCAGATCGCCGAACTGTTGCAAGAGGCTGTCGCCCATACGACCGGGCTGCAAGGCCAGCTCGACTGGCTGCAAGCGCAAATTGCCGACGCCGATCGCGAAGACGAAGCGCGCCAATTGCGGTTGGAGTCCGACGCGGATCGCGTACAGATCGTGACCCTGCACAAGAGCAAGGGACTGCAATATCCGCTGGTATTCCTGCCGTTCGTGGGTATCGGCCAGAGTGCAAAAAGCAGCAACGTCCTCGACTATTACCACGACGGTCGACGTGTCACCCAGTTGCAATCCGCACGCGTGATCGGCGAGGAGCTCGCGTGGAAGGCGGCCAAGCTCGAAGCAACCAAACAATTCGAGGCCGAATCCATGCGCCTCTTATATGTTGGTCTGACGCGCGCGCGCCACTCTCTGTGGATTGCGACAGGAGCGTTGTACAGCAACGAAAAATCGGCACTGGAAAAATTGCCCGGGGCGCGTGCGAATGCGATCGATCCGGCCATGATTGCCTCGGGCGCCATCGTGATCGACAACGCGCCGCTGCCAGGGTATCTGCCCAAACCGTTGCCGGCGCTTCCGGCGCTCTCACGGCCAGTAGTGCGAGTCGCCCAGCGCGCGCTGCGTCGCGACTGGTGGGTGTACAGCTTTTCGCAACTCGCGCGCAGCCCGGCGCAGGCATTCGCAGTGGCTGTTGCAGACGCGGATGCGACAGTCGCGTCCGCATCGATTGCTCAGGGTGGTAGCGCCGCCGACGAGTTGCACGCCGCAAACCATCAGGCAGCGGAGCCGCAATCCGGCTTCGGCGGAGCACGCTTCGGCAGCGCACTACACGAAGCGTTGGAAAACATCGTGTTTGAACGCTGGCTCGACTGGCGCGATCCATTCCCGCCACCAGACGATGCCGAAGCCTTGCGCGCGGCGCTGCGTACGCAAGGCTACGTCGATGCGGATGTTGAACTGGCGCTACCGCTGTTGACGACGCTGGTGCGCGAGACGCTCAACGTGCGACTACCCGAAGGCGCGCGACTCGCTGCGATACGGGGATCCGATCGTCTCGCTGAAATGGAATTTTATTTCCATATGGAACCGACGTCGGTCGAAGCAGTGATCACGTTGTTGCATACGCACGGGCTGATTCTGCAGCGGCAGGCATTCGGCCTGCGCGGCAGGATTGAAGGCTTGATGACCGGCAAGATCGATTTGGTCTACGCATTCGAGGGCAAGCTGCACGTGCTCGACTACAAATCCAATCGTCTGCCCGACTACAGCGCGGACACGCTAACGGCAGCAATGCGCGACAGCGAATACGATCTTCAATATCTGATCTATACACTGGCGCTGCATCGCTGGCTGCGCTTTCGACGCGGCGACGCTTACGACTACGATCGCGATATTGGCGGCGTGCGTTATCTGTTTTGTCGCGGGCTGGATGCCGCATCGCCCACATCCCCAGGCATCTTTGCCTGCAAGCCGCCGCGTGCATTGATCGAAACGCTGGACGCGCTGTTTGCGAGCGACACGCTCGCGCGCGAGGTCACGACATGAGCCTGCTGCGCGAACTCGAACGCGGCGGCTGGTTGCGCGCAATCGATCATGCCTTTGCGGCAAGCTTGTTGCGTCTCGACCCAGACACCAGCGATGCGGTCGCATCCGCTGCTGCGCTGACATCGCGCGCGCTCGCCAACGGCCATAGTTGTTTGCGCATTGCGAACGTCACCGCCCTGTTGCAGGAGTTGGCGCCTGATCGCCCGCAACCCGCGCTGCCTTCGCACGATGAATGGCTCGCCGCACTGCGCGCATCGCGTTGGATTGGCGTCGCCAGCGACGACACGCCGGAAGATCGTCTGCACGGCGTGCCGTTGGTGCTCGAACACGATGCGTTGTATCTGCGCCGCTATCGCGACTACGAATGGCGGCTGGCGCACGCGTTGACGATACGCAGCGGTGTGCCATCGCTGGACGCGAACGACACCGAACTCAGCAAACGCATGTGCACGCTGTTTCCCGCAAGCGACAGCGCGGTCGACCTGCAGGCGCTGGCGACATTGCTGGCGTTGTCCTCGCCGCTCAGCTTGATTACTGGCGGTCCCGGAACCGGCAAGACCAGCGTGATCGCGCGGCTGTTGGTGCTACTGGTCGAACATGCGCAACGCAACAGCGAGTCACCGCCGCGCATCGCTCTCGCGGCGCCGACCGGCAAAGCTGCCGCGCGGCTGGCCGAAGCGGTGCGCGAGAATCTCGATACGTTGCTGGCGCGCGGCGCGATCACGCAATCGCTGGTGGACGCGATTCCCGCCAGCGCGCAAACCGTGCATCGCCTGCTTGGCTGGCGCAGCGACAGCATCGAGTTTCGGCATGATGCCAACAATCCGCTGGCGGCCGACGTGGTCATCATCGATGAGGCATCGATGATCGACTTGCCACTGATGACGCGACTGGTCGACGCGGTGCCGGCGCAGGCGCGGCTGATCCTGCTCGGCGATCGCGATCAGTTGGCGTCGGTGGAAACCGGCGATGTGCTGGCCGCGCTGTGCGACGCGGCCGGCGATGGACGCGCGTTTGCTCCCGCGTTTGCAGTGAGCGTCGGGACGTTGCTGGGAAAATCGGTGCCAGTGCTTGTCAATGATGGCGCTCCTGCAACCGTGCGCAGCGTGCTCGCCGGCCATCGCGTTGATCTGCAACGCAGCTATCGCCAGCACACAGATTTCGACCTCGCTCCGTTGGCTGCTGCGGTGCGCATCGGCGACGCGCAAGGCGCAATTGACGGCCTGCGCGCGCAGGCGCATCGGGGAGTGGAGTGGTTGCAGCCAGACGGACGAGAGCCGTGGCCGTGGCTTCAGGCGCACGCGTTGCCGCAGTTTCGCGCGCTGGCGCAGGCCACCGAACCGCAGGTCGCTCTGCGGATGGCACGCGAATTGCGTTTGCTGACCGCGTTACGTCATGGGCCGTGCGGCAGCGAAACCCTCAACGCACAGATTGCCAGCGCGTTGCGCCCGCGAATCGACGGCGCCTTCCACGGCCAGCTGTTGATGGTCACGCAAAACAGCTACGCGCAAGGATTGTTCAACGGCGACACGGGGGTAGTCTGGGGCGAGGGTGCTTCGGCGCAGGTCTTTTTCCAGACCGATGAGGGCTTGCGCGCCTGGCCACTCGCTCAGTTGCCCGCGCATGAACCCGCATGGGCACTGACCGTGCACAAGGCGCAGGGATCGGAGTTTGAGCGCGTCGTCTTGTTGCTGCCCGACAGCGACGCACGCGTGCTTGGTCGCGAACTGCTGTACACCGGCATCACCCGCTGCCGAAATGGGCTGGTGTTGTGGGCGAGTGAATCAACCCTGCGCAATGCCATCGGTCGCCGCGGCCAGCGCGCGTCCGGCTTGGCGCGACGCTTCACCGCGCGCTCAACGGCGCACACAGATACGCCGAGCGAACAAGCTTCGCGTTAGCATGTTGCTGGACTCTTGCGGAGAACGCGATGGCTTGGCTGATCACAAAATACATGCTGACGGCGGCGGTGGTGGTGATCGTGTCGGAGGCAGCCAAGCGCAGCGACAAGCTAGGCGGCTTGATCGCCGCGCTGCCGCTGGTGACATTTCTTGCGTTGATCTGGTTGTACGTGGAAAAGCAGCCACAGGAGAAGATCGCCAATCACGCCTGGTATACATTCTGGTATGTGCTGCCGACGCTGCCGATGTTCGTCGCATTTCCCGTGTTGCTGCCGCGACTGGGGTTCTGGCTGACCATGCTGTCCAGTATCGGCATCACCTTGGTGTGCTTCGGTTTGTTTGCGCTGGCCGTGCGCCAGTTCGGCATCCAGTTGCTGCCGTGAACCAGCGCCGCGATTCAGCCAGCGGGCATCACTCTACGAAACGGTTTGAACTGGACATTGCGAATCAGTCGATGGAGGCAACATGAGCAACGTGCAATGCGGCGGCGATACCCCTTACGCGGGCCCCGAGGTCAGTCGCGAGCAAGCCGAGGATGCAGTGCGCGTGCTGCTGCGCTGGGCTGGCGAAAACCCCGATCGTGAAGGGCTTCTGGATACGCCCAAGCGCGTGGTCAAGGCCTACGAGGACTGGTTTTCTGGCTATCGCACGGATCCAGCCGAATATCTTGCGCGAACCTTCAAGGAAGTCGCCGGCTACGACGAGTTGATTGTGTTGCGCGATATTGAATTCGAAAGCCACTGCGAACATCACATGGCGCCGATCATCGGCAAGGTGCATATTGGTTATCTGCCCGACGGCAAAGTGGTGGGCATCAGCAAGCTGGCGCGGGTGGTCGAATCGTATGCGCGGCGCTTTCAGGTGCAGGAAAAACTGACCTCGCAGATTGCCGGTTGCATCCAGCACGTGCTGGCGCCGCGCGGAGTGGGCGTGGTGGTGGTTGGCGCGCACGAATGCATGACTACGCGCGGCATCCACAAGCGCGGCGTCAGCATGATCACCTCGCAGATGCTCGGTACCTTTCGCGAGGATGCACGCACGCGCGCCGAGTTCCTGCGCTTCATCGACGTTGGCACCGGGCACTGAACGGACGTCACGCGGTTTTTTTGCGAGCCGGGTAATCATCCGCCACGCGTCAGGGACTAGGCGCTGAGGCCGCGCAGACGGAGCAGTGCAGGGATGTCGAAACAATCCGCCAGAAACTTTTCACGCAAGACCGAACGCGCGAGTGCGTCTGCCCCGCCGGCGCCCGAGCGCGCGGACGAGATCGAAAGCGCTAAAGCCGCGGGCCTGGTGTATGTGCGCGACAGTAGTCCAGGAATTCGTCGTCGCCGCACCGGCAAGAACTTTTCGTACGTCGATACCAGCGGTAAACGCACGCACGATGCGGCGACGCTCGAGCGCATCCGCAAGTTGGCGATTCCCCCGGCGTATAACGACGTCTGGATCTGCGCCAATCCGCGTGGCCATCTGCAGGCGACGGGCCGCGACGCGCGCGGACGCAAGCAATACCGCTATCACCCGCGCTGGCGCAGTGAACGCGACCAGGACAAGTTCGGCCACATGCTCGAATTCGTGCGCGCGCTGCCGGCCTTGCGTCGCCGCGTGCGTCGTGATTTCGCGCTGCCTGGCCTGCCCCGCGACAAGGTGCTGGCCACCGTGGTCGCGCTGCTGGCGCAGACGCTGATCCGGGTCGGCAATGCCGCGTATGCGCGTGAGAACAAGTCGTTCGGGCTGACCACGCTGCGCAATAGGCATCTGTCGTTTGCGCGAGGCGGTGGTGCGCAGTTCTCGTTTCGGGGCAAGAGCGGGCTCGACCATGAGATCGCGATCAACGACGCGCGCCTGATCAAGTTGGTCCGGCGCTGTCAGGAGCTGCCGGGGCAGCAGTTATTTCAGTACGTCGACGATGACGGTGTGCGGCATCCACTCGACTCCAGCCAAGTCAACGCCTACCTGCACGATGCGATGGGCGGCGAGTTTACTGCCAAGGATTTCCGTACCTGGGGCGGCACCCTCGCCGCGCTTGTGGTGTTCTCGCAAGTGCCGTTGCCGGAAGCACTCACCGGCAATCTGCCTGGCGAATCGGCACTGCGCCATCAGGAAGCAGAAGCGGTAAAACAGGTTGCCGCCCTACTGCGCAACACGCCCAGCGTGTGTCGCAAATGCTATATCCATCCGGAAGTGTTCGTCGCGTGGCGCGAGGGCGTGTTGCGCAAAGCGATACCAGAAAATCCGCTGCGCGCGCCACAGAAACTCGAAGTGCTGGCCGAGGCGTTTCTGCGCCGGCGCTTGAAGGCAAAGGCGCGCGCCAGCTCAGCCGCTGGCAGCCGGAAACGTGCTGCGACGAAGTCGTTGCATTGATGCGTTGAAATGAAAGCGATCCATTGTCGATGGCAGACTCGTCGGCGCGTTGGTCGCGACGGCGCTGAGTGCGATTCCAATCGACGCCCGGATTGACGCAATCGCTGGCCGCTTACGGAGCAACCTGGTGACACTAGTTGCGATTGACTTGCGCCCAGTCGGCGATTTGCCTCGCCAGCGCTCGCAATTGTTTCGGCTCGACGTGCAGATGCGGCGCGATTCGCAAGCGGCCGTTGCGTTGAGTAAAGAGCACGTTGCTGGCGCGCAAGTGCGAGGCCAGCGCATCGACGCGTTCTGCGTGGGGCTGTAACGCACAGAAATGCGCGCACTCGCCAGCGGGCAACCAGGCATCGAGACCCTGTTCGCGCAACGCATCAAGCAGGATGCGAGTGCGCAAGCGCAACCCATCGCCAATCGCCGGCGCTCGCCATTCAAGGATTTGCCGCAACGCGACTTCGGCCATCGCCAGCCGCGGTCGATCGCTGACGCCATCGGCATCAAAGCGGCGTGCGCCCGACAACGGTACGGTGCTCAATCCGGCATCGTCGCGCCACAACGCATCACTATCATTCGCCACCCAGCCGTCCTCCAGCGGCACGCCTGCTTCGCGCCAGTGCGGTGCAGCCCACAGCCAGCTCAAGCCGTACGGTCCGAGCAACCATTTGTAGCCGACTGCGACCACGAAGTCCGGTTGCCAACGATCGATCTGAGCTGGCAGCGCGCCCAGGCTCTGGCTCAGATCCAGCACCAGCCGCGCACCGAGTTCGCGCGCACGCGCCGAGATGGCGGTCAGATCTAGCAGCGTCCCGTCCTGCCAATGCACCTGTGGCAGCGCCAGCACGCGAATTTCGGGATGTGCTTCCAGTGCCTGCAACACCGCGTGCGTCCAGTCGCTGCCATCATTGCGAACGGCGGTCACGATGCGCGCGCCGACGTCCTCGCAGCGACGGATCCACGGCAGCCGATTGGAAGGAAACTGCCGATCAAGCAGCAACACGGCATCGCCGCGCTGCAATGGAAGGTTGCGGGCGGCGAGGCTGAGGCCGTACGCGGCCGATGGAATCAGCGCTATCGCCTCGCTATCGCCGTCGAACAGTTGCGCGGCGAGGGCACGCACGTTTTCGATCTGCGCGCGCCAGTGTTCTCCGAACCAGCCGGTCGCCGATTCGCGCAACGCACGCTCGCCAGCGGCGCGCATGGCACGCAGCGGTGGTCCGTGCGCGGCACTGTCGAGATACAACACACCTTCGGGCAGCGCGAATGCCTCGGCAGCGCGGTCGAACGGTAGCGGTGGCACGTCGATAGTCATGCGCGCACTGTAATCCACGCCGTTGACAACCCGCAGAAATGATCATCAACCTCGATCACCAGGCTGAACCATGCCATCACGCGAAGTTCGCGGCGATTGGACGATGCTGCGCGCTGACGTTTACCCTGCCTGTGCCATGTCCGTCGCGCCCCGCTCCCCGACACTGCGCCCACTCTTGTCTCGCCGTCGCGCGAGGCGGCGTCCGTCGGCATGAACACATCGCCTGCGTCATTGTCCGAGCGCTTTGCCGCGGTGCGTCGACAGAGTGTCGCGTTGGCCGCGCCGCTGTCGGCGGAAGACGCGATGGTGCAAAGCATGCCCGATGCAAGCCCTACGAAATGGCATCTGGCCCACACCACCTGGTTTTTCGAAACCTTCGTGCTTGGCGCGTTGCCCGGCTACGTGGCAATTCACCCGCGTTGGGATTACCTGTTCAACAGTTACTACAACTCGGTCGGTCCGATGCACGCGCGACCGCGTCGCGGCCTATTGTCGCGACCGTCGCTGACGCAGGTGCTGGATTGGCGCGAGCAGGTCGACGCGCGGACTGAGCGCGCGCTTGCGCGTGGCGATTTCGACGGCAGCCTGCAACAGCGCATCGCACTTGGCCTTCAGCACGAGCAGCAGCATCAGGAATTGTTGCTGACCGACATCAAGCACGCGTTTTGGTGCAATCCGTTGCAGCCCGCGTATCGCGATGATCTGCCAACGCCTTCGATGGCGGCCGCGCCTGCACTACGCTGGATCAGCGGCGTCGAAGGTGTCAACGAAATCGGTGCGCCGCCATGGCCACAGCACGCGCGCTTTGCGTTCGACAGCGAGTCGCCACGGCACCGCGCGCTGTTGCATCCGCATGCGCTTGCTGCGCGGCTCGCTACCAATGCCGAGTACCGGCAGTTCATCGAAGACGGCGGCTATCGCACGGCGACGCTGTGGCTCAGCGAAGGCTGGGCACAGGTACAGGCGGAGGGCTGGGTCGCGCCGCTGTACTGGGATGCCGATTGCACGAACGAGTTCACCCTGGGCGGACTGCGCACGATCGATCCAGGCGCGCCGGTTGCTCACATCAGCTATTACGAGGCCGATGCATTCGCGCGCTGGGCCGGTGCGCGGTTGCCGACAGAATTTGAATGGGAACATGCGGCTGCGTCGATTCCGGTGCGCGGAAATTTTGTCGAATCGCGGCGACTGCAGCCCGGTGTCTCCAAGGATGTCGATGACATGCACGCTGCTTCGGCGGAATCGGATTTCACCCAACTATTCGGCGATGTTTGGGAATGGACCAGCAGTGCCTATCTCCCGTATCCCGGATTCGCGCCATTGCCCGGCAGCCTGGGCGAATACAACGGCAAGTTCATGTGCGGGCAGCAGGTGCTGCGCGGCGGCAGTTGCGCTAGCCCGGCCGACCATCTGCGCGCGAGCTATCGCAACTTTTTTCCACCATCAGCACGCTGGCAGTTTTCCGGTGTGCGGCTTGCAAGGGATTGCTGATGAATGCCGCAACACAGGCTCGTCCCGAAATCGAATTGACCGACCTGCGGCCGACGCCGGACGATATCCGTCGCGACGCATTGATTGGTTTGACGCGCACGCCCAAGCGGCTGCCATCAAAGTATTTCTACGATGCGCGAGGCTCGCAGTTGTTCGAGGCGATCACCCGCGAACCCGAGTATTACCTCACCCGCACCGAGATCGCGCTGATGGAATCGCGCATCGGCGAGATGGTCGATGCGATCGGCGCGAATGCGCACGTGGTCGAGTACGGCAGCGGCAGCGGGCGCAAGACGCGCTTGCTGCTGGAGGCGCTTGCTGATCCGGTTGCCTACACGCCGATCGAGATTTCGCGCAGCGCGTTGCTGGGCATGGTCGAGCGCCTGAGCGAGGAATTTCCGGCAGTGCAGATGCTGCCAGTGTGTGCTGATTTCACCCAGCCAGTGGCATTGCCGAGACCTTCGCGGCCGGCGCAGCACACGCTGGTGTTTTTTCCCGGTTCGACGCTGGGCAATTTCACCGATGTCGAAGCGGTGACGCTGTTGCGTGCGATGCGCGAGACCTTGTGCGCGCACGGCTCGCCAGAACAAGGCGCGGCGCTGATCGGCATCGACCTGCAAAAGGATCCGGCGTTGATCGAAGCGGCGTACAACGATGCGGCTGGTGTCACTGCAGAGTTCACCTTGAACCTGCTGGCGCGATTGAATCGCGAGATCGGCAGCGACTTCGATCTGCATGAGTTCGGTCACCGCGCGTTTTATGACGCCATCAAAGGCCGGATCGAGACGTTTTTGATTAGCCAACGCGCGCAGGTGGTGACGATCGGGTCGCAGCAGTTTTCGTTCGCCATTGATGAGCCAATGCAGGTCGAATACAGCCGCAAGTACACGGATGCCAGCTTTGCCGCCCTCGCGGCGGAGGCCGGGCTTGCTGTCACCGATGCATGGGACGATCCGAAACACTGGTTTGGGCTGCGGCTGCTGCGCCCCTTGGATTGATCCGGCGCGTCGATCATCTGGATTGAGGCAGTCGCATTGAATCGGGCGCTTTGACTCAATCGCCGAGATCAAGTCTGCGCACCGATCCACACCAAGCACGCGCGGCAACCGCGCTGGCTGCGGTACTGCATGGGCTAGACTGCGCGCTGGCAATTTCTGGAACCGCGCGTGGAGTCTTCCACTATCGCCGCCGGCCCGCGCCGTGCCGCGGTCATCTTCATCTTCATCACGGTGATGATCGACATCCTGTCGTTCGGGGTGATCATCCCGGTGTTGCCACACCTGATTAAATCCATGGCAGGCGGCAGCTTCGTCCAGGCCGCGCATTGGGTCGGCTGGTTCGGCACCGCATTCGCAGTGATGCAGTTTGTGTTTTCGCCGGTACAGGGCGCGCTTTCGGATCATTTTGGGCGACGCCCCGTGATTCTGCTGTCCAATCTCGGGCTGGGTCTGGATTTCCTGCTGATGTCGGTGGTCAACACGCTGCCGCTGCTGTTTATCGGCCGCATCATTTCCGGCATCACCTCGGCCAGCTTCAGCACCGCCAATGCGTACATCGCCGACGTCACACCGCCGGCCAAACGCGCGGGCGCATTCGGCATGTTGGGCGCGGCGTTCGGCATTGGATTTGTGTTCGGACCGGCGATCGGCAGCCTGCTGGCGGTCTGGCATCCGCGCGCGCCGTTCGTGGCAGCAGCGGTGCTGAGTCTGGTCAACTTTTGCTACGGATACTTCGTGTTGCCCGAATCGCTGCCGCCTGATCGCCGCAGTGGTTTCAGCTGGAAGCGCGCCAATCCGGTCGGTGCATTGATGCTGCTCAAGCGCTATCCACAAGTGGCAGGACTGGCGGCGGTATTGTTCCTGTTTCAGTTGGCCCATTACGTATTCAACAGCGTCTTCGTGCTGTACGCCGATTACCGCTATGGCTGGGGCCAGCAGCAGGTCGGCTATGTGCTGGCCGGTGTCGGCGTGCTCGGCGCGTTCGTGCAGGCGTGGCTGGCGCGGCGTGCGGTGGCATCGCTCGGCGAGCGACGCACCTTGCTGCTGGGTGTGGTCGCGGGAATTGCGGGATTCTGCCTGTACGGGTTCGCCAGTACCGGATGGGTGTTTCTGCTGGCGATGCCGATCGGCGCCTTATGGGGACTGGCCAATCCCGCGGCGCAATCGATCATGACCCGCCAGGTCGATCCGCACGAACAAGGCCGGCTGCAGGGCAGCGTTTCATCGTTGGCAAGCACCGCCGGCATCTTCGGGCCGACCTTGTTCACTAGCGTATTCGCGCTGTTCATCGGCGCACACGCGCCGGTGCATTTGCCGGGGGCGCCATTTCTGCTCTCGGCGGCACTGCTGGTTGTTGCGCTGGCCATTGCCGCGTATGCGATGCGCCATTACCGCACACCCGATCTCGACGAAACCGCAGTCCGCGCAAATCCCGACGCGGCGGGTAGCGATGCAATCGCCGCTGCAGGTGGCGGGTTGGCGGCGCCGATCACGCCGTCCATGCACGGTGAAGCGGCGGACAACGTGCCTTGAGCAATACCACGATTTGTTCGGGCGAGCGAAGTCCAGGCACAAAAAACCCGACCGGATTGCTCCAGTCGGGTTCGTGTTGCTTGATCGTCGGGCGTATATCAATGCTGCAATAACAAACCTTCGATATCTACGCGTTTGCTTACGCGGCTTTCTTCAGTGCCACCTTGCGGCTACTCATGATCTCATGGCAGTTGCGCACTTCCGGCAGCAGGCGATTAAGCGTCATACGGGCGCTGGGCGAAATTTCCTTGTCCTGCAGCGCGTCGTTGAAACCCTTCAGCAGACGATCCTCGGATTCTTCAAGCTGCGCCACGAACGAATACGTCTTGTCGCCGAACTTGGCACGCAGATCGCCGTACATCTTGTTGAAGCTACCGACCCAGGTACCCGAATCCGGTGGCGTGCCGCCAGTGGTGCGAATCTCGCTGGACAGGCTGGTGACGATGTCGCCCTTCACTGTCGCGATACCGGTAAACAGCGTGCGCAACTCGGGGTTGTCGATCTTGGTCGCGGCATCTTCGTAAAAGCTTTTGCCGTCGCGGGCCACGGAGACCAGATCGTTAAGAATGTGATTACTATGGTTCATCGAATTTCTCCATTTTGAATGAATTGCAGTCGAGGCAATTAAATGATTCGGATCGCATTGCACGATCGCCTCCGACCGTTGCAGCAGGCAGCGTGGCATCTCTCCGATGCGCCGCATGAATTACTCACTGCTTGATGATCATTCTACGCTTGCGGTGCTGAACCTGGCGTTATTTCAGCGCTGAACTAATTTCAATCGATGCGCTAAAAGGCGCATGGCAGCTTACTTTCCAGAGAACGAATCAGGAATTGGATGCTGCCCGTTGGGTCGGCACCGCGCTGCGAATATTGCGTTGTCTGTGCAACCACGGCGCCGAATTTGGTGAGCACCACGTGATATGAGCATCGTGCTGCCGTCCTCGGCAAGCATCATTCTGTAGCGCTTGCGCACGCGCGTGAGTGCATTGCCCGGCTTCACCCTGCAACGTGTATTCCTAGCGAAACACGTTGCCCATGCGTAACCGGTGGCGAGACCGATCACGTCGCTTGCGGTGGCATCGAACCGGTGCACATCCCACGACGAATGTGCCAGATGCGTTTCTGCTTGCGCGCATCGTGCGAATCGAACCCGCACTCCGGTGAAATCCGCTGCTCCGCCGTGCGCCGAGTCGTCGGCCGGCGTATGCTCCTGCGGTGCGTGGATCTTCAGGGGGAGCGATGGCCGCTCAAGACGTTTCCGCAGCAGCCAAGTCTGGCGAGCAAGCGCCAAGAAAAGTGCTGGACTGCCTGGTCATTGGCGCCGGCCCGGCCGGTTTGACCGCTGCAACCTATCTTGCGCGATTCAATCGCAGCGTGGTGGTGGTCAGCGCGGGTGCGAGTCGCGCCCATTACATTCCGGTCAGCCATAATTGCCCAGGATTTCCATTCGGCATCTCAGGTACCGAGCTGCTGACCAAGCTGACCGATCAGGCGCTTCAGTTTGGGGTCGAGATCGTGGACGCTCGGGTGCATCGCATCAGTCGCGAGAAATCACGCTTCATCGCGCACGCCGATCGCGAGCAATGGACGGCGGCGATGATTCTGCTGGCGACCGGGATCGTCGATCGCCTGCCGCCAGTGCGACGCGTGGAAAAAGGCATCGCCGATGCCGTGGTGCGCATCTGCGCGGTGTGCGACGGCTATGAGGCGCGCAACGATCGCATCGCGGTGTACGGCCCGCCGGCGACGGTGATAGACCACGCCAGCTTCCTGCGTACCTACTCACAGCGGGTGACGGCGGTGCTCTCGGAACCGGGCGAGCTGACGCCGGCAAACCGGATGCTGGCGCTCAAGCTCGATGTTGCAGTGCGGCCACCGCCGGCGACGATCAAGCTGGTCAAGGGCGACGACGGTAAAGTGGTCGCCTGTCAGATCGATTGGCCCGACCGCAGCGAGACATTCGATTCGCTGTATCCGGTGCTGGGCGCCGATGCCAAGGCCGGGCTGGCGACCGCGCTGGGTGCGCGCGTGGATGGCGATGGCGAATTGATTGTCGACGCCAAACTGCAAACCAGTGTCGACAAACTGTACGCAGCCGGCGACGTGGTCAGCTCGTTAAACCAGATCAGCGTGGCCGTGGGGCACGCCGCAATCGCAGCAACCGCGATCCATCACCGGCTTGAATCAAACGCGCTGTAACAGTCGATTGCGCGCGAACCTGGCGGCGCGTTGTGTTTAGTTCGATGTTGCGCCCGGACCGGCGATGACCAACTTGGCCAGAACCGCATCACCCTGATTTTGCAGTTCGGCGGCGCTCATCTCGGTCATTACCAGCGCCTCGGCCACGCACCATGCGCGTTCCCAGCGGCTCAGCGGGCGCTGGCCCTGGGCGACCGCCATCAGCTCTTCGCGTGTGTGCGCGAGGTCATTGGGATCGTCCTCGGCCACCGGCGTGGGCAGCGCAGCACCGGGCGAAGCGGCGGCTTTGAGCAGGATATTCAAGCGGCGCTGTGTGCATTCGCTTTCCGTGCCTATTGCATCGCGCCCGACCAGCGACACCGCGCCGGACAGCATCTGCCGCAACGCCGCAAGCTCGGCTGAGTCGGACTGATACGCGACGTCCTTGGTTTCCAGCTGCGACTGCAGGTGCAGGATCTCAGTGGACTGGTCGTGCAGTACGTCGGCGTCCAGCATCTCGTGCACGCGCTCGACCATGCGCGAATGCAGGTCAGGATGCGTGAGCCGCAGGTTGCGCGCCGCGATCTGCCAGGCCAGCGCGACTTGTTGCGCGCTGAAGGTTTCCGGTTCCATCCGGCTCTCCTCGACCTCTGCTTGTTCCACCTTGCGCACGGCGATGTCGATGCGCTCGCGCAGCGGGTCTTCGGCAAAATTCTTGTTGCTACGCCGCAGCGCGGTGCGGCAATCAAGCAGGAGGTTGCGCAGTTCCTTCGAATTATCCATCGGCCGACCGCATCAATGGGTGGTGCGCGCCATCATAAGCCCACGGCCGGCAGACTTTGCGATTGTGACCAAAAACCAACATCAGCCGCGGGCCGCATCGCTACACTCTCATCACATAAGCTGTTTGTCTTTCGCAGGTGGCCTGCAAGTAGCGCAAGCGGTCAGCCAAGTATCAGATCAGACGAAAAGCGACCATGCCTGACAAACCCCACGCCCCTGCGACCGAACGCAATCGTGCGCCGATCCTTGAGGTGCTGCGCGAATGCTTTGCTGATAGTAATCGGGTGCTGGAAATAGGCTCTGGCACTGGCGAGCATGCGGTGCATTTTGCGGCGCAGATGCCTTGGCTGACTTGGCAGTGTTCGGATCTGGCGGAAAATCTGCCGGGCATTCGTGACTGGCTGACAGACGCCGGCTTGTCCAACACGCCGACTCCGCTTGAACTCGACGCCGCGCGCCTGGCCGCGGCTGATGCGCCGTCGATCATTGCGCCAGGCGCGTTCGACGCGGCGTTCAGCGCCAACACCCTGCACATCATGGGTTGGGCGGACGTGGAATTGCTGTTCAAGGGCTTCGACCGTGCGCTGGCAGACGCTGCGACGCTGGTGATCTACGGACCGTTCAACCGCGATGGCGCCTACACCAGCGACAGCAATCGCGCGTTCGATGGCTGCCTGAAGGAGGGCGATCCGCGCTCGGGTATCCGCGATCTGGAAGCAGCCACCGCGCTTGCCGATGCAATCGGCTTGGGGTTAATCACCGATCGCGCGATGCCGGCCAACAACCGTTGCCTGGTCTGGCGGCGTGGCGCAGCAACCAATTGATTGGCTGCAGTGAACAAAGCGCCGCAGCCAGCGAAACGATTCAGTACGGATTCGGCGGCGGAAACAATGACGCCTTGCGCACAGTCAGTTTGAACGTGTAGGTGATGCCGCCATAGGTCGCGGAAATCGTGGTCGACTGCGTCCGTCGCACCGGTTTGGCGACGATGTCGAATGCCGCAGAACTGGCGCCGGCTGCAATCGTCACGCTATCGGGCACCGTCGCTGCCCCCTTGTTCGAACTTGCCAATAGCAACACGGCGCCTGTCGGCGGCGCTTGCCCGTTCAACACCACGCTGCCGGTGCCGCTACCGCCTGCAGGCAGCGTCCCCGGGTTGACATTCAACGTCGTGAGTTGCGCGGCGGTCAGCGTCAGCGACGCCGACTTCGATGTGCCCGAATAGCTGGCGGTGACGGAGGCCGAGGTACTTGCCGCCACGCCTTGGGTCTCGATCGCGAAGGTGGCCGAGGTCGCGCCCGCCGCAACAATCACGCTCACCGGTACCGTGATCGGTCCGCTGGCTGTCAGTGCGACAGTAATGCCGCCGGTCGGCGCCGCGCCACTGAGAGACACGCTTCCGCTTGCGCCGTTGCCGCCGACCACGCTCGCCGGCGTGATCGCGAGTTGGGCCACGCTTACCCCCGTCGGCGCCGGTTTCCAGCCTAATTGCACCACCTCGAAGTCGCTGGCAGACAGTGCGCCGAATGCGGGATTGAGCACGCCGTTATCCCAGTTCGTGTCGTACGACCCACTGATGTACAGGTCCGAACCGTTGTCAGCGACGATCAGTCCGTACTTTTTCATCGCACGAAAAATTTTCTGCATCTCGGGGGTGAATCCGGAAATGTTCTTGCTCGCCTTCAGCCGTAGTCGCGCGCCCATCGGCAGCGCCCCCGATTGACTGCCGGCGCTGTGCGAACCCGGATACACATGGCCGTTGCTGGAGCGCACGGTCACGCGAAACGCGTGATTGATGTCGCTGATAGTGGTGCCGTACGCGTTGAAAACCTCGTCATAGCGCACCAGCCCGGGCAGGATCGCCAAGCCGGCGGCGTCGGCCGAGGTCCAGCCTTCAGTCCGGCGATTGTTGGTCTTCAGATCAAACAGCGCGCCCGAACCGGCCCGCCAAACGCTGCCGTCGTACCAGACGTTGTAGAGCTCGTACAGCAGCTTGTTGTCGCGGTCGAGGATCAACAAATGGCGATCGGCGTCGATGCGCTGGTCGACGTTGCCAGGCGCGCCGCCCTCGACCCAATGCGCCTGCGTGATCGCCTGGGCCGGTATCGGATAAAACGCAAAGCTGGTGTCGGTCGAATGATCGACGCCATCGCTTTCGTCCGAATACAAGAATTGCACCGCCAGCTTTGGTTGGCTGCCATCGACCGTCACGTATGGCAAGCCGTAGATGTCGACGCTGCCAGTGGAGACATCACCGCCGAAGTCCGGGTGCAAGTGGCGGGTGCCGCCGTTGTTGATAAAGGTGATGAAGTTTGCCGAATTCGAATCGACCGGTGCGCTACTGATGTCTGCGTTCCACCAGTTGTCGGCAGGCAACAGCGGCAAAGGTTGCGGCAGCGCACCGCCTTGCATGGGCGCGGCGAACGCATTCGTGGCGATCGCGAACGACATCAGCGCCAGACAAAGCATTTGCAAAAGTAATGCGCGCGGAATCACTTCCGACAGAAAACCATTTGAGTGCGAGCAGATCGGCAACGAGCTGCAATCGAAAAAACGCATGACAACCTCCCGGCGGTCGCGTCAGGGGAGGCCGGTGCAGAAAGCGCTTCGCACGCGATGCGTCACCGGATACTCGCGACTGCGGCAGCATTTATAGCACCATCCGACTGCAGCAGTTTGCGTGGGTCGGTTGGCTTGCGGCCGGGTGCTTCTGCTGTTTCGTTTGAGGGCCTACAGCACCCCCCAGCCTCCCCGGCACGCTGCGCGAGCAAGAGGCTGAGCTGTTAGGCGCACGCGGTGCCGAGCGCGCAAGCAATTACTTTTGCGTGGCGAATTTCGGCAGCGATTGCTTGCAGGTTTCCAGATCCGTCCAAGGGTCGACTTTCAATGACGCCGAACGCTTGCGCGCAGCAACCAGGTCGAATTGGTCGGGGCGCTTGATCCGGCCCAATTCGCTCCACGCCAACGGCATTGCGACGCCCGCACCCTCGCGTGCGCGCAGCGACCAACCGGTGACGCTGGTCGCGCCGCGCGCGTTACGCAGCCAGTCGACAAAAATCTTCCCGTTGCGCTGCGCCTTGCTGGCCGTGGCCAGATAGGTCAGCGGTGCATGCGCTGCTAGCGCGTTGGCGAATGCCTCGCAAAACGCTTTCACCTGCGGCCAACCCGGGCCACGCCGGATCGGTACCACCACGTGCAGTCCCTTGCCGCCCGACAAGCGGACCCAGCTCTGCAGGTCGGCATCGAGCAGGCGCGCGCGAATGTCGCGGCCGGCTGCGATGACCGTTTTCCACGCAACACCTTCGCCAGGATCCAGGTCGAACACCATGCGATCGGGACGCTCGGGTTTGTCCACCCGCGCGCCCCAGGGATGGAACTCCAGCGTGTTCATCTGCACCAGCTCCAGCAACCCGTCGAGATCCTTGATGTAGACGTAAGGTTCTCGATCGCCATCCCTTTCCGACAGCTCGATTGCATGCACGCGCTTGCCCAGCGTCGTCGCGTGGTGTTTCTGGAAAAAACATTGACCGCCAACGCCATCGGGGCAACGCAGCAACGACAGCGGACGATTTGCAAGCTCCGGCAGCATCCATTGCGCGACCGCGCGGTAGTAGTCGGCTACGTCGCCCTTGGTGAGTTTTTGTTTCGGATAGACGATGCGTTCGGGATGGCTGATGCGGGTCGAATTGGCAACGACGTCGGCCGCGGCATCCGACTTCCTTGCGCCTTCACGCGCGGCGGCAGAGTTCTTCGCGGCACGACCATCGCCGGACTTCCGCTTTGATGTTGACGCTTTCGCGCGCGCGTCTTTATCTGTGTCTGTCATGCCCAGATCCTCCGCTGATTTGTCCTCGCGCAGGCGCTGGAAACTGGCCTGCCGCAACAACCCTTCCTTGCCCCAGCCGCGATAGGCGACTTCCGCGACCAGCTCAGGTTCCACCCAGGTCACGTCGTGCGCGGCGAATGGCACGTGCGCCGGCAACTCGACGCTGCGGGAATCGCGCTGCAGTGCCGACAACTGCTCGCTCAACACCTTCAAGGTGGCATCGTCGTAGCCGGTGCCGACGCGTCCGACATAGTGCAACGCGCCTTCGCGCACGTCGGCCATCAGTAGCGATCCGAATCCGCTGCGCGACCCTTTTGGATTGGTGTAGCCGACGATCAGGAAGTCATCCGACTGCGCATGCTTGAGCTTGAGCCAATCCGGTGAGCGCTTATGCACGTAATGCGAATCCACGCGCTTGCTGATGATGCCTTCGAGCCCTTGCTCGCCGCTGGCGGCGAACACCTGTGGCCCATGCCCGACCACATGCACGCTGTAGGCGAGCGCGTCATCGCCGGCGTATGCCAGCAACGATTCGAGCAGCCGCTTGCGTTCGATCAGTGCAACGTGAGTGAGATCGATACCTTCCAGCGCCGGCAGGTCGAACAGCAAATAACGCAATGGCGCGTTGGCAGTGCCCTTGATCGTGTGCTGCAACCCTGCAAAATCGCTGCGGCCTTCGCTATCCAGCGCGACCAGCTCGCCGTCGAAACGTGCCGACTCGACCGGCAGCGCTTCCAGCGCGCGCGCGATCTGCGGAAAATCCGTTGTCCAGTCCAGTCCGTTGCGCGATCGCAGTTTCACTGCTCCGTCCTCGAGATCGGCCAACAATCGATAGCCGTCCCACTTGACTTCGTGCAGCCACTTTTCGTCGCGCGGTGGCGTGCTGCCAAGCGTGGCCAGCTGGGGTTTGAAGCCAACGGCTAGCGGCGTCTTCCGCGCTCCTGCCAATACCATTGCCTCCGCACGCCAGTCGATCGTGTTGCCTTTACGTTTGCGCGCGATCGGTGTTTTCGACGATGACTTTGCGGCGCGTTTTTTCTTCGGCGCAGCGGCTGCGGGATTGTCTCGCGTTCGTTTCTTCGCGCTGCTTTTGACTTCAGCACCCGGCAACCCGCGCTCGCCCTTGCCGGAAATCCACTGCCGTCCAATGTGTGCCGACGACTCCGGACCGGGCTCGACCTCAACCAGTTCGTTGGCGTCGGTGTCGGCCGCAAACGCGTCGTCGCGCTTGATCAGCAGCCATTGCGGTTTACCGCCGCCGCGACCGCCGCTCATATGGGTGCGCACCAGTTTCCACGCGCCACGCAACTTCTCGCCGTGCAGCACGAAGTCGAGCTTGCCCGCTGCGATGGCCTCCAGCGGATCGCCCTCGCACGACCACACGCCGTGATCGAACACCAGCACGTGACCGGCGCCGTAATTGCCTTCAGGGATTTCGCCCTCGAATCCGGCGTATGGCAGCGGATGATCCTCAACCTGCACCGCGAGGCGCTTTTCGCCCGGGCGCAGCGACGGGCCTTTCGGCACCGCCCAGCTTTTCAGCGCGCCGTCTGCTTCGAGTCGGAAATCAAAATGCCGCGCGCGTGCGTTGTGCAGCTGCACCACGAAGATCGGCCGCTTGCCCGGGCCGCGTTTCGCGCGGGCTTTGACGCTGTCGTCGGCCGGTTCTGGCGTGTCGGCGAAGCGCCGCTTGCGCGCGTATTCGCGCAGGCTCACGGATCAGGCCGTCTTGCGGCGAGCCGGTGCTTTCGCCGTCGCTGCCTTGGAAGCCTTTTTTGTCGCGGCCTTCTTCGTCGACTTCTTCGCGGTCGATTTCTTCGTCGTGGCCTTCTTGCCGCCGGATTTTCCGCTGGGCTTGGAACCGCTTGACTTCGACACCGGAACTTTCCGCGCAGCATCCTTCTTCGCGGGCGTGCGCTTGTTGGTTTCCAGGCTCTTCTTCAGCAGCGACATGAAGTCGACCACATTGGTCGCCGCATTTTCCGGAGTGGCGGACTCGCCTTCGTCCGCACGCGACACCAAGCCGTCGGACTTCATCCGCTTCTCGATCACTTTTTGCAGCCGATCGCGAAATTCATCCTTGTATTCGTCTGGCTTCCACTTACCGGCCATCGATTCGATCAGTTGCGTAGCCATGTCCATCTCCTTGTCGCTGACACGCCACTTCGCGACGCCGCCTTTGGGCAGCTTGTAGTCGGAGGCATCAACCAGCTCCTGCGGAAAGCGCAGCAACATCAGCATCAACGCATCGCCCTGCGGCATTACCATCGCCAGGTATTCGCGGGTGCGGATTACCACGCGACCGATGCCGACCTTGCCGGTTTTCGCCAGCACCTCGCGCAACAGGACGTAGCCTTTTTCTGCCTTCTTGCCCGGCTCGAGGATGTAGGGCTTTTCGAAATAGGCGGGACTGACATCGGCGGCATCGACGAACGCCTCAATCTCGACCGTCTCGCGATTCTCGGCCGCTGCCTCGGCAATAGCGTCGGAGTCCAGCACGACGTAGTTGCCTTTGCTGAATTCGTAGGCCTTGACGATTTCCTTCCACGGCACTTCCTCGCCGGTTTCGGCGTTGACGCGTTCGTAGCGAATCGGTGTCTGGTCGCGCGCATCGAGCATGCGGAAATGCAGGTCGACCTTGCGCTCGCCCGACATCAGCTTGATCGGCACGTTAAGCAAGCCGAAGGAAAGGGTTCCAGTCCAGATCGGTCGAGCCATGGCGGTCTCCATTTGCCGGGGATGATGCATGCCCGCCAATGAGGCAGGATCTCGAGGGTAGCGCGGTTGCGGTGCAGGAGTCAGCGGCCGCCGCACTCTGTGTCAGCTTTCGCTCAGCTATTGCATGCTTCGCCCAAGCGAGCAATGAGGTAACTGCGTAATTGAGGACCATCGCCATCAGCAGGCAACGACTTGCGCGCGCGTGAGCCGGCAAGGTGCGCATGCGAGTGATCCTCAACTGAATCGCTTTCAAGCAGCGCCACGTCGGGATCTACTCCACGGCGTGGCGCAACTGATCAAGCGCGAGCCTTGCGGCGGCGCGCCTGACGCGACTAGTTGGGCTTGATGATGATGACTGGATCGACGTCCGGACCCAAGCCGCCGATTGTGTATTTGAAACGAAGATTGTTCGTCAGGAATCTTTTCTTTACCGCGACCTGCGCCTCGTGACGGCGATTCGTCGGATCGAACGCCGACAGTCGGGCTGTGCCTACGGTTTCACCCTCGGCGAGGACGGACGGGCCGAAATCGATCGTGAATCTGCGGGTCTCAGCGGTCCGGCCGCGCCACGTGATCAGCGTCCCCGGCAGGACGGTGCACGCGTCCGGCGTTGGATGGCCAGTGGCATCGAGTTGGATATAGACCGGGGCAGTCGTCTTGGGGTCGGAGCCACACGCCACCGGTTCGACATCGATTTTTCCCTTCGTGGTGGCGCAACTTGCCAACCCTAATGCTGTCGCCAGCACGAACATCGTGGTCTTGTTTCTCATCGCACGCTCTCCCTTGGTTGATGGAACTGATCGCTGGAACCTCACTGATCCGCAGCCGATGCTGCGACTTTTTCGGTCGTCGGTTGCGTGCTCGGTGCAAACGTCTTCAGCCATGGGTTGGAGGCGATGCGCGCCGGGGGGATACCCATCCGCGTCGCTTTCAACACCCGCGCCCGCGCCAGCTCCGGCTTGCCAAGCAAGGCAAAGGTTTGCGCGTCCAGCAGGGCGACGTCGGCTTGTTCGGTAGTGAGTGTTTCAGCGGCCGCGATCGCTTCGCGCGCCCCCTTTTCATCGCCAAGATTGATTCGATACCAGGCCAGGCAGGCCAGCGCCTGCGCATCATTGGGCTTGGCGGCAACATAGCGCGCGACCATTTGCGCAGCACGCCCGTAGGCCGCATGCGCCTGCGAAGCGGTTGCGGGCACCGCCGCCAAGGCATCGCCGACATTGCCCCAGTTGCGATAGTCGGCCGGTTCCAGCGCGGCAGCGCGACGATAGTAGTCGGCAGCTTGCTCGTACGCGCCCAGCCCGAACTTGAGCGTTCCCAGGTTCGCCAGCACGTCGTAGGTCGGCTTGATCGCAAGCGCGCGATTGAATGCATCGATGGCCTGATCGCTGTCGCCACGACTCAGGTACAAGCCGCCCAGGCTGCTCCATACGCTTGCGTCATCGGGAGCGAGCGTCGATGCAGTGCGGTAGCTGTCGATTGCCGGTCCGAGATCACCACTGAGGAAGTGGTAATAGCCGAGCTTTTTATAGATGTCCGCATCGCCTGGCCGCAGCACGCGCGCGCGTTCAAAGTAGGCCAGCGCGAGGTCGCCATGGCCGAGGTCACCCTGCAATCGCGCCAGGCCGATGTACGCAGCTGGCCGCAACGCCGGATCGCCGAGCGCGCGCGTGTAATTGTCCTGCGCCTTGTCAGCCTCGCCGTGGGTGCGATACAGATCGCCCAGTGCCAGCGAGACCTCGCGCAGTTGCGGATCCATCGCCGTGGCCCGTGCGCAGGCCGACTGCGCCAGTGCAAACGCCTTGGCGTCGCGCATGTCGTCGAAATGCTTGATCTCGGCGCGGCAAATGCCAGCCTGCGCGCGCGCAAAGCCGATGTCGCTGGACACCGCGCTGCCGAAATAATCGATTGCCTTGTCCAGCCGCGCCTCGGTTGCCGGCTGTCGCAGCAGTTGCTGGCCGCGCAGGTAGTCGTCGTAGGCTTCGAGGTTGGTGGTCGGGGTCAGGCGGCGGACCAGTTTGTGATCCTGCGGCAGCACGCCGAGCAGCGCGTGCACGACTTCACCGGCGATTTCGCTTTGCATCGCAAACACATCCGAGCGCTCGCGATCGTAGGTGTGCGTCCACAAGGTGAAGCCGGTGCGGGTATCGGACAGGCGCGCGCTGATGCGCAGGTGATTGCCATCGCGGCGCACGGCGGCGTCCAGCAACGTCGCCACGCCAAGGGTGGCGCCCAGTTGTTTGATGTCCAGATCACGCAGGCTTTTTGACAGTTCGGACGTGCGAGCGGCCACCTTGAGCCCTGGCACGCCGGCCAGGGCATCCTGCATTTCCACTGCAAGGCCCTCGGCAAAATAACCATCATCAAGCGTGCCGCCCAGATTGGTGAACGGCAATACCGCGATCGACGCCTCGACTGGAATCCCGACCCCGGGCGTTCGGTTGAACCAGGCCCAAGTGCCGATCGCTCCCACCACCACCAGTGCGAGGACCCCAGCCAGCCACCACACGCGCGTCGAAGAGCCATCCTCGTCGGATGCTTCATCTGCGGGCAGCAAGTCCAGTTGCGTCTCAGCGTCAGTGCCGGCCGCGGATCCGGAATCGCGACGCAATCCCGAAGGCGTGAGGTCGTAGAACCACGACAGCAATACCGCAATCGGCAGGCCCAGCATCAGCAACCCGAGCAACAGGCGCATCGCCCATTTGGGTGCATCCAGCGTCTCAAACAGCACCTGTCCGCCCTGCAACACCACGAACATGAAAGCCACGTAAGCCAGTGTCACCTGCGGCACGCGGCGGCGGCGCAAGTCACGCATCCACACGCCCAGCGTCGACATCGGATCGACACCGTGTTTCGCCCTGCGATCATCGCGATCGGACGAGGTGCCAGCCACCGAAAATCTCCCCGCAGCACCGAGTCCGGCAGGGTAGGCACCAGTGGCGATGGAATGCAAGGCGCAGCGCGCGCATCAGCATGGCGACTGCCGGCTGCTTGCATGTGGCGAGTGTGGACTCGCTATCCGCGCCGCGGAGTACCATCGACGCATCGCTTAATCGAGGCATGGCCATGCATCTGTCGTCGAATCACAGCGCCCGTCACTGCTTGCAACAAGTTGCCGTGGTTACCGCTTGCGCCGCGTTCACCGTCACATCGGCATCGGCTGCCGACCGCGTCACCGGTAAATCCTTCGCGACGCGTTCCGAGGTTTACGCGCCGCACGCAATGGCCGCGACCTCGCAACCGCTCGCGACCCAGATTGCGCTCGATGTCATGAAGAACGGTGGCAGCGCGGTCGATGCGGCAATCGCGGCTGACGCCGCGCTCGGGTTGATGGAGCCGACCGGCGCTGGCATGGGCGGCGACTTGTTCGCGATCGTGTGGGATCCGAAGGCGAAAAAATTGTTCGGCTACAACGGATCGGGTCGCTCGCCGAAATCTCTCACGTTGGCCGAGTTCCAGAAGCGCGGGCTCACGGATATTCCTCCACTCGGCCCATTGCCGGTTTCGGTGCCAGGCTGCGTCGATGGCTGGTTCGCGTTGCACGAGCGCTTCGGCAAGTTGCCGATGAAAAACGATCTTGCGCCGACGATCCGCTATGCGCGCGAAGGATTTCCGGTCAGCGAAGTAATCGCCTATTACTGGAATGCGTCAGTGGCGAGGCTTTCCAAATTCCCTGGTTTCACCGAGCAATTCACCCGCGACGGACGCGGCCCGCGCACCGGCGAGGTGTGGATGCGGCCGACGCTCGCGAACACCTTGCAGAAGATTTCCGATGGCGGCCGCGATACGTTCTACAAGGGCGACATTGCGCACACCATCGCCGACTACATCAAGGCGCAGGGCGGATACCTTGCGTATGACGATCTTGCTTCGCACCACGGTGAATGGGTCGAGCCGGTCAGCACCAACTATCGCGGCTATGACGTCTGGGAATTGCCGCCGAACGGGCAGGGCATCGCGACGCTGCAGCTACTCAACATCCTCGAAGGGTTCGACTTCAGCAAGATCCCGTTCGACAGCGCCGAACATGTGCATTTGTTTGTCGAGGCCAAGAAACTCGCATTCGTTGATCGCGCGCGGTTTTACGCCGATCCGGACTTCACCAAGACGCCGATCAGCTGGCTGATCTCGAAGGACTACGCAACGCAGCGGCGCAAGCTGATTTCTATGGACAAGGCAGCAAAAGTGGTTGCGCCCGGCACGCCGCCGGCGCTCAATGCCGGTGACACGGTGTATCTGACCACTGCCGATGCCAGCGGGATGATGGTGTCGCTGATCCAGTCGAACTATCGCGGCATGGGCAGCGGCATGACCCCGCCGGGGCTCGGTTTCATCTTGCAGGATCGGGGCGAGATGTTCGTGCTGAAGGAAGGCCATCCGAATTCCTTTGCGCCCGGCAAGCGCCCTTTCCACACCATCATCCCCGCGTTCGTCACCAGGAACGGCAAGCCGTGGCTGAGCTTCGGCGTGATGGGCGGCGCGATGCAGCCACAGGGTCATGTGCAGATTTTGATGAACCTGATCGACTTCGGCATGAACCTGCAGGAAGCCGGCGATGCGCCGCGCATCCAGCACGACGGCGACAGCGAACCCACAGGCCAGAACACCGCGATGACCGACGGTGGCGAAGTGGATCTGGAAACCGGTTTCGCATACGAAACCATCCGCGCGCTGATGCGCATGGGTCACAGCGTGCGCTTTGCCGATGGCCCGTACGGTGGTTACCAGGCGATCGAGGTGAATCCGAACGGCGGCTACATCGGCGCCAGCGAATCGCGCAAGGACGGGCAAGCGGCGGGGTATTGACCGCGCGCTGGCGACGCTTCGGTTTGGAGAGTAGGTCGGGGAGCGAACTCTCCACCGATCGTGGTGACCCCGTCGAACCACATCGGCCTCCATTGCGCTTGACGAGGCAGTGCGTGTGCGTATGCCTCTGGCGGACAATGCCTGCTTCGCGATTCGGGGCGGATCGATAGCCGATCCTGATGGCTATCCCTTGTTAAATCCGCAATCGCCCCCGATGATGGAAATGTGCCGCAGCAGCGGGGATCCTGGGGAATCCAGATGCGCATTCGTGTACTGGTTGCTTGTACGGGCTTGATTGCGGTTTGTACCTCAGCCGCATGGTCAATGGACGCGCCGAAGTCGCAATCGACGCATTCGGATACGGCGATTGCTCAACCCACATCGCCAGACGCTCAGGACCAAGGCGAGCAGACGCCGGCTCAATAAGCGGAAGACGCCGCGCACTTTGCATATTTGACGTCGATGCTGGACGCACTCGCGGCAAGCGCGGCGCCCCGCGATCGCGCGCTTGCGAGTCAGATGGATTGGTTGAAGCAAGGAAGTACTGATCCAACGTCTTCCGAACACGCAAGCCGTGGTGCGCTGCTGCGCGGCGCCGCCAAGTCCGCACCCGACGATGCTTTGGTGCAATGGTTCTGGGCCAATGCAAACGAGCAAGATAGCGGTTGTAGCACCGCCGATCCGTGCCCCGATCGCGCGCATGCATTGGCCCGTCTGCAGCCGGATAACGGCGCGGCATGGATGCCGGTGTTCGATGCCGCATCCAAAGCTCACGATGCGGCTGCTGCTGATACAGCGCTGGGTCGCATGGCGATGGCAACGCGATGGGACGGTGTATTCGGTGAATCGCTGAAAGCGTGGATGGAAGTGTATGCGCGCTATCCGGTGCCGCCGAATGAGCCGGCCGATGCGATGAAGCTCGACCAGCAGGGGCGCAACTTTGAGATGGCAATGGCCGCGAGTGCGGCAATTGCCATTCCAAGGTACCACCCGCTCGTGGACGCATGCACGCGCGAGAAGATGCCGACCGTTGCTGCGGTGCGATCCAATGATTGCGCAATGATTGGGCGTCTGATGATGAATCATGGCAACGATCAACTCACTCGCCTGATCGGTCGTCCCGTGCTACGCGGCTCAGGGCAATACACCAAAGGCGACCTGATCGCCGCGCGCGATTTCATGTGGTTGACCGAGCAGCGCTACAAATTGTCCGCAGCCCACGCAAAGGATCAGGACTGGTTTAAAGACGACATGCCGGTCTGGCTGGCCACTTGGGATGAAATGGCAGTGACTCGCAGCGAGCTACAACGTGCTGGAATAGCGCTGTCACCGCCAGCCGACTGGCAACCGCGCGGTCGCGATGGCAAGCCGATCAGCCCGCTGGGCGAGCCGCCTTCGAAACATGGGAGCCCCTAAAAGTTTCGACGTTCCCCCGCGGAAGAAGCTGCCGACCTTTTTTAGATGAAGAGCCATGGCGCTAGCCATCAATCCTGCGGTTGTTAAACAGCGCTGCCGGCTTTGGCGGGAATGACAGAATCGGTCAGATTTTTCTACGTTTGCTGAAACTTGCTTCGGTGCCGTAGGTCGAACAGGCCGCTAGCGATTCAGCGCCGGCAATGCGCTGGGATGTTAGTCTCGCCGCTGTTTTCCGCCACATTCTAGCCACCGTCGTGCGATTGTTGGTGCCTTGCCGCCGGGCAATTGGCGCGCTGCGCTTGAACTGTATCGCCCGGTTTCCACCGCTTCCAACGGATGTCTTTTTCCATGAGTGCAAACAACCTGATCAAGCTGGCGACGATCATGTGTCTAGTCGCCTTCACCGCATTAACGGTCGCGCATGCACAAACCGCCGCTGCGACTGCGGCGCCTGCTGAATCCGCGCTGTCGCGGGCAGAAGCGGCGCTGTACGGCAAGCTCTCATCCAGCAGCGAGCCGCACGAACGCGCGCTGGCTGCTTGGATGGTGGCTGCCACGACTGAAGCGGCGCGCAGCGATCGTCGTGCGGCGTTGGATTTCGCTGCCGCCGCACTGCCCCGCGATGCGATGCTGCAATGGCTGGCAGCGAGTGTGCTGGACCGCTGCGCGAGCAGCGATGCCAGCGGTGGGTCGCTGCAACTGCTGCAGCGCCTCGAGCCGGGCAATGCCGCCGTGGGCCTGCTGCAAGTCAATCGTGCCAATGTCTGCCGCAACCAGGCTGGGGTCGCTTCGGCATTTGCATCGATGGCACGTGGCACGCGCTTTGATCGCCACACCGACCAGATCGTGCGCAGCTGGCTGAGCATCCTGCTGAATGACCCGGCCGGCAAGGCGGTGTTGCGCGCGCTGCCGGGCGATCAGGCCTCGGCGCTGGACGTCGCCATCCGCTATGCCTACAACAGCGAGGAGGCGCGCTACCAGGCGCTGATGGGCGGTTGCCGCAATCCGCAGCATGCAGCCGAGTGTGCGCGGATCGGGCGCCTGATGGCATATCAGGGCAAATCGCTGCTGGATCGCCAGGCCGGTTTTGCCATCCTGCAATTTACCAACAATCTGCGCTCCGATGATCTGGTCCGCCTGCGCGCGTTGCACTGGTTATTGCAGCCTAAAGATGCGCTGCCACTCGTTGGCCAGACCGCCTATTCGAAGGCGATTCTGGCTGGCTGGATTGCAGGCGACGAGGAAGCAGCGATCGTTGGCAAGGCGCTCAATGCCGCCGGATTGTCGGCCGCGCCGCCAGCCAACTGGATCGATCCGGATGCACCGCAGAAGGCAACGCCCGCCTCGCCCAAGCCGGCTGCAACGGGCAACTAATCGTCTCCGTTGCGGGGACGTTTCCTAGTCCGCCGGCACCGTCCGCTCCTGCGCCCACGCGCGCAGGGCATTCACCTGTTCGGCCATCAGCACCGATAGCGGGCGCGTCGACTTGAGCGCATCCAGCACGCGCTGCTCGTCGACCGGCACGTGTTCGGCATGCGCGGCGTACAGGGCGCTGACCACCGCCTGCTCGATCTCGGCGCCGGAAAATCCATGCGCTGCATCGGCCAGCGCGGTGAGTGAAAATCCGCTCCAGTCGATATCACGTTTGTGCAGGTGCAGGCGGAACAATTCGGCACGCACGCTGGCATCGGGCAAGTCGATGAAAAAGATTTCGTCGAAGCGGCCCTTTCGCAGCAACTCGGCCGGTAATTGCTGCACGGCGTTCGCGGTCGCCACCAGAAACACGCTGCTCTTGCGTTCGGCCATCCAGGTCAGAAAGTAACCCAGCACCCGCCGCGAGACGCCGCCATCCTCGCTGCCGCCGGAGCTTGCCAGGCCTTTCTCGATCTCGTCGATCCACAACACGCACGGTGTCAGTTGCTCGGCCGAGGCTAGCGCGTCGCGGAGATTCTTTTCGGTCTCGCCGTGATATTTGTCGTACAGGCTGCCGAAATCCAGCCGCAGCAGCGGCACTTCCAGCGCACCGGCAATCGCTTTCGCCGCCATGCTCTTGCCGCAGCCCTGAACGCCCAGCAGCAGCACGCCGCGCGGCGGATCCAGGCCAACCGGCAAGTTGTCGTCGGTGAAGGCGCTTTTGCGTAGCAGGACCCATTGCTTGAGCCGGCCGAAACCTGCCACGTCCTGGAATCGCGCCGCATCAATGCCGAAAAACAGATGCCCGCTGCGATTGAGCAGCTCGAACTTGAGTTTGGTCAGCTCCGGCAGATCGGCCGCCCCGATCGCGCCATCGCGAAAGATCACCTGCCGTGCCAACCGCCGCGCCTCGGTCAGCGACAACCCACGCAGGTTGCGCACGATCGCCTTCAGCGCGACCGCATCGATCTCGACCCGACGTCCACCGTTTTCGCGCATGTACATCGCCGCCTCGTCGCGCACCATTTTCACCAGTGCGGTCTCGTCGGGCATACGCAGCGTGAAACGCACAGCGAGAGGTTCGAGCTCCTCCGGCAACGTGACCTTGGTGCCAACCAGCACGATCGTGTGCTCGCAGCAATTGCGACGGTCGATTAGGTCGCGCAACTGGCGCTGGGTCGCGGCGTAAGTGAGGTATGGGTGGAAGTCCAGCAGCAGATAAATGCCGCGCTGCTCGTGGCTGGCGATCGCGCGCAGCGTGTTGTTGGGGTCGGGCGCAGTGTCGGAGGCGTCCTCGCGATCCATGTCGATCCGCCGCAGGCCTTCAGTGATCGACCAGCGATACAACGCGCGCCAGACATCGATCAGCAGGCGCCGGAACAGATCCAGTACGCGCGCCTCGTCGGGCGTCTCGATGATGATCAACGGCGTATTCGCACGCACCAGCGCGGCGAGGTCTTGCGATTCGGACATTGGGCTTTCTCCGCAGGCGCGCACATTAGCAGAGCCGCCAAGTGTGCTTCTCAAGACGAAACCAAAAAATGGGTGCCTTCAACCGCTTGCCGCTTCGCGCCTCGATGTTAGAGTGAGTGCCCGTCTCGCTGAGGGCAGTCGCATGCGCATGATTCTGGTGGCCGCTTCCAAGGGCGGTGTCGGCAAGACCACGATTGCCACCAACCTCGCGGCGCGGTTTGCGGTGGATGGCAAGCACACCGTGCTGGTGGATGCCGATCGGCAAGGCTCATCCACGCATTGGTGCGAGAAGCGCGCGGGGATGGACAGCGCAGTGTTGCCGGTGGACGGCACCGGTCGCGACTGGAAAAAGTCGGTGCCCGACGACGCGCAGCGAATCATTGTTGACTGTCCGTCCGGCGCGATGGGCAGCGATCTCGCCGCGTTTCTGGACGAGGCTGATGCGGTGCTGGTGCCGGTGCTGCCGTCGACGATTGACATCGAGGCAACCGTGCCATTCCTGGATTCGCTGGTGCAGCACACGCGCGTGAAACGCGGCAAGCTCAAGGTCGGGCTGGTGATGAACCGGATGAAGCCGTGGACCAATGCATCGCGGCTGGCCGCCGACCAACTCGGCAACTGGCCGTATCCAATCGTGGCGCAATTGCGCGACACTCAGGCGTATGTGCTGCTTGCAGGACTGGGGCGCGGGTTGTACGACTATCGTTCCGAACAGGTGCGCAACCACCAGCAAGACTGGGCGCCGCTGTTCAAATGGCTGAAGAAGGTGAGCTGAGATGCGCGAATTGATCCTGCTGCGACACGCCCACGCCGAGCACGGTGCGGCTGGAATGAGCGATGCCGAACGCGCATTGTCCGAGCGCGGGCGCGAGGAAGCGATCGCCGCCGGCAGCTGGATGCTGGAGCACGGCCACATTCCTGATCGCACGCTGTGCTCGCCGGCGCGGCGCGCGCGCGAGACGCTGGAACTGGTGCAGGACAGCATCGGCAGCGGCGAAGTCGAACGCGTCGATGAGATTTATGAGGCAACCCCGGGCGATTTGATCGCGCTGGCCGATGCGCATCGTGATGTCGGCAGATTGCTGCTGGTTGGGCACAACCCTGGCTTCGAGCAACTGGCGGCATTGCTGTCGACCGGGCAGTCGGGCGATTTTCGCGGCATGCCTGCCGCCGGGATCGCGGTGCTGAAAATTCCCGCCGACGCGGCACTGGAGCCGGGCGTGGCCGAACTGGCGGCGTTCTGGATGCCGTGATCGCGTTGACCGTGGTGGCGGTGTTGTTGTTGGCCTCGCGATACGCGCCAGCGAGATGAGACCACGCATTACCGCATTGGCGTGCGTGCTGTTGCTGGTGCTGGGCGGTTGCGCCAGCCTCAGTCGCCGCGATCTGAATCGCGCACAGGCGCTGGCCGCCGCCGCGCAATCGACCTCGATCGATTGCGCCGCTGCCGATGCCTGCGCCCAAGCCTCCCCGCTGCGGGCGTTGGGTGATGCCGCGATCAGTCAGTCGCGCGGCAGCGACACCATCGACTACGTGCAGATTATCGAACAGGGCCAGGACGCATTGCTGGCGCGCATCAACCTGATCCGCAGCGCGCGCAGCAGCATCGATCTGCAGACCTATATCTTCAGCGAGGACGACGCCGGTTACCTGGTGTTGAACGAACTGATGGGCGCGGCGCGGCGTGGCGTGAGCGTGCGCTTGCTGATCGACCAGATGAACGCGCCGCCCGATCTGCCGTTGTTGGCCTCGCTGGCCAGCACGGATGCCAACTTCCAGATTCGCCTGTACAACCCGACATTCAAGCGCGCGCACACATCGCCGCTGCAATATGCGGCCAGCATCGTCTGCTGTTTCCGGCGCTTCAACCAGCGCATGCATACCAAACTGTTGATCGTTGATGGCCGGGTTGGCATCACTGGCGGACGCAATATCCAGAACGATTACTACGACTGGGATCCGGTACTGGATTTTCGCGATCGCGACGTGCTGCTAGCCGGGCCGGCAACGCGCGACATGCAGCGCGTGTTCAATGCGTTCTGGAGTTACAAACGCGCGGTGCCGGTAGCGCGGCTGAAGGATGTCGCACGCATCCTGCTCAACAACAACGGTCCGCCACCGCTGCCGCCATTGGCCGGGCAGAACCGCAGCGAAAGGGTAATCGAGATGTCTGCGCTGGCTAGCGATCAGGCCGAAGTGGCGCGGCGTCTGGTCGACACCGCGGTTCCTGTTGCGCGCGCGGAGTTCATCGGCGATGGCCCGGGCAAGCAGGATGCGGTGTCGGCACTACCGGGCGCCGGGATCACCAACGATTTGCGTATGCTGATCGAAACTGCTCGCCATACGGTGGTGATGCAGACACCGTACCTGGTGCTCAGCAAAGGCGCGCGCCAGATGTTCCAGCGCATGCACGAGCGATCGGATCCGCCGACCGTGGTCGTGTCCAGCAATTCGTTGGCCTCCACCGATGCGTTTCCGGCTTACGCGCTGTCGTACAAGTACAAGCGCCGCTATCTACGCGAGCTGGGCTTCGAGTTGTACGAGATGAAGCCGCAGCCGCTGGATACGCCGATCGATCTGGAAGCAACGGGCGCGCCGATGACCCGTGATGACGACGCGCAGGCGAACCCGGGAAATGCCGGTGGCTCGGCGATCTTGGCCGGCAGCGGTCGATCGCGCAGGGACCAGGACCGCAGCCGCGATCAACAGGCAAACGCGGTCGATAGCGAGGATAGCGAACGCGCGCATGGTGACACCGCCGGCCCGCCCGGAAGCGGACGCATCCGGTTGCAGGCCGCGACCGAATCGGGTCGCGCCCGACCGCACCGGCGCGGCATCCGCCTGTTGCCGCTGACTGAAACCGGCTTGCGCATCAGCCTGCATTCGAAGTCGATCGTGATCGACGGCGAGATCGGCATCGTCGGTTCGCACAATTTCGATCCGCGTTCGGATCACTACAACACCGAGGGCGCGGTGATCGTGCACAATCGCGAGATCGCGAAGCGCATCCAGCAGGCGGTGTTGCTGGATGCCTCGCCGCAAAATTCGTGGCTGATCGCGCGGCGGCCGCCGTCACTGGTCTCGGGTATCAACGCCAGCATCTCGCGCGTGTTCGAAGAATTGCCGCTGTTCGATTTCTGGCCGTTCCGCTACGCCACCAGCTACCAGCTCAAACCCGGCTGCTCGCCGATTCCGCCGGAGGATCCGCGCTTTGACGATTGCTGGATCCCGGTCGGCGATTTCCCCGGCGTGGAAATCTCGTTCAAGGCCTTTGCTACTCGCGTGCTAACCGCATTTGGGGCCGGGCTGGCGCCCATTCTTTAACGCGGCGAACGGGACTATGGAGACCGAAGGCCTCAGCGAAGAGCGTAGCTGGTCAACGGGAACGGGCAGCACGGAACTGGAAACGGCATTGTCGATGCATGCTTCGTGCGCACGATGAATCTATGACGTGCGTCCAGCGCACGCTACCGTTTCTTGTTGACTGGCCGCTCTTGCGCCCTTCCCCGCGCCAGCTACGCTGTTTACTTTCGCAGCCTGCCTCGAAATCCGCTCCACCAGAATTGACCCGGCGCGCGTCTGGGCCTAGTCTGCCGGTTCCCATTCTTCATCGACCAGACGCCATGCCGATCACGATTACCATCGAGTTATCCGACGCCGATCTGGAGCATTTCACCAACGCGCAGAAAGCGGCGCAGGAGTCGGCGGAAACTGCTTCAGCCGAGGAAGTGACCGCAGCGGCGGCGAAACTGTTGCAGAACGCGTCTACCGTGCATGTGCCGGATTTCATCAAGCAGCGCCTGGATCGCCTCGACCAGATGATCGCAATGGTTCGCGACGAGGGTTGGGCGCTGGGGGATACGGATCGTGAGCGCGTGCTGTCGGCGTTGCTGTATTTCTCCAATCCTGACGACATGATCCCGGATAGCACGCCGGTGCTTGGCTTTCTCGACGACGCGATCATGATCGAGCTGTGCGTGCGCGATCTGCAGCACGAAATCAGCGCGTACGAGGATTTT
Source organism: Lysobacterales bacterium (assembly GCA_038216155.1). Taxonomy (GTDB): domain Bacteria; phylum Pseudomonadota; class Gammaproteobacteria; order Xanthomonadales; family Xanthomonadaceae; genus SZAS-103. Next base: position 63,995 of record JBBQQH010000004.1, read on the forward strand.
TGCGACTTTCGCCAGAACGAAGCCGTGCGCCGCGGCCTGAATCCGGCGGCCGTGGGTCGCGCCGAATGGCTGGCCGATCGCCGCGACGAGTTGCAAGACCGCATGCACCGCCGCCGTTCGCGTGACTACGGAACCGGCTACGGCGGCAGCAGCGGCTATGCCAGCGATCGCAGTTATGTCGATGCAGGCTGGCGTCCGAGCCTGTTCCGCACCAGTTGATCGCATGATCGCACCGGAGCGCCACGGCGCGCCGAGTGCAGGCTCTAGCATGCTGCGGCACACTCGGCACTATGGAATGGTCCGAGTCCTCTCCGATGTTGGCTGATGCGTGGCGCCCGCTGCGCTATGTCGTGCGCGTGCCGTTGCTGCTGATCCTGATCCTGATCGGATTGCCGATCACCCTGCTGCTGATCAACCCGCTCACGCATCGCCTGCGCGTGCATGGCGAGCGCGTGGACGAGCGCGTGATCCGCTCCTGGACCGGCGCGCTGGTGCGTCTGTTTGGCCTGCGCACACGCCGGGTTGGCCAGCCGCTGCCAGGTGCGGTGCTGATGGTCGCCAACCACGTCAGCTGGATCGATATTTCCCTGCTGCACAGCCAGCACATGGCCGGTTTTGTGGCCAAGGACGAGATCAGTCGCTGGCCGTTGATCGGCTGGCTGGCCGGCCGCGCCGGCACCATCTATCACCAGCGCGGCAGCAACCAATCGCTGCTGGGCGTGCAACAGCAGATGCTTGATCGCTTGCACAAGGGTATGGCTGTCGCGGTGTTTCCCGAGGGTGGAACCGGCAGCGGCGAGGCATTGCGCGTGTTCCATGCACGGATCCTGCAGCCGGCCCTGGAAGCGAACGTGCCGGTGCAGCCGGTGGCGCTGCGTTACGGGCGCGATGGTCGTGCGCAGACGCAAGTCGCGTTCGCCCCCGGCGAGCAATTCCTGCACAACTTCCTGCGCCTGCTGGGCGATCCGGTGCGCGTGGCCGAAGTGCACTTCCTGCAACCGGTGCCGGCAGAAGGCGGTCGCCGGGCGATGGCCGATCTGGCGCGCGCCCGCATCGCCGCTGCGCTGGCGCCGTAATGCACGCACGCGAATTTCAGCCGCCGGCGTGGTTGCGCGGTGCGCATGTGCAGTCGGTGTTGTCCTCCAGCAGTTGGCGCAAATCAAGCGGCGCGCGTGCGCTCGCCCGATTGCATCCCGACACGCGCGAGCTATTGCTCCCGGGCGGAGAAGGCGTGCGCCTGCAGGGTTTTCACTCGACGCTAAAGGGACGGCGTGCGCGAGGTCTGGTGTTGTTGCTGCACGGCTGGGAAGGCAGCGCCGAGTCGGGCTACATGCTGCACACCGCCGCTCGGCTGCTGCAGGCCGGGTTCGACATACTGCGGCTGAATTTTCGCGACCACGGCGACACCCACCACCTCAACGAAGACCCGTTCCACTCCTGCCGCATCGATGAAGTGGTCAATGCGGTGCGCGCGGCGAGCGACATGCTGGGCGAGCGCCCGTTCTTCGCTGCAGGCTATTCGCTGGGCGGCAACTTTGCGCTGCGGCTTGCCTTGCGCGCGCCGGCTGCGGGCATTCCGCTGACGCATGCGGTCGCGGTGTGCCCGGTGCTTGATCCCGCCGCTGGCATGCGTGCGCTGGAAACAGGCAATCCGCTGTATCACTGGTATTTCATGCGCAAGTGGCGCGGCTCGCTCAAGCGCAAGCGCGAATTGTTTCCGCAGCGCCACGATTTCGACGATGCCGTGCTCAAGCAGGACATGCGCGGCCTGACCTCGTGGATGGTCGAGCGCTATACCGACCTCGGCCTGCTGGAAAACTATCTGGATGGTTACGCTGTCGCTGGCGATCGCCTCGCTGGTTTGCAGATTCCGGTAAGCATCCTCACTGCCGAAGATGATCCGGTGATTCCGGTTGAAGCGTTCCGCGCGCTGCAACTGCCCGCGCACTCGACCCTAGAAATCGCCAGCCACGGCGGCCATTGCGGCTTCATCCAGTCGCGCGCGCTGGAAGGTTTCGCCGAGCAATGGGTATGCGCTCGCATCTCCGATCTCGCCACCGCCACGGACCTCGCCAGCGGCACGTCCGAGGCTAAGATCCACAAGGCCGCAGCCTCCGCCTGAGCGCGCGCCGCAGCCGGCCAAAGCGGCCGCGCTGTTACAATTGTCGGCCCAGAATTGCAGGTTCGCACGCATGTTGCAGGACGTGATCGACGCACTACGCCGCCGCTCGCCGGATGTGCTGGAGATGGCGCGCGCGCAGGTTGAGCAAACGCCGCAGGATCCCGAAGCACACCACGCGTTGGGCTTGGCGTTGCGGCAGGCGGGCGATGACGAGAGCGCGCGCGCAAGTTTCGATCGTGCCACGGAGATGGCGCCCGACAACGCCACCTATCACTTCTCGCTGGCCGGCCTGAGCCTGGCCGGCGGCGACCTTGCGCAGGCACGCAAGCATCTCATCGCGACGCTGGCGCTCGACCCCAACCATCTCGCCGCCTACATCACGCTGGCGCACATGGCGCTGGCGCGTAACGATCTGGACGATGCCGAGCGCCAATTGAAGATGGCCGAACGGGTCAATCCGGAGCATCCGCATGTGCTGCTGACGCACGGCCAGCTGCACGGTGCGCGCGGCGATCATGACACCGCCATCAAGCAGTTCTCGGCCGCCGCCGCCATCGCGCCCGAAGACACGCTGGTGTTATCCACGCTGGCCGACGCCTACATGCAACGCGGTAATCTAGCCTTCGCCGAACAGGCCTATCGGCGCGCGCTGGAAGGCGACCCGCATCAGTTCGTGCTGCGCCGCGGCCTGGCCGAAGCGCTGCGCCGGCAAAGTCGGCTGGAAGACGGCGGCGAGATCATCGAACAACTGCAACGCGACCGTCCCAACGACATCGGCGTGATGCAACTGGCCGGTGAGCTGGCGGTGGTCAACGGCCATATCGACCAGGCGCTGGATCTGTTTCGCGCAGTGATCGCGCTCGACCCGCATCACTTTCCCGCGATCGACGGCGCGATGCGGCTGTGGGTGAAATACCAAGGCCATGCGCAGGCACGCGAGTTTCTCGACAACCTGCTGCAGCAGAATCCCGATTCGGTCGCGGCGTGGGATGCGCGCTATTCGCTGGAAGCCGGCAATTCGGCGGACATGTTCGCGCAACTGCAACGTTGGCAAGCAGCGATGCCCGAGCATCCGCTGCCAGCCGAACGCCTGGCGCTGGCGCAGGATGCGCGCGGCGATGTCGCCCACGCCGAAACACTCGCCGACATTGCGCTAGGCAAAAATCCGTATTCGGTTGCCGCCTCACTGGTCAAGGCGCGCGCCGAGCTGCACCGCGATCCGGAGCTGGCCATCGCGCGACTGCGCCCGTTTGGCGGTTATCCCGATCCGTCGCTGCGGCGCAGTGTGCTGGGCTGGCTCGGACACGCGTTCGATCGCGGCGGCCAGTTCGATCAGGCTGTGCACGCCTGGCAGCTGGCGCAGGCGCTCAATCCGCAGGCGGCCGACGCAATGCCGGCAGCGGGATTGCCGACCGCCACGCTGGAATCGATGGCGCGGAATGCATCGCCAGCAATCGACGCAGTCGATCCCGCGGCTCCCGTGTTCCTGTACGGCCCTCCCGGCAGTGGCGTCGATCGTCTTGCGGCGATTTTTCGCGAGCAAACCGAGCGCCCGTTCCTGTCCGATCGGTTCGGCGCCGAGCCGCGCGCCGACGGATTCGGCGATCCGGCTGCGCTGCCGGCAAGCGCTGATGCATTCGTTGAAGGCGGACAGCGACTGATCGGGCAATGGCGCGATCGTCTGGCCGAGACAGGTGCAGCAGATATCGCAGTCATCGACTGGCTGCGCATCTGGGATGCGAGGCTTGGCATGACCTTGCGCCAAAATTTGCCGGGTGCACGGTTGATCGTCGCGCTGCGCGACCCGCGCGACCTGTTGCTCAACTGGCTCGCTTTCGGCAGCCCGGCGCGGCTACCGTTTGCCTCGCCAACCGCTGCGGCAGTGCATCTGCAAAAGGCGCTCGAACAACTGGCGTTCACCATCGAGCACGACGATCTGCAGGTGCTGCGGATCGATCCGATCTCGTTGCAAAACGATCCGTTGCAGGTGACCGAAGACATAGCCCGCTTCATCGGCCTGTCGGTCACTCCCAGCCCGCTGCCCGCGCAGCAACGCGAGCTGGCATCGGGTAATCATCCGACGTTATTTACCGATGGCCACTGGCGCGACTATCGCGAGGTGCTGGCCGGCCCGTTTGCGGTGCTGGCGCCAATCGCCGAGCGCCTTGGATTCGCCGTCGACTGAGCAGCTTCAGGCGGAGCGTCGTTCCGGTTGCGAACGGATCGGGGCTAGACTGCAAATTGGTGCAGTTGGAAGGGTCAAGCCGGCGCATGGGCATCGACATCCACAGTGCGATCACGATCTCGGCAGTGCTGGCACTGCTGATGGGGATCGGCCTGTCGTACGTGCTGCGCGACTATCCAGTCGCCTTGCGCCCGAGCCTGCGCGCTTGGATTCTCGGGACCTTGCTGCAGCCAGTGGCCTGGGTGTTATACAGCGCGCGTGGACAGGTGACCGACTGGATCGCCATCGTCCTTGCCAACGCGTTGCTGGGTCTGTCTTATGCGCTTTTAGTGCGTGGTTTGCGATTGTTCGCTGGCTGCCCCGCGGCCAACGCACGGGTGTTCGCACCAGTGCTGCTGATCGCGCTGGCGGCGATCATGTTCACCTATGCCATGCCCAGCATGCGTTGGCGCACGGTCAGTATCTCCGCGCTGCTCGCTGTCCAGTTCGCAAACGGTTCGACTTCGTTGCTTGACCGCTCGCGACAGTTGCGGCGCAGCGACGTACTGACGATGATTGCGTTTGCACTCACAGCGGCCGTATTGCTGGTTCGCACGTTGTACGAGGGCTTGCGCAGCGAGACCCTGACCTCGGCGTTTGCGCCGACGCCAATGCAAGCCGCGGTGTTCGGGATCGCCGCGTTCCTGCCGGTGCTCAGCACTTTCGGCTTTGTGCTGATGTGCAACGATCGGCTCAACCAGGAACTGGTGCGGCAGGCGATGCTCGACCCGTTGACCGGCATCTGCAATCGGCGCGCGTTGGTCCAGGCGGCGGAACGGATGCTCGCCAGCGCGCGCCGGCACGCACATCCGGTGGCGGCGTTGCTGGTCGATGCCGACCACTTCAAACGCATCAACGACGAACATGGGCACGCCGCCGGCGATGCCGCGCTGCAGGCCATCGTCGCCGCGCTGCAGTTGGGTTTGCGCGAGGAGGATCTGCTGGGGCGGCTGGGTGGTGAGGAATTCGTGGTGCTGTTGCCCGATGCCGATGAAGCGGCGGCACGCGTTGCAGCCGAACGTCTGCGACACAGTGTCGAGTCATCGCCCATTGCGATCGAAGGCAGCCTCATTTCGCTGCGTGTTTCCATCGGCATCGCAATGGCCTTGCCCGGCGGTGATTTTTCCGGCCTGTTGCGACGCGCGGATCAAGCCCTGTATTGCGCCAAGCTGGCAGGGCGCAATTGCGTCGTCGGTCCCGGCGACGAGCTGCCCCAGGTTCAGCCAACGCCGCAGCAATCGGCGTCGGGCTATTCTGCGTCCACAACTGCTCAAGGCGCCCAATGAAATTGCATAGCGACAGTTTTCAATCCGGCAAGCCGATGCCTTGCGAATTTGCGCTCGGTGCACCGGGTGGCTTCGGCGGCAATCGCAATCCGCAGCTTGCATGGAGCGACGTGCCAGCGGCAACGCGCAGTTTTGCGTTGTTATGCATCGATCCGGACGCGCCCAGCGATGCGTTGCTGGCGGGCAAGGAGGCGGACATTCCGCTCGATCACGTGCGTGCGGATTTCGTGCATTGGGCGATGGCGGACATTGCCGCCGATGTGCGCGAGATCGCCGCTGGCAGCGCGTCCGATGGCGTGATCAAACACGGCAAGCAGCAGCCCGATGGACCGGAAGGCGCACGCCAGGGCTTGAACAGCTACACCGACTGGTTTGCCGGTGATCCAGCAATGGCCGGCAACTGGCGCGGTTACGACGGCCCGTATCCGCCGCCGAACGATTCACGCACGCACCGTTATTTCTTCCGCTTGTTCGCACTCGACGTGCCATCGTTGAAATTACCCGAGCGCTTTACCGCAGCCGACGTGCAACGCGCAATGCAGGGTCATGTATTGGCCGAGACACTGACCTACGCCACCTATTCGCTGCACGCCTGAGCACAGGGCGCCATGAGCGAAGCGCAACTGTGGTGGGGCATGCTGTTCGGCGCGATCGGGCTGGGTTATTTCGTGTACGGCACCAAGCAACGCATCCCGATTCCGCTGGTCTGCGGCATCGCGTTGATGGCCTATCCATATTTCTTCACCAACGCCTGGCTGCTGGTGCTGATCGGCGTGGTACTGACTGCGATTCCATACTTTATTCGTCTCTGATCGTACTGCCGTGGTAACCAGGAAGCAGCTCGCGTCGCGCCGATCTCAACCGTTCGTGGTGAGCCCGTCGAACCACATCACCGGTCTCGTTTACGCACCTGATCAAGCAAAGCAACAGCACCCCTCTCCAACCAGGCCGGCCCTTCCGGGTGCTCTTCACCGCACAATTTGCCACCGGCAAATTGTCCTGACGCGGTTCATCGCCCTGCGCTTTGCGCAAGGGAGGGAGTGGCTTCCGTTCGTAATGAGCTGCGATGTCCATGGATGGACAAATGCCGCGAGCGCATGGATGCGCAGGAACGGCCGATGCCGATGGGCGGACAAATGCCGCGAGCGCACGGAAGCGCAGGAGTGGCTCGAACCAGATGACTCCGTGACAGCGCTCTCTATACCGTTCGTGGTAAGTCCGTCGAACCTCTACACTGGGTCCGTTTGCACGCCTGATTAAGCAAAGCAACTGCACCCTGCGCCTCGCGCCAATGCGGGAGTGAGCATTCGTGCGCGCACAAAGCCACCCCGTACAATCAAATCACCGCGCGATGGCCGCGCGCACACGGGCGCGATCAATGCCGCATAGCGTCACCCTGATCACCACCATTGCCGCCGCGCTGGGCATGGCGCTGGTGTTTGGTTTTATCGCGGTGCGGCTGAAGCTGCCGGCGCTGGTGGGTTATCTGGTGGCGGGCGTTCTGATTGGCCCGCATTCGCCTTGGTTCGTTGCCGACCTCGCCATCGCCAGCCAGTTGGCCGAGATTGGCGTGATGCTGTTGATGTTCGGCGTCGGCCTGCATTTTTCGATGAAGGAACTGCTCTCGGTCGGTCGCATCGCGGTGCCGGGCGCGATCGTGCAGATGCTCGCGGCCAGCGCACTCGGTGCCGGCGTCGCGATGCTGTGGGGCTGGTCGCTATCGGCAGGCCTGGTGCTCGGACTGGCATTGTCGGTCGCCAGCACCGTGGTGTTTTTAAAGGCGATCGAGCGCCACGGTTCGATGGATTCGGTCAACGGACGTATCGCCATCGGCTGGCTGGTGGTGCAGGACCTGATCATGATCCTGGTGCTGGTGTTGCTGCCGCCGCTGGCCGGGCAGTCGCTGCACGCGGGTGAGGATATCTGGCTGGCGCTGGCGAAAACGCTCGGACTGGTCGCCGTGTTTGTGGGGCTGATGCTAGTGGTCGGCAAGCGTGTGTTTCCGTGGATCCTGTGGCAGGTGGCGCACAGCGGGTCGCGCGAATTATTCACCCTGTGCGTGATCGCCGCTGCGGTCGGCATTGCCTATGTGTCGTCGGCGGTGTTTGGCGTGTCGTTTGCGTTGGGCGCTTTTTTCGCCGGAACCGTGCTGCGCGAATCGGCGTTGAGCTATCGCGCTGCGCAGGAATCGTTGCCGCTGCGCGATGCGTTTGCGGTGTTGTTTTTCGTCTCGGTCGGCATGCTGTTCGACCCGCACGTGCTGATCACCATGCCGCTGCAAGTGCTGGCGGTGGTTGGCATTATCGTGGTCGGCAAGTCGCTCGCCGCATTCGCGCTGGTGCTGGCGTTTCGCTATCCACTCAACACCGCGTTGACGGTCGCCGCGAGCTTGGCGCAGATTGGCGAGTTTTCCTTCATCCTCGCCGGCCTAGCAACCACGCTGGGCTTGCTGCCCGCCGTCGCGCTGAATCTGATCCTGGCCGGCGCGCTGATCTCGATCGCAATCAATCCATTGGTGTTCGGCATGATCGAGCCGGCGCAACGCTGGATTCGCGAACGCTCGCAATTCGCCCGCGATCTCGAACGCCGCACCGATCCGCTGGCCGAACTGCCGATGACGGTGAAATCCGAATACGTGACCGGCCACGTGGTACTGGTCGGTTATGGTCGCGTCGGTCGCCGCATCGCGGCGGCGTTGAGCGAGCGTGGATTTCGCTTCGTAATCGCCGATGAGAATCGCGAATTGATTGAGAAGTTGCGCGAACAGGGCGTGCACGCGGTTGCCGGCAACGCGGCCGAGCCGGCGGTGCTTATCCAGGCGCATATCGCCCGCGCCAGCATCCTTGTGATTGCCACACCCGATACCTTTCACGTGCGGCAAATGATCGAAATCGCGCGTGCGCTCAACCCCGCAATCCAGACTGTCGTACGCACGCACAGCGACGAGGAAGCCGAGCTATTGCGGCGTGACAGCGCCGGCAAGGTGTTCATGGGCGAACACGAACTCGCCCTCGGCATGACCAGTTACGTGCTCGATGCGATCGAACACAAGGCCAACGCGGAACACATGCAGTAGTTCGCACAAGCAGTCATCCCCGCGAAAGCCGCAAGCGCTCCTCAACACACATATGCTGACGATCCATTTTGACTTAGCGTCACCGGCTGATGATCAGAAGCGAGCGCGCCAATTTTTCAAAGCCCCGGCATCCAAACCAACAGCGCAATGCCCAACACAATCCGATACACCGCGAATGGCGTACATGTGTGCGTGCGGATATAGCCCAGCAACCACTTCACAGCGATGAACGCGATGATCGCGGACACAACAAAACCCACCGCCAACGCCATCCAATCCTCGTGCGCCGCGCCGCCGGACTTCACCACCTTCAACAACTCGTAAC
>JBBQQH010000005.1:0-72747 GCA_038216155.1 Lysobacterales bacterium
CAGTGCCTGCAAGGCCTGCGCCGCCATCGCGCCGGTCCAGCGCGTGTCGGGGCGCGCCTGCGGCATCACCACCAGCATCGGGAAACGCTTGCGATCGCCGCGAATCGCGCTGCCGATGCCACCCTGGGTCTGCACGATCCCATCCGCTCCACGCTCACCGGAACCATGCAGGAACAGCGCGATGGGCCAGGACTTCTGCGGCGTGTAGTCCGCCGGCACATAGACCTGGTAGCGATACGTCACGCCATCCACCGTGACGGTGCGATCGAGAAAGCCCGTGTCAGCGGCCATGGCCGAAGCCGCCAATAGCATCGCGATGAGCGCCAACGTCAGTATCCCGAGGTGTTTCATCGCCTGTCCTCGATTTGGCAGCGTGATTCCAATCGTACGCAGGATCAGGGTGGATCGAAACCCGGCAGGCCTCAGCTATTTCGCCGCGATCATCTTGACCATCTCCAGGCACTTGTTGGTGAGCCCTGCGTGCTGTCGCGCTGCGGTTATTTTGCCGCGATCACCTTCACCATCTCCAGGCACTTGTTTGTGAGCCCCGCGCGCTGTCGCGCTGCGGTTACTTTGCCGCGATCACCTTCACCATCTCCAGGCATTTGTTGGAATAGCCCCACTCGTTGTCGTACCAGGCGATCAGCTTGACGAAGGTGCTGTCCAGAGCGATGCCCGCGTCGGCATCGAAGATCGAAGTACGCGCATCGCCGACGAAATCGGTGGCGACGACCTTGTCTTCGGTGTAACCGAGAATGCCCTTCAGCGCGCCTTCGGACTGCGCCTTCATCTCGGCGCAGATCTCGGCGTAAGTCGCAGGTTTTTCGAGCTCGACGGTGAGATCGACAACTGAGACGTCCGAAGTCGGCACGCGGAACGACATGCCGGTGAGCTTCTTGTTGAGCTCCGGGATCACCACGCCGACCGCCTTGGCCGCGCCGGTGCTCGAAGGGATGATGTTTTCGAGGATGCCGCGTCCGCCGCGCCAATCCTTGTTGCTGGGGCCGTCGACGGTTTTCTGCGTCGCAGTCGCCGCGTGCACTGTGGTCATCAGGCCGCGCTTGATGCCCCACTTGTCGTTGAGCACTTTCGCGACCGGCGCCAAGCAATTCGTGGTGCAGCTGGCGTTCGAAATGATCGCTTCGCCGGCATATTTTTTGTGGTTCACGCCATAGACGAACATCGGCGTGTCATCCTTCGACGGCGCCGACAGCAGCACCTTTTTTGCGCCGGCATCGAGGTGCCACTGCGCGGTTTTCTTGTCGAGAAACAGGCCGGTGGATTCGATCACCACATCGGCATTGACCTCGTTCCATTTCAGATTGGCGGGATCGCGTTCCTGCGACAGCCGAATTTTCTTGCCGTTGACGACAAGATGACTGTCATCGATCGACACGTCGCCCTTGAAGCGCCCATGCACCGAGTCGTACTGCAGCATGTAAGCAAGATAGTCCGGTTCGAGCAGATCGTTGATCGCAACGATTTCGATCTCGTTGGCAAAATTCTGCACCGCCGAGCGCAGCACATTGCGACCGATGCGGCCAAACCCGTTGATCGCGACCTTGATCGCCATGAACTACTCCCGAATGCGTGGATAAAGAATGCGATGGTGAACGGATCGCCATCACGAAACGATTGATGCGTCCAGTTTGGCGGCCAGTCATGCGCCTGCCAACGCAGTGGCGTATTTTAACTGTCCCAAGCCCGAGGTTCACCCCCGCCATGCAGATCCGCGCCCAGCTTCGACTTTCCGCACGCAACAAGAGCCGCCTGATCGGGATTGCACTGGCGCCATTGCTGGCGATGCAGGCCAATTCAGCAATGGCGTGGGGCAGCGAAGGGCACCGCATGGTCGGCTATCTGGCGCAGCGCGAACTCACCCCCACTGCGCGAGCGCAGATTGCCGACCTGCTACGTGGCGAGGCCGATCCAACGCTCGCCGGCGTGGCCAACTGGGCGGATACGATGCGCAAGGACGATCCCGACCGCTTCAAGCAGACGCAACGCTGGCACTACATGGATTCCCCTCGCGACGAGGATTGCACCTATGTGCCGCCGCGCGATTGTCCCGGCAGCAATTGCGTGGTCGATGCGATCCGCGCCCAGCAACACGTCCTGGCCGATCCGCAACAGTCGCGGCAGGCACGCATCGAAGCATTGAAGTTTCTCGTGCATTTCGTCGGCGACGCACACCAGCCGATGCATGCCGGCTACAAGGAAGATCGGGGCGGCAATGACTTCCAGGTCAGCCTGCGCACCGCAATCGCGCCGGAACCGTACGCGCGCGACAAGTACGTCGATGGCGTGCAGGGCACCAACCTGCATTCTGTGTGGGATTTCTACATCCTCGCCGAGCACGGTCGCGACGCGAAGGCCTACGCGGATGAACTCGCGGCGCGACCGCTGTTCGGTCACGATCTGCATTCGGGCAGCATGAATCCCGCCGACTGGGCGATGGAATCGTGCCGCATCGTGCGCGACGATGCACTGTATCCGGCGTCGCACAAGATGGATTCGTCCTACCTGGACCAGATGCGACCAATCGCTGAGCGCCGTGTCATCCAGGCCGGGGATCGGCTTGCACACCTGTTGAACGATACGCTGGTCGCGCCCGCACAAGCGCATTGAGCGATCTCGCAGGACGCAAATCCATGCTTTCGTCATTACAGCCTCTGGTGCAAGCATTCTTCCATCACGGCAGCTCGACCTGGAGTTATGTTGTCGCAGACGAATCGACTGGGCATGCCGTAGTCATCGATGCAGCGCTGGATTTCGACATCAAATCAGCGCGCAGCGGAACGGTATCGGTCGATGCATTGATTGCCTGGATTGATCAACACGGATTCGCGGTCGACTGGATTCTGGAGACGCACGCGCACGCCGACCACCTGTCAGCTGCGCAGCATGTGCGTGAGACGCTCGGCGGCATTGTTGCGATCGGAGCGGGCATCTGCGCCGTGCAAGCGACCTTCGCGCCGATCTTCATGCCTGACGAGGATTTTCCCTGCGATGGGTCGCAATTTGATCGGTTGTTCGCAGACGGTGATGCATTTGTGGTCGGCAACATCGCTGCGCGAGTGATCGCGGTACCGGGTCACACCGCCGACGCCGTCGCCTACCTGATCGGCGATGCGTTGTTTGTCGGCGACAGCCTGTTCATGCCCGACTCCGGCAGTGCGCGCTGTGACTTTCCCGGTGGCGATGCAGGGCAATTATTCCGATCCATTCGACGTTTATTCAAACTGCCCGACACGACGCGGGTGTTCGTTTGCCACGACTACGGCGCGATCGATGCGAGCGGCATTCGTCGCGAGGTTGCCTGCGAAACCAGCATCGGTGCGCAGAAGCAGCACAACATCCATGCGAGAGAGAGTGTCAGCGAATCCGAATTCGTCGCCATGCGCACCGCACGCGATGCCTCGTTGTCGTTGCCGGCGCTGATGCTGCCTGCGATCCAAGTCAACATCCGCGCCGGACACCTGCCACCGCCCGCCGCGAATGGCGTGCGCTACCTGCTGTTGCCACTCGATCGGTTCTAGTCCACGAATTTAGCGATAGCGTGGCTGCTAATGAGCGGCCAGAACCAAACTATTGAACCGTTCGTGGTGAGCTTGTCGAACCACAACATTCTCAAACGTGCGTGGTGAGCCAGTCGAACCACAGCGTCAGTTCCATTTGCGAGTGTGGCGAACCGAGCAAGAGCACCCCTCTCCAGCCCTCCCCTGAAAGATGTGCAAGGGAGGTAGCGAAATGTATTCGTGGTGAGTCCTCCGCCAAGATCAGGGTAGGCCCATCGAACCAGTACCCTCAACCGTTCGTGGTGAGCCAGTCGAACCACAACAGCGGCTCCGTTCGCACGCAAGTCAAACCAAGCAAGTGCACCCCTCCCCAACCCTCCCCTGCAAAATGCGCAGGGAAGGGAGTGAATTGCGTTTGTAGTGAGGAGCAATTCAGGTTCGCGTTATGCCATCGAAAGCGCGTCTCGAAATTGCCCGTTCGTGGTGAGGAGCGATCAAGGCGCGCACCGCGCGATCAAGAGCGCGTCTCGAACCATCAACTCACTTGGCTCGCGGCGCGCGCTTGTCGGGTGCGAACGTGACCGGGACCAAGATGTAGCCTTCTTTCGGATTGCCTTTGGAATCGGTACCAGGATTGAAATGCCATTGCTTCGCGGCGTTCACCGTGCTCTGGTCGAACACGCCCTGTGGCCGCGATGATACGACTTCGACATGCTTTGCCGATCCATCCTTGCCGACCAGGATCTTCAACATGACCTGGCCACCGACCCTGTTCTTGACCGCGCTATCAGGGTAATGCGGCGGCGGCTCCTGTGCAGCGCTCACCGGTGCATTGAAACGTGGCGGTGGCGGCAGTGCAGGAGGCGCAGGCGGAGCCATGCGATCGCCGGGAGGCGGAGGCGGAGGCGGAGGCGGAGGCGGCGGCGCAAACATCTCCGGCGGTGGCGGCGGTGGCGGCGGTGGCGGCGGTGGCGGTGGCGGGACTGACCCGGTCATTGCAGCCGTCGGCTGCACTGGCGTAACCGTCGCTTCGACTCGATAGGTCGACCCTGTTCCGGACTTGTCGCTCAATTCGATCACGCTGGTCTTGCCAACGCCGATCATCAGATGCGGATGACCGATCACGTGCTGCTCGTCTCTCGCAAATACATCGCCATTGAGCGTCACTATTCGGGGATCTGACCCGGGGTCGACACGGAAGCGCAAGCCCCACATGGCACCGCTGTGGTCAGCGCCGCCGTGGTCAATCTTGATCACCGCGATCTCGCCAGCGCGCGTGACAATGGCCTCGCTCATTATTTGCTTGTCGATCGATCGCCCATGCTGTTGCAGTTGCTGCACGTGCAGGGTGGTTTTGTAAAACAATCCACCCTGCGACGAGGATGACGGCGTAGCTGCAAGCGCACTCGCCGTGCTTAGCGCCAAGTCGTGCGAGGTCATAGCGAATCCGGCTGTGCCAATGGCCGCGATGCAAATAATGATTGCTCCTGCGAGTTGCGCATGACGCGCTGGTAATGCTTGCTTGAGCAGCATGATTCGTTCCTTCATGGGTGGTGTGTTTTCCCATAGACAGCCGACTGGCAATACGCCCTCGGCAATATGGGTCTTGAGCAAAGCCGTTGCATAGCGCTGACGCGAGGCCGGATGGTCGCGCAGCACCGCTGCGTCGCAGGCGAGTTCAACATCGCGGCGGAAACGCACGGCAGCGAAATGCACGACAGGGTTAAACCAGAACACGGCACGCAATGCAGCGCACAAAGCGAGCGCCCACGGATCTCGGCGCCGCTGATGCATGCGCTCGTGCGCGATGATGAGTTGCTGCTCGTCGGCGTCGTAGTTGGCCTCGAAACTGTCGGGCAACACGAGCTTTTGGCGCCACACGCCGAGTACCGCCGGCGTGGCGTCCGCTATCCCACTTCGCCAGATGCCATCTCCATTGTGGCGCAGACGCAAACGCGCGACGAAGCGCCGCTGCTGCCAGATCAACACAGCGACTAATGCGCACGCACCGCACAACCACACGACTAGCAGCCAGCGGTCGGCATCGAGTCCGGTCATGGCGTTGCTTGCGCGCACGACGATCGTCGGCGCAATCGCAGGGGTCATGTGGACAATCGTTGTCGCAGCCGATTTGACATGCGGCAGCGAGAAACACGCAGCCAGCGTCGCGAGTGGCATCACGATCCATAGCCGATATGCGATTTCTGCACCCAGCAAGCGTTGCAATGGTTTGCGTAGTAACAGGACCGCGATGCCTGCGAGCGAAATCGCAAGGGTCGCGTTGATCAGCCATGAGAGAAGTTCAGTTGTCATCATCGATCTCCGCAATCAGACGCTTGAGGTCGGCGATGTCTTTCTTGGTCAGCTTGCTGCGCTCGGAAAAATGCGCCACCAGCGGTGCGACGCGACCGCCGAACAGGCGATCGAGCAGGCCTTTGCTTTGCGCCTGCACCCAGTCTTCGCGCGCGAGCAATGGCGAATATAGATAGCGTCGACCGTCCTTGCTGGCCGCGACCGCCTTCTTCGTCAGCAGACGATTGAGCAGCGTCTTGATCGTTGATTCCTGCCAATCCTGGCTGCGCTCAAGCGCGGCGACCACGTCTTCGGCCGTCAGCGGGCTGCGCCGCCAGAGCACGTCCATCACTGCCGATTCGGCTTCGCTGATCTGCATGATCGTCCCGCTTCCAATATTGTTTACGTCTGTAATTGAACGTATGTTTACGCCTGTAATCTTTAGGTGTCAAGGGCTGTTTCTAAGACCGGCGCTAAGCGCAGACAGGGTAAAGAGTCGACGTGCCGGCGGCGCGTCGAGAAACTGCGACACGAGGCCATGGCTCGATGGCGACGGCAATCCGCGCTGCGCTTCAACGCGTAGTCGGTGCTAATCGGCGCGCAACGCCGCAATCGGTTCGAGCGCAGCGGCCTGCCTCGCGGGATAGACGCCGAACGCCAAGCCGACTCCGGCGCACAGCACAGTCGACAGCAAAATAGTCACCGGCGCCCACGCCACCTGCCAGCCTGCGAATGCGGCAACCAAATACGCGAGCACGCCGCCGAATACCAAACCCAGCAGCGCGCCGGCGGCGCAGATCACGGTCGACTCGCGCAGGAACTGGGCCACGATATCGCTGCGACGTGCGCCCAGTGCGCGCAACAAGCCGATTTCGCGGCGTCGCTCCAGCACGTTGGCCAGCATGATGTTCATGATGCCGATGCCGCCGACTAGCAGGCTGACGGCAGCGATCGCACCCATCACCACGCGAAAGATGTTTTGTGTTTTTTGATGCTGTTGGAACAATTGCTGCGGCACCAGCAGCGAATAATCCTCGACCCCGGCGTGGCGCTGATCCAACAGCGCGGACAGCACTCGCGCGCCGTCCGCCATCTGTTGCGGATCGTACAAACGCAGCATCGCGCGATCAATTTCGGTGTCGAGTGCCTGAAAACGGAAGCGCATGCGTGCAGTCGACAGCGGCACGAAAATACGATTGGTTTCCAACCCCAGTTGCACGCCCTCGAACTTGTCGCCGCCCAGATCGCGATCGGCCAGCACGCCGATCACCTGCAGCCACACATGATTGAGTTTGATTGGCTGCCCAATCGCGTTGCCCTTGGGAAACAACGCGTGCGCCGCCTGGTGGCCGAGCACGGCGACCGCAGCGACATCGGCATCGTCGGCCGCCACGAATCCGCGACCCCGATCCACCTTCAACGAGGACATCGCGAAATAATCCGGACTTACGCCACTGGCGCTCGCATCACTCACACCGGAATCGCTGAAGGCCGAATCAACCCGGATTTCCTTTTCCGCTGCCCAGTCGGTCGCGCCCGGCACCACATCGCGCGCGGCAATTGCATCGGCTAGCGTCAGCCCAAGGCTGCGCGCGAGAACTTCCTTCAGCGACTGCTCGTCCTGCGGCTTGGACTGCACGATCAGGTTGTTCATGCCCAGCCCTTCGACCAGCCGCAACGCCTCGCGCCGGCTGCCCTCGCCAACCGCCTGCATCGCAACGATCGCGCCGATGCCGAAGATCAAGCCGAGCAAGGTCAGCCCGGTACGCAACTTGCGCCGGGACAGTTCGTCAAACGCTTCACGCCACGCTTGCGAAATCATGAGCCGTCGTCCTTGGCGTGCGGCGGCAGCAACAAAATACGCTCGCCTCCGCTCAGCCCCTTGACGACTTCCGAACGGGCGGTGCCACGCGCGCCGATCTCCACAGCATGACGGCTTACGTGACTGCCATCGGCAATCGCAACAAAGGTGCGTCCCGCATCGGTGATCAACGCGACATTCGGTACAGTGATTCCCTGCTTGGCGCGCTTGATGAAGACTCGCGCATGAAAGCTTTGGCCCGGCACCCAGCCATTGCGCAGCGCATCGGCTTCCAGTACATCGGCCTTGATCACGATGTACTTCACTGAACTTTGCTGACTGCGGACTTGCGCGCTGCTGGCAACCCACGACAGTTTCGTTTCAATCGCTTGTTGCGGCCTGCCGACCGGATACAGGCTGACCGCGTCGCCTACCTGCAGGCCCTGCGCATCGAGTTGCGGCAGCGCCATTTCCACTTGCAACGCATGCGGATCGGGCAGGCTGGCGAGTTCCTGGCCCGCCCACATGGTGCCGCCGAGTTGCGGTTTATCGCCGCTCCAGTTCTCCTGCAGCATCACGATTCCATCGTGCGGCGCAGTGAGCACCAGCGCATCAAGATTGTCCTTCATGGTCTTGGCGCTGAGATCGAATGTCGCATGCTGTGCATCCAACACCGCCAGTTGCGTTGCCGCGACCTTGCCGGACTGACCACGCTGCCATCGCAGCATGTTCTGCTTGTCGCCCAGAAAATGTTGATCCTGTACCGCGTCCAGCACCTTGTCGTGCGCGAACATCTGCAGCGGCATGTCCGAGTAGCGATGTGCAATCGCCAGATCGGTTGAGACCTTGGCCAAATCGACATCGACTCGCCCTTGCTGCGATGCCAGACCGTCCTGCTTCTCCGCGCGCGCGAGCGCGGTACGTTGGAGATCGAGCATCGCCTGCTTGAGATCGAGCTGACCCTGGTTGGCAGAAAAACGCGCAACCACGTCGCCACGTTTCACTGCGCTGCCATCGGTGATCAGCCAGCTCAATTGGCGCTGCGACCATAGCGGGCCGGGAACCTGCAACGAGGTCGCCTTGGTCGACTTCAACTCGCCGTCGGCCTCGACCGCCAACTGCACCGGCGCGACGCGCACCAATTCCACTGGCCCTTGCGCCACCGGCTTGCTGCACGCCGAAAATAACGTCATCAGTGTGCATATTAAAAGTGCGCGGGCGTGGATCATGGTGCGCCGGCCGCCTTCGTCGCGATTTCCACGCGCACGGGTTGTCCCGGGCGCAATCGCGTATCGCCCGCATCGAGCACGATCAGCACGTCGACCACCGGCACCGGCTTGACTTGCGACTTGCTGTGCACGACGTGGCCGATATCCACCACTTTGCCGTGCAGGCTTGCGCCGGAGCCGCCCTGCAACTGGATGCGCACGGACGCACCAACCGCGACTTTGGTCAGGTCACGCTCGGGCAGGTCGGCACGCACGGCGAGCGTTGTCATGTCCGGTATCTGCGTGATCGACAGGCCGCGAAAGACTTGCGAACCGACGTCGAACTTTTGCCCGTCCCATCCGCTGTTGTGCAGCATCACGCCGGCGCGCGGCGCCGATACGGTCAGTGCCGCGATCGACTGCTGCAACGAGGCAACGTCGGCCTGCAGCGCTGACACTTCCGCTTCGACCAAGCGACGCTCTTGCCGGCGTTGTTCGGCGGCCATTAGCTCGCGCCGCTGCAGCAGAACCATGCGCCGTTCGGCTTGCTGCAGCGCGATCACCAACTTGCGGTACTCGATGCCGGCAACCAGCTCCTTGGGTTTGCTGGCCTTGCGCCGCGCCTTTTCCAGGTTTGCGCGCGCCTCCTCACTCGCCAGGTGTTCGGTGCGTGCGCGTGAGTCGAGTTCGAGCAGCAGTTGCGAGCGTTCGGTCTGCTTTTCCTTGAGCTTGCTTTGTTTGGCAATCAACGTGGTGGCCAGTTGCCCGCCGTCGAACGTGGCGACGATTTCGCCCTTCTTCACCGGCGCGCCATCCACCGCCATCTGGGTGATATTCAATTGCCACAGGCTATCGATGGTGGGTGGCGAAATCTGCACGCTTTCGCGCGCAAAAATCTCGCCCTCAGCGCGCACGCTAGCCGCCTGCGCCATCGGCAGCATGGATACACACACGACAGTGGCCAGAAGAATTTTCATCGCGCGGCCGACGATAGAGCGGGTTTGGTCGCCGAGGAAATCGTTACCCGCACGCTCATACCCGATCGCAGCGGCAGCGCTGCGTGCGCCGGCAGCGCGATGTCGATCTGGAAATAGCGGCCATCGCCCCATTCGGACTTGGCCTCCGGCGCCCCAGCAATCGCGGTGATACGCCCTTGCACATGCCGTCCGGGCAGCGCATCGAACAACAGATCGACCGCTTGGCCCGGCGCCAGTCCGACGCGATCGGGTTCCAGCGCATAGGCGCGCACCGCCATCCGCCCGGCACCGACGACCTCGCCAACCTTCTGGCCGGGGTTGGTCGATGAACCCTCGTCGTAGCGCTTTCCCGAGTCGCTATTGCTGTCGAAGCCATGGATCAATGTGCCGTCGCGATCGGCGCGTAACTCGGCGACGTCCACCTGAGCCTGTGCAAAATCGCGCTGCGCAACCAGCTTGTCGATTTCCAGTTTTGCATCGGCGACGCGCCGATCCACCGCAGTACGCGCAGCCACCAGTTCACGTGTTTTGAGCTCGAGCTCGCGCCGGGTACGATCCAGCTCGCCCTGGTATCGATCGTAGTCGATGCCGGAAATCAGGTTCTTCGGAATCTGCGCATCCACGCGCGCGGTCTGCAGCGCGGCATCGGCATCGACTTGCGCCAGCTCGGCATCCACCGCCTTGACCTTGAGCTCGGCCACCTGATTGGCGGCCTTGGCGGTTGACTGTTCGATCTGCGCCGCGACTTGCTCCAGTTGCGAGGCCGCGGTTCCTGGATCAATCCGCATCAGCACGTCGCCGCGTTTGACTGGCGAACCGTCGGCAACAAAATAGCGCAACACCACAATGGAATTTGAAGGCGGCGTGACAATCTGCTGCGCGTCAACCGCGCGTACCTCACCGGTCAACATCGTTGTTGCATTCACCGTCGCGCAAGCGAGCAGCAACGCAAGCGCGAAGCCATAGTGGTTAAGCCGCCGAATCATGTTCCACCTTGCCATCGTGCAGCCGAATGCGCCGCTGCGCGCGTGCCGCGATATCGCCATCGTGCGTCACCAACACGATGGTCTGTCCGTTCGCATGCAATTCCTCAAACAGCGTGAGTACGTCCTCGGCGCTGCGGGAGTCGAGATTGCCGGTCGGCTCATCTGCCAACAGCAGTGCCGGACGCATCAGCAGCGCCCGCGCAATGGCCGCACGCTGCATCTGTCCGCCGGACAATTCATTGGGTCGATGGTGCAATCGATCGGATAGCCCGACCCGGCCCAGCAGTGTCTCGGCATGTTCACGCGCATCAATCGATGGCTCGCGCGAAAAGCGCAGCGGCAACAGCACGTTCTCCAGCACGGTCAATCGTGGCAACAAATGGAAGGACTGGAACACAAATCCAATCCGACGATTGCGAATGTCGCTGGTGGCTTCGTCATCGAGCTGCGCGATGTCCTGACCTTCCAGCCGGTAATAGCCGGCGTCGGGACGATCCAGGCAACCGAGCAAATTGAGCAGGCTCTACTTGCCCGAGCCGGACGCGCCCGTCACAGCCACGAACTCGCCGGATGCAATCGACAATTGAACGTCGTCCAGTGCATGCACTGTTTGTCCGCCAACCGCGTAACGTCGATGGACTCCTTCAATTTCGATCACACAGTCATCTCGTTGGAAACAGCAGATTCGACACTTGCGCCTGCCGAGTGCAGTCGCGTTGAACGCACATTCTCGCCGTCGGAAGCCGCAACAGCGCGACAGTCTATCCGGCTTGACCAGCAGGTGCCCGCAATGGATGGTGAATTGGCGTGACCGCTTCGATGGTCGTGAGTTGCACGTGCGAATAGACGCGCTGCGCTTAGAGTTCCGCCCGTGCGATACTTTTTTCATGATCGCCGCCAGCAAGGCTCCCGCGCACTTCGACAGCCTCGACGCGGCGGTGGATTTTCTGTTTGCGCGTGTCGGCAAGCGCATTGTTCTGGGCGCGCCGCTAGGACTCGGCAAGCCGCATCGCCTGTTGAACGCGATCTATGCGCGCGTCGCCGCCGACCCGTCGATCCAGCTCAGCATCAACACCGCATTGTCGCTGACGCCACCGCGAGCGCCGAATGCGCTGGCGGCGCGTTTTCTTGATCCGTTTCTTGAAAGACAGTTCGGCGTGGACTTTCCGCAGCTGGCCTGGGTCGATGCCGAACAGGCAGATACCTTGCCGCCGAATATCGCAGTCGAAGAGTTCTATTTGCAGTCCGGTGCGCTGTTGCAATCGCGACCGGCGCAACGCCGCTACGCCAGCCTGAATTACACGCACGTGGCACGCGCGCTGGCCGATCGCGGTATGAATGTGCTGGTACAGAAGGTGGCGCGCGAACCTGATGGCTCGCGCTTGTCGCTGAGCTGCAATCCGGATCTGAGTTTCGACGCGGTAGAAGCGGTGGTCGCTGCCGGCTTGCCGCGGCCGTTGCTGATTGCCGAAGTGGACGCGACATTGCCATGGATCGGTGGCACCGCAGCGGTGGATGCCGACTGGTTTGATGCGGTGATCGACCTGCCGGGTGCGACACCGCAACTGTTCGCGTTGCCGCGGCAAGCGGTGACCGACGCCGAATACGCGATCGGCCTGTATGCGAGCGCGCTGGTGCGCGATGGTGGCACCTTGCAGATCGGCATCGGCGCGCTGTCGGATGCGCTGTGCAATGCATTGATCCTGCGACACACGCGCAACGCTGATTACCGCGCGCTGCTCAACGCACTTGCGCCCGGATTGGCTGAGAGCGCATTGATTGAGGAATACGGCGGCGTCGGACCATTCGAGGCTGGCTTGTACGGGGCCAGTGAGATGGTCAACGACGGCTTTATGCGGCTGATCGAAGCCGGTGTCATCAAACGCTATGTGGTGGATGACATTGAGGTGATGCGTCGACTTAACGACGGCACGGCTTCAGCTAGCGACCACCAACTTGTAGAGCGCGAGGGCCAGTTCGTGCACGGCGCGTTCTATCTGGGATCGAAGTCGTTCTATCAATGGCTGCGCGAATTGCCGCCAGAACGCATGCGCAAGATCGGCATGACCCGTATCTCGCATATCAACGAACTCTATGGCGGATTTGAAGCGCTCGAGCGCCTGCAACGGCGCGATGCACGCTTCTTCAACACCTGCATGCTGATGAACGTACTGGGTGCGGCAACGTCAGACGGGCTCGCTGATGGTCGCGTGGTCTCCGGTGTCGGCGGCCAATACAACTTCGTGGCGATGGCGTTCGCGTTGCAGCATGCGCGCTCGGTATTATTGTTCCGCGCGAGCCGGGACAGTGCAGGTCGGATCGGTTCCAACGTCGTTTTCAGCTACGCGCATTGCACGATTCCGCGCCATCTGCGCGACATCGCGATCACCGAATACGGCATCGCCGACCTGCGCGGCCGCTCCGACGAGGATTGCGTGATCGCAATGGCTTCAATTGCGGATGTGCATTTCGTCCAAGGCCTGTTGGACAAATCAAAAACGGCCTTGAAATTGCGCACGGATTTTGTTGCTCCCACCAACTGGTCCAAGCACACGCCGGCGCATCTCACGCACACGTTGCAACCGTTCCGCGCAAGTGGTTTGTTACCCGACTATCCGATGGGTAGCGATTTCACTGCGGAAGAGGAACGTCTCGCCAAGGCGCTCGGCTGGTTGCTTGTCAACACGGCTACGCCAATGCGCAAACTGCGAACCCTGTTCGCTGCATTGCTGCATGGACGCAGTAGCGATCCCGAAGCGATGCGCCGCATGCGGCTGAACAAGCCGCGAGGGATGGCCGAATGGATCGAGTCGCGCCTGGTGGGATTGGCGCTTTCACGCACACGTCAAAATCATCAGTAGAAGGCAAGTCGCTGAACTCCTTCTCCCACAGGGAGAAGGGCAATTCACGGCGCTTCGAATCACCAGCATCGGATCAGAGGCGATCGCCCACTTGCGCCTTTACCGCCTCAACCACGCGTTCGACGGTAAATCCGAAAAACGGAAACAGCACTTCGGCAGGCGCCGATGCGCCGAAGCTGTCCATCCCGATTACCGCGCCGTCCAGCCCAACATACTTGCGCCAGAAGTCGCTGACACCGGCTTCGATCGCAACGCGTTTGCGGCACCACGATGGGAGCACACCCTCGCGCCATTCGAGCGGCTGGCGGTCGAATGCGTCGGTGCACGGCATCGATACCACGCGCGCTTTGATACCCGCATCAGCCAATTGGCGCATCGCCTGCATCGCGAGATCAAGCTCCGAACCGGTGCCGATCAGGATCACATCGAACCGCGCTTCGCCCGGATCGCTCAACACATAGCCGCCGCGCGCGATGTCGGCAAGTTGCTCGCTACTGCGATGCTGGTGCGGCAGCGTCTGTCGTGAGAAGACCAAACAACTTGGGCCCTCGTTGCGTTGCAATGCGCACTTCCAGGCGACCGCCGATTCCACCGCATCGCAGGGGCGCCAGACATCGTTGTTGGGGATGTAGCGCAGTGTCGCGAGATGCTCGACCGGCTGATGGGTCGGCCCGTCTTCGCCCAGTCCAATCGAGTCGTGGGTGAACACGTGCAGCACATGCGCGGGAATCAGCGCGCTCATGCGCAACGCGTTGCGGGCGTAGTCGGAAAACACCAGGAAGGTGGCATCGAACGGCAGGAATCCGCCGTGTAGCGCCAATCCATTGCTGATCGCGGACATGCCGAATTCGCGCACGCCGTAATGAATGTAATTCGCCGCACCGTTCGTTTCCGAATCCGCATCGGCTTGAGCGCCAACGCCAAGCGCACGACAGCCTTTCCACAGCGTGAGGTTGGAATGCGCGAGATCGGCCGATCCACCGATCAATTCCGGCAGCAGCGGCGCGTACGCATCGATCGCCATCTGCGACGCCTTGCGCGATGCAATGCTGAGACCGTCCTGCTGCAATTTGGCGATGAAGGCGTCGGCGTGCTCGATAAAGTCTTCCGGCAATTCGGCATGCGCGCGGCGAGTAAATTCGCGCGCGAGATCCGGATACTGGCGCGCGTAGGCGTCGAACAAGGTATTCCATTGCTCCTCGCGGACGATGCCAGTGTTGATCGCGCGCCAGCCCTCGTAAATCTCCTTTGGAATCTCGAACGCAGCATATGGCCAGTTCAATGTATCGCGCGCCGCTTGCGCTTCTTCTTTGCCCAACGGCGAGCCGTGTGCGGCTTCGCTGCCCTGCTTGTGCGGCGCGCCGAAACCGATGATGGTGCGGCAACAGAGCAGGCTGGGCTTGCCGGTTTCGGCTTGCGCGGTGCGGATGGCCTGTGCGATTTCATCCGGATCCATGCCGTCCACGTTGCGGATGACTTGCCACCCGTAGGCCTCGAAACGCGCTGGCGTGTCGTCGGTAAACCAGCCTGCAACATTGCCATCGATCGAGATCTGGTTGTCGTCCCAGAACGCGATCAGCTTGCCCAAGCCCCAGGTTCCCGCAAGCGACGCGGCTTCGTGAGAGACGCCTTCCATCAGGCAACCGTCACCGAGGAAAACCCAGGTGGTGTGGTCGACAATCTCGAATTCCGGCCGGTTGAAGCGCTCGGCCAGCAGGCGCTCGGCCAACGCGAATCCGACCGCGTTGGCGACGCCCTGCCCCAGCGGACCGGTCGTGGTTTCCACGCCGGGCGTGTCACGGCGTTCGGGATGGCCTGGCGTTGCCGAGTGCATTTGCCTGAACTGGCGAATCTGCTCGATCGGCAAGTCATAACCCGACAGATGCAGCAACGCATATTGCAGCATCGAGCCGTGACCGTTGGACAGCATGAAGCGATCGCGGTTGAACCACTGCGGATTGTTCGGGCTGTGCCGCAGAAAATCATTCCACAACACTTCGGCGATATCGGCCATGCCCATCGGCATGCCCGGATGGCCCGACTTGGCAGCCTCGACCGCATCCACGGCAAGGAAACGGACAGCGTTGGCGAGTTCGCGGCGGGTCGGCTGGGTCATGGCAACGTGGAAGGAGACGCCCGGCACGTCGCGGGCGGCTTATTGTCCCATCGACCCGGCACGCTGTCGCGCTTGCACAAGCCCCGACGGACTGATAGCGGCCCAGTCAGATCGCGCAACTGGCTTTAGTCACCGACTCCAGAATCGGCTACGAAACCTGAGCGGGTTCATCCAGCGCAATCGTCTCAGGTTCGCTCTTGGACACGATTGTCGCAATCGCCAAGTCGCCGGTCACGTTGACGACGGTGCGCGACATGTCGAGGAAATGATTCACGCCAAGGATCAGGCCGATGCCTTCCGGCGGCACCTTAACCATCGCGGCGATGAGCGCAACCACGGGCAGCGATCCCGACGGCACGCCGGCGGTGCCGATGCCGCCCAGAATGCAGACCAGCATCACCAACACCTGCTGCCCGATCGACAGGTCGACGCCGAAGAATTGCGCGAGGAAGATGACCGTCACGCCCTCGAACAAAGCGGTGCCGTTCTGGTTGGCAGTGGCACCAATGGTCAGCACGAAACGCGAGACGCGTCGTGGCAGGCGCAGCTGCTCGTCCGCCACGCGTAACGCGGTCGGCAACGTGGCATTGCTGGAGGCGGTCGAAAACGCCATCAGCATTGCTTCCTGCACGCCCTTGAAAAAGCGCAGCGGCGAGTAGCCGCCGATGAATTTCAGCGCAGCCGAATACACGATCAGCATATGCAGCACTAGCGCGATGAATACCACCAGCACATACGCGGCGAGCTTGATCAACAGATCCCAGCCGAACAGCACGGCAAGGTTGAACATGAAACAGAACACCGCATAAGGCGCGAGACGGATCACCAGCCCGATCAAGGTCATCGAGACTTCGAACAGCCCTTCGATGCCGCGCTTGAGCGTCGCAATCGCTGGTGTGGCGGGACTCATCACCACACCGATGCCGAACATCAGCGCGAAAAACATCAAGGCGAGAATTGAGCCGTTGCTCGAGGCTGCGCTGATCACGTTTTCCGGCACGATCGAAAGCAGCATGTCGATGCCGCTGATCTGTCCGTGGCTGTCGCTGACGATCGCCTGCGCGCGTTGGGCGCCTTCCTGCAGCAACTGCTGCGCCAACGCATGATCGACGCCGGCGCCGGGCTTGAACACGTTCACCATCACCAGCCCGAGCACCACCGCCAGCCCCGACAACACCACGGTCAATGCCAGCGTGCGCCAGCCGATACGACCGAGCGAGCGAATGTCGCCCATCTCGCTGACACCGACCACCAGCGCTGAAAACAGCAGCGGCACGATCAGCATGAAGATCAGATTGAGAAACAGCGTCGCGAACGGCTGCGTGACATAGCGCGTGAGCATCTGCACCCACGCCGTGTCCGCGCCAATACCGTAGTGCACGATCAGCCCAAACAGCAGGCCCGAGACGAAACCGATAGCGATCTTCCAGTGCAACGCGAGTGCGCGGCGTTTGACCTCAGGTTGATCGGGCATGCGTTGTCCTGTGCTGGTCGCGGTTGCGCGGCTGAATCGACTATGTCGGATACGCGCGGTCAATGGCGGAAGGATACACGCAGCAGAACGCTTGCCGTTGCGTGCGATACGCGCGATCTATCCCTTTGGACGAGCGCGTCTCCGTCATCGGGCCAAGTAAATTCAGCCCCGCGGATAGAGCGGCGGGAGCTCGTCGTCGACGCTTTTGGGTGCGCGATGCGTGCGCCAATCCGGTGGCCTGGCAAACGCCGCGCGCAGCGATGCCAGCGCCGCCGCACGATCGCCGCGGCCCCAGCGCGCGGCATCCAGCGACTGCACAGCTGAGGCCTGCGCCGAATCGTGCAGCTGCTGCGCGACGTCGGCCATATGCTTCGGATTCTCGCTTGGTGCGGCATCCAGCAACGCCTGAGCAATCGAATCGAGCTCGCCCATCTTCAGCGCGCGATCCAGGGTCGGCCCGTTACGCTTGCGTACTTTCGCATCGGCGACCGGCTCGCCCATCGATTCCCGTGGGATCCGACCCTGTCCACGCCGCCAGCCCCACCACGCGGTCAATGCCAGCGCCAAAACCAAGATGAGCGCGATACCTCGCCACAGTCGGAAATTTTCGATCGACCAGAGTTGCGCGCCATCGGTAGCGCCGGCGTTGCCACTGACGTGATCCGGCGCGCCCACAGGCAGTGCATTTGCGCCCGAAGAATCGTTGCCCGCTGGAGATGGCATCGCTGCTCCCGGCAACACCAACAACGGCGGCACCAATGCCCGCGCTTGCGCCGGTTGGTCGGTATTGACGTTCCACCAGTCCTGCGTGATTGGCGGAATCCGCAGCGTGCCCTGCGCGTTCGGCACAATCGCGAAACGACGCATGCGCTGGCCGCGCAGATGACCGTTTGGCGCACTGTCCTGCGTGGTCGAGGCCTGCGGGTACACCTGCGCACCCGGGATTTGCGGCAGTGTCGGATCTGGAATCTGCGTGCCGGTGACGCCCAGCGCGGTCACGGTGACGTTGAGCGTAAGCGGCTCGCCAGCGTGCAGTGGCCCTGGCTGCGGTTGCGCCGCCAAAGTGACGGCTTGCGCCGGCAACCAGCGATCGCCGGCTTGCGCTGGTCGCGGGCGCACAGTCAGCGAGATGGCCTTGCCGCGCGCGCCGACCGCACCGCCGGCGAACATGCCGTCGAATCCGCCGCCCATCGCGCGCCCGCGAAAAGTCGGCGCAGGCACCTCGATGGCGCCGCTGCGTTCTGGCGTCAGCACATAGCGACGCTCGATCACGTCGAAGCGACGCCCATTGATGACGGTGCTGCCCTTGCTGTCATCGCCCAGTTGCGAGAGGTTGACGCCGTCCACCGCCGGCGCATCCAGCGCGCCGTCCAGCAAAGTGACGCCATAGTAGAGGCGCAGCGTGTAGACAGCCGATTGCTGCACGTAAGGCGAAGTCGTTTCCAGCGTGTTTTCGAGAAATACCAGCGAGCCGTCACTTGCGGTGGCTAGCGGTTGCTCGGACACGCTGAGCGCGATCGGATCAGTGTGCGAACTGCCCACGACAATTGACGGCACCCGCAGCGCGCCGCTGCGGCGCGGTACGATCTCGGTGGTCCAGACGTGTTGCGAGTTGACGTGTCCGTTGACGATGCTGGTCTGACTACTGGCCGAACGTCCCTGCACTTCGAAGTCGGACGTGAGCGGCGAAAAATCGGGCTCGGTGTCCTCGTCGCTGGTGATGCTGAGCACGACCGCATCGCCCATCGCTACGCGATCGCGATTCAATGATGCAGTGGCTGCCGCCTGCGCACCGCCATTGCATAGCATCAGCACGAGTAGCGTCAGCAGCACCTGGGTCAACACGCTGCGCATCATTGCTCTCCTTGCGCCTGCCGGCGCGCCCATTCGATCGCGAATTTGCGGCGCAGTAATCCGCCCGGATCATCCGGAACTCGCTGCAGCCATTGCTCGATCGCTTGATGCTGCTCGCGCTTGGCGGTGCTTTCGACGGCGACGTGTGCTTTGCCCTTTCCCTGCTGCGAAGCGGTGCGACCTTGCTGGCGCTGCAATGCCTGTTGCATCGCGCGCCGGGTCGCGGCATCGGCCTTGGCCTGGCGCTCGCGCTGCGCTGCGGCCTGCTCGGGCGTCGCTGGTTGCAGCGATTGCGGAGCGTCCGAGGCAGATTGCGATGGCTGCTTCGGAGTTGTCTGCGATTGTGCCTCAGATTGTTGCGACCGCTGTTGACGCTGAGCTGGCGTAGGCTGCTGCCCTTGTTGCTGCCCTTGTTGCTGCCCTTGTTGCTGCCCTTGTTGCTGCCCTTGTTGCTGCCCTTGTTGCTGCCCTTGTTGCTGCCCTTGTTGCTGTCCTTGTTGCTGTCCTTGTTGTGGTCCTTGTTGTGGTCCTTGTTGTGGTCCTTGTTGTGGTCCTTGTTTTTGGCCTTGCTGCTGGCCTTGATTTGATCCCTGCGACTGCGAACCCTTGCTGTTGCCGGCATGATCCTGTTCGCGGTCGCTTTCTTTTTTCTGCGGCTGCCTTTGTTGTTGCTGTTTTTCTTGCTGCAGCAGGCGCTGCGCAAGTGCGCGATTGGCGAGCGCATCGGGCATTCCGGGCTGCAATTGCAGGGCGCGATCATAGGCCGAAATTGCGCCCGGATAGTCCTGCATTTTTGTCAGTGCATTGCCGCGGTTGAATTGGGCGTCGGCCGTTGGCCGTGACCCCCACAGCTTCGCCGCCGCCGCGAAATCGCCCTTGCGATACGCAGCGACCGCGGCGATGTCGGGCGAACGTGCGAGCGACTCGGCCCTCTCTGGTTGCTGCTGCAATGCCTGATAGGCGCGCTGGTCGTTGCTTTGCCACAACCCGCTCCACCAGTCCGGCAGCGCCGCCTGTGCCTGCGGCAGCGGCAACATCAACACCACACACGCGAATCCCATCCAAGCATTGCGCCGAAATCCCAGTAATACCAAGGGCAGCAGCAATAGCACCAACCATGGCCCGTCATCGCGCCAGCGCGTGGTGACTGCATTGGCGCGCGTGCCGCGACGGCTGTCGTTCGCGTCATCGCCTGCTTCTGACTCGAGCATCCGAAGCGCCTGCAGGTCGTCGGCCTGCACCGTCATCGGCACATAACGGCCACCGCCTGCCGCAGCCAGTGATCGCAGCGAGGCAGGATCCAGCCGCGCCATGTGCAATGCGCCGCCATCGCCTGAATCGGTACCGCTGTCCGTGACGGGCGCGCCGATCAGCGTGCCGATGCCCAGCGCCGATGTTTGATAGCCGCGCGCCTCCGCCGAGCTAGCTGCACTGATCGCTGCCGCGTCGGCATGATCGGACATCAATAAGATGCGTCCGCGCTGAAATCCAGCTTGCTGCAGCAGGTCGGCGCTACGCATGATCGCTTGGTCTGCGCGTTGCCCATCGACCGGTATCACCGTCGGCAACAGCGCATCCACCAGATCATCCAGACTGCGCGCATCGTCCGACAGTGGCGCAACCGTGAACGCGGCGCCGGCATAAGCGACCAAGCCCAGTTGCCCGCCGCGACGCTGAGCCAACAGTTGCCGCAACTTGATACGAATGCGTGCATTACGACTGGGTGGAAGATCCGCTGCCTGCATCGCCGACGACAAATCCACCGCAACCACCAGCGGATCGACTGGCGCGATCAACCTCGCTTGCTCGTGATGCCACGATGGCCCCGACAGCGCGAACACGGCGATCGCCAAGGTAAGCAGAATCAGCCAAGGCGTGCGCGCCGTGCTGTCCGATTCTGAGTCGAGCAGGCTCGGCAACAGATGTGGATCGACCACGCGCCGCCACGGATTGCCACGCCGCTGGCGCGCGCGCCACCACCATGCGAGCAGCGGCAATACCAACCAACCCAGCAACCACATTGGCCGCAACAAATGCGGCAGCAAATGTGATTGAAGCAAGGATGTCTGCATCGATGCGGAGATGTTCATGCAAACCGCCGCGTCGACAGCAGGCCAATTCCGATCAGCAATAACGATGCAGCCAGCGGCCACGGATACAACTCGGTGCGCGGACGCTCGAGCTGGCCAACCTGTTGTACCGGCTCCAGACGGTCGAGCTCGGCATAGATCTGCGCCAGCGCGTCTGTGTCGCGGGCGCGGAAATAACGACCGCCAGTTTGCGTGGCGATCGCAGATAGTGTTTGTTCGTCGATGTCGCTGCCCATGCCCGGCATGCTCATCGCCATGCCGAACAAGGCGCTCATGTCGTCGTCGCCATCGCCGCCAAACCCGATGGTGTGGATGCGGATGTGCTCGGCAGTCGCCAACTCGGCAGCTTTCAGCGGCGGCACTGCACCTGCATTGCTGACGCCATCGGTCAGCACGATCAACACTTTCGAATCGTTGTTTACTGGAGTCGGCGTCGATAGCGCGTCCGACGGTTGCGCGCGCATGCGCTTGACCGCAAGCGCGATCGCATCACCGATCGCAGTTTCCTGGCCAGCAAGTCCGACGACGCTGTCATCGAGCTGCTGCTTCACGCTGCGAAGATCAAAGGTCAACGGCGTCACGGCGTAAGCTTGCGAGCCGAACACGATCAGTCCGACACGATCGCCACGGCGCCGGTCCAGAAAATCATCGAGAACGGCCTTGATCGCGGTCAGCCGATCCACCGTCTGGCCACCAAGCCGCATGTCCTGTTGCTGCATGCTGCCGGACAAATCCACCGCCAGCACCAGATCGCGGCCAGTGCGCGGCGGTTGCACCGCTTCGCCCAGTTGTTGCGGACGTGCCGCGGCGATGCACAACGCGGCCCAGGCCAGCAGCGGCACTACACCCATCCAACGCAATGCACCACGAGCAGGACCGGGTGCATGCAACATCGACAATTGTTGTGCATACGGCACGCGCAACGCCGCGTGACCGATGCGCCGCGCGGCCGGCAGCAACCGCTGCGCCAGCCACGGCAACGGCAGCGCCAGCAATGCCCATGGCCATGCGAATTCATCAGGCATGCGCCGCCTCCAGCAGCACACGCAATCGCTTGCGCGCGTCCGTCAGCGCGCTGCGCGCTGAATCGGCGTCGAGCGTTGGCCGGAACGCGCCATCCACCAACAGGCGACCACTGCCGGCAGAAAACGGTTGCGTGGGGTCATCGCCGTCCAAAAATTTCAACCAGGCCTCGCCTCCGCGTTGCGACGCATCCGGATGGCGCAAGCGTGCGACTCTGCGCAAGATTGCAGACGCGGCAAGCAGTGCGGACGCCGCATCGTTGCTTGCAGCCGTGTCGCGATCGAACTGAAGCAGGATTGCGTCGATCCGCCGACCACGTCGCCAGCGCTTCAGCACGCGCAAGCCAGTCCACGCCAGCACGCCCAGCAACACAGCAGCAAGCAGCCACCAACCAGGCGCCGGTGGCCACCACGGCGGTGGTGGTGGCAAGTGGATATCGCGCAGTGCTGCGCTGGAATCGGCCGCGTGCGACAGCGACTGCAACATCAGGCCACCACCCCACGCGTGGCCGGCAACAACGCGCTCAGCAGGTGATCAATGTCCTCGTCGGTGCGCAATGTGCGCACGTGTGAGCCCAGTGCATGCAGGCGTGCAGATTGGGCGGTGATGCGTTCGCC
The DNA here is from genome assembly GCA_038216155.1 of Lysobacterales bacterium. Classification (GTDB taxonomy): domain Bacteria; phylum Pseudomonadota; class Gammaproteobacteria; order Xanthomonadales; family Xanthomonadaceae; genus SZAS-103. The sequence goes on from JBBQQH010000005.1 coordinate 22,818, forward strand.
GAACTGGCTCTGCCACGCGCGGTGCAGACGCGTATCGGCGAGATCGACCTCGATTCGCCCCGCATCCGAACGAAACGGCAATCTCTCGGGTGGCGGCTCAAGCTCCAGCGGATCGACCAACAGCACCGCGAGCACATCATGCTGCGCGCACAGTGCAGCCAGATGGCCTTGGCTGATCGGTTCAATCGACAGCGGGTCGGCCAACAAAACAATGCGCGCACCCGGACGCGATCCTCGCAGCGCAGACACGATCGCGCGCTCCAGACCGGCATCGTCTACCGGCGCCTGCGCATACCACTGCGCCAATGCATCCAGCACGCGCAACACGCCGCGGGTACCGCCGGTCGGCGCCAGCGGCGCCACCTTGTCGCTCCCGCGCAGCAGTCCGACCCGATCGCCGCTGCGCTGCGCGGCCCAAGCGACAATCGCGCCCACCCGCGCGGCCTGCACCGACTTGAAGCGCACGCGAGTGCCGAAGTACAGGCGTGGCGAGGTGTCGGCGATCAACAACGTGATGCGCTCGCGTTCGGCCTGGAACAGTTTGGTGTGCGTGCGGCCTGTGCGTGCGGTGACACGCCAGTCGATGTGGCGCGCATCATCGCCCGCCGCGTACGGTCGCGACTCGGCGTACTCCATGCCGCGACCACGAAACGGCGACAGCGCCGGCCCGGCCACGCGCGCCGCGCCCAGTCGCGCTGGAGGCCAGCCGCGCACGCGAGCACGCAATGCAATCAGCTCACGCAGGTCGGGGCGCAGGCCATTCGCATCGGCATTGCAACGACCAACCGATCCGCGAGCAATGGCCGACCTGTCGCCTGTTGTGCGCTGGTGCGCTGCATCCGTCAGTGTCGTTTCAATAGTCATTGATCAAGGGCTGTCTCGCAGTGCGGCATGCTTCAAGAAAGCCGATCAAGGCAGCGGCACGCGTTCGAGCAACGCGCGCACTAGGCGTTCGCCGTCCCAGCCTTCGGCGCTCGCCTCGTAGCTGGGTAACACTCGGTGGCGCAATACGTCTGGCGCAACCGCTTGCACGTCCTCTGGTGTGACGTAATCGCGCCCCGCCAGCCACGCGCGGGCTCGAGCACAACGTTCCAGCGCAATCGAACCGCGCGGACTTGCGCCCCAGGCGATCCGCGCGGCCAGGGTGGCCTCGTAACGAGAAGCGTCGCGGCTGGCCAGCACCAATTCGATCAAATAGCGTTCCAGTGGCTCGGCCAGGTGGATTTGCAGCACCGCATCGCGAGCGGCAAAGACGTCGGCCTGCGCAATCGGCTCGAAAGCTTGCTGCGTTTGCGGCATGCGCTGCGCGCGTTCGCGCACCAGCCGCAGAATGCGAGTCTCCGCCCCGGCTTCCGGATAGCCGATGCGCACATGCATCAGGAAGCGGTCAAGCTGGGCCTCCGGCAGCGGGTAGGTGCCTTCTTGCTCGATCGGATTTTGCGTCGCCATCACCAGGAACAACTCCGGCAACGGAAATGTCATCCGCCCGACCGTGATCTGGCGCTCGCCCATGGCCTCGAGCAGAGCCGACTGCACCTTGGCCGGCGCGCGGTTGATCTCGTCGGCGAGGATCAGGTTGTGGAAAAGTGGCCCGGCCTGGAATTCGAATCTGCCATCGTTCGGCCGCCAGATTTCCGTGCCGGTGAGATCGGCCGGCAACAAATCCGGCGTGAACTGCACGCGATGGAAGTTGGCTGCAAGGCGCGAGGCGAGCTCCTTGATCGCTGTAGTTTTGGCCAAGCCGGGCGCGCCTTCCACCAACAAGTGACCGTCGGCCAGCAAGGCAATCAACAGGCTGTCGACCAATCCTACCTGGCCAATGATGACTCGTGACAAATCCTCTCGCAGTGCGACGAATCGACTGTGCAGGGCGGAGGCCGAATCGGGCTGACGTGCGTCAAGGTTTGCGGAGACGCTACCGAGTTGATCTTGCATTGTCATTTTTCCACCAATTGTTCGTTTTCAGTGTGTCAACGCGAGTGAGCGCAGACTCGAATCGCCATCCTCAATGGTCGATATTGGCGCGTCAGGCCCTGCCAGCGGCAGTGCAGGTCAAAATCGCCGCGATCGAATGTCGAATCGCATTTACGAGTTCCAGCCTACGCGATTGCGCTTTGTATCGCCCTCGGCAGAGCGCACAGCATGCGAGCCTCAGGGGCGGCAGCTGGCATTGGCGCTCGGCGACCGTGGACGGCACGGATATGACCATTGCTGGCTTAGCGGGTTCCGCGCCGATCAATGACTCGCCGCAATCTGCGCTTCCAGCGGCAATGGTTTGCCGATCAGATAGCCCTGCGCCTGATCGCAGCCCATTTCTCGCAAGATATCCAGTTGCTGCGGCGTTTCCACGCCTTCGGCAGTTAATGTCGCACCCAGCGCCGCGCCCATCTGGATGATGGTTTGCACGATGCGCCTGGCGCGATCGGAGGTGAGCAGGTCGCGCACAAACGCCTGATCGATCTTGATACTGTCGAAGGCAAGCCGGTGCAACTGGATTAGATGCGAATAGCCGGTGCCGAAATCATCCAGCGCCACCGCGATGTCTTGCGAGTGACAATGCGCAATGACCTCGGCAACCTTGCCATGGTCGAGCAGCTGGCTTTCGGTGATCTCGACCTTGATGCAGCCTCGCGGCAGCCGCAACGCCTCGCGACGGGCAACGACGCGTTCGATCAAACCGGGATGCGCCAATTGGCGCGCGGACACATTCACCGCGATGTACGGCATGGGCTGCGTGCGCAACGCATCGAGCGCGTTGCAACCAGCGTCAAATACGTATTCGCCGACCGGCACGATCAGCGAGGTTTCCTCGGCCAGTGCGATGAACTCGGCCGGAGACACCGGGCCACGCTCGGGATGTGTCCAACGCACCAAGGCCTCGAATCCGACAATTAGATCGGTGCTGATGTCGAGCACCGGCTGATAACGCAGATCGAGCTTTGCGTCGACAAGATCCTGCCGCAACTGGCTTTCCAGCCGGAATTTGCTGGTGCCGCTGTCGATTCCGCTGCCTGCCTGCGAGGCATCCGCGGGGTCTGACACCGTGCTTGCTTGACGGTCGCCGGCCCGACCGCGCAGCAGTTGCAGCATCGAGCGATACCGCTTCATCTGCCCCCGCAACAACATCCGCAGGATCGGATCGCTGCGATCCAGGCGGGCATCGATCTGTTCGCTATCAATGATCAGCAGCACGCAGTCGCTGGCGGCAACTGCGGTTGCGGTGCGCGGAGCGCGATCCACCACGCCCATCTCGCCGAGCAGATCGCCAGCCGTTAATGTTGCGAGGAGCAAGTCGCGACCCGGCTGCCGCGCGAGCACATGGATTGAACCCGACTCGATCAAATAAGCGGTATCCGGCGTGTCGCCTTCGTGAAACAACACCTCTCCACCGATCAGGGACTTGCGTTGCAACGGCGCACTCCGGTGTGCATGCGACGACAAGCATCCGATGCCTGACGTCACCCGAAAAGCAAAGGGGTCCTTGCGGACCCCTTTGCGACATCAACTATTTGAGCCGCTGCTTAGTTGGTGCGCTGAGACACTTGCAGGATCTTCGGAGTGACGAAGATCAGCAACTCGGCCTTTGAACTGCTCTTGCTCTTGGTGCGGAACAGATTGCCCAGGAATGGCAGGTCGCCCAGCCACGGCACCTTGGTCAGGTCTTCGTTGTTCTTGAACTCGTACACGCCACCGATCACGACCGTCTGTCCAGAGTCCACCAGCACCGCTGTAGTGACCTGGCGCTTGGTGATCTGCGGCACGGCGCCGAAGTTCTGCACTTGCAGGAACGACTTCAGCTCGTCCTTGGTGACATCCAGCGACATGAACACTCGACCGTCGTTGGTGATAGTTGGCGTGACCTTGAGTTGCAGCAGTACTTCCTTGAACTGGACGTTCGGAGTTGCCGCTGCACCCGCACCGCCGCCGGTGATCGTGATGTAACCGATCTCGTCGCCTTGCTTGATGATCGCTTCCTTCTGGTTGCTAGTGATCACCCGCGGATTGGAGATCACTTCGCCACGACCTTCGGTCTGCATTGCGGTCAGTTCAAGATCCAACGCGTGGCCCCCACGCAGAATGCTCAGGGCCAGGCTGCCTGCAGAATTTGCGATCGGCAAGTTGACATTGAGTCCGTGGGCGATTGAGGGCACCAGCAGTTGAGCGACGGTTGGCACCGGTCGGACTATCGCATTCGGATCGGTGCCGGCCCCGATGGCTGCAGCCACTGCGGCCCGATAGGCTTCGGCAGCCGTCGCATTTCTGAGATTGTTCGCGCCAATCAGATTGTTGTTCGCAATATTGGTCGATGTAACTGAGTTCTGCGTTGCAAGAGCGCTTTCGCGGTCCGTGCCGAAGGTTGTCAACGTCTTCGATCCATCATTGAATCCGTTGATACCGAGGCGTGCGCCAATATCCCGAGCGAAACTCTCGTTTGCAATAACAATTCGAGCCTCAATCAACACCTGATCGACCGGACGATCCAACAACTTCACCAGCGCCTTGATCTCCTCGACCTTTTTCGGAATGTCGACCAATAGCAGCGTATTGCTGCGTCGGTCGAAACTTATGCTGCCGCGCGAGGACAGGAAACCTCGATCCTGGTTTGCGCCGCTACCACCACCGCCTGCACTCGAGGTCTTGCTCTCCTCTGTCAGCAACTTGGCAATGTCTTCCGCATTGGCATAATTGACCGGAATGTATTCAGACACCGTCTCTGCACGCTGGTCGATTGCGATCCGCGCATCCTCTCGGGCCTGCTCGTAATCGGCGATTTCCTTCTGCGGCGCGACCCAGATCACGTCGCCATCGCGGCGCTTGTCCAGACCCTTGGCGCGCAGCACGATGTCTAACGCCTGATCCCACGGCACGTTGATCAGGCGCAGGGTCACATTTCCCTGCACCGTATCGGCCGCGACCACATTGAGGTTGGATTCCTCCGCAATCAACTGCAGTACCGTGCGCACCGGCACATCCTGGAAGTTGAAGGTGGCCGGTTTGCCCTTGTACACCGGCTTGTCGTTAAGCCCGCCCACGCCTCGCGCCGCCCGGTCAGCCGTCATCGACTTCTTCGGCGTGATTTCGACCACATATTCGTTGCCGGTCTGATATGCCATCGAGTCGAAACCGCCGCTGGTATTGATCGTCAGACGCGTACCGCCAGCCTGTGGACGTGAATCGATCGACTGCACCGGAGTTGCGAAATCGACCACATTGATGCTCTTGCCCAGATTCGTCGGCAGCATCGCGTTGCCGACATCGACCATCACCCGCGAGCCTTCCGTATGCATATTTGCCGCAGCGCCAGGGCCGCTGAAACGCAGTACGACGCGACCAGAGCCATTGGTGCCACGACGAAAATCGATGTTGGATACGCTTAACGCGCCAGCCACCCGGCGCGACGGGTCCATGCTGTTTGCCATGACCGGGCCGCGCACTGCAGCGGCGGTCATGGGAGCGCCTGCCATCGGGGCGGCCGCAGCGCTGGCACCGCCACTGTTGGCGACCGAGAGCACCAGTCGGTTGCCCTCTATGCGCGATTCGTAGGCGGCGGGTCGGAACAAATCGACTACTACGCGTGTGCGACCGTTGGCCTCGGCAGCAGAAACGGCACTGGCAGAGCCGTTGCCGACCACGACCCTGCGGGCGGCCATGCCGTCCTTGGTATCGGGCAGGTCGATCGCAATGCGCGGTGGATTGTCGGTGGTGAACACCTGCGCGTCCGCGATCGGATCGGCGAACTGCAAGGTGATATCCACCCCGCCGTTGGCGCCTGGCGCGTGACTGACACTTTGCAGGACATTCGTCGCGAATGCGGGGAATGCGCTGCAGAGCAGCAAGGCACCCAGGCCCAGTGCCGTGCCGCGCGACCGGCCAACCCGGCGAGTGACGTTGTATGCGCTCATCATTGCTATCCCCTAATCATTGATTTTCTAGAGCGATGGAAGCCGGGCGTTCGATCCATCCGCCAGCTCCATCGGGCACCAGCTCGGTGATGACGATCTTGTCGGGTTCCACTGCAGTGACCTTGCCTTCGTTCTCGCCCAAATAGGTCCCCGGCGTGATCCGATGGGTAACCTTGTCGGGCGTCATCACCAGGCCTACCAGATGCCCTTGTCCACCCAGCGTTCCGACCATGTCCAGGCTGTCCAGCGGGAACGCCTCCATGGGCTGCCTGCGACGATCCGGATCCGGACGCGGACCCGAGGTGGCGCTGCGCGAGTCGACCGGCGGCGCGAACGGATCACGCAGGCCTTGGTCGTTGTAAGCGAACGTCTCGAACTGCTGCATCACAGGAATTGGATCCAGCGGCGGTGCGGGCTTGGCCTTTTCGGCGGCAACCCAGGTCTCCAGGTTGTCGGGATCGCTGGAAGTCACCCCTCTGCCGCACCCTGCAAGCGAAGCCAGCGCAGCTGCAATCACCATCCAGCGCATTGCGGAATGTGTACTCGCACTCATCTCATTTCGCTCCGGTTGGGGCGGGCGCGGCTGTCGTCGCGCCATCGGGTGCCGCCGCCGCATCCGCCGCCGCCGCTTCGTCTTCGTCGAGATAGCGATACGTCCGCACCGTGCCCTCCAAAGTCAGGCTGCCATTGGGGCCGATTTCGCCGGACTTCTCAGTCGGCTTCAGCGAAATGTTGTGCATGGTAAGGATCACCACTCGCGGCAACGACGCCACGCCACTCATGAAAGCTCCAAACTGGTGGTAGGTGCCTACCATGCGCAAATTGATCGGCTTCTCGGCGTAAAACTCCTTGGGCTCTTCCGGACCAGGCTGGAACAACTCGTTGTTGATACCGGTCGCCAGCGCGGTTTGAGAAATATCCACGATCAGGTCGGGCATCTCGGTCTTGCCAGGCAATTGCCGCAGCATCTGCTGCAGCATGTCCTGCATCTGTGCCAACTGGATGATCAGCGGCTGCAGGTTGGCGGCACGGCCTTGCTTGGTGGTGAAATCAGAACGTAGCGAAAGCTCGGTATGTTCCAGGCCATCCAAGGTTTCGCGCTGATCCTTGACCCAGACCCAATAGATCAGGAACAGAATGAGCCCGGCCAGCACCGCGCAAACGCCCAGCTGCCAGCCAAGTGGCCACGACCCGGCATTTCCGAAGTCCCGCAGGTCGACTTTTTTCTTGCTCATGGCGTCGAACCTCCAGCGGCGGGTTGATCCGGCGCATCAAGAGCTGGCAACGGATTACCGTTTGCATCCTTCGGCGCGCCGGGCTTGGTCAAGGTCAGCGTAAGGTTGAATTCATACGGCAAGGTCTTGTCGGTGCCCTTGGCCTCGATCACCGACAGGTCAGGGTTGGTCATCCAGCCTGATCCCTCGATATTGCGCATGTAGGCACTGACCCGGGCGTTGGATTGCGACTGCCCGGTCAGGGTCAGTTGTTCGCCGTTTTGCTGGATCGCTGTCAAGCGCACGCCTTCGGGTATGGTCCGGACCAGTTCGTCGAACAGATGCACCATTTGCGCACGATTGGCCTGCAATTGCTCGATCACTTCCTTGCGGCGCAGCAGCTTGTCTTTCTTGGCATCGAGCTCGTCGATCTGAGCAATCTGCTTGTCGAGTTCGGCAATCTGCGCGGTCAGGTAAGCGTTGCGCGCGTTCTGGCCATCGATTTGCCTACTGTAGAAAAAGACCATCAACACGCCAAGCACCAAGGCGCCGATACCGGCAAACCCCAGCAGGATGTAGAACTCGCGTTGGCGCTGTGCGCGGCGCTCGGCGCGCCACGGCAGGAGATTGACCTTGGCCATCAGTCGAAACTCCTCAAGGCTAGTCCGCAGGCGATCATCAGCGCCGGGGCGTCCTGCGCAAGCGCATTGGCCTGCACGCGACCGCCCAGCGACATGTTGGCCAACGGGTTGGCGATCATTGTCGGCACACCGAGCTGCTCCTCGATCATCGCCGACATCCCAGCGATCGAGGCGCAACCGCCGGCCAACACGATTTGGTCGACGCGATTGAACTCGCTCCCGGCGTAGAAGAACTGCAACAGGCGCGAAACCTGCTGGACCATCGATTCCATGAACGGCTCCAGCACTTCGACCTCGTAGCTTTCCGGCAGCCCGCCTTGGCGCTTGGCCAGACCGGCTTCCTCGTAGTTCAGGCCGTAGCGGCGCATCACCTCGTCGGTGAGTTGCTTGCCGCCGAAACTCTGCTCGCGGGTGTAGATACTGCGCTGGTCGCGCAGGACATTGAGCGTGGTCACCGTGGCACCCACGTCAACCAGCGCCACCAGTCCGTCCTTCGGCACCGACAATTGGTCGGCGATCATGCGGAAGGCGTTTTCCATTGCGAACGCCTCGACATCCATCACCCGCGCGCTCAGGCCACCCATCTCCAGCGCGGATTGACGCAGTTCCACGTTCTCCGAGCGCGAGGCCACCAGCAGCACCTGCAGCACTTCGGGGTTACCGGGCATCGGCCCAAGCACCTCGAAGTCCATGCTGACTTCGTCGATCGGGTACGGGATGTACTGAGCGGCCTCGTACTGGATTTGATCCTCCAGCGCGTCCTCGTCGAGGTTGGACGGCATCGTGATCACCTTCGTGATCACCGCCGAACCCGCGACTGCGGCCGCCGCGTGCTTGGCACGGGTGCCCGAGCGGCTGACAGCGCGCTTAATGGCGTCGCCAATGGCTTCGACTTCGACGATCGACTTCTCGACCACCGCATTCGACGGCAACGGCTCAACCGCATAGTGCTCGACCCGATAGCGGCCGCCGCTCAAACTGAGCTGCAGCAACTTGACCGCAGTCGAGCTGATGTCCACGCCGATCAACGGCGGATTGCTACTTTCGAAGAGACCCACAGTTTCTCCCCTCCCGGCGGGCATTTACGATCAATACATGCGTCGCAGGATTCAATTAAATAACGATTTTTTACGAAATAGCAACAGGCACGGCAAAAAAAGTTGTTTTGGCCATTCCGTCGGCCTAGCGCGTTGCGGTCCCCGCTCCCCCTGCCGCCGGTCCCCAGGAAACCAACCGCGTGTCGGTTTCCCCAGCACGCTCTATACTCCTTCTTCCTGCCGACTGTAAACCATTGGGGCGTCGTGGATGGCAATAATTTTTCGCTGGCTGCGCCGTCTGGTGCTTGCTGGACTGGTGCTGCTGGTGTTGGCTGTGGCCGGTTTGGGCGTGTTGTACTGGCTGATAGTACCCGGTCTTCCGGACGTGGCAGGCTTGCGCGACGTCGATTTGCAGATGCCCCTCAACGTCTTTTCACGCGAAGGCAAGTTGATTGCCCAATTCGGTGAAACGCGACGTTATCCGGTCACCATCTCACAGGTGCCGATGCAACTGCGCCAAGCGGTGATTGCGATCGAGGATGCGCGATTTTACGAACATCCCGGCGTCGACTGGCGCGGCGTCAGCCGCGCGGTCTGGCTGCTGGCTACCACCAAGGACAAGCGCGTTCCAGGCGGTAGCACCATCACCCAGCAGGTGGCGCGCCAGTTCTTCCTGAGCACTGAATATTCGTACTCGCGCAAGCTTCGCGAAATGGCGCTGGCGCTGAAGATCGAGCGTGAATTGTCCAAGGATGAAATCCTCGCGCTGTATCTCAACAAGAGCTTTTTTGGCAATCGCGCCTACGGCGTCGCTGCCGCAGCCGAGTATTACTACGGCAAGAAGCTTGAGCAGTTAACCTTGTCCGAGGCCGCCTCGTTGGCGGCGATCCCGAAGTTCCCCTCCAGCGGCAATCCGCTGTCCAATCCAGAGCGCTCGTTGGAACGCCGCAACTACGTGTTGCTGCGGATGGCCGAGCTGCATTTCATCAGCCCCGCGCAACGCGATGCAGCGCAGGCCGACCCCAATCACGCCTCGCCGCACGAACCAAAGATCGAGGTGGAGGCGCCATATGTGGCGGAAATGGTGCGTCAGGCGATGATCGATCGTTACGGCAGCGATGCGCTGACTAGCGGTTTTCGCGTATTCACCACGATCGACAGCGTCAAGCAGGCTGATGCCAACCACGCGCTGCGCAATGGGTTGCTGGTTTACGACCGACGCCACGGCTATCGCGGCGTGGAAGCCAAGTTTGCCGAGATCACCACCGAAACCGACCCGACCATGCTCGCCAAGCGGGTGCGCGAGCGCGGCGTGCTCGGCGAGCTGATTCCCGCGCTGGTGATGGCGGTGGAGGACAAGCAAGCGGACGTGTTGTTGGGCGACGGCAGGCACACCGCGCTGGATCTGGAAGCGGTGCGCTGGGCTGTTCACGCCGGCAAGCCGGCAAAGGTTGGCAGTGTGCTTGCGCGCGGCGATTTCATCCGCCTGCTGCCAGTCGCGGACAAGCCGGGGCAATACCAGCTCAGCCAGTTACCGAAGGCGCAGGCCGCGTTGGTGTCGCTGGAACCTGAGGACGGCGCCTTGCGCGCGCTGGTGGGCGGCTTCAGTTTTTCCAGCAGCAAGTTCAATCGCGCGGTGCAGTCGTTGCGCCAACCCGGATCGAGCTTCAAGCCATTCATCTACTCGGCTGCGTTCGAGCGCGGTTTCACGCCGGCCTCGATCGTGCTGGATGCGCCGGTGATGTTTCGTGATCGCGCTGGCCACGTCTGGCGACCGCAAAACGACAGCGGCAACTTCGTCGGCCCGATCCGCCTGCGCGAAGCACTTGTTCATTCGCGTAATCTGGTCTCGGTGCGCCTGCTGGATGCGATCGGCGTCGATTTCGCCTGGCACTACGTGCAGGCGTTCGGCTTCAGCCCGCAAAGCATTCCGCAGAACCTGTCGATGTCGCTGGGCACCGCATCGGTGCCACCGCTGGCGATCGCGCGCGGCTATTCGGTGTTCACCAATGGCGGCTATCTGATCCAGCCGTATTTCATCGACCGGGTGCTCGATCGCGATGGCATCACCATTGCCCGCGCGCATCCGGCGCGTGCTTGCGACAACTGCGTGGAACGCGCCCAGCAGGAAACCGTCGCCTCGACCTTAGTCGATGGCTTCGACTTGGGCCCGACGGGTGACGCGCTGCTGGCTCCGTTGCCCGCAGATTCCGCAGTTGCCAATGGCGCCGCGGCAACAGCTGAAGCGCTGCCGCCTGCACCAGCACCAGCACCCGAGATCAAACCGTACGACCCGGATTTTGTCGGCCCGCCCAGCGTGTTTCCGGCCAATCGCGCAATCGATGGGCGTAATGCATTCCTGATCGAGTCGCTGATGAAAGACGTGATCAAGCGCGGCACCGGCATGGCGGCCAAAGTGCTTGATCGCGAGGATATCGGCGGCAAGACCGGCACCACCAACGATCACCGCGACGCGTGGTTCTCAGGCTTCGGCGGCCATCTGGTGACCACGGTCTGGGTCGGCATGGACGATTTCTCGACGCTCGGATACGGCGAATATGGTGCGCGTGCGGCGCTGCCGATCTGGATCGACTACATGCGCGCCGCCCTCACCGACGTGCCGTTGCGGGCGATCGAACCGCCACCGGGCGTGGTCACCGTGAGCATCGATCCGGGCAGCGGCCGACTGTTGCCCGACGGCACGCCCGGCGCGATGACCGAGTTTTTCAAGGCCGAAGACCTCACGCGCGCGGAAACCTCGACTGCGCAATATGGCGCGGACACCAAACCCGAGGAATCGTTCGACATTTTCTGACTCGATTGCGGCGTGATCCTGCTCGATTGTATTTTTATTGCACGCCCCCCGAACCGCGGCCGGGCTTGCGCTAGCTGCTTGGCAGGCGCAGCTTCTTGTCGTCGGCGCTTGCCGCTGCGAGGCGGTCTGCTATCGTTGGATCGCCGGAAGGAACTTCCCTGTGTTTCGGCTGCGGTTCGCCCTGACGTCCGCAAGTGCTGATCCGGAGGCCGCGATGCGACACGCCCGGCAACACGCTGTCACCCATGTGCAAACGCTTACTCGCGAGCGTCGCCAGCGCCTGGCGATCGAAGCCGCTCGGTTAATGAGCGAGGACGGCATTCGCGATTTCCATCAGGCCAAGCTCAAGGCCGCGCAGCGGCTCGGCATCCTGGACGATCTATCACTGCCGCGTAACTGCGAGATAGAGCAGGCACTGCGCGATTACCAGCGACTATTTTGTGCCGACTCACAGCCGGCGTTACTGCGCGTGCGTCGCGAAGCCGCCGCGCGTGCAATGCATTTTTTCGCGCAATTCACGCCGCGACTGGTCGGCAGCGTGCTGGATGGTACCGCCGACGCGCACTCCCCGGTCTGCATGCACCTGCACACCGATCAGCCCGATGGCGTGGGCGAATTCCTGCGCGAGCAGGGCATTCCGGCCGAGACAGGAAGCCGACATCTATGGATTGATCGCGAGCGCGAAGCCGAAGTGCCGGTGTGGCTGTTCAGCGCCGAAGATTTGTCGTTCGACCTGACTGTGTTGCCGCACGATGCGCTGCGTCAGGCGCCGCTGGATCGCAGCGGCAACCGACCCATGCGGCGGGCGTCACGGGTGGCTCTGCGCGCGATGCTGGAACCCGAGAGCCGCAAACTTGACGTGCTCGATCCACATCGGCGCCAAGCCTAGCGATGTGCACGCATGGGCGCGCCGAGGGCCACTGGCGTTGAGACCGGGCCGTACTGGCGGCAGGCACCCGTGTCGACTGGAATAGAAGTCGCACAAACTGGCGTTAAATCGGATACGCCGTAACTTCGAGATCACCGCTCGCTTTGGGGCACAAACTTTCGTTCCGGCGAGCCCACATACACCTGCCGCGGGCGACCGATGCGGGCGTCTTCCTCGGACTGCTGCTCCAGCCAATGCGAAACCCAACCGGCCGTGCGCGCGATCGCGAACATTACGGTGAACATTTCGGTCGGGATATTGAGCGCCTTGTAGATGATTCCCGAGTAGAAATCGACATTCGGATACAGCTTGCGCGACACGAAATAGTCGTCCTTGAGCGCCGCCTCTTCCAGTCGTAATGCAACCTCCAACATTGGATCGTTCACACCCAACTCGGCCAGCACCTCGTGCGTCATCTCGCGGATGATCGTCGCGCGCGGATCGAAATTCTTGTACACGCGATGGCCGAACCCCATCAGACGAAAGCCAGATTCCTTGTTCTTGGCTTTTTCCACCGCCTTGCCGACATCCTCTGGACGCCCAATGTCGGCCAGCATCCGCAACACTGCTTCATTCGCGCCGCCATGCGCCGGCCCCCACAACGCCGCCACGCCGGCCGACACGCAGGCATAGGGATTGGCACCGGTCGAGCCGACCAGACGCACGGTGGAGGTGGACGCATTCTGCTCGTGATCGGCATGCAGGATAAACAGCAAATCGAGCGCCCGCGAGGCGACTGGTTTGAGTGTCAACGGCTCGCTCGGCACCTCGAACATCATGTGCAGGAAGCGATCGACGTACTCGAGATTGTTGCGCGGATAGCGGATCGGCCAGCCGATCGAATGTCGGTAGCAGGCGGCCGCAATAGTCGGCACTTTCGCGATCATGCGGATTGCCGCCATCCGTCGCTGCTCTGGGTCGTCCAGATCCAGATTGTCGTGATAGAACGCCGCCAGCGAGCCCAGCATGCCGCACATCATCGCCATCGGATGCGCATCGTGACGGAAGCCGGTGAGAAAGCCCTTGAAGGCCTCGTGCATCATCGTGTGATGCGTGACTTCATGCTCGAACGCGCTGAACGCCTGTTTGTCCGGCAGCTCGCCATGCATCAACAGGTAAGCGACTTCAAGAAAATTTGATTGTTTGGCCAGTTGTTCGATCGGGTAACCGCGATACAACAGAACGCCTTCATCGCCGTCGATGTAGGTAATCGCGCTCTTGCAACTGGCGGTGGCGGTGAAGCCAGGGTCGAAGGTGAAGTGCCCGGTCTCCTTCGGCAGCCTGCTGATATCGATGCAGGACGGCCCGACTGTGCCGTCAACCAGCGGTAGCTCGACCGATTTGCCGGTGGCGGGATCATTCAGCAATACGTGCTTGCTCTCGGACACAAAACCTCTCCTTGCAACGCGATGCCATGGTCAAAACCGGAACGGCTGGCGATGCCGCCGGCGACGGGCGCGGTACAACTCCTGCACCCACGAACGAAGTACCGATTATCTCACAAGCCCCGTGTCAGGCCAGCGTGAAAGCATTGACCTGCGTCACGGATCATCGGACGCGCACTAGCGCCCGACGTGAACTAAGGCCTCGTCGGTTGCGAAGAACCAGGTTGGATGCGATGTTGGGATGCGATCGCGCAGTCGTGACGATGAGCCGGCTCGCAAACACACAGCACCCGCCGCGTCGATTGCCGGCGCGCAGAGAAATCACGGATGTGTGTGTGTGCCTTGTCCTACTGGCGGCGCCGGGCGCTTGGCCCGTGGCGCCGATCGGCAAACGTCTACTTCTGGTAGCGCTTGCGGAAGCGATCGACGCGACCGCTGGTGTCCATCATCTTCTGCTTGCCGGTGTAAAACGGGTGCGAATGCGAGGAGATGTCGACCTTGATCAGCGGATATTCCTCACCGTCTTCCCACTTCACCGTGTCCTTGCTGGCCAGGGTGGAACGGGTCAGGATCGCAAAATCGCTGGTCACGTCCTGAAACACGACCGCACGGTACTCGGGATGGATATCGGCTTTCACGGTGCAACTCCGGCATCAAGTGGGGTCTGAACCTGCGCGGCGACCGATAACTGGCCGTGCGGCAGGCGAAACGAAGCCGAAGATTGTAGCGTTTTTCGGTGACAGCGCGCAAGCCGGGCTGATTGACCCCACGGATGTGAACGCGATAGTGGATCTATTGGAGCCGGGTGTTGGCTGTGGGGTGCTGCGTTCCCCAATCAGCGCTGCATCTGGACGCCCAGAGCCGCACGCACCATCGATTCGAACCGACCCTGCTCATAGCGCAGCAGAATTCGCGTCTGCTCTGGCTCGCCGCCGCGTCGCAGCCAGTCGACGAGGGTGGCGCCACGCCCCAGACCTTGCAACTCGATCAGCAGCGCGCGGGCTTCGGCCGCCCCCACGGCATCAGGCTGCAACGCAACAGCCATCGCCAGCGCGTCGGCAGCGAACCAGCGGTCACCCCGTCGCTCGCTCGACCAGGCGCGCGTCTGCCGCGAAATGTCGGCGAAAAAATGTCCACGCGCGTCCCCTCGTGCCAGCCAGTCGCTGACGTCGGACTGCGCCAGCCCATGCGCCATCACCGCTTCCCAGTCGACCAGCTCGATCGCCGGAAACGCCTCGAACACAATGCGCGCGGCTTCTGGGTCGAAGCCGATGTTGAACTCCGCGCTGACTGACGTATTGCCGCGCCCGTTCACCGCGCCGCCCATCACCACCAGCCGGCCAATGTGCGACGGCAATTCGGGATCGAGCCGCAGCGCCAGCGCCAGATTGGTCAGCGGCGCCAGCGTCACCAGCAGCAACTGCCCGCTGTGTTCGCGGGCCAAACGGACGATCGCCAGCGCCGCGTGTTCAGCCTCGGCCGAGCCGTGCGCAGGCGTATAGCCGGTGTCGCCAAAGCCATCGCGCCCGTGCACGTAAGCCGCGTCTGAAGCCGGGTACAACAACGGCGTCGGGCAGCCGGCGAACACCGGCACGTCGACGCCAGCGACCTCGCACAATTTCAGCGCATTGCGAACGGTGTGTGGCAGGCCGACGTTGCCGGCGGCCACGGTCAGCCCGACCACACAGTGGCGCGGGTCGTCGAACGCCATCAGCAGCGCCAACGCATCGTCCACGCCGGGGTCGGTGTCGATCAGCAACGGGATGCGTTTGTTTGGCAGCGGTGGGTTCATGGTCGATGGTTGCAACAGGCCGGATATAAACGGTTTTGCGTCTAAGAAAGAATGGCGCGCGCTGATTATCGCGTCATGCCGACGCGTAACGCTCGGCACCGCCCACCCAGCGCGCCACGATCGCGTCGGCGCGGGCCGGATCGTCGACCAACAGCCGGTCGGCCAGCCGCTGCACCAGCGGCAGCAGGGGCGCGTCGCGCATCAGGTCAGCGACGCGAAACTGCGCCAGCCCGGTCTGCCGGGTGCCCAGCAATTCGCCCGGTCCGCGAAGCTCCAGATCCTTCTGCGCGATCACGAAGCCGTCGTTGGTGCGGCGCAACACCTCGATCCTCTCGCGCGCCATCGCCGACAGTGGCTGCTGGTACAGCAGCACGCAACTGGATGCCTGCGCACCGCGACCGACCCGACCGCGCAACTGATGCAGTTGCGACAAGCCGAGCCGCTCGGCGTTCTCGATCACCATCAGGCTGGCACGCGGCACGTCCACCCCCACCTCAATCACCGTCGTTGCCACCAGCAGATCAAGCTCGCCGCGCTTGAAGGCCAGCATCACCGACTGTTTTTCCGCCGGCTTCAGGCGCCCGTGCACCAGGCCTGTGCGCAGTTCCGGCAACTGCTGCTGCAACTGGACGTGCAGGGCGGTCGCGGCTTGCGCCTGGATCGGCGCACGAGCGGCGGTGGACGCTCGCTGCGACGGCTCAGTGTCCTCGTCGATCAGGGTGCACACCCAATAGGCCTGCCGGCCCTCGGCACAGGCAGCGCGGATGCGCTCGATCACCTCCGCGCGGCGCGCGGCATCTATCGCGACGGTCTGCACCGGCGTGCGACCCGGCGGCAATTCGTCGATCACCGAGACATCCAGGTCGGCGTACGCGGTCATCGCCAGCGTGCGCGGGATCGGCGTTGCCGTCATCACCAACTGATGCGGCACAACGGGGACGGAACGCGCGTCCGGTCGAGCCTGCAGCACACCTTTGTCGCGCAACGCCAGCCGCTGATGCACGCCGAAGCGGTGCTGCTCGTCGACGATCGCCAACGCCAGATTGTTGAAGGCGACGGCCTCCTGCATCAACGCGTGCGTGCCGACGACAATCTGCGCTGCCCCCGAGGCGATGTCGGCCAGCACCGTCGTGCGCGCTTTGCCCGTCACTTTGCCGGCGAGCCACGCCACGCGCACCTGCAGTGGCTCGAACCATGCGCGCAGGTTGGTCAGATGTTGCTCGGCCAATAGTTCGGTCGGCGCCATCAACGCCACCTGGTGGCCACTGACGATCGCGGCGGCAGCGGCCAGCGCGGCGACCACGGTCTTGCCGCTGCCGACATCACCTTGCACCAGCCGCAGCATCGGCTCGTTGCGCGCCATGTCGATGCGCAATTCGCCCAGTACGCGTTGCTGCGCTGCGGTCAGCGCAAAACCCAGGCGCGAGATCAATGCATCGGCCAGCACGGTTCCGGCGT
This sequence comes from Lysobacterales bacterium, assembly GCA_038216155.1. Classification (GTDB taxonomy): domain Bacteria; phylum Pseudomonadota; class Gammaproteobacteria; order Xanthomonadales; family Xanthomonadaceae; genus SZAS-103. Next base: position 39,991 of record JBBQQH010000005.1, read on the forward strand.
CCAGTGCGTGCGCATGCGAACGCCGGATCGCCATCCGCTGTCGGCGCAGGCTGAGCTGATGCGCCAGCAGTTCCTCAATCGCCAGCCGTTGCTGCGCGGGATGCGTCCCCACCGCGAGTTGCGCCAGATCAGCATCGGCGGGCGGACGATGCACGGCCAGCAAGGCATCGCGCAGCGTCGGCAGTTGCAGCGACACCAGCGCATCGGGAGGCAACAACTCCAGCGCCGCGGCCTCCGGCAGCCGTTGCAGTGCAGCGTCGATCAGCCGCGCCAGTGTCGCCGCACCGACGCCTTCGATTGCCGGATACACCGGATCGAGTCGATCACGCAGCGCGCCGGCGTCGGCTGCGGACACGATGCGATAACCCGGATGCACGATCTCCAATCCGTGCTTGCCTTCACGCGGCGTTCCATAGACGCGCACGGTCGATCCAATCGCGAACTGCGCCACCTGCGCCGTACGAAAATGGAAAAAACGCAGCACCAACGTGCGTTGCGATACGTCGCCGATAGCGACCTGCAACATCGGTCGATATCGAAATCCGCGTTCGACTGCTTCGACCACGCCTTCAACCTGCACCGGCTCGCCTGCGCGCAACGCGCGGATCGGAGTCAGCCGTGTCCGATCCTCATAGCGCAGTGGGAGATGCAGCCACAGATCCTGCAAGGTGGACAGGCCACGCGCAGCCAACTTGCGCGCAATCGCCGGGCCTACGCCGGCCAACGTCGTCAACGGCGTGTCGCCGCGCGCGAAGCTGGCAACTGTGCGTGTACGTGCCGTTTTTCCTGCCACCAACTGTTCGTCCTCGACGCGTCAGGCCAGCGCCAGCACCAGGTCGATCTCGATCCGCGCATCCTTGGGCAGTGAGGCGACGCCAATTGTCGATCGCGCCGGATACGGCGCTTCGAAATACTCCGCCATCACCGCGTTCACTGCGGCAAAGTCGGCAAGATCGACCAGGTAGATGCCGACCCGTACCACGTCGGCAAAGCTGCCCCCCGCCGCCGCGCACACGGCTGCCAGGTTGTCGAACACGCGACGTGCTTGCAGATCGATGTCACCTTCGACCAACGCGCCGGTCGCGCGATCCAGTGGAATCTGGCCGGAGGTGAACACCATTCCCGCATGACGCGCGGCCTGCGAATACGGGCCGATGGCGGCGGGCGCGCGGTCGGTTGCAACGGGTTGTCTGGGCATGGTCGATCCGTGGCGGGCGGCAGTCACCGATAGTGTACGTGCGCGATGCGCGTCAAGTCACAGCGTGCGTTGCGCGGCCTGCACCACGGAAAGTCGACGGATGCGTCCGAGCACTTCCTGCAGATGAGCGACCGATTTGACCTCGATCACGAACTGCATCACCGAGGCATTGACGTCGCGTTCGGCGTATTCGACGCTGTCGATATTCGATTTCGCCTCGGCCACCGCCGCCGCCACCTGCGCCAGCACGCCCGGCTTGTTAAGCACCTCGATCTTGAGTTCGACCCGGAAATCGCCGGCCACACTGCGATCCCAGTCCACGCCCACCCAGCGCTCGGGCGACTTACGGAACTCGGGCACGTTGTGACATTCCAGCCGATGCACCACCAGGCCCTTGCCGGCGCTGAGATAACCCATGATCGAATCGCCCGGCACTGGATGGCAGCAAGCCGAGTAAGTCACGACGCCACGCTCGGCGCCAGTCAGGAGAATCTTGTCCTCGCTCGTCGCACGGCCCCCGGTCGAGCCGCTGCCGCGCGCGAGATCTTGCGCTACCTGCGAGGGCATGCGGTTGCCGAGCGCGATGTCGGACAGCAACTCCTCCAGCCGCCGGTAGCGATTGTCGGCTAGATACTTTTCCAGCGATCCCGCCGGCAGGCCTTCCAGCGAACTTTCGCGCCTCTCAAGTGCGCGATCGAGTATGCGGTGGCCTAGATCGACCGCGTCCTCGTGCTCCAGATGCTTGAGGTAATGCCGAATCGCGGTGCGCGCCTTGCTGGAGACCACGCAATCAAGCCACTGCGTGCTGGGTGCGGCAGACTTCGCAGTGATGATTTCAACCCGCTGCCCGCTCGACAGTTTGGTGCGCAGCGGCACCAGCTTCTTGTCCACCCGCGCCGCGACGGCGTGATTGCCGACATCGGTGTGCACGGCGTAAGCAAAATCCAGCGCCGTCGCGTTGCGCGGCAGCGCCAGGATCGCGCCCTTGGGCGTGAACAGATAGACCTCGTCCGGAAACAGGTCGACCTTGACGTGCTCCAGAAACTCCAGCGACGAGCCCGCATATTGCTGCGATTCCAGCAGGTTGCTCAGCCAGTCGTGGGCGCGTGATTGCGCACTGTTGGGCGCCACGCCACCATGCTTGTAAGCCCAATGTGCGGCGATCCCGCGTTCGGCGATCAGGTCCATGTCCTCGGTACGGATTTGCACCTCGATCGGGGAGCCAAACGGGCCGAACAGCACTGTGTGCAGGGATTGATAACCGTTGGCCTTCGGGATCGCGATGAAGTCGCGGAAGCGTCCGTCGAGCGGCTTGTACAGCCCATGCACCACGCCCAGTGCCTGATAACACTCGCTGACGCTGCGCACCACGACGCGAAACCCGAACACGTCCATCACCTGATCGAAGCTCTTGTGCTCGCTGCGCATCTTGTTGTGGATGCTGTAAGGCGTTTTAACGCGGCCGACCAGCCGATGCGGCAGGCCCTCCTCGGCCAGCCGCTCACTCAGGCGCTTCTCAATCGCGGTCATCGCCTCGCGCCGCATCACCGGCTGGCTATGGATCCGGCGCTGGATCACCGCCTGCCGCGTGGGATGCACAGTGCGAAAGCCCAGCTCCTGCAATTCGCTCTTGATCCGGTTCATGCCCAACCGCTGCGCGATCGGTGCGTAGATGTCGAGCGTCTCGCGTGCGATCCGACGTTGCGAGGCCGGCGCCATCGCTTCGATCGTGCGCATGTTGTGCAGGCGATCGGCCAGCTTGATCAGGATCACGCGCAGATCGCGCGACATCGCCAGCAGCATCTTGCGAAAGCTTTCGGCGGCGGCTTCCTGACGGTCGCGAAACTTCAGCCGATCCAGCTTGGTGACACCCTCGACCAGGTCGGCCACCGTTTCCCCAAAACTGTCCGCCAGCACCTGGTGTTCCAGCGGGGTGTCTTCCAGCGCATCGTGCAGGATCGCCGCGCACAGCGTTTCGGCATCCATCCGCAGGTCGGCAAGGATCGAGGCGACCGCCACCGGATGGGTGATGTAGGGCTCTCCGGTCAGCCGGGTCTGGCCCGCATGCGCGGAGGCGCCCAAGGCATAGGCGCGACTGACCCGTTCGATCTGCTCGGGTTCAAGATATTCGGAAAGTTTTTCGTGCAACGCCTGCATGTCGACCGGCAGCAATTCGGCCGCCGCCGTTTCAACCGATACGGGATCGGACTGCCGATCGCTGGCTGACGCAGGAACGGTCGGCGGAGGATTCATGCGTCGAGACTACGCAGCCGCCTGCATGGCGGCAACCAGCAGCCGTTGCGGCCACTGGCGTTGTTGGTGAACCGGAGAAGTGCGGCAGACGACTTACGCTCGCCGCAGGACTGAAATTCCCGTTCCCGCTTTGCTTCTCAGTCGTCGCCGCCCTTCGACAGGTCGTCGTCGACCACTTCGGCGGCGGCCCATTCCAGCGCCTCGCGCTCGGCACGCTCGCGCTGCACCTTGTCAACCTGGTCGATGGTCGCCTGATCGATGCTGCCCGCGGCGATCTCGCGCAAGGCCAACACAGTCGGCTTGTCGTCAGGATCCACGTCATGCAGCGTGGACGGCACGCCCTTGGCCAGCTGCCGGGCGCGTTTGGACGCCATTACCACCAGCTGAAATCGGTTGTCTACCACTTCGAGGCAATCTTCAACGGTTACACGAGCCATGCAATCTCCAGTATTCGCCCCGACGGGCGACAGCGGCCCCGGGCGCAGGGCCCGCAGCGGAATCGACAGAACCGCATATTCTAGGGGCTATGGCGCACAGGCGCAAACCGCAGCGGCAGGCTCAGGTATTCGGTGGGTCATTTGCCAGCAGCGCTTCGATCAACCGCGCATTGCGGGCGACCTGGTTGTCGCGGCGCAGACGGCTGGCGGTGAAGATGCTGCACATCTCGGTCACGGCGACATCGAACGCGTCGTTGACGATCACGTAATCGAACTCACCGTAATGCGACATTTCCTCGCGCGCAGCGGCGAGGCGCCGCGCGATCACCGCCTCGGCGTCCTGCCCGCGCGCGCGCATCCGTTGTTCGAGTGCTGCGCGCGAGGGCGGCAGGATGAACACGCTGACCGCGTTCGGCAATTGCAACCGCACTTGCCGCGCGCCCTGCCAGTCGATTTCCAGCAACACGTCACGGCCTTGCGCAAGTTGCGGTTCCACCGATTGCCGTGCGGTGCCCTTCCAGTCGCCATGCACACGGGCGAATTCAAAAAAATCGCCGGCATCGATCATGCGCTGGAACTCGTCGGCGCCGACGAAGTTGTAGTGCTCGGCGTGGCGCTCTCCCGGTCGCGCCGGTCGCGAGGTAAACGAGATCGACAGCGCGATCCCCGGATCGCGCGCCAGCACCGCATTGACGATGCTGGACTTGCCCGCGCCAGAGGGTGCGGCGACGATGAACAGGGTTCCGCGCATGTCATCTATTCCAGGTTCTGCACCTGCTCACGCAGTTGTTCGATCAGCACTTTCATGTCGACCGAGGCTTGGCTGGTGCGCGCGTCAACCGATTTGGAACCCAGCGTATTGGCTTCGCGGTTGAATTCCTGCATCAGGAAATCAAGGCGGCGACCGACCGCTTCGGGAAGGGCCAGCACGCGGCGCGCTTCAATTAAATGACTGTCGAGGCGATCAAGCTCTTCTTCCACGTCGAGCTTCTGCAACCACAACATCATTTCCTGCTCCAGCCGGCCCGGATCGAGCGGCTGCCGGAGATCGGCGACGCGTGCCTCGAACTTCTGCCGCAGGCTGGCCCGAATCTCCGGCATCCAGTCGCGCGCCTGCTGCACCAGCACGGTGATCGCATCTAGCCGCTCCAGCATCACCGCCGCCAGCTTGCCGCCTTCGCGCTGGCGTGCAGCGATGAATTCAACCAGCGTCGAATCGATCAGCAGCAACGCCTCGGCCTGCAGTCCGGCTTGGTCGAGTTCGGCTTCCTGCAACACGCCAGGAAATTGCAGCAGGTCGACGAAATCGGTCTGCAATTGCGGAAACCGCGCGGCGAGGTCCTGCGCCAGCTCCGACAGTCGCGCCAGCAGCTCCTGATTGGGATGCAGCGAGGCACGTGCGCCTTCCGGCGGACGCACACGCAAGCTCACATCGACCTTGCCGCGCGTGAGCTTTTGCGCGATGCGTTCGCGCAAGCTCGATTCCAGCGCGCGGAGCTCATCCGGCAAGCGCAATCCGAGTTCGAGGAAACGATGATTGACCGCGCGAATCTCGCACGTCAGCGTTCCCCATAACGTGCTCCGCTCCCCGCTGGCGAAGGCGGTCATGCTGCGAATGTTCATCGTTCCTCCCGTAAATCGCCCCGAGCTGGCACGCCACTAATGCGCGCCGGGCTGGCGATCCGATTCCCGATGGTAAACTCCCGGCCCGCCATTGAGGAAACTTCCTCAGGAGTTCTTCGATGACCAATCCCCTGCGTCCCAGCGGTCGCGCCGCCGATGCCTTGCGCGCCGTCGACATCCAGCGCCACTTCACTCGGCACGCCGAAGGTTCGGTGCTGGTCAGCTTTGGCGACACCCGCGTGCTGTGCAATGCCAGCGTCGAGAATCGCGTGCCAGGCTTTTTGCGCGGCAAGGGCGAAGGTTGGGTGACCGCCGAATACGGCATGCTGCCGCGCTCTACGCACACGCGGATGAACCGCGAGGCCGCGCAAGGCAAACAAGGCGGACGGACGTTGGAGATCCAACGATTGATCGGCCGCGCCTTGCGTTCGTGCGTCGATCGCCGCGCGCTGGGCGAGCGCACCGTCACCATCGATTGCGATGTGCTGCAGGCCGATGGCGGCACCCGCACCGCGGCGATCACCGGCGCTTATGTCGCTCTCGTGGACGCGTTCAAAGTGATGAAGCAGCGCGGTGATATTTCCAAAGACCCGATGCATGGCGCGGTTGCCGCGGTGTCGGTTGGCATCTATCAGGGCACTCCCGTGCTTGATCTGGATTACGCCGAAGATTCGTCCTGCGACACCGACATGAACATCGTGATGAACGATGGCGGCGGATTCATCGAATTGCAGGGCACCGCCGAAGGCCACGCATTCCGTCGTGACGAGCTGGATGCACTGCTCGTGCTCGGCGAAAAGGGCGTGCGTGAGTTACTGGCGCTGCAGCAGGCTGCGCTGGCGCAGTAAGAGACATCATGACGCGGCTTGTGCTGGCGAGCTCCAATCGCGGCAAACTTGAGGAATTGCGCGAGTTGCTTGCACCAGCCGGGTTCGAGCTGATCGCGCAATCCGATCTCGGCGTGGATGACGCCGAAGAAACCGGCAATACGTTTATCGAAAACGCGCTGCTCAAAGCGCGGCATGCAGCGCGCATCAGCGGCCTGCCCGCACTCGCCGACGATTCCGGATTGCTGGTGGATGCGCTCGATGGCGATCCGGGATTGTTTTCTGCGCGCTTCGCCGGAGAGCACGGGAATGCTGCTGCCAACAATACATTGTTGCTTGAGCGCATGCGCGATGTTGCCCGCGATAGACGCGGCGCGCATTTCTATTGCGTACTCGCGATGTTGCGAAGCGCCGACGATCCGCAGCCGCTGATCGCTGAAGGCATCTGGCGTGGAAGCATCCTGGATGCGCCACGCGGCGCGCAGGGTTTCGGCTACGATCCGTTGTTCCTCCCGGATGAGCAAGCGCACAGTGCCGCGGAACTCGATCCGGCAGTGAAGAACCGCATCAGCCATCGCGGCCAGGCGCTGGGTGCATTGCGCGAAAAACTTTCGCAGTCGTGAGCGATCCGGCCGTGCGCAGCGAGTCTGCATCCGTGTCAGGCACGTTGAGCTTGCCGCCGCTATCGCTGTACGTGCATCTGCCGTGGTGCGTGCGCAAATGCCCGTATTGCGATTTCAACTCGCACGAAGGACGCGGCGCCTTGCCGTTCGATGGTTATGTCGATGCATTGATCGCCGATCTCGAACAGGATTTGTCGCTGGTTTGGGGTCGCACGATCACCAGCGTCTTCTTCGGCGGCGGCACGCCATCGCTGTTTCCACCGGATGCGATCGATCGTTTCCTGCAAGCCGCGTCTTCACGATTGCGTTTCGCGCCCAGCCTTGAGATCACGCTGGAAACCAATCCCGGCACCGCCGAGCACGGTCGCTTCGAACATTACCTCGCTGCCGGCGTCAATCGCTTGTCGTTCGGCGTGCAGAGTTTCAATGACGGTTGCCTGCAAAAGCTCGGCCGCATTCACGACAGTGCGCAAGCCGAGTCAGCAATCAAGCTCGCGCAGGATGCAGGCTATTCCAACTTCAACATCGATCTGATGTACGCGCTGCCCGGACAGACGCTGGCCATGGCCGAACACGACATCGAGCGCGCGTTCGCTTTGCAGCCAACGCATCTTTCCCATTACCAGCTCACGCTGGAGCCGAACACGGTGTTCGCTGCGAAGCCACCCGCTGGCATCCCGGATGAAGACCACGCGTGGGACATCCAGGAGCATTGCCAGCGCTTGATCGCCAATGCCGGGTTCGAGCACTACGAAGTGTCCGCGTATGCAAAGCCCGGCATGCAGTGCGCGCACAATCGCAACTACTGGTTGTTTGGCGACTACCTCGGCATCGGCGCGGGCGCGCATGGCAAGCTCACGCTGCCAGCACAAGACGGCATCCTGCGTCGCTGGAAGCTCAAGCATCCAACTGCGTACATGGCGAGTGTTGCGAGCGACGCGCGCATCGGAGCCGACGAATGGCTGGATCTAACGCGGCGCTCGTTCGATTTCATGCTCAACGCGTTGCGGCTGACCAATGGTTTTGCGCTGTCATTGTTCGAGACACGCACCGGCTTGACGCGTGCCGCGATTGCCGACGAGTTGCGCACGGCAATCGCGAACGGGTGGCTGTTGATAGAGGGTGATCACGTTCGACCGACCGAACTAGGCCAGCGCTTCGGCAACAACGTGATCGGATTGTTTCTGCACTGAATTGAATGCGCCGCAAGCAAGTCGCGGCGAGAGAGCCTTGCGCGCATTCGAATCAGGAGACGCAATCGAGTCTAAACAATCACCTCGATGCAATCGGTTAATTTCCGCGCGTGCATAATCGCAGCATGTCCGATTCCATTCGCATCACCTGCCCTTATTGTGGCGAGCGCTTCGAGGCGTTCGTCGATGCATCCGCCGGCGATGCCGACTACGTCGAGGATTGCCCGGTCTGTTGTCGGCCGATCGAGCTAAGCCTGAGCATCGAGGGCGACGACGTGTCGCTGCGAGCCAACCGGGATAGTTGACCGGGCAGTCCCAATGAAAAGCTCCGCTGTTCGCTACGACCTTTGACCGCCATGGACGGTGGGAATGCTGAAAATGCAGGGACGCGATTTTCGGCCGATTTACGCAGTTCTGTTGAGCGGCCGCCCCTGCGGCCTGCCCTGCGGGCCAGCGCCGCTGTTCGCTCCGGCATCTGACCGCCATGGATGGCGGGAATGCCGAAATTGCAGGACGCAATTTTCCGCCTGCCTCAGCAGTCCCGTACCCAGGCTGCGCAGTCTGCTGTAATCTTCACCCACCGCGAGTGCTCGGGAAGCCGGTTTGAATCCGGCGCTGCCCCCGCAACGGTAAGTCAGTCAAACCCTCCATTACGCCACTGCGCAAGCGGGAAGGCGGAGGGCTGGTTTCGCAACGTGCGATACCGCTGACCGAGCCCGGAGACCGGCTCGCGGCCATCGGCATCGACTGAATCCTTGCGGTTCGGCATCGGTGCCGTTAACGGCGCGTTGCGGTGGGCAACGGCGGGCGTCCGCGGCTGTGCCGCGCGTCTGACTGTCCCTCCGTGCGCGCTCCTCGCGGGTGAGCGTTGCAGGAGGTTGCACATGATTTTTTCATTTAAAAATTTTTCAAACCGGTCACGATTGGTTGCGGCGATCTTCGTGGCCCTGTCCACTGCGCCCGCCATCGCGCAGTCAACGACCCCCGATGTGACCAATCTGGATCGGGTCGAGGTGACCGCCGTGCGCCACGCGCAGACGGTCGATGACGCGCTGGCCTCGGTGACGGTGATCGACCGCGAGCAGATCGAGCACAGTCCGGCGGTGGATCTGATCGGTCTGCTGGCGCAGCAGGCAGGTGTGGATGTCTCACGTACCGGCGGCGCCGGGCAGTCGAGTTCGGTCTTTCTGCGCGGCGCCAATTCGAACCAGACGCTGGTGCTGATCGACGGCGTGCGGGTTGCCTCGACCGGCCAGGGCGTGTTCGATTTCGCGCATCTGCCGCTGGATCAGATCCAGCGCATCGAAATCGTGCGCGGCCCACGCGCGGCGTTCTGGGGATCGGATGCGATCGGCGGCGTGCTGCAGATCTTTACCCGCAAGCCCGGTCAGCTTGTAGTGCGGGCCCAGGCTGGCAGCTACGGCACATATGGCGGCAGCGTGTCGGTCGGCACCCCGCAGGATCGCGATAGCCGGATTGGCGTCACCCTCGGCGACAGCCGCGCGCGTGGGTTTTCGGCGACCTATCCCGACCCGGGTAACCCCTTCAGCAGCTACAACCCCGACGATGATGGCTACCGCAATCGCAACTTCAGCGTTCGCGGCAGCACGCCACTCGGAAGCCAGACTCTGGGCCTGACTGCGATCCACACCAACGCCAACGTGGAATTTGATTCCGGGCCCAGCCTTGGCAACGATCCAACCCGCACGCTAGCCCGCAATAGCTCGGGCGGCCTGAGCCTGTCCGGACCGCTGACCGATCACTGGTCGCACTCGCTGGTACTGGGCGGTGCGCGCGAGGATCTGGACACGCCTGTTTACGGCAGCCAAAGCCGCAGCCGCCGCACCTCGCTGGACTGGGTGAACACCCTCAGCGGCGTCGGCGGCGGCGCACTGACCTTCGGCGGCAACTGGCAACGCGAAAACGGGAATTCGATCAGCGCCTACAGCGTCAATCCCAGCGGCGTGGAATACGCGCGATCGACCACCAATACCGCTGCATTCCTCGGCTACGGCGCTCATTTTGGCGCACACCAGATAGAACTGGCCGTGCGCCACGACCGCAATAGTCAGTTCGGTAGCGCCACCACCGGCAATGCAGCGTGGGGCTCGCAGATCGCACCGGCGACTCGGATTCGGGCGTCATGGGGCCAGGGATTTCGCGCGCCCAGCTTCAACGAACTGTATTCGCCCGGATTCTTCGGCTCCTTCGCTGGCAATCCGGACTTGCAGCCCGAGCGCTCGCGCAGCTTTGAGGCTGGGCTGGAATTTAAACCCTCGGCCGCGCATGCATTCACGCTGTCGGCCTGGAAAACCCGGGTCAATCAGCTGATCGCGTTTGATGGCGCGAATTTTCAGGCAATCAACGTTGCGCACGCCGAACTCAATGGCGCCGAGCTAGGTTACCGCTTTACCGCAGGCGGCTGGAGCGCGGGCCTGGCGGCGACCGTGCAGGATCCGCACAACGCCGATACCGGCGCCGACCTGCTGCGCCGACCCAAGCGCAAGCTCGCTAGCGATGTTCGCTACAGCTTTGGCAACGGCTGGGACGTTGCAGTGGATGCGCTGACCACGTCGGCCCGAGCGGACTTCGATCGGCGCCTGCCCGGCTATGCGCTGGTCAACGTTGCGCTCGGCTGGAACGTCAATCCCTCGCTGCGCCTGGAAGGCCGGCTGGGCAACCTGCTGGACGCCGACTACACACTCGCCAGTGGCTACAACACCGCCGGACGCAACGTCATGTTCAGCCTCGTCTGGCAACCGTTGCGCGAGTAAACCGGTCGACTTTGGGGTCCGGTCGCGTCGGTTAACGCAGCAATGCGGGCGAACGCGATGGGATGGCGCTAGGATTGCGATCGAGCGCCGACGTCGGATGGCTTGGTCCAATCAAAACGACCTCGGGCGACGATTGGCAAAAAAACGTGACTTGGGTCACAGTAACACCCTGCCGGACCCACGTCGGCAGCAGGGGGAGCACTGCATGTCGGGCGAGCGCAACTTTAATTCTTCGGGAAATCCGCCGGCGACCTTGTCGACCAGGCAGTTTCCACGGCGCGTGCGCACGTTGCTCGAAGGAATTTTTGAAATCGTCACCGGCGAAATGGACCGGTTGCTATCGAGCACCCTCGATGGCCTGGAACAGCAGTTGTTCAAGCAGGCTGAGCAGGCGCGCAGCAACGATACGCAATTGCGGGCGCTGGAGGCATTGGGCGACGTCAAACGCACTCGTTCCGATCTGACGCCTCGCTACGTGGCCTTGCTGGAATCCGCACTGGCCAGCATCAAGGACCCGAAAACCACTCCCGAGCCCGAGCCAGTCAGTTTCAGCGAGTTGCGGCTGGTCGCCGAAGACGAGATGGACGAGACCACGCTGCTGCACGAGATTGCATCGCGCGCCGAGATGCGCAGCAGCTTGCCGCTGTTTCTTCTCAGCCAGCGGTTTGGCGTGCTCACAGGCCTGCCAGCGCTGGATTCGGAATCGCTACCGATCAGCCCGACCGCGATGTGCAAACACTTGCGCCGCGCGAGTCGCTGTTTCGAATTGCACACCGAGATGCGGCAACTGCTGTTTCGCCAGTTCGATCGTTTCGTGATGGGTGATTACAACCGCCTGATCGAAGTAGTGAACGCCTACCTGGTCAACCAAGGCGTGTTGCCGCATCTGAGTTACCTGCCAAGCCGGTTCAAGGCGCGCCGCGACGGCAAGGACGCGGACCCCGCGACCGAAGTTTCAACGCCCGAATCCCCTACGCCGGCAGCGCCTGCGGTCGCAACCCAGACCGGCTGGCCGGGCGACACAATCGGCCTGCGCGGTGCGCCGCAACGCGGTGACAGCGGCGGCGTGCAGAAGGATATCTACACCAACTTGCGTGATCTGCTCCATGCCGCTAGGCCGCAGCAACCTGCGGCTACCGCGCCTGTGGCACGTCGCGCGGGTAGTGTCGCCTCTCAAGCCGACGTGCAATCGGTGTTGGGACTGCTGCAACGCAGGCCAGCCGGCACCGCCATCATCAATGGCAGGCCAACAGCGCGCTCGATCCAGCACGTCAAGCAGGATCTGCTCAGCCAGCTGCGGCAAATCTCTCACGGCGAACCCGCGCCGGCGCTGGCCGACGAGGACACCGACACCATCGAGCTGATCGGCATGCTGTTCGATCAGCTGATGAAGGATGTTCGCCCCAACAGCCCGGCCGCCAACCTGCTGCAAAAGTTGCAGGTACCGTTGCTGCGGGTGGCGCTGCGCGACAAGGAATTCTTCAGCCAGGAACTGCATCCAGCGCGGCAGATGCTGGATGCAGTCGCGGAAACCGGCACCTATTGGGCGGGCGAGGAAGGCCCGGACAAGGAGCTGATCGGCAAGGTCGATCATCTGGTCGATCGCATCAGCTCGGAATTCGATGGCGACGTGGGTTTGTTCAACACCTTGTTGGGGGATCTGTCGCAGCACACGCAGACGGTGATGCGCAAGGCCGAAGTAGCCGAGCGACGTCACGTCGAGGCGTCGCTGGGACGCGAAAAACTGACGATCGCGCAAACCCACGCCGGCGAGATCATGGAGGAGATCACCCGCGCACACGATGTTCCCAAGTTCACCCGCGCCCTGCTCACCCAGGCCTGGACCGACGTGCTGGCGCTGACGGCGTTGCGGCATGGCGAGAATTCCGAGCAATGGCTGCAGCAGATCGACGTCGCCAAGCGCGTCGCCGCCATTGCTGCAGGCCAAAAGCTCAAGCCCGGTGAGGATCGATTGGCGTTGAGCGAGCACGTTGAGCAATCGCTCAAGCAAGTCGGTTACCACGCCGACGAAGCCGTCGCCATTGGCAAGCGCCTGACTGCGTCGGACAGCGACGAGGAAGAACCGGCCAGTCGCACCGAGTTGGCACTGCGACTCAAGGCACGTGCGCGCCTGGGTGAAAGCGTCGGCAGCAAGCCACCGGAAGTGGCGCTACCGCCGATGGCTCCGCTCGAACTTGAATGCCTTGAGCGCATCCGCGCGTTGCCGTTTGGCACATGGCTTGAGTTCGTGACCAACCAGCAGGGCGATCGCGTACGCCGCCGGCTGTCGTGGTTCAGCCCGACCACCGGGCATTGCCTGATCATCAACCATCGCGGCCAGCGCGCCGGCGAATACACACTCGATGTGTTGGCTCGATCAATGGCGCGCGACCAGGTCTTCGTGATCGAGCGGCAGAAGGAAGGCTTCATCGATCGTGCGATCAATGCGATCAAGGATCGCCTGCATGTCGCGCAGGTGCTGACCCACGATGGACGTCCGCTATGAACGAATCGCGCCGCAAGCGTCGCCGCAATCCCGACAACACCGTCGAAGTGCAGGACGTGATGACCGAAGCAGTGATCGGGCGGATCGGCAATCTGTCGGAAACCGGCATGCTGATCCACGCCGACGTGACCCTGGTCGAGGACGCGTTATTCCAGTTTCGTTTTTCGTTGTACGAGACCGATGGAACGCGGCATACCTACGAAGTCGGCGCGCACCATCTGTGGTCGGACCCCGCGGGCACGCTGGGGCAGTTCTGGACCGGCTTCCGCTTTATCGACATCTCGCCCGACGACGGTGCGCGCCTGCGCCGCTGGACGCATTCGCCGGGCAGCATAGAAGGCTGATCGACGATCACTGTTCGTCCCGTAGGCATAACTGCAAAGTCGTCGCGTAGCGCGCGAACAGTCCCTGCACAGCACCGCAGCGTGCGCTTTGCACCCGCTAACCCTGATCGAACCCTGGCCGGTCGAAACGGCTCAGGTGCGAAGGCCCGACGAAAGCGGCAGAATCGGTAGTTCCGGCGCATCGCGCGTTTCATGGCTGCTTGCATGACTGTTTCCACCGCTTCGGTTGCACAGTTGTATCCCGCCCACCTTGCCGTCGTTTGCGAGCGCGTCGACCGCGCGCTGGAACGCTGCGGTTTCGACCATCTGCTGGTGGCGTCGGGCGTGGAGAAAATGCGCTTTCTCGACGATATGCCGTACCCGTTCAAGGTCAATCCGCAGTTCAAGGCATGGCTGCCACTGCTGCATCATCCCGATTGCTGGATTGCGTACTCGCCCGGAAAAACACCGCTGCTGGTGTATCACCAACCCGCAGATTACTGGCATCTGCCGCCAGCGGCGCCGGAGGGCTTCTGGGTCGAGCATTTCGACATCCGCATCATCGGCACGCCCAAGGAGGCCGCGCAGCATCTACCCTCCGCGGGCCGGTGCGCGATCCTCGGCGAACCCGACGCCGCATTGCCAGGATTCGAGCCGAACAATCCGCAGCCGCTGCTTGATCACCTGCACTATCAGCGCGCGGTCAAGACGCCGTACGAACTCGCGCAGATGCGTACAGCCTCACGGCGCGCCGTATGCGGTCATCGCGCCGCCCGAGCGCGGTTTGCTGCCGGCGGTTCCGAACTCGATATCCATCGGGCCTACCTCGCTGCGGCCGAACATGGCGATCTGACCCTGCCCTACGGCAACATCGTCGGACTCAACGAGCACGGCGCGGTGCTGCACTACCAGTACCAAGACGCGCAACCGCCGGTCGAACTGCGCTCGCTGCTGATCGACGCCGGCGCCGAATCAGCCGGCTATGCCGCAGACATCACCCGCACCTGGCACAACGGCGATTCGCAGTTTGCCGAATTGGTCGAAGGTGTGGATCGCGAGCAGCAGGTGTTGGCCGCCAACGTGCGTCCGGGCCAGGATTATCGCGAACTCCACTTGGAAGCCCATCGCCGATTGGGCGGCGTGTTGCATGAGTTGGGCATCGTCAACATGGAGCCAGAATCAATGCTCGAAACCGGCGTGAGCTCGGTGTTTTTTCCGCATGGCCTTGGTCATCTGATCGGGTTGCAGGTGCATGACGTTGCCGGCTTCGCGGCTGACGACAGCGGCGCCAGCATCGACAAACCCGAAGGCCACCCTTTCCTGCGCCTGACCCGCACGCTGCAGCCGGGAATGGCAGTCACCATTGAACCGGGCATCTATTTCATCGACATGTTGCTGGCCAAGCTCAAGGCCGGCAAGCACAGCGGTGCGGTCAATTGGAACGCGATTGAGCACCTGCAAAAATTTGGCGGCGTGCGTATTGAGGATGATGTGGTGTGCACTGAAGGCGTGCCAGAGAATCTGACGCGGGACGCGTTTGCTGCGGCGGAGTGATTAGTCGGCATTGCGCCAACCAAGAACTCCCAACCGTTCGTGGTGAGCCCTTCGTCAGGCTCAGGACAGGCCTGTCGAACGACAACACTCTCAATCGTTCGTGGTGAGGGTGAAGAGGCATGTTTGCAAGCATTCCTAGCATGCCGATGAACGCCCGAAGCCAGCGGCTGAGGGCCGGACTGGATCAAAGCGCGGAGCACTGAGGCCGCGTCTCGAATCTCTCGCGTTTTTACAGAATTTCGATCAAGTGCAGAGCGTTCCGCCCGCTACGCGGCCGGGTTCGGCTTTCTTGCTTGTCCAAGAAAGACAGAACCAGAAAGAAGGCGCCCGGGCTTCGCGCCCTTCGGGTCCGCGTGCGCCGACGGGATTTTTCGATGGCGCGTCCATGCACCAGCAAAAAACGGCGTGCATCGTGCACGCCGCACTGCGGATCTAACCGCCTTCACCCGCCGCTGCGCAGGGGCCCAATGAAGAGCACCGCATCCAGCTCGCAAACATGCGGACCTTGCTCCCGCACTTGGCTCCGGTGATTAGAGGCGGCACTTTGCTAGCCCGCCCTAAGTGCTGCCCAACATGCGCCTGACTTCCTGGACCGTGTATGGTGGATTGCGGGTATGAATGACCGCACGACAGTTGGGGCAAATCGGTTTCATGGTCGCGACAGGATCGAACTCGCGCTCACCGCTAGAGCCCGACAGCGGCTCCTCGTGATGGACGTGAATGACTTCGACAGGAACGCCAGCGTAGCGCGATTTCAGATTCGCCCCGCAAACAAAGCATGAGAAACCATATGCCGCCAAGCAAGCGCTACGCGCGGCCTCGCTGCGCTCACGCCGCTGCATAACTACGTCAACTATTCGTTCTTCGATGTAACGCTCCTTGATCTCAACGATCTGTACGCTTGGGTCAATGACCTGGCCTGCATCCGTGAGAAGTATGCGAAGAGCTACCTGTGGATTTCTGAGAATTAAATATGTGCGCCCTTCATTTGAGCCGGACCCCTTGTGCACGAGTAGGTCAGACGGCTCACAGCCGTAATATTTACAGAAGTACGGAACTAGCCGTGCTTTCAATTGTTCCGGGCATGCGTCAGCCTTCCGACCGTGTTTGGCGAAGTGATAACCAATAGCACCTCCGCGTTTGATCACGGTGTCATTGACATACCCAAGATTTTCGCCACTTCTAAAAACGCGAACCGTTTTCTTCGAAGATCCGGATGCGGCTAGCGAAAACGAGTAGCGATCAAGGATAGACAAAAGACTGAGTAGTGGCTCAGTGAACGGCAGGCCGGCATAGTCAGTTGGTACGGCGAGCGACATGGTGAAGCCTATGTCAGGTTAAGCCGGCTTGAACGACTTTTTAGGCCGCAGGCTTTGGCGGAGGGAGCAAATGCCACGCACTCTCGTACTGCGCCCATTGCGACCACACCTGAACCTGATGCTCTCTCTTTGCGTAGCCTTTTACCATGAGGCTGTAGCTGTCCGACTGATCCAAGTTCCGATGCTCAAGGTAGCTGTTGCGTACTGCTATTCCATCGTCGCGAGCAGTTTCGGCTGGAATAATAAAGAGACGGTAGCCGCCGTCTACCAAGGCGATCTCTTTGCGTCCGACGACGGGCATGAAAGCGAACACGAAATTGCCCGGTGAGAGTTGCAAGACCGACTTCAAGCTCCCCAACCTCACATGCTGCTGAGTCCGCGATGCTTTGACGGACACGTTAAAGGGCGAAGCCACGTCTACAGATAGGTCGTAAACTGGGTTATTGACGCGGTGAAGGTCAGCGTTGTAGCCGTGCTCATGCAGGAGCAGATGAGCTACAGATTCTGCGTGGTCGCCAAGGTCTTTGCTTCCGACGGATGCTCGTCGTGGCGCCATGAGATTGCTCCTGCGGCCTAACTATCTCGTAGCCTCGAAAGTGAGGCATAACACGACTATCTCAGGGTTATCCGACAATCGCAACGAAAGCGAACCAATGCTTCTGCGGGCACGATGCCCGCCGCTGTTCGGGGCCCCTGCGTTGCGGCGCGTGGCGGCGGATCAGCCCGCAGGGTGATCGACAGGAAGTCGATCATCGTTTCGCCGGCACAGGGACGTGCCGTCGAAACGGCCCGTCGCCACTCGCGCGCTTTCAGCACAGGGATGTGCTGAAAGCGCAATGCCGGGGTGTCGTTTCTTTTGGTTACTTTTCTTTGGACAAGCAAAGAAAAGTGACACGGCCGCGGAGCGAGCGGAACGCTTTGCACTTGATCCAAGTCGAATGGTTCGAGACGCGGCCTCAGTGCTGCGCACTTCGCTCCGCTCCTCACCAAGAACGGTGTTGTGGTTCGACAGGCTCACCACGAACGGTTGAGAGTGATGTGGTTCGACAAACTCACCACGAACGGTTTAGAAGTAGCGCAAAAGAAATCAGCGCGCTGCGATCAGCGCCTCTACCTCATCAATCTCCTTGGGCACGCCAGCGGTCAGCACCTCGTGTCCATCCTTGGTGACCAGCACATCGTCCTCGATGCGCACGCCAATGCCTTGCCATTTCGCGGCCACGCCCTTGCTGCCGGGCGCGATGTACAGGCCCGGCTCGATGGTGAACACCATGCCCGCTTCGAGTTCGCGGAACTCACCATCGACTCGGTACTCGCCGACATCGTGCACATCCAGCCCGATCCAGTGACCGGTCTTGTGCATGTAAAAGCGCTTGTAATCGCCAGTCTCGAGATTTTTTTCCAGCGTGCCCTTGAGCAGACCGAGCTTGAGCAGGCCTTCGGTCAGCGTCGCCACCGCTGCGTCGTGGCCTGCATCGTAGGTTTGTCCGACGCGCGCTTTTTGCATCGCGGCATTCTGCGCATCGAGCACCAGTTGATAGATCGCGCGTTGCTCTTTCGAGAAGCGGCCGTTGACCGGAAACGTGCGGGTGATGTCCGACGCGTAGTTGCGGTATTCGGCGCCAGCATCGATCAACAGCAAATCGCCATCGCGCAGCACCGACTTGTTCTCGATGTAATGCAACACGCAGGCGTTGGCACCACCGCCTACAATGGACTCGTAGGCCAGCTGCGCATCGTTGCGGCGAAAGTGGTGCTGGATTGCCGCCTCGACCTCGTATTCATGCATGCCTGGGCGTGTGGTCTGCATCGCGACCACATGCGCTTCGGCGGCGATCTGCGCGGCGCGCTTCATCAGCCGGATTTCTGCCGCGCTCTTGAATAGCCGCAGCTCGTGCAGGTAGTGGCCCAGCTCAAGGAACTCGTGCGGCGGCTGCGCGCCCTGCTTGACCTGCATGCGCACGCGATTGACCCAGCCAATCAGCTTGAGGTCGAACTCGGTATCGCGACCAAAGTGGTAGTAGACGCGCGTGCGCCCTTCCAGCAGGCCAGGCAGGATGTCGTCCAGATCGGTAATCGGATACGCATCATCGAATCCGTGTGTCGCAACCGCACCTTCGGTGCCGGCGCGTGCGCCGTCCCAGGTTTCGCGCTCGGGATTGCGTTCGCGACAAAACAGTAACGCCTCGCCATGCGCACGGCCCGGCACCAAGACGAGTACCGCGTCGGGCTCTGGGAATCCGCTGAGATACCAGAAGTCGCTGTCCTGTCGATAGTTGTAATGGGTGTCGTTGCTGCGTATCCGCGGCGGCGCGGAGGGCAGGATCACGATCGCGTCCTCGCCGACCATGCGCATCAACTGGCGGCGACGACGCACCAGTTCGGCGGCGCCGATCTCCAGCGGTTTTCGATTGCGGCGGCTGTCGGTCATCGAAGGAACTCCGCGAAAAGGGTCGCGCGCGCTGCGCGCATCAGTGCAAGTGGCTGCGATGGTGCGCGGCCAACACGCAATCGCCATGGATCAACATTGCGGCAACGCGCACGAACTCGACGATCTCGGCCAGCGCCTGCTCGTCGGCTTCGTCCTCATCGTAGGACAGGTTGCTGGAGCCAATCTTGCCGATGTCTTCCAGCGCCTCGCTGGCTTCGTCCGACAACGCTGAAGGACGCGAAGCCGCCAGGCCGAAGCCGCCCAAAAACCCGCGGCACCACAGCGCCAGCGCCTCGGCGCGCTCGCCCAACGGCTCGTCCTCGTCAGGCAACAACAAGACAAATTCAAAGTCCTGCGCGTCGAGCTGGCCAATGGTCGCCTCACGCAACGCCGCAAGCGCGCCGTCAGCCGGCGGCGCAGCGGACGGTTCCAACGCCAATGCCTGCAGCCAGTCGCCGTGTTCCCCGCCGCCGCCACACAATAATCCGCTCAGCGAACCGTGCAGCTCGACGGCGTCCACGCCGAGTCCAAGCGCAACGATTTCCGCCTCGAGTGCGACGCGATCGGGCAATTCGAGATTGGGGAATCTTGGCGTGGTCACGGGTCAGATCAGCTTGCGCACAAGCCTTGATTCTAGCGAGCGAACCGTTTCCATGCGAGAACCTCGGACGACGTTACGGTGCATCGATGCCGGCACGGCTTCTCGCGAAAGCCCGGCCGGCTTGTTGAGTCTGCCCGGTCGCACGCCTACACTCGGCTGTCTGCGAAGGGGACACGACACGCAGTGCAGCTGCACGACGCCATCACGGCCCCGGATTCGGATTCGGATCTCAGGCCACGCCCGATCAATGAGCCGTCATCCAGCAGATGGCGACTTCTGATCGCTTGCGTGGCCGCGGGCGTTTTCGGCCTGCTGCTGGCCCTTGGCTCGCGCGCAGAAGTACGCGATTTCTATTTTAAACCAGTGACCGGCAGCCACGGATTGGCGCAAAACACCGTGAATGCGCTGTTGCAGGATGAAAAGGGTTTTGTCTGGGTTGGCACGCAAGGCGGCCTGAATCGCTACGACGGCCAGGACTATCGCCTGTTCACCCAGCTGGCTGGCGATGCCGGCAGCTTGCCGGACAATCTGGTCACCGCGTTGGCCAATGGTGATCCGGGCGAGATTTGGGTCGGCACCGACAGTGCCTACGTAGCGCGGCTGGACTTGGCGAGCGGCAGCTTCCAGCGTCTGTTGCCGCCCGAGCTCGACCATCCCAACCAACCCGGCAAGCGCGTGCTGGCGCTGTATTACCAGCACGGATACGGACTGTGGATTACTACCGACGCCGGCATCGAACTGCTCGATCCGGCCAGCGGGCGGCGCCGCAGTGTGCTGATGCAGACCATGGTCAGCGAGTTCCAGAGTACCTACAGTTACGCCAGCGACGCCCGCGGCATGATCTGGGCGACCACGCCCAGCGGCCTGTACCGGATCGATCCGGTCACGCTGAAGGTGCAGCGCACTGCGATCCCTCGAGGGTTGCAGAACATTTTGCGCGACGCTCGCGGCGATCTCTGGGTCGCCGCGGACGGTTTGTACCGCCTGGATCCGGCCACCGGCTCACTCGATCGCCGCTGGCCGGCGCAAAGCAATGCCGCAGACTGGCTGCATTACGTCACTGCGGACCAGCAAGGCAACCTGTGGCTGGCGACGATCCGCGAAGGCTTGGTTCGCTACACACCCGGCAGCGGAGAGACCCTGCGCATCCCCACCAGCACCAGCAAGACTGACGGCCCACCGCCAGACGACTTGCGGGTATTGATGGTCGATCGATCCGACCTGCTCTGGATCGGCAGCGAAATTTCCGGTGTCACCACCACCTCGCCGCAGGGCGCGCGCTTCAGTTATGTCAGCGACCCGGATCCGGCCCGCAACCAGCGCTATACCAACAGCGTGCGCAGCCTGTATCAGACCGATGACGGCGCACTGTGGATTGGCACCGACGGCGATGGCCTCAAACGCTACGACCTGAGAAGTGACCAGTTCGTCAGCTATGCGGACGCGCTCAAGGCCGCGATGCCGCAGGAAATCATGCACCACGATCTGCGCGTGATGGCGATTCGCCCTGCCGACAAGGGTCGCTTGTGGATTGCCACCAACCTGGGTCTTTACCTGCTCGATCCTGCGACCCGACATGTCATCATGCAGCGCTTGCTGGCTTCGGAAACAAACCCCGAACTTCAGGCGTTGAATGTGCGGACTCTGGCGCTGGCCGGCGATGGCGGGCTATGGATCGGCACGCGCACCGATGGTGTGTTCAAGATCGATTCCGACGGCGTGCCGACGATGCATCTGGGCGCCGCAACCGCGACCTTGGCCGGCGTCAGCAGCCCGATGATCAACAGCCTGTACGAGGATACGCGGGGCAGCGTGTGGATCGGCACCATGGACGGACTGGATCGATTGCAGATCGCCAGTGGACGCGTGCAGCATTTTCTCAGCGATGCCCACGATCCGACGACGCTGTCGGGTAATCGCGTGCGCGTGATCGTGCCCGGCAAGGACGGCTCGATCTGGGTCGGCACGCACTCCGGACTGAATCGACTGCGGGCGTCGGCCAATGGCGATGTGGCAATCGAACGCTACCTGCCCGCGTCTACCCAATCGCAAATCAGCACCACAATTTACGGGGTCCTTGAAGACACCTCTGGCAACCTTTGGCTGAGCACCAATAATGGCCTGCAGCGGCTGGACCCCGACCGACGCACGTTCCGCCATTTCGGTGACAACGATGGACTGCAACACACCGAGTTCAATGGCGGGGCGCAATTGCGGCTCAATGATGGGCGACTGGTGTTTGGTGGGATTCGCGGATTGAACCTGTTCGATCCGGCACGTCTTGCGGAGAGTCATTACGCACCAAACGTGGTGTTGACCTCGGCCCGCGTCGGCAGTGCGCCGGATAACTTGGCCGGATTGATGACGCCGGCGCGACTGGAGTTCAAGCAAGAACAGAGCGTCGTGCGCCTGCACTTTGCAGCCATGGCTTTCGCCGATCCTGAGGCGATTTCATATCGCTATCGCCTTGACGGCTTCGATCACGACTGGATTGATGCCGGTCACACACGCGACGCGACTTACACCAACCTGGATGCAGGCGAGTATGTATTTCGCGCCCAAGCCACCAATCGCGATGGGGTCTGGAGCGCCAACCAGCTCATCTTGCCGCTTTCTGTGGTCCCGCCGTGGTGGGCCAGCCGCTATGCGTGGCTGTTGTACGCTTTGATCGGGTTGCTGCTGGCGCTACTGGTGGTGCGCGCGCTGCACAATCGGCGCCTGCGCGAACGCACGCACACCGATGAACTGCGCCGGCGCGAGGAGCATCTAAAGATGGCGCTGTGGGGTTCCGGCGACGACTTCTGGGATCTCGACGTCGCCGCACAAACGCTGCGTCGGCTGAATGCACAGACTATCAGCGAGCATCCGCAAGGCAACCAGATCAGCGTCAGCCACTGGCGCAATTCGGTGATTCATCCAGACGATCTGGTCGACGTCGAGCAGCGGATGCGAGAGCACATCCTCGGACGCACCGCGCATTTTGAATCCGAACATCGCATCCACACTGCCGAGGGTGTTTGGACCAAAGTGCTCGCTCGCGGCAAGGTGGTGGAGCGCGATGCGGTGGGACACGCGACTCGCGTCGCCGGTACCGCGCGTGACATCACGCAGATGGATCATGCCGAGCGCGAACGCAGAATCGCTGGCGAAGTGCTCAACGCGATGGCCGAAGCGGTCACCGTGGTCGATCTGGATTTCCGCTTCGTCTCGGTCAACAACGCCTTCAGCACCATCAGCGGTTACGCCGAGGAAGAAGTGATCGGGCTGTCCAGTGCGCTGCTCGACAGCAGCCAGCATCCACCCCAGTTTTACGAACAGATGCGCGCGGTGCTGGAGCAAACCGGCCATTGGGCCGGCGAAATGTGGCAGCGGCGCAAGGATGGCGAGGAGTTCCTGTGCGCAATCGAGGTGGTGGAAGTAGGCGAGCCGGGCGGCAAGCGCGTCTACTTCGTCGCGGTACTCAGCGATATCACGGAGCGCAAACGCGCCGAGCAGGAACTGCGCTACCTGGCCAACTTCGACACCCTCACCGGCCTGCCCAATCGCGCGCTGTTGTCCGAACGCCTGGCGCGCGCCATCGTGCGGGCGCGGCGGCAGGACACGCTGGTCGCGGTGTTGTTCCTCGATCTGGATCGGTTCAAGGAAATCAACGATTCGCTGGGCCACTCGGCCGGTGATCGTATCCTCAAGGCGGTCGCAGCGAGACTGCAGGGGATCGCCGGTCCAGCTGACACGGTCTCGCGACTGGGTGGCGACGAATTCACGCTGGTGATCGAGGATCTCACCAGTGCCGAGGGCGCGTTTGAAGTCGCACGCAGGTTGCTGGCTGCGTTCGCGCAACCGCTGGTGATCGATGATCGCAGCGAGATCAGTATCACCCCGTCGGTTGGCATCAGCCTGTATCCGGCGCACGGGCTGGCACCCACCGACCTGCTCAAGCATGCCGACAGCGCGATGTATCAGGCCAAGGCGAACGGTCGCAATACCTATCTCGTCTACACCGAAGCGATGGAAACCGAATCGCGACGACGCGCCAACCTGACCGCTGCACTGCGGCGTGCGCTGGATCGCAATGAGTTCCAGTTGCTGTATCAACCACGTCTGTCGCTCACCCGTGGTCGAATCACCGGCGTGGAGGCACTGCTGCGCTGGCACAGCGAGGAACTGGGCGAAGTGATGCCGGCAGCGTTCATCCCGATCGCTGAAGAAACCGGGATGATCCTGCGCATCGGCGAATGGGTCATGCGCGAAGCGTGCCGTACGTTGGCGCAATGGCAGGCCAACGGGCTGACCGAGATCAGCGTCGCGATCAATGTTTCGGTATTGCAATTGCTGCGCGGCAATCTGCCGCAACTGTTGAACGAAGTGTTGGCCACAACTGGCGCACCAGCCAACCGGCTGGAGCTGGAACTCACCGAAAGCATGGTGATGGCTAACGCTGCGGAAACCCGCAGCATGCTCAACCAGATTCGGCAGCTTGGCGTGTCGCTGGCGATCGACGATTTCGGCACCGGCTATTCCTCGCTGGTGTACCTCAAGCAGTTGCCGATCGATACCTTGAAGATCGACAAGGAGTTCATCGACGACTTGACCCGCGATCCCGACGATGAAGCGATCACCACCACCATCATCAACATGGCGCATTCGCTCGGCCTGAATGTGATCGCCGAAGGTGTCGAATCGCAGGATCAGCTCGACTTCCTGCGCAAGCACGGTTGCGACGAAATCCAGGGCTATTGGTTGTCGCCACCGCTGGGCGATGCGCACTGCCAAGCTTTCATCAAAAGTTGGCAGCACACGCGCCGCGAACCGACCCCAGCCGCGAGTCCGGTCAATTGATCGCGCCTGCTCCGCTCGCGCCGTTGCTGGTTGACCGCGACCACCCCCACGCATATCGTTGATGCCACATGACCGACAGCAACGACTCGCTTGCGCAGTTCAATGACCTGATCACCAAGGTCGAACAACTGGTTGCGTTGTGCGATCGGCTGGGCGAGGAGAATCGCACGCTGCGTAACAGCCAGGAATCACTGATCGGCGAACGCGCGCAATTGCTGACGAAAAACGAGCAGGCACGCTCGCGCGTGGAAGCAATGATCCACCGCCTCAAGTCGATGGAGCACAACGCATGAGCGATCCAGTGACGGTGCGCATCCTCGATCGCGACTATCTGGTGGCATGCGAACCCGGCGAACGCGATGGGCTTGTCTCCGCGGCGCATTTGCTGGATGCGCGCATGCGCGAGATTCGCGGCGGCAACCGGATGGCGGCGATCGATCGCATCGCGGTGATGGCGGCGCTGAATCTTGCGCATGAGTTTTTGCAATTCAAGCAGGCCAGTGAACAACGTGACCAGCAGATCGCGCGTACGCTGGGCGATCTCAACCGCAAGCTCGACACCCTGATCGCCGCACCTGCGCGAACGCGCTGATTGATCCGGCGATGCCCAAAGCTCCCTGGGCACGTGGCAGCAATTTGCAAGGATTCGCCCAATCGGTTTTCAGCTGCGCATCACATCCTGGTCGTATACTGCACCCGCGTCCTCTGCCGTGTTCGACAGCCGGTGCCTACATTTGCCTTGGTCCATACCACGACCCGGAAGTCGCCGATTTTGCGGTGTGCAAGTCCGCCTCGAGCGGAAAGCCTGATGCAACTGCGGCCGCTTCCCCCTGATCCTTCGGATCAAGGTCGTTGCATTGGCATCGACATGGCGGAGGATGCATTTTTCGTGGTGTATCAATGAATTCCGACGCCGATTTGCGCGCTAGTCAGCGCGATCGTCTGCGCGAGCAACGCCTCGTAATTACACCCGTATCCCGCATCTCCGCTGCGCAGGCTCTGGCAGCGCATGTCTGCGCCGCACTTGTTGATCGTGCTCCGGGCGATATCGCCGGCTATTGGGCGACAGGCGGCGAGCTCTCGCTGCATGCGGTGCTGCACGCATTGCCAGACGGATGGCGTTACTGCCTGCCGCTGCTGTATGACGAGCGCAGGCTGCGCTTCGCACGCTGGTCGCCAGGCGATGCCATCGAACCCAATCGCTTCGGCATTCCCGAACCGGTCGTATCCGCTGGACAAGCCCTGCTGCCCGATCAATTGCAGATCGCGCTGGTGCCGCTGGTCGGATTCGATCGGAGCGGCAATCGTCTTGGCATGGGCGGTGGCTGGTACGATCGCAGCTTCGCGTTTCGGCAATCCCGGCCGGTGCCTCCACTGCTGATCGGCGTTGGTTACGCCAATCAGGAAATCGATCGCATCGATGTGCAAGCTTGGGATGTCGCGATGGATTTCGTGGCAACGGAAAGCGAGTTGATCGATTGCCGGCAACAACGAATGACGTGATGCCTACAACGGTTGAAATTGCATGCGCTACTGGCTGATGAAAACCGAACCAGATGCGTTCTCGATTGACGATCTTGCACGCGTCAAAGTCGAGCCGTGGACCGGCGTACGCAACTATCAGGCGCGCAATTTCATGCGCAGCATGAAGCCGGGTGACCACGTGTTGTTCTATCACTCCAGTTGCGATCCGCCCGGCGTTGCGGGTGTGGCCGAGGTTGCCAGCGATCCGTATCCGGATCCAACCCAGTTTGAACGCAACAGCCACTATTTCGACCCCAAGAGCAAACCCGAGGAACCGCGTTGGTCGTTGGTCGACGTGCGCTTCACGCGCAAATTCAAGCGCCTGATCCCGTTGGCAGAATTGCGCGAAGAACCAGCGCTGGAGGATTCCGCACTGCTGCAACGGGGCAGCCGGCTTTCTGTGCTGCCCGCCAATGCGGCGCAGTTCAAGGCGATTCTCGCACTCGAATAACGCGTCAACTTCCAGAAAAGCAATATCAGGAGTCAGCATGTCGCACGATGAGCAGAAGCGCCAAGCCGCCGAACGCGCGATCGAATACGTGGAACGCGGCAGTATCGTCGGGGTCGGCACCGGCAGCACAATCGCGCACTTCATCAACGCGCTCGGGCGTATGAAAGGCGATATTGAAGGCGCGGTATCGAGTTCCGATCAAAGCACCAAACAACTGCAATCGCTGGGCATCCCGGTGTTCGACCTCAACGCAGTCGGCCCGCTGAAACTCTATGTCGACGGTGCCGACGAGTGCGACCCGAACCTGTGCCTGATCAAGGGCGGCGGCGCGGCGTTGACTCGCGAGAAAATCATCGCCGAAGCGAGCGAACGCTTCGTCTGCATCATCGATCCCAGCAAACAGGTCGACGTCTTGGGGCGCTTCCCGCTACCGGTCGAAGTCATCCCGCTCGCCCGCAGCGCTGTCGCCCGCGCACTGTTGAAATTCGATGGCTGCCCCGCTTGGCGCGAAGACGTGATCACCGACAACGGCAACTGGATCCTCGACGTCCACGGCCTGAAAATCACCAACCCACTCGAACTGGAGTGCGAGATCAACCAGATTCCCGGCGTGGTTACTGTCGGCCTGTTTGCAAGGCGGCGTGCAGATATCGTGATCGTCGGCGGTCAGCAGCACCATTGATCGAACCACGCGTATGGCCGAGCATCGCTCGGCCATACGCGGATCCGACTACGGCGTCCAAGAATGGACGTAAGGACTCTCGTGAAAATGCCCGGGCGTTGCAAGCGCGCCTACGCTACCGTCATCGATCGCCATCATGTGGATAAGCCTGCGGTACTCGGCCGCCGACTGGGCAGCCCCCAGGCCTGAGAGAGCTATTCCAATCGGCATCGCACTAGCGCCGACCGGCAGATCGGACCACGAATTGGCACCCGGAATCGATGGCCACCTGCAGCAGATTGATACCTGATTTGGTACCAGACTTCCGCTCGGTTGCCAGCCACAAGGTCCTTCGTTAGCTCTCCTCCAAAATATCCCGGTAGTTGATACCACATGGACATGAGAACCGCTTTTTCCCTGGAATCTGGAAGAACCACGCCTTTATTTCTGAAAAATGTGTCGAAGTCGAGCGTTCTTGCACTAATCGCGCGGTCAAGCAAAGCATTTGCAGCAGCCGCGTTTGGGAGGGCCAGGCCCGCCAGCGCTGCAGGAATACCCCTAGTGTTTGCGTTCAAAGCATTGATCGCCGCAATCTGCGCCGCAGTGAGCACGACTCCCACGGCCTCCAGATCTTCGATGGCTACGTCTCTATTGGCAATCAAGTCATATCCAAACCCGATGACAGCCCGATGCTCTGAATCCTCGTCAATACTTAGATCGGCCGCAGCGTTCTCGGCTGATTTCAAGAGTGATCGCAGGTCAAGCGCATAAGAGCCGTAAAGATAATCTTCGTGGGTGCTGTTTAACGACATTTTGAGTGGCTCCTATGGGAGATAGCGCGTAGGGATTGGATGACTATGCATCTGGATTTGGCAAATTTCATCAACACTGGTAACGCCAGTTGCGGCATCGGACGAAGCGTCTTTCAATTGCCGCGTGACTCGATAAATGTTCATGAATTCTGCACTGGGAAACCGGCTGACGCGCTTCGACGGAGCCCAAGATTGTTCATACGCTGCTATGTAAACCGTCCCACGGTACAAAAACGGCCGCATTTGTTGACCAAGTTGCAAATCATATGCTCGGCTCTTTGTAGTATTCGTATTCGGAGAAAACAACGCATCCAGATCAAGACGATTCAAGTCCAGGCCGCCGGAATAGAAAATCGTCAGGCTGTCTTCACCGCCGTAGCTGCTTCCAACGCCTTCGCTAAGTGTCTTCCGAGTCATAAAATTGGTTTTAATCAATTCATCCACCTGTTCGTCCTTGTCGATGTCGATTTCGGCAACGAGGAATGGGCGGTATTGTCTTGACTCGTCGCCGGGGAAGCCACCAAGATATCTGCCCTCGCGCCAGCGGATCGCGTCGTATTCCGGCGAAGACGGATATTTGGACAGCAGGATGTCCCATGTGATTCCTTTGTCGTAAGCTACGCCGGCTAATCGTTCGAACATATTGTCGTAGCGCACTCCAAAAAGCATGGGGGTCGTGCCGCTAAGTGAATAGGGTTTATTACCTCTTTCCAGCGGATGCCGAAACCGCTCGTTGTAAACAGCGGTCATATGTTTGCATAGAACTGCATTTTTACTCGTGATGAGCTTATAGCTATACATCTCGTTTTCCGCATGACGCAACGTCTCGTTCGTTTGCAACGTGGTTGTGGCTTGTGCTGTACTTGTGGCGAACAGAATGCCAATTACGAAATGTAAGAGGTTCATTGATCTTCTCCAAGAAAGTTTAATTATCTTTCGCGCAGGCTCTCGCTTGCATGCGTCTGCAACGGGCTCAACAAATAATCAATTACCCGTCGCTTTCCGGTTTTGATTTCCACGCTCAGATTCATGCCCGGGGTCAGGTTGACGTTGACGCCATCGATCAGCAAGGCGGTTTGTTGCAGCTTGACGCGGGCGGGGAAGATCAGGCCGAGCTTGTCGTCCTGCGCGGCGTCGTGCGAGATGGTCATCACCGTGCCGGTCAGATAGCCTTAGCGGGTGTAGGGGAAGCTCTCGACTTTCACCGTCACCGGCTGGCCGGCGCGCACGAAGCCGATGTCCTTGTTGAGCACAGTGGCTTCGACTTCCAGCGATTGCGTATCCGGCACCACCGATAGCAACGCCTGCGCCGGGGTCACCACACCGCCGACGGTGTGAATCACCAGTTGCTGCACGGTGCCGTCCACCGGGGCACGCAATTGCATCAACTGGTCGCGCTGTTCGGTCTTGGCGACTTCGGGCGCGAACTGCTGGATTTGTTCGGTGGCCTGGCGCAATTGATCCAGCGTTTGCTGGCGGGTGTCGGTGACCAGCACGTCGAGTTGTTCGCGCGCACCATCCAGCGCCGAGCGCAGCTCCGGCAAACGACCGCGCTGGATGGTGAGGTCGCGCTCGGCGGTGATGCGCTCCTGCTCGCGCGCGAGGTAATCGTGCCGTGCCACGTATTTGTCGGCTAGCAGTTTCTTGAAGTCGGCCGAGCGCGCTTCGGTGATGTCGGCGGCTTCCTGCAATGGGCCGATCGAGGATTCGGCCGTGTGCAGCTCGGCCTGGCGCTGGGCAATGGCCGCCTGCAGATTGCCGCGCTTGGCCTTGAACGCGGCAACTTCGCTACTCGCAAGTTGTTGTGCCGCTGCAAACCGATCTGCGGGCAACGAAGGATTGGATGCGAGCGTCGGCGCGTGGCCGGTGTCCAGTGCGTCGGCCACGGCTGCTAGTCGCAATTGTGCGAGCCGCGCATTGAGTAGCGCGTCACCGGCTTTGGCGTAGTCAGCGGCCTCGGTGGTCGCATCGAGTTCGATCAGCAACTGGCCCTTGCGCACGCGCTGGCCGTCCTGCACCAGAATGCGGCGCACTACGGCGGTCTCCATCGGCTGGATTACTTTGGTGCGACCGCCGACCACGGTCTTGCCCGGCGCCACTGCCACGATCTCAAGCTGACCGAAGATCGCCCACAACAGGGCGACGCAGAACACCGCGATGATGGTGCGCATCGTCCAGCGCGGCAGCGGCGAGACCGGTGTTTCCGTCAATTCGAGGTGCGCGGGCAGGAAGGCGAGTTCGTCTTGGGTGCGCTTGGGCGGATCCAGCGTGTTGCGGATCGACCACACAGCCTTGAACACGCTGCCGTAGCGGCTTGCGAAATCGTGTGCGGCGCCGACGACATGCCTCATGACACGCCCTGCTGCAATTTGTACAGGTGCGCGTAGTGGCCTTTGGGGCGATCGACCAATTCGGCGTGCGTGCCGGACTCGACGATGCGGCCTTTGTCGATCACCACAATTCGGTTGGCCAATCGCACGGTGGACAACCGATGCGCGATGATTAGCACCGTGCGGTCTTTGCAGATGGTGCGCATGTTCGACATCACCGCGTGTTCCGACTCGTAATCCAGTGCGCTGGTGGCTTCGTCAAAAATCAGGATGCGTGGATTGGTGATCAGTGCCCGTGCAATCGCGATGCGCTGCCGCTGCCCGCCGGACAAGCCGGTGCCATGTTCGCCCACGGCGCTGTCGTAAACTTCCGGGAGTTCGAGGATGAAGTCGTGCGCGCCTGCCAGTTTGGCGGCTTCGATGACGCGCTCCAGCGGCATGCCGGGATCGGCCAACGCGATGTTCTCGCGCACGCTGCGATTGAACAGGAAGTTTTCCTGCAACACGACGCCGAGCTGGCGACGCAGCCATGCCGGATCGGCCAGCGCCAGATCGTGGCCATCGATCAGCACGCGACCGCGTTCGGGCACGTACAAGCGCTGCACCAGTTTGGTCAATGTGCTTTTGCCGGAGCCTGAGCGACCGACAATGCCGATGATCTCGCCCGGTGCGATGTCCAGATCGACACCGCTCAACACTTCGGCGGTCTCGGGCCGATAGCGGAAGGTGACTTTGTCGAACGTCACTTGACCCTTGATGGGCGGCAGGGTCATGCGGCTACCGGGCAGTTCGGTACGGGTATTGAGAATGTCGCCGAGGCGCTCGACCGAAATGCCGACTTGCTGGAATTCCTGCCAGAGTTGCGCCAGCCGGACGATGGGCGCGGAAACCTGGCTCGACAGCATGTTGAACGCGATCAGCTGACCTAATGACAACTTGCCCGCAATCACCAGTTGCGCGCCGAAAAACAAAATGCCGACGCCGACCAATTGCTGCACCAACTGGATGCCTTGCTGGCCGATATTGGCAAGACGCGTGACCCGGAACGACGCGCTGACATAACCCGCCAACTGGTTGTCCCAAGTACGGGTGACGCGCGGATCCACTGCGGTCGCCTTGACCGTGCCGATACCGCTGATGGTTTCGACGAGAAATGATTGATTGTCGGCGTTGCGCGCAAATTTCTCGTTCAGGCGCTTGCGCAAGACCGGCGTGATCGCTGCCGACCACAGCGCATAGATCGGCAACGAGGCAACCACGATCAAGGTCAACCAACCGCTGTACCAGATCATCACCGCGAGAAACACGCCAGTGAATAGCAGGTCGAGCAGCGAGGTCAGCGCCTGACCAGTCAGAAAGTTGCGGATGTTTTCCAACTCGCGAACGCGCGCGATGGTGTCACCGACCCGACGTGACTCGAAGTAACTTAGTGGCAGCGCGAGAACGTGTCGGAACAGGCGTGCACCCAGCTCGACATCGATTTTGCTGGTGGTGTGCGAAAAAACGTAACTACGCAGGCCGGATAGAAAGGCATTGAAGATTGCAATCGAAACCAACCCGACAGCCACGACTTCCAGTGTGGTAATCGCGTGATGCACCAGCACCTTGTCCATCACCACCTGATAGAACAGCGGCGTCACCAGCGCGAATAGTTGCAGGAACAGTGACGCGATCAGGACTTCAAGCAGGAGCTTGCGGTATTTGACCACCGCTGGCACGAACCAGCTGAAGTCGAATTTGGCGAGCTGCCCCAGCACTGAGGCGCGCGAGGTAATCTGCAGGAGGCGGCCCGCATAGCGCTGATTGAACTCGTCACGGCTGAGAGCGCGGGTGCGCTGCTGCGCAAGGTCATGAATCAGAATGCTCTCGTCGTTGATCTTGGCAACGATGAAATGCTCGCCGCCTGCGACCAGCGCCAAGGCAGGCAATGTCGCCATCGCAATGCGTTCGACTGGCTGCCGGGTAATCTTCGCTTTCAGGCCAAGCTGCTTGGCTGCGAGCAGCAAACTCTGCTCGTCGAATGTCTCGCCGGTACGGCCAAACTGGTGCGCTAGTTGCGCACATCTGCCGCGACACCATGGAATTGGGCAAGCAGAATCAGACCTCGCAAAGCCAGATCTAAATTTGCGCTTCCCTGCGGCATTGCCTCAGTGAGAGACAACACCGTACTCCCATGCTTCATCCACTTTCCCAGAAATGTCGCTCTCCCCAGAGCGACCAACCATCCGAAAGCCCAAGTTAGCGCATGGGCTAGATGTGAATTCTACATGGAGAATCATTACGAAATGAATTACATATAGAGCTGGCCCCGTTTGTCTGTACAACTAACCCGGTTCTGATAAGTGGATTCGCTGCATGGTCATGCTGCCAAGGGTAGTGGCAGCAGGTTGAAGTAGACCTGATCGGGGGTGTGGCGTTCAAGTGCGCTGTGCGGTCGGCGTGTGTTGTAGAAGTCGATGTAACGGCCGAGCGCTGTTT
>JBBQQH010000006.1:0-69828 GCA_038216155.1 Lysobacterales bacterium
CTTTCGTAGTTTCGCTGAGCGCGTTGCTGCGAAGGACGGCGATGATGCCGCGAAAGGTCGCATTCGGCCCGAGAGTTTTGCCGACCATTACAGCCAGCCGCGGCAGTTTTACCGCAGCCAGACCGCGTTCGAGCAGGCGCACATCGCGTCGGCGATTGTGTTTGAGCAGTCGAAGGTGGAAACGCCGCACATCCGCGAAGCCGTGGTCGCACACTTGCGCAACATCGATGAGGAGCTTGCGCAGCGCGTCGCCGATGGCTTGGGCATGACCAAGCTGCCGCCACCCGCACCGCATGCCGTGCCGGCGCAAGACCAACCGAAGTCACCTGCCCTGCAAATCATCGGCAAGATGAAAGACACCTTGCAGGGCCGCAGCGTCGGCATTCTGGTGAATGACGGGTCTGACGCCGCCGCGATCAAGGCGCTGCGCAAGGCCGCCGAATCCGCAGGCGCCACGGTCAAAATCGTTTCACCCAAAATCGGCGGCGCCAAGCTCAGCGACGGCAAGATGCTAGCCGCCGATGGCCAACTGGCCGGCACGCCGTCGATGGTGTTCGACGCGGTCGCGCTGGTGCTGTCGGACGAAGGAGGAAAGATGCTTGCGAAAGAAGCTGCCGCCGTCGATTGGGTTCGCGATGCGTACGGCCACCTCAAGGCCATCGCCGCCGACACCGGCGCGCAAGCCGTGCTGAAGGCGGGCGGGATCGTCAAGGACGCCGGCGTTGTCGGCACAGACGATGTCAAAGGCTTCATCACCGTCGCCAAGACCCGGCAATGGGAGCGCGAGAAAAAGGTGCGGACGTTGGCTTAAGCCGAAACTTTTTATCCAACCCTCGACTCGATTCTTGCTTTCACCTGTGCCGCAATCGCGTGTCGTAGGGCGCGCGTTTGCCGGGGTACAGGGCGCACGTGGTCTTATGTTTGGGATCTTCAAAGACCGAAGTTCGAAGCGCTGTCGTACTTCGATGCTTCTACAGAACCGCTGATCATTTCACCCCGCACCCTGTGGCTAAGCAGCCTAGGTGCCTCTTACAAGGAATACCGCATGCACAAGATTGTCCCGGGAACATGGGTCGTGGTCGCCGATGGCGGCGAAGCGCGTCTTTTTCACAGCGAAGGCCAAGGCGACAAATTCGCGTTGAAGCAAGTGAAGGTGATCACACCCAAGGACTTGCTGGATGACGGCCCTGCCGGCCATCGCCCGCCCGAATCGTCTGAGCAGGAGACCGACGAAGCAACCTTCGCCAAGCAGCTCGCACATCGCCTCAACGCAGCGGCACTCAAGAACGAATACGAACACCTGGTGCTGATGGCCGACCCGCAAACGCTGGGTCAGATGCGGCCGCAACTGCACAAGGAAACCGTGGCCCGAATGGTCAAGGAAGTGGCGAAGACGTTTACCAACTCGTCGGTCGAAGACATCGAGAAAGCGGTGCTGAAGGACTAACGGATGACGCGCTGGCGCTGCGATCGAGCAGCGCCAGAAGGTCGGGCACCGCGAGCGTGCTACTTGGCCTCGCTGCTAAGTGTGATGGGCGCCGATCAAACCGTTGCGATCACTAGCTCCTGCCACTTCACGCGGCAATCTGCTCGATCTTTCGGGCCAAGTCACCCAACGTGCGGTGCGCTTCCTCCAGATCGTAATCAGCCTGCAATCCAAGCCAGAACCGTTCGCTCGTGCCCAGTGCGGCCGCCAGACGGACGGCGGTGTCTGCGGTAATGCCGCGCTTGCCCAGCACAATCTCGTTGATCCGCCGTGGTGACACGCTGGTGGCGCGGGCCAAAGCGTTCTGGCTGATACCGAGCGGCGACAGGAATTCCTCGAGGAGAATTTCGCCCGGATGGATGTTCGACAATTTTTTCATGGAAGGCTCAGTGGTAGTCGACAATCTGGACTCGATGCGCATCGCCATGGGTGCGATCCTCGCGTAGTCGATCAACTGCTCCGAATTTGAAAGCAAAACTGACCATCTCTTCGAAGAATGCGACTTTGGCTCGGGTATCCAGCGCGATTCCCTGCAGTAGCGTGTTGCGGCGGGCATCTTCGTACGTGCAACGCAACGAGTCGGACGAACTCATACGATTTCCTGGCCGGTTTC
Organism: Lysobacterales bacterium; assembly: GCA_038216155.1. Lineage (GTDB taxonomy): Bacteria > Pseudomonadota > Gammaproteobacteria > Xanthomonadales > Xanthomonadaceae > SZAS-103. The sequence goes on from JBBQQH010000006.1 coordinate 2,100, forward strand.
GGCGGCAATAATCCGGAGCGCTTCGATATCGGCCAAATCCTGAGCCCGACCGGCGCCCTGCTTCAATTGAATAAGGTGTCGAATAGATGCAATACGGATGGGCACGCCGTCGAGCTCCTTCTCCGAAGCCTCAATCAGCATCGCGCCAAAGTCGAGAGGCTCGCGCACGAAAATATCAACGGACCGCTCCAGATTTGCCGGATCCCATAGTTGGAACACCAGCATGTTGCGATTCTGCACCCAGTCTTCGCGTATTGCCGGGTTGGCAAAGTCTGCCAGATCGATCGGCAGGCGCGGGCGCAGACCAATACTCGAAAGCGCATGCAGTGCATTTGCGCAATTGTCAGGCTTCAAACCGACGACAAGATCGAGATCGCTGGTGGCACGCAGATGACCATGCATGATCACCGCGAATCCACCAACGACCACGTAGTCGACTTCGGCATCGGCCAGCGCTTTGAATATTTCCCGAATGTTGAAGGCCATTGATGATCCACAAGTGCGCTGATGCTGCGACAGGCTCAGCACGAACGGGGTTGGCTACATATTGCGACGATACTCGCCGCCAACATCGTAAAGCGCATGGCTGATCTGGCCGAGGCTGTGGGTTTTCACCGCTTCCATCAACGCTTCAAACACGTTCTGGCGATCACGCGCGGTCTGCTGCAGGTAGCCCAAGCCGTGGCCGTCGTGGGGTTCAGGGACAGCGCTGTCGTCTTCGATGGCATGAGCGTGGTCGGTTTCTCCAACCGGCGCGAGTCGATTGCGTGAGGCTTGCCATGCGTGCACGTTCTCGATCTGCTGGCCCTTCTCTTCCGGGGTGCTGCGAATCAGTTCGATCTCGGTCGCGATCTCGCCGGCGTGTTCCTTCGGCAGGAATGTATTGACGCCGACCAGCGGCAGCGAGCCGTCGTGTTTCTTGTGTTCGTAATACATCGACTCTTCCTGAATCTTGCCGCGCTGATACATCGTGTCCATCGCGCCAAGCACGCCGCCACGCTCGCTGATCGCCTCGAATTCCTTGTACACGGCTTCCTCGACCATGTCGGTGAGATAGTCGACTGCGAAACTGCCCTGCCACGGGTTTTCGATGAAGTTGAGCCCGAGTTCCTTGTTGATGATCATCTGGATCGCCACCGCGCGGCGCACGGATTCCTCGGTCGGCGTGGTGATCGCTTCGTCGTAGGCATTGGTGTGCAGCGAGTTGCAGTTGTCGAACAACGCGTACAACGCCTGCAGCGTAGTGCGGATATCGTTGAACTGTATTTCCTGCGCGTGCAGCGATCGGCCACTCGTCTGAATGTGGTACTTCATCATCTGGCTGCGCTCGTTGGCACCGTAGCGCTCGCGCATCGCACGCGCCCAGATGCGCCGTGCGACGCGCCCGATCGCGGTGTATTCCGGATCCATGCCGGTTGAGAAAAAGAATGAAAGGTTCGGCGCGAAGTCGTCGATCTTCATGCCGCGCGCGAGGTAATACTCGACGATGGTGAAACCATTGCTTAGCGTGAAGGCAAGCTGCGAAATCGGGTTCGCCCCGGCTTCGGCGATGTGATAGCCGGAGATCGACACCGAATAGAAATTACGTATTTTGTGATCAACAAAATATTGCTGGATGTCGCCCATCATCCGCAGCGCGAATTCGGTGCTGAAAATGCAGGTGTTCTGCGCTTGGTCTTCCTTGAGGATGTCGGCCTGCACGGTGCCACGCACCGTTTTCAATGTTTCGGATTTGATCCGCGCGTAAGTGTCGGCATCAACGAGTTGATCCCCAGCAACGCCCAGCAGGTCGAGGCCGAGGCCGTTGTTGGTCGGCGGCAGATCGCCTTCGTATTGCGGGCGCTCACGGCCCTCGAAGAGTGTGTCGAGCGTCTTCTGCGCGGCCTTCCAACGCGCGTCGTCGGCCTTCAGATACTTCTCGACTTGCTGATCAATCGCAGTGTTCATGAACATCGCAAGGATCATCGGCGCCGGGCCGTTGATCGTCATCGACACGCTGGTGGTGGGCGCGCACAGGTCGAAGCCGGAGTACAACTTTTTCATGTCGTCCAGCGTCGGGATGTTGACCCCGGAGTTGCCGATCTTGCCGAAAATATCCGGCCGCGGCGCGGGGTCCTCGCCATACAACGTGACGCTGTCGAATGCGGTCGACAGTCGCGCAGCAGGCTGGCCGACGCTGAGGTAATGGAAGCGGCGGTTGGTGCGCTCGGGCGTGCCCTCGCCCGCGAACATCCGGATCGGATCCTCACCGGTGCGGCGATATGGATACACGCCTCCGGTGTAGGGATAACTGCCGGGCAGGTTTTCCTTTGACAGGAATGTGAGCAATTCGCCCCACGATTTGTACATGGGCGCGGCGATCTTAGGAATCTTCTGATGGCTCAGTGATTGCGTGTAGTTGTCGACCTTGATCGCCTTGCCGCGCACGTGATATTCGGTGACGTCGTCGGTAATCGACAGCAATCGCGCCGGCCATTCGCGCAGCAGCTTGAGCGAGTCACTGGTCAGCGCGCCAATAGCATCGTTGTAGCGCTGGCGCAGCGTGAGCAGGCTCAAATCCGTTCGTGGTTCCAAATCCGTTCGTGGTTCCAAATCCGTTCGTGGTGAGCCTGTCGAACCATGATCGGATTTGAGCTCTTCGCCCGGACGTGGTTCAACAGGCTCACCACGAACGGGATGCGGATCTATCGCGTTGCCACCCTCACCCGCGCCTGCGGCGCGACCTCTCCCGCCAGCGGGAGAGGTAAGCAGTGCATCGGCGTCATAGAGGTCGAGTTGCTTCGGCAATTTCGCATCGTCAAGTGCATGCAACGCCTGCCAAAACGCCTGCGCGCGATCGGCGGCTTCAGCTTGCGTATCGATGTTGGCGTTGATCGAGCGACCGCCCTCGGCGATCTCGGCCAGGTAGCGAATGCGCTGGCCGGGTATAAGTACAGTGGCGCGCGGCTCCTTGAGTTCGGTATCAATATGCGGCGTCCAATCGATCTTCTCGTGTCCAACAGCACCCACCTGCTTTCCCGCTGAACTGGATTGCCCAAGCGAGAGCTTCTCCCGCATCAACCGACACAGGTTGACGAACATCCAGCTCACGCCGGGATCGTTGAACTGGCTGGCAATGGTCGGATACACCGGCACGTCGGCATCGGCGGTTTTGAATGCGAGGTGGTTGCGCTTCCACTGCTTGCGGATGTCGCGCAGCGCATCTTCGGCGCCGCGCTTGTCGTATTTGTTGAGCACGATCAATTCGGCGAAGTCGATCATGTCGATCTTCTCAAGCTGCGAGGCCGCGCCGTAGTCGCTGGTCATCACGTAGATCGGGAAGTCGACTAGATCGACAATTTCAGAATCGGACTGGCCGATGCCGGCAGTCTCGACGATCACCAAATCGAACGCCTGCGACCGCAGGAACGCAATGCAATCCTTCAACACAACTGAAGTCGCGGCGTGCTGGCGGCGGGTCGCCATCGAGCGCATGAACACGCGAGGCGATCGTAGCGAATTCATGCGGATGCGATCGCCCAGCAAGGCGCCACCGCTGCGACGTCGGGTCGGGTCGACCGCGATCACCGCGATCCGCATTGTCGGAAACGCTTGCAGGAAACGGTTGAGCAATTCGTCAGTGACCGAGGACTTGCCCGCGCCGCCGGTGCCAGTGATACCGACGACAGGCGTGGTTTGCAGGGAATGGGCGCTAGGGGCTGTGGGTTCGGAAGAGCGCGCGTGTACCCAGCCTTTGCGCATCAAGGTGAGTTCCGATTCCGAAAACGCTCCATCTTCGATGGCGCTGAGCATGCGACCGAGTGAGATTTCATCGTCGATTGCAGGGTTCTGATTGACCGAATCGCGGCTCCCAAATGCCAATTCCCGCGCCGCGCCAGCCCGCGCAACCACGTCCTCGATCATCTCCACCAGCCCCATCTTCATGCCGTCGTTGGGGTGGTAGATGCGCTCGACGCCATAGTCTTGCAGCTCACGAATCTCCTCGGGGGTGATGGTGCCGCCGCCCCCGGCGAAGACCTTGATGTGCGGTGCACCGCGTTCACGCAGCATGTCGACCATGTACTTGAGGTATTCGACGTGCCCGCCCTGGTAGGAACTCAGCGCGATCGCGTCTGCGTCTTCCTGCAACGCCGCACGCACCACGTCTTCGACGCTGCGGTTGTGGCCCAGGTGCACAACTTCGGTGCCTTGCGCCTGAATCAGGCGGCGCATGATGTTGATCGCGGCGTCGTGGCCGTCGAACAGGCTGGCAGCGGTGACGAACCGCAGCGGCGTGGCGTCAGCGATAGATGCCGTACGCGGTTCGACGTCGCTGTCGTGCACGGGTTGCGGGCTGGCGTTGGCGGGAGTCATCGGCGCTCCGATGCGTAGATAAGGGATTCATTGATTGTAGCGCGCCACGCTGGCGCAGGAATTCGAGCGTGCGCAATCGCGCCGTTTGGATCCGGGTCGTTCTGATACAGGCGAGCCACAAATCGGACGCTGCCGTGCGGCGTTCGCGCGTTTGCGCATCCACATTTCAGTCCGGCCGCACCCAATCCGACGCCGACGATCAAGCTGGGCTAAAATAGCCGGCTTCCCGCGACTGTGCGGGTCTGGTGGCCATTCGCATCCCTCGCGAACGCCTTTGCATCGATCGCTGTCCTTCGGAGTTCGCAATGATTTTTGAAACCATCGCCAAGACTGGTCATGAAGAAGTGGTGTTCTGCCACAACCCGCATGCCGGCCTGAAGGCCATTGTTGCCATCCACAATTCGGTGCTCGGTCCGGCGCTGGGCGGATTGCGGATGTGGCCGTATCCGACCGAGCAGGACGCGTTGAACGACGTGCTGCGCCTGTCGCGCGGGATGACTTACAAAGCAGCGGTGTCGGGCCTGAATTTGGGCGGTGGCAAGGCGGTGATCATCGGCGATCCGAACACCGACAAATCGGAGGCGCTGTTCCGCGCGTTCGGCCGCTTCGTCAATTCACTCAATGGTCGCTACATCACCGCTGAAGATGTCGGCATCGACGTCAACGACATGGAATACGTGTTTCGCGAAACCGATTACGTGACCGGCGTGCATCAAGTGCATGGCGGGTCGGGCGATCCGTCGCCGTTTACCGCTTATGGAACGATGCAAGGCCTGCTGGCCGCGTTGCAGGTGAAGTACGGCCACGAGGACGTGAGCAAGTGCTCGTTCGCGGTGCAGGGCGCGGGCCACGTCGGCATGCAGTTCATCAAACTGCTGCACGACGAAGGCGCCAAGGTGTTTGTCACCGATATCAATCCGACCTTGGTACAGAAGGCGGTAGACGACTACGGCGCCGAAGCGGTTGGACTGGACGATATCTACGATGTCGACGCCGACGTGTATTCGCCATGCGCGCTGGGCGGCACCGTCAACGAGACCACGCTGCCGCGTCTGAAGTGCAAGATCATTTGCGGCGCAGCCAATAACCAGCTATCGACCGAAGCAGTCGGCGACGAGCTCGATGGTCGCGGCATCCTGTACGCGCCCGATTACGCGGTCAACGCCGGCGGTCTGATGAATGTGTCGCTCGAAATCGACGGCTACAACCGTGAGCGCGCGATGCGGATGATGCGCACCATCTATTACAACCTCGGCAAGATCTTCCAGATCGCCGCGCGCGACGGCATCCCCACCTACAAGGCCGCCGATCGGATGGCCGAAGAGCGCATCGACACCCTGGGCAAGATCAAGCTGCCGTTCATGGGCCAGCCGCGCTTCCTCGGTCGCATGCGGCACGGCTGATTCGATGCGAACGTTTCCACTGGGCGAGGACATCGACGCGCTGCGCGACAGCGTGCGGCGCTTTGCCGAAGCGGAGATTGCGCCACGCGCAGCGCAGATTGACGAAGACAATCTGTTTCCGGACGACCTGTGGGCCAAGCTGGGCGAAATGGGCTTGCTGGGGATCGCGATTCCAGGTGAATTCGGCGGTTCGGACATGGGGTTTCTCGCACACGTGGTGGCGATGGAAGAAATCTCGCGCGCCTCGGGCTCGGTTGGACTGAGCTATGGCGCGCACTCCAACCTGTGCGTGCAAAACCTTTATCACAACGGCAACGATGCGCAACGCGCGAAGTACCTGCCGAAGCTGTGCAGCGGCGAGTTCAAGGGCGCGCTGGCGATGAGCGAGCCGGGCGCCGGTTCGGACGTGGTCGGTTCGATGCAATGCCGGGCCCAGCTTCGTACCGATGCGAAGCGTGGTGATGTGTGGGTCGCCAACGGCAACAAGATGTGGATCACCAATGGTCCGGAAGCCGATGTGCTAATCGTGTACATGCGCACCGCCGACAAGAGTGCGGGCAGCAAGTGCATGACTGCGTTCATCGTTGAACGCGGCATGCCGGGTTTTTCCACTGCGCAGAAACTCGACAAGCTCGGCATGCGCGGTTCCAACACCTGCGAGCTGGTGTTCGCCGACTGTGAAATTCCCGCAGCCAACGTGCTGGGCGAGGTCAACCACGGCGTCAAGGTGCTGATGTCCGGCCTCAATACCGAGCGCTTGGTGTTGAGCGGTGGCCCGCTGGGGTTGATGCAGGCGGCAATGGACGCGACCCTACCGTATGTGCGCGAGCGTCGGCAGTTTGATCGCGCGATCGGCAGCTTCGGCATCATGCAGGCCAAGATCGCCGACATGTACACCGCGCTGCAGTCCAGCCGCGCCTACGCTTATCAGGTGGCGCGCGATTTTGATAACGGCGAGCGCTCGCGGGTGGATGCGGCCTCCTGCCTATTGCACGCGTCCGAGGCGTCGGTGCAGGTCGCGCTGGAAGCGATCCAGGCACTCGGCGGCAATGGGTACATCAACGAATATCCGGTCGGTCGCATCCTGCGCGATGCCAAGCTGTATGCGATCGGCGCTGGCACCAATGAGATCCGTCGCATGTTGATCGGACGCGAGTTGGTGGCCGCGAAATAGCACTGGAATGAAGATTTCGATTTAGGACTGGCGAAAGCCAAGGCCAATACCGCTTCTCTTGAATCACAGTTTCCGATCTCCATTTGTTGTTGCTCGATCCCCGCAACTACCAACCGCTAGCCCCAACCTCAAGGAGCCCCCATGTCCGAGATCGTCATTGTTGGTGCAAAGCGCACCGCCATCGGATCCTTCCTCGGCCAATTCACTGGCGTGCCGTCGCCAACCCTTGGCGCTGCCGCGATTCGTGGTGCGCTGGAACAGGCAGGCGTCGCGGCCGACCAGGTCGATGAAGTACTCATGGGTTGCGTGCTGCCCGCCGGTCTCGGCCAGGCGCCAGCGCGACAGGCCTCGCGCGCTGCAGGCATTCCAGATGCCGTCGGCTGCACCACGGTCAATAAAGTGTGCGGCTCCGGCATGAAGGCAATCATGCTGGCGCACGACTTGATCAAGGCCGGTTCGGCCACCGTCGTCGTTGCTGGGGGCATGGAGTCGATGACCAACGCGCCGCACCTGCTGAAGGATTCGCGCACGGGGCATCGCTTCGGACCGGCCGAGATGCTCGATCACATGGCCTGGGATGGCTTGGTCAATCCCGATGACGGTCAGGCGATGGGCGTGTTTGGCGATGCGACGTGCAAAAAGTACGACTTCAGCCGCGAGCAGGTCGATGCGTTTTCGGCCGAAAGCGTGCGCCGCGCGCAAGCGGCCCAGGCCAATGGCGGATTCGCCGACGAGATCGTCGCAGTGACGGTGAAAACCCGCAAGGGCGAAGTGGTGGTCGACAGCGACGAGGAGCCCGGCAAGATCGATATCGGCAAGATTGCCGGTCTGCGCCCTGCGTTCGGCAAGGAAGGCGTGTTGACCGCGGCCTCGTCTTCGAAGATATCCGATGGCGCCGCCGCGACCGTGCTGATGTCGGCTGACGAAGCCAAGCGTCGCGGAGTGCAGCCGCTGGCGCGAATCGTTGCGCATTCAACGCACGCGCAGGCGCCGGAATGGTTCACTACCGCGCCAGTCAAGGCAATCGCCAACGTGCTCGAAAAAGCTGGCTGGACGGTTGCCGATGTCGACCTGTTCGAGATCAACGAAGCGTTTGCACCGGTGGCGATGGCACCAATGCTGGAGCTGGGCATTCCGCACGAGAAGGTCAACGTGCATGGCGGCGCCTGCGCGCTTGGACATCCGATCGGAGCCAGCGGCGCGCGACTTGTGGTGACCTTGCTCAATGCGTTGCGTCGTAGCGGAGGAAAGCGCGGCGTCGCTTCCCTGTGCATCGGCGGCGGCGAAGCAACAGCAATTGCCGTCGAGATAGCTGAACGCTGAGTACCCTGCCCTAGGTTAGAACGCTCAAATCGCTTGACAGCGGCCAACCGCATGCGATCATGTGAGGACGTGCGCGCTGCGCGCGTGCCCATGTATCTAAAATAATGTTAACTAGACTGAGGAAGTGCATATGTCCATCAACAAGACTTTGATCGCCCTGGCGCTCGGCCTGGCCCTTGCCGCTTGCTCGAACGAGCAGCAGGCGCAGGACGCCGCGCAGGATGCCAACGCTGACGCCGCCACCGCCACCCAGGCTGCTGCCGACGCAAACGCTTCTGCTGCAGCGGCAGCTGGCACCGCAACCGCTGATACGGCTGCGATGGCTGCGAATGCTGCCGGTGCTGCAGCTAACACCGCCACCGACGCTGCCGCAAATGCAACGGATTCGGCCAACATGGCTGCCAATGCCAGCGGCGACGCTGCCGCCATGGCTGCCGACTCGGCGAAGAACGCTGCTGACGTTGCTGACACCGCCAAAGATGCCGCGCACGATCACGCCGTCGACGCTGACGACGCGAAAGACGCTGCCAAGAAGTAAGATTCATTGGCCGTCATTTAGACGGATTGCATCTGAAGGGCGTGCTTCGGCACGCCCTTTTTTATGGATGGTTTTCTGCTAGCTGAACGCGCCATCCCGAATAACGATTTTTCCTCGCTTCGCATGTTATTTTTGCAAGCGCAACAAAGATCACCACCCCTCAATAAGGTCGGAAACCACATGAAAACCCATTCGATATTGATCGCTATTGCATTGACCGTCGCGCTCGCCGGTTGCGACAGTGCAAAGCAAGACGCACAGCAGGCAGACGCCGCGGCGGCGGACGCGAACGCCGCAGCCACAGACGCCAGTCAGCACTCTGATCGGGCAGCCGCAGCCGTAACCGAAACCGCCGCTGCCGTCGGCGAAGGTGCCGTGGCCGCCGCCAAGGGAACCGAGGCAGTCGCGCAGGACGCCAGCGCAAACATCAAAGAAGAAGCTGCACAACTTGGCGATGCCACGCAAGCCGCAGCCGATGCGGCGCACGACAAGATGGACGACGACAAGAATCCAAAGAAGTAAGTCAACTTTGCTGGATTCTCTGTACACAGCGCGCCGCAAGGCGCGCTTTTTTTTGCGCGCTGGTCAGAACTGTGAGGATATGCTCTGATCCTTGACGCGCCCCTCCGAGTCCTTCCGCATGCCCGTGCTGACCACCCAGATCGACCCGCGTTCGCCTGAGTTCGCGGCCAATCGCGACGCCCTTCTTGCAGCGGTAGCCGACCTGCGCAAGCAGTTGACCAACGTCGCGCTTGGCGGCGGCGAGACGGCGCGCCGCAAACACCTGCAACGCGACAAACTCCTGCCGCGTGACAGGATCACGGCGCTGCTGGATCCGGGGTCGCCATTTCTGGAGTTCTCCTCGCTCGCCGCGCACGGCATGTACGACGGCAAGGCGCCGGGCGCGGGCATCGTCACCGGCATCGGCCGCGTGCACGGGCAAGAAGTCGTGGTCGTCGCCAATGACGCGACGGTCAAGGGCGGTACCTATTTTCCGATCACGGTTAAAAAGCATTTGCGGGCGCAGGAGATCGCGCTCGAAAATCATTTGCCCTGCATCTATCTGGTCGATTCCGGCGGCGCGTTCTTGCCGTTGCAGGACGAGGTATTTCCCGACAAGGAGCACTTCGGTCGCATCTTCTATAACCAGGCACGACTTTCCGGCGCCAACATTCCGCAGATCGCGGTGGTCATGGGCAGTTGTACCGCCGGCGGCGCCTATGTTCCGGCAATGTGTGACGAGTCGATCATCGTCAAGGAACAAGGCACGATCTTCCTTGGCGGTCCGCCGTTGGTGAAGGCGGCAACCGGTGAGGTGGTCGATGCCGAATCGCTTGGCGGCGCAGACGTGCATACCAGCGTCTCGGGCGTGGCCGATCACTTCGCAGAAAACGATGCGCATGCGTTGGAAATCGCACGCGAGATCGTGCGCCATCTCAACCGGCGCAAGGCGTTACCGCTGGCAACCACGGCCGCGATCATACCCATCCAACTGCCGCGCTTTCCAGCGGAGGATCTGTACGGAATCATCCCCAAGGACACGCGCAAGCCGTACGATATTCGCGAGGTGATTGCGCGGCTGGTCGATGGCTCGGAATTTCAGGAGTTCAAGGCGCGGTACGCGAAGACGCTAATCACCGGGTTCGCCCACATCCACGGCTATCCGGTCGGCATCGTCGCCAACAACGGCATCCTCTTCGCCGAGTCCGCGCTCAAGGGCGCGCACTTCATCGAGTTGTGCAATCAGCGTGGAATTCCGCTGGTGTTTTTGCAGAACATCACCGGCTTCATGGTCGGCAAGAAATACGAGAACGCCGGCATCGCCAAGGATGGCGCAAAAATGGTCACTGCGGTGGCCTGCGCAAGCGTGCCGAAGTTCACCGTGGTGATCGGCGGCAGTTTTGGCGCCGGCAACTACGCGATGTGTGGGCGCGGCTACCAGCCCCGCTTCTTGTGGATGTGGCCGAACGCGCGGATCAGCGTGATGGGCGGCGAACAAGCAGCGAGCGTGCTGGCGACGGTCAAGCGTGATGGCTTTGAGGCTGTCGGCAAGTCATGGAGCAGCGAAGACGAGGAAGCATTCAAGGCGCCGATCCGCGATCAGTACGAGCAGCAGGGCCACCCCTACTACGCGAGCGCCCGACTGTGGGATGACGGCGTAATCGATCCCGCCGACACCCGCCGCGTGCTCGGCCTGGCACTGTCGGCGGCGATGAATGCGCCGATCGAAAAGACCCAATACGGCGTATTCCGGATGTAGTGCGCGAGTGCGCGATCGATCTGGCAATGCGTGGGCCCGCCGTGGCGCGGAGCCGTCGAGTCGAAGTCCCTCAATACATTTCGAACTCGATCTGGGTGCGAAAAGTCAGATCCGGCGCGTTTGCATTCAGCCCGCCCAGCAACGCGGCGTTCCATGACACTTTTCTGCCTTCGCCCAGACGCTTGACCCCGAACAGCGCGGGGCCCGCGCTATGGCTTTGGTCCTGACCGAGGTGGCCGAATACGCCGACCTCCCCCAAGCCCTGCAGCCCGAACTCAAGCGATTCGCGACCGCGCCATTTCAGCTGCCACGCATAACCCAGTGACGTCTGGTGCGCGGCGTCCCTGCCAACCTCGCGACCGAACAACAGATTGACGTTGGCGACGGCGGTGCCGATCTCCTTCATGAACATCGGTCCGATCCGCACCTTGTCCGGCCCGTCGGCGAAGGTGTGTTCATAGGCGGCGAACAGTCCCAGGTCGGCCCAGTATTTGCCGCGCTCTGTCAGCACGATGATGTTTTCCCACTCCCAAGCCTCTACGCGGTTGGGTCCACCGTCTTCCGAGGCCTGCTCGATCTCCAGTTCGGTGAACCAGTTGTCGGTGACGCCGTAGCCCAGCTCCAGGATATTGGCGTGCTCGGATGGCGCGTGAGCAAAAGTGCGATAGCCGCCGCGATACTCGACCTCCTTCTCGCCCTTGACCACGATCGGAATGTAGACCACTTCGGCTGGCCCGGCCCAAGCCACGCCCATCAGCGGGCCAAGCGAAAGACAGGCAAAAGAAATCAGCGAAGCGATGGCAAAGCGTGCGGTCATAGCGTGGTTTCTTCTGGCAACGGGACGGCGACCCGGCGAGTCCGGGAGAAAATTTGTTTGAAAGGAAATCCGGTGCAGCGAAGGCCACTTAGCGAGGGCGATCTACCGCACCACCAACGCTCCCTGCGCTGTGTCCTGGTGGAAGTCGCCGAAGAATGCGTAACGCCCCGGCTTGAGCGGACCGACGTATACCGAAATCGTGGCGTTGCCGGTGACGACCTTCTCGCGGTTGAGCTGGTGGCTCTCGAACTCCTCGGGAGTGGCATCCTGGTTGACCACCAACAACTTGACCTTGGTGTTGGCCGGGATCGTGATCTCGCTCGGAGTGAAACGGTGCTCGCGGATCGTCAATGTGTATTCGGCCACGGCCGCCTGCGCCGGAGCGCAGATGGCGCCGAGGAAAAATGCGACCAACGCGGATGCGGCGATACGAGTCATGCAAGCTCCAGACGAGACGTTGTGAGTTTGATCAGGTAGCAAGTGGCGTGCGCGCAGCCCGCGACCGCGCCGGCCGACGTCCCAACGCCTGCATGCAGATCAGCAGCAGCGTCAGCGTCGTGCCGTAGAACACCAGTTGAATGCCGGTCGGACGCGCGCTGTAGCCCACCAGCACGTGCAGCGCGCGCCCGGCGATCGACTCCTCGGACAGCAGCCAAGAGGAATCCCACAACGGTTGCGTCCAGCCATGCAAAACGTCGGCCTGGGTCAGAAAGCCAGCTGCGGAGGCGGCCATCCCGGCTGCGAGCAACACCATCAGACCGTTGGTCGCGGTGAAGAAGTGCCGTAGCGGAATCTTCAGTAAACCGAAATAGACGGTGACACCGAGCGCAATTCCCGCGCCCAGGCCGATCGCCGCGCCCAGCGCCAAGGCAGGCATCGACGAGCCGCTGGCGAGCAAACCGTATCCGAACAGGACGACCTCCGAACCTTCACGCAACACCGCAATCGCGACCACGGCCATCAATGCGGTCAGCGGCCGCGCGCCAGATGACACCGCGTGGCCGACCGTCTGCATTTGCGCCGACAATTCGCGCGCATGCCGGGCCATCCACAGCACGTGCCAGCCGATCATTGCGACCGCGGCCAGCAGGACGCCAGCGTTGAACCATTCCTGCCCGGAGCCTTCCAGCGCATCGGCGATGCGCGCGGCGCCGAGGGCGACCAGGATCGCGCCGGCGAGCCCCAGCACAACGCCGCCGCCCAGCCAGCGTCCCCGCCCGGCGACGCCACGGGTCGCCGCAGCGACGATTCCGACGATCAGGGCGGCCTCCAGCACCTCTCGAAAGACCAGCAGCAGGGTTCCCAACATTGTTGCGCTCCTGTGGATTGGCTAAATGATAATGGTTATCGTTTAGATTGCAAGCCTCTTGGCGAAACCGGCATACGCGGCAAGAAGTTAGTATTCAGATATCGAACGCGCTCGCCAGGCCACTCATGTCCAGTCCCACCTCCGCTTTGCACCAGCAGCGCGATGGCGCCATCACACGCCTCACGCTCGACCGCCCGAGCGTTCACAACGCGTTCGACGCCGCCCTGATCGCCGAATTGACGGAGGCGCTTGAAGCCGTCGATCGCGATGAATCCGTGCGTGTTGTGGTGCTGACCGGCAGCGGCAGCACGTTTTCCGCCGGCGCCGATCTGAATTGGATGCGCGCGATGGCCGGCGCGGACGAAAGCACTAATCGCGAAGATTCACTGCGCCTCGCCGCGCTGATGCGCACGCTCAATTTTCTATCGAAACCGACGATTGCGAGGGTTAACGGTTCGGCGTACGGCGGCGGCGTCGGCCTGCTCGCCTGCTGCGACGTGGCAATTGGTGGCGAAAGCGCAAAGTTTTCACTGAGCGAAGTGAAGCTCGGCCTGGTTCCGGCAGTGATCTCCCCGTATGTGATTGCAGCGATCGGCATGCGTCAGGCGCGGAAGCTGTTTGTGTCCGGCGAGGTGTTTTCTGCAGCGCAGGCGGCGCGAATTGGCCTGTTGCACGAAGCGGTCGCAGACGATGCGCTTGATGCCGCAGTCGACAAATCAATCCACTGGTTGTGCAAGGGTGGCCCCGTTGCGCAGCGCGAAGCCAAGCTGCTTGCGCTGCGCTGCGCCGGTATGACGCTTGAATCCGCCCAGCGTATTGATGCCGAGAATGCACAATTGATTGCCGGCTTGCGAGTGTCGCGCGAAGGTCAGGAGGGACTTGGCGCATTCCTCGACAAGCGCGCGCCGGCATGGGTCACTGGCGATTGAAGTGTCAGCCCGACCTAAATCATCGCTCGGTTGTACCGGCCATCTGATCAACCCGAACGGTCACAATATGAAAGCCGTGTTCCACTTGTCGGCGTGACTACCTTCGGACTCTTCCCTACGACCCATGCTGAGAACTTCGAATCAAGCCTCCATTGAATGGGAGGAATCCATGGCATCAACCTTCCATCCAAATTCTGAAGCAAAAGGCTGAGCATGTTCGACTGTGTCCTCATCGCCAACCGCGGCGAAATTGCATGCCGGGTGATCCGCACCTGCCGCCGGCTCGGCATCCGCACGATTGCGGTGTTTTCGGAAGCAGACGCCGACGCGCAGCACACGCGCATGGCCGATATGGCGTTTCCAATCGGCGGACCGCGCCCGCAGGATTCCTACTTGCGTGGCGACGCGATCATCGCGGTGGCGAAACAGGCCGGCGCGCAGGCGATCCATCCGGGCTACGGCTTCCTGTCCGAGAACGCGGATTTTGCCGAAGCCGTCGAACAGGCGGGCATGATTTTCATCGGCCCGCGTGCGGCGTCGATGCGCAAGATGGGCAGCAAGGCTGGCGCTAAGGATTTGATGGCGGCCAACGGCGTGCCGGTGGTCCCCGGCTACACCGGCACGGAACAGAATAGCGACACGCTGCAACGAGAAGCCGATTGCGTCGGCTATCCGCTGATGATCAAGGCCGCGCACGGCGGCGGCGGCAAGGGCATGCGGATCGTGCGTGCGAGCAGCGAATTCCAAGCCGCACTCGAATCGTGCCAGCGCGAAGCAAAAAACGCATTTGGCCGCGATCGCGTGCTGCTGGAACGCTATATCGAAACGCCGCGCCATATCGAATTTCAGATCTTCGGGGACAGTCACGGCGCCATCATTCATCTGGGCGAACGCGAATGCTCAGCGCAGCGTCGCTATCAGAAAGTAATCGAAGAATCGCCCTCGCCTTTCCTGACGCCCGAGATGCGCGTACGCATGGGTGAGGCGGCGGTGGCGGCTGGCCGCGCCATCGATTACATCAATGCCGGAACAGTCGAGTTCATCGTTGGCGCCGATGGCAGTTTCAATTTCATGGAGATCAACACGCGGCTGCAAGTCGAACATCCGGTGACGGAACTGGTGACTGGTGTGGATCTAGTCGAATGGCAGTTACGCGTTGCCGCCGGCGAACCGTTGCCACTCGCACAAAATTCAATCGCCAGCAATGGACACGCCATCGAAGTGCGCTTGTATGCCGAAGATCCTGCCCAGGACTTCCTCCCGGGTAGTGGTCGGCTGGATCGATTGCGACTGCCTGAGCCGTCGCCGCATATCCGAATTGACAGCGGCGTGGTCCAGGGCGACACAGTCAGTATTTTCTACGATCCGATGATCGCCAAACTGATCGTCTGGGATATTGACCGCCCTGCTGCATTGCTGCGGATGCGCGATGCGCTCGCTCAGTGCGAAATTCGCGGCCCGAAATCGAACATTGATTTTCTCGAGCGCCTGATTCGCCATCCCATCGTGGTTGAGGGCCGCATCGACACCGGTTATCTGAATCAACACCTGGATGAGGTACTCACGCATCCGGCTGCCGGCGTGCAACAACTTGCCGCTGCGGCAATCGCGGCGCTGCTGCACGATGCCGGGGCGGAACACGCAGCTGCGCTAACCGGTGTCGACCCGCATTCGCCGTGGCCACTCGCCGATGGCTGGCGGGTCGGCCACGATGGCATGCGCACGCTGGTGTTTACGCACGCTGGCGAGCGTATCGAGATGCTTGTCGGCGGCGCGGATGGCGATTATCGCGTGCATGTCCGCGAGCAGGAGATCGCGGTTGCCGGGCCACGGCTCACCACGGAGGGCCAGTTTTCCGCACGCATCGATGGCGACATGCGCCGCTGGACTGTCGACGTCGATGACTCACGCATCACCTTGCACGATGTTGACGGACGACTCGAACTGACACGCGTCCCGGCATTTCACTTCGTTGCCGATGCCGCAGTTGGCGGTGGCAATCGCGTCACCGCGCCGATGCCAGGTCGAATTGTGGTGGTGAAAGTCGCGGCGGGCGATACCGTCACTCTCGGCCAGGAACTGCTGGTGATGGAAGCGATGAAAATGGAGCTGTCGCTAAAATCGCCACGTGACGGCGTGATCGCCAGCGTGCAAGCCAGCGAAGGCGATTTCGTCGAAGGCGATACAGTCCTGGCGACGCTGGAAATTGCAACAAACGAAACCAAGGAGACGACATGAAGATCGTCCGCATCATGGCACTCGTCGTAGCTGCAGTGCTTGCCGGTTGCCACGCGACCACGTTTGAGCATCCGCCGGTGGCTGAAACTGGTTGCGATCCGCGCCTGGTCGGCGATTGGCTGTCGGTGCCAGACCCCGGCAGTGGCGACACGCTCGGCGAAGCCGAAGTGCAGGTCGACGCAACCTGTACCCTCGTTGCAGTCGACCACGAGCCCAACAAGACGGTTCGGTCGGATCCCGTGATGGCGCATCTGGGACGCGACGATGCACACACATGGCTTTGGGTCGACGCAGCATGGGGGTTCAAGGCTGCACAATCGCAGCAGCAACCGCCTACTGGCGATGTCACCGTGTTCCTTTACAGGCTTGACGGCGACAAACTGGAACTCGCGTTGCCCGATGATCGTGCCGTTGCCCATCGCATCATCGATGGCGACCTTCAGGGCGATGTGAGCAAGGCCGGCGGCATGCTGCTGAATCGAGTGACAGGTAAACCCACTGCATCGCAATGGCGCGCCATGATTTTGTTCAACGACCAGTCGGGGCGATTCGAGCGACGCAAGGCTGCACCGAAATGAATTTCCCGGCGCACATCCGCATCGTAGAAGTCGGCGCCCGCGACGGCTTGCAAAACGAGAAGACGATCATCCCCGCGGCCGCCAAGATCGAATTGATCAATCGCTTGTCGGACACCGGCTTGCGCACGATCGAAGCAACCAGCTTCGTGAGTCCGAAGTGGATTCCGCAACTAGCCGATGCGGCCGAAGTGTTTGCCGGCATCGCGAAAAAGCCTGGCGTAAGTTATCCGGCGCTGGTGCCGAATGAACAAGGCTACGAACGTGCGCGTGCTGCTGGCGCGACTGAGATCGCCGTTTTCACCGCCGCATCGGAAGCGTTCAACCGCAAGAACATCAATGCGTCGATCGACGAATCCATTGCCCGTTTTGCGCCAGTTATCGCTAGAGCGAAAGCCGATGGCCTGAAAGTGCGCGGCTATGTTTCCACTGTGCTCGGCTGCCCCTACCAGGGCGATGTTCCAGTCGCGGACGTGGTTCGCGTCGCGAAGACACTGCACGACTTGGGCTGCTACGAAATCTCGCTAGGAGACACCATCGGCATCGGCACGCCCGTCAAGGCGCGCGAGATGTTGCTGGCGGTCGCCACAGAAGTCCCGATGCACGCGCTTGCAGTACATTTCCACGATACCCGCGGCCAGGCGCTGGCCAACATCCTGGCCTGTATCGAGGTAGGCGTCGCTGTGATCGATTCATCGGTATCTGGCACCGGTGGGTGTCCGTATGCGCGCGGGGCGAGCGGAAATGTTGCTACTGAAGATGTCGTGTACATGCTCGATGGCATGGGCATCGAAACCGGAATCGACCTGAAAAAACTGATCGATACCGGCAACTGGTTATCGACTTTGCTCGGCCATGCCACAGCGAGCAAGGTTGCGCGCGCGGGTATCGCGTCGGTGGCGGCCGAGTGAAGCCGGACTTCCAGATTCGGCCGATCGCGCCGACCGACGACGCCGCGATCGCCGCGATCATCCGCGCGGTGATGCCCGAGTTCGGTGCTGTCGGTGATGGCTTTGCGATCAACGACCCGGAAGTCGACTGGATGCATCGCGCTTATTCCGCACCGCGCGCGGCGTATTTCGTAATCGAACGCGATGACCGTGTCGTTGGCGGCGGCGGCATTGCGCCGCTGGAAGGTGGCGAGGAAGACGTCTGCGAATTGCGCAAGATGTATTTCCTGCCCGAAGCGCGCGGCAGCGGTGCGGGCGCGGCGATGATGGAGCATTGCCTCGATGCTGCGCGTGTGCATGGTTTCCACCGTTGCTACCTCGAAACTCTCGGTGGTATGGACGCCGCGATGCGCCTGTACGAACGCAGCGGCTTCACCCGCCTCGCCTCGACAATGGGCTCGACCGGGCATGGCGGATGCAACGCTTATTACCTCCGCGCGTTGTAGGAGCCTGCCTTGATCCATTCGTGGTGAGCCATCAAACTACAAACACTCCATGTGCCCTTCGGTTCCGTTCGTGGTGAGCCCGCCGAATCATTAATGCCTCGGCATTTTTTGGCTCCGTTCGTGGTGAGCCCGTCGAACCATCAATGCTCAACGCGCGAGGATTCAGCAAATCGTGCGCACAGCGCACGCTACCTCGGTCAAGAGTGACACTGGCTTCATCCGGTCGTGTGAGCCTGTCGAACCATGAATGCCTCGGCAACCCATCGATCCGCGCGCACAGTGCACGCTAGAGCTATCGACAGACCAAGAATCAAGAACTCGTGCGCGCGGCTCCCGCACCCGGTAAAATCGCTAGTTCCTTCGCTGGCGGAATTCCCATGCAACCCAACTCCATTCGCGCTGTCGTTACCGGTGGCGTTTCCGGGCTCGGTTTCGCGGTCGCGCAGCATGTTGTCGCAGCAGGCGGCAAGGTCGCACTGTTCGACATCAATGATGAAAAGGGCGCCTCGGCAGTTGCCGAACTCGGCGCGGACCACGCTCATTACTTCCGCACCGATGTCAGCGACGAGGCCAATGTCGTGGCCAATCTTGCGAAGGCGAAGGACGCCATCGGCGGACTGAACGTCGCGGTCAACTGCGCAGGCATCCTTGGCCCCGGCCGCGTACTGGGTCGAGATGGCGCAATGCCGCTGAAGACATTCAGCACCACCGTGATGGTCAATCTGGTCGGCAGCTTTAACGTCGCCAAGGGCGCAGCCGCGCTGATGCAGCACAACGATATGGGCGAGGATGGCGAACGCGGGGTGATCATCAATACCGCCAGCATCGCCGCCTTCGAAGGACAGATCGGACAGGCCGCTTACTCGGCATCTAAAGGCGGCGTGGTCGGCATGACCCTGCCAATGGCGCGCGAGCTTGCCCGCTTCGGCATCCGCGTGATGACGATCGCGCCTGGCATCTTCTGGACGCCGATGGTTGATGGCATGTCGGCGGAAGTTCAGCAATCGCTGAGCGCGTCGATCCCGTTTCCCTCGCGGCTTGGACAACCTGCCGAATACGCCGAACTGGTGGGCTTCATCCTGCGCAACCGCTATCTAAACGGCGAAACCATCCGTCTGGATGGCGCGGTGCGGCTGGCACCCAAGTAGGCACGGACGAACAACACAATGCGCGAATCCGATCGCTTGCGAAAGAAGAACATCACCGCATGGGAAACCACGCGCGCTAAAGGCATGTGGAATTTTATCCTCGGCAAGGGTGTGTTGTTTTGGGGCGGATTTATGTTCGTCACCATGGGCCTACTGGTTCCATGGCTACGCCATTCGACTCGCGAATTCACCGCGCTCGGGCTCACCATCAGCGTCGTGTTGTGGCCGCTGGGTGGCGCGCTATGGGGCGCTCTGATCTGGTGGTTCGGCGAGCGAAGCTACCGTAAACGCAAATCCATTGAAGGAAGCATGCAGCCGTGAAAGCGTCCGAAACGAAAAAAGGCAATGTGATCGAGCACAACGGCACTATCTATCAGGTGCGCGACATCGAACGCAGCACACCGCAGGGTCGTGGCGGCAATCTGAAAATTCGGCTGATCCTCTACAGCGTGCCCGGCGGAACAAAGCTCGATCTGAATCTAGGTGGCGACGACGACCTCAGGGAAGTCGAACTCAGTCGCCGGCAGGCGAATTTTTCGTACAAGGATGGCGATGCGTTCGTGTTCCTCGATGCCGAGGATTACACGCCGTATCAGCTTGATGCCGATGTGGTCGGCGATGCAGCCGGATACATCAGCGAAGGGCTTGAGGACTGCTACGTGCAGATCATCGACGATGCGCCGGTCGGCCTGCAGCTGCCGAGTTCGGTTGTGTTGACGGTCGAGGAAACCGCGCCGGAATTGAAAGGCGGCACTGCCACCAAGCGTCCAAAACCTGCGCGGCTGAACACCGGCATCGAAATCCAAGTGCCCGAATATATCGCCAGTGGCGAGAAGATATGGGTCAACACCCTGACCGGAGAATTCTCCGGACGGGTTTGAGCCGTGAGCTCACTTTACCCGCGCTCAAGCCACTTACCAGCCATCCTTCGTACTGACGCATCGGCGCAGTCTTCGACTGCAAGCTCGGCGATCTCGCGCCATGCCAATGCATGCGATTCGTCGCTGACGATGAATTCCTCATCCGAGCCAGCGCGCACAACGAAGCGCACGTCGTAGTGCCAGTGCTCCGGATCGCTGCCGTGTGCCGGAATGCAATGGCGATCCAGATCGAAGATCGAACGCTCGACGATCAACCCGCTCAATCCCGACTCCTCCTCCGCCTCGCGCAACGCAACACGCATCAAGTCCGGATCGCCATCGGCATGCCCGCCCAGTTGCAGCCACAGGCCAAGCTTGCGGTGATGGGTGAGCAGCACGCGAGCGCCGTCGGCGCTGACTAGCCAGGCAGAGCCGGTGAAATGACCGACAGGATTGCCGCGTTCAAACGCAGCGTCGTGATGCTGGAGAAACTCGATGAACGCATCAACGGCGGAGTCTCCGGCGTGCCGTTTGCCATAGTCGTCGAAGGCTTGCAGCAGCAAGGGGCGCGCAGCAGTTATCGGACGCATGGTACTCGCCATTCAAACCCAGTCATCGGCGCTTGTACCCCCGTCGCGCGCAGGCTAAGGTAACGCGCGGTCCGCCTGACGGACAAGCAGCGGCGGGATTTGCGTCGCTTCATCATCACGCACCTTGAGGGGAGTCCGTCGATGCTATTCCAGCGTGTGAAACCGCTTGACGCCATTCTGGCCACGGCTGAGAAACGCAGACTGACGCGTCAGCTCGGTCCTATCCAACTCACGTTGTTGGGCGTCGGAGCGATCATCGGCACAGGCATTTTCGTATTGACTGCGGAAGCTGGGCAGAAAGCCGGTCCCGCTATGATGGTCGCGTTCGTGATCGCCGCAGTCGTCTGCGCATTGGCTGCGCTGGCCTACTCCGAACTGGCAGCGATGATTCCTGTCGCAGGCTCCGCTTACACCTACACCTACGGCGTGTTGGGCGAATCGCTGGCATGGATCGTCGGCTGGGCGCTGGTGCTCGAATATGCCGTGGCTGCAGGCGCGGTTGCTGTGGGCTGGTCGGGCTACATGAACGGCTTGCTGGTCAGCGCAGGCATTCCTTTGCCGGAGTTTCTGCGAACAGGACCTTATGCAGGTGGTGCATTCAACATACTGGCATTCTTGATCGTGCTGGTGGTGTCCGTTCTGCTGGTAGTAGGCACATCCAAGAGCGCGAAGGTGAATGCGGTTCTCGTGTCGATCAAGGTGGCCGCATTGACTGCCTTCATCATCATCGCGTTTCCCGCGGTAAAGGATCCCAACTTCCATCCATTCCTTCCGACGGGCTGGGGCAGCCCATTGGGTGGCATCGGTGTGCTTGGTGCCGCGGCATCGATCTTTTTCGCGTTCGTCGGCTTTGATGCGGTATCCACTGCCGCCGAAGAGACAAAAAATCCCAATCGAAATATTCCGATCGGCCTGATCGGATCTCTGATTATCTGCACGATCTTCTACATGCTGGTTGGCTATGCAGCAGTTGGGTCGGTGGGATCGCAGCCGATGCTCGGACCCGACGGCCTTGCATTCAATCCAGGCTCGCCCGAAATGGCAGCCGCGTGCAAGGGTTCGCACGCGCTGGTCTGCAGCAAGGAGCCACTAGCGCACGTGTTGCGCCTGCTGGGATTCGAAAAGATGGGCAACATGATCGGCCTGGCTGCTGCGTTGGCTTTGCCGTCGGTGGTGCTAATGATGATCTACGGCCAGACCCGCATCTTCTTCACCATGTCACGCGATGGATTGCTGCCGCCGCTGCTGTCGAAGGTGCATCCGCGCTTCCATACGCCTCACATAGTCACAATTATTACCGGTATCGCAGTGTCATTTTTTGCGGCGATGTTCCCAGTCGGCGTACTGGCTGATATCTCCAACTCCGGCACATTGTTCGCCTTCATGATGGTGGCGCTCGGCGTGATGATCCTGCGGGTCAAGCAACCTAACCGGCCCCGACCATTCCGCACGCCGTTCGCGTGGGTGGTTTGCCCGCTCGCTATCCTTGGTTGCCTGCTGCTGTTCGCCAACCTGTCGCTGTATACCGTTGGCCTGTTCTTCGGCTGGGCAATCATCGGCCTGTTCGTTTACTACCTCTACGGCCATCGCAAAAGCCATCTCGGCAACGGGACTGAACCTGCCGGCGATGATCACGAAGCAATACCACCAGCTCCAGCGTTTCATGAAGGGCCGGATCCAGGGCCTTGAGGCTTAGAGAGCGCGAGCGCTAGAAGTTATTAATATCGTGGCCAGCGAACTGGCCGCGGTGACGGATTTCTTCGATGCGATGATCTTCGGAATGGCGCTGCCGAACGTGA
The DNA here is from genome assembly GCA_038216155.1 of Lysobacterales bacterium. Taxonomy (GTDB): domain Bacteria; phylum Pseudomonadota; class Gammaproteobacteria; order Xanthomonadales; family Xanthomonadaceae; genus SZAS-103. The sequence goes on from JBBQQH010000006.1 coordinate 24,812, forward strand.
TCGGCGTGTACCTGATCGCCCTCGTGGTCAAACGCGAACTGGCCAGCTACCTTGCGCGCGTGCGCAGTGGCGAGATTCGCAATTACAGACTCAAGCCGCTTATTGACGCTGCTGGATGAGCTGAACTTGAGATTTGAATAGAGGCGTTCAGATGCACTGCTATAACCACCAGTCACAGCCAGCAATCGGGCAGCCTGAACACAATGATGTCGCGTGCAACATCTGTTCAAAGCACGAACAGTAACTATCGTTACCTTCCTTCACTGTTCCCGTTCGGCGTTGGAAGCGTTTTTATTCTTTATGCAATCATGCATCCCAACACAATCAGCGGATTGCCTCTGATTCTGGGCTTGGTATTCATTCTCTTCTCCGCAATCCAGGCTTTTGTGATTCGAAAGGCATACACGGGCAAGACCAAAGGCCTAGCGTGACCAGAATATGTTCAATCCCGTTGGCGACTGCGCGCCGCAGTCTCAAGATTTGACCATCGGTGAGCAGAACACTGGCATTCGGCTACGCGTTATGCATTGCGGCCTTGGTTGCGATGATTCTTCTTTCTCATGCCGCGCCCACGCCTAAAGGGCCGACCGCGACGATCTGCGCGAGCCTATGTGCGGTGCTGCTGTTGGTCGCCTCTTGGCTATGCTTTCGAGGTGCAAGCACGTACAAAGGACAGCTTAGGAAGTACTTGGCCTATTTCGTTGCCGTAGTGTCGGCGTTCTTGGGTGTCGGGTCGACGTTGGCAGCCTTCTCAATGCGTTAGGCTCGACCAATGGCAGCTTAAACGTCTCCGACTGATGGGAGGTCGACAGCCGACGCGCTCGAATCGGGCTGCAGTGTTTCAGGGATGGCTCGCTTGCCCTTCGCTCCAGCCGCCACCAGCCGTCTGGCGCGTGCCAACACCGATTGATTCGAATCATTCAGGTACTTCTTGGCACTGGAAAAAATATCTCCTGCTTTCTTGATGCCGTCACCGACTTCATTGAACTCCGCGAGAAACAGTCCAATCGAATCGATCAACAATCCTGCATGCTTATCTATCTCGTCGACTTGTTTGAGGAGCTTGTCGCGTGACCATAGGCGTTCACATACTTGGAGCATCGCCATCAATGTGTTCGGCGAAGCGAAGACGATTCGTTTTTTCCATGCCTCGGTCTGCAAGTCCCTGTTCACGGACAACGCTGCAGACATTGCTCCTTCTATCGGAATGAACATCACGGTTGTATCGAGCGCCTGACTTCCGAGATTCTTGGGGTAATTCTTCTCAGCCAAATCCCGCACGTGCAGACGCATTGCCGCAGCGTGGCGAATCAGCGCTTCCTGTTGGACTTCTAGTGAATCCGCTTGATTCGCTTCAGCCCACGCCACTAGGTTGACCTTGGAATCCACGACAATTTGACGTCCGTCTGGGAGCGTCACGATTACGTCCGGCCGTTGCTGACGGCCAGTCTCGTCATCCAAAGACGTAGCCTGAGACACGAAGTGAATGCCTTCCTCTAGGCCGGAAGCCTTGAGCACGGTTTCAAGAATCATTTCACCCCAGTCACCGCGCGCCTTGGCATTTCCCTTGAGCGCTTTCGTCATCGCATTGGTCGCATCGGCCATTGTTTGATTCAAGGTTTTTAGTTCACTAATAGTTCCCACCAACGTCGCGCGTTGGGTTGCGTCGTCACTCGCGAGCCGTTCAATTTTCTCCTGGAATTTCGTGACCTGTTCGGCAAACGGCTTCAGCGTTTCCGCAAGCCCTTCTTTCGACTTGACAGCCGATGCTTCAATACCTTTATCCAGAAGCGTGGCCTTTTGGTCGAATACTGCGCTCGCTGCTTCCGTGAAAGCTGTTCGAAGTTGCTCCTGCGCGCTCTTTAGGAACGCTCTCGAATCTTCGGCAATCACTTTCGCTGCCTCACACTCGGCAATTGCTTTCGCCTGCTCTGCCGATTTCTTTTCGATGTCTTTCCGGGCAACTTCAAGTAAGCCGTTAGCATCCTTCAGCGCGCTGGCCAAGCGATCAGCATCCTCTTGTTTTGCGTTGGCCGTCGCCAAGGCAGCGGCTTCTGAACCGCCTGCGTTACGCAACCTCTCGCGCAATACAGTAAGTTCATCTTCAACTCCTTTGACACGCTCAAGGGCATCTGGCAGACGAGCTGCATCGGATGCTAGTTGAAGTGCGCGATCACGCTCTTTGGCCGATACCTTCTCACTTGCGATCAGACTCTGCTGCAAGCTCTCCACTAACAATTCCGATGCACGGAGCCGTCCGCGCATCGGCAACCAGAGAGCAGCGATGGCAATACCAACGCCAGCCACTAGGCCGACCAAGAGGAAGACAATCGAATTTAAGTCTGACATCGAGATTTCCGCGCGGCAGCGGCCGCTTGCGTAGCTATTCTATCCACTCCACGATCTCTTACCTTGCGACGGCCTGCATTCATGACCGGCCCATCCGCTACACTTTGCGCATGCCCACCCTGCCCTTTTCCGCCAGCCGATTGCACGAATGCGCGCTGGAGTTGATCGAGAACGTGCGCGAACTGGCCGAACTCGGTTGGACGCCCGCGACCAGCAGCAATTTTTCGCTGCGGCTGGATGTAAGCCACGCCGCGATTACGGTGTCCGGGCGCGACAAGGGCAAACTGGTCGAGAACGACATCATGGTCGTCGATTTAAATGGGCGGCCCGTGGCCACCGAACAGCGGCCGTCAGCGGAAACTTTGCTGCATACGCAGCTGTATGCGCGATCGCCGGCGATCGGTTGCGTGTTGCACACGCACTCGCAGACGCAGACCGTTGCATCGCGCCTGTATGCGCCGGTCGGTAAGGTGCATATCGCAGGCTACGAGCTATTGAAAGCCTTCACTGGCAACACCACTCATGAAATGAGTTTGGATATTCCGGTCTTGTCCAACACCCAGGACATGCCGGAGTTGGCGCGACAGGTCGATGCCTTGCTGGATGCGGCCGACGCAAGTGGCAGGTCGTTGTGCGGCTACCTGATCGACGGCCACGGCATGTATGCGTGGGGCCGTGATATGGGCGATGCGCGCCGCCACCTGGATGCGTTCGAATTCCTGCTGGGTTGCGAAATGGAGTTGATCAAGCTGCGATGAGCCGACTGCGCATCTTCAATGAGAACGATCCGGCGCAACCGACGCTGGAGACCAGCGAACACGCTCGCATGGCGCAGGAACTGGCGCGCATCAAGGTGCGCTTTGAGCAGTGGCAGGCGAATGTCGAGTTATCACAAGGCGCAGCGCAAGACGTGGTAATCGCCGCCTATCGAGACGACATCGATCGACTGATGCGGGACAATGGCTATCGCGCGGTAGACGTGGTCAGCCTGCATCCCGAACACCCCGAGCGCGACGCCATGCGCCGCAAGTTTCTGGACGAACACACGCACGCCGAGGACGAGGTTCGTTTCTTCGTCGCCGGATCGGGCCTGTTCACCCTGCACGTAGACAAGAAGGTGTACGAGATTTTGTGCGAATCCGGCGATCTGATTGGCGTGCCCGACGGCACCCGGCACTGGTTCGACATGGGCGAGGCACCGCATTTCGTCGCGATCCGCTTGTTTACCAATGTCGAAGGCTGGGTCGCCAATTTTACTGGCGAGCCGATTGCGCAGCGGTTTCCACGTTATCAGCGCGAGTCTTCACAAGACGCAGCGGTGGACGCATGAGCTATCAACCGCCGCGCGCGATCCTCACGGATATCGAAGGCACCACCAGCTCGATCGCGTTCGTCAAGGATGTGCTGTTCCCGTATGCCGCGCGCGAATTGCCGAACTTCATTCGCACCAACATCGGCGATCCCGCCGTGCGCAACTGGATGGATTCGGCGGCGATGGACATCGGCGGCGTGGTTTCGGATGACTGCATCATCGAGTTACTGCAGGACTGGATTCGCGAGGACCGCAAGCACACTGCGCTGAAAGGCTTGCAGGGCATGCTGTGGAAAACAGGTTACGAGCGCGGCGACTTTCGTGGCCACATATATTCCGATGCAGTCGATCGACTGCGCGAATGGCACTCGGCAGGTATCCCGCTGCATGTGTATTCGTCCGGCTCGGTCGACGCGCAGAAGCTGCTGTTCGGTCACAGCGATGCCGGTGACTTGTCGAGCCTGTTTGCCGAGCATTTCGATACGCAAGTCGGTGGCAAATGCGAACCGGACAGCTATCGACATATCGCCACTGCGTTGCAGTTGAACGCGAACGAAATCCTGTTCCTGTCCGACGTAGTCGAAGAACTCGACGCCGCCCGCATCGCAGGCATGCGCACGCTGCTGGTCGATCGCGCCAGCGACTATCCTGAGCCGCGGCAGGGTGCCGACACGCACGGGCACCGGCGCGTTGAGTCGTTTGGCGAGATCGAGCTCGCGCAGCCGTACGGCGTGGCATAGTCGACGACAACCCATGCGTTCACGCGTTCTGATGTTGCTTGTCTTGGCGCTCGTCATCGGATTGGTGGCGGGCTATCACCTGCCGCCACGCGCGAATTCGGCTGCTAGTGCGGCAAGATCCAAAGCAGCTACGCACGCGGCACCTGCTGCGAAAACGGCAGCGAAGCATGCGAAGAATGGCGATGGTGCTGCCGATGAAACGCTTGATCCGATCGCAAGTTATGAAGACCTGATTTACGATCAACCGAACCTGATTGACGCCAGCGTGAAGCAACTGCGCGCGCAGGTACCAGGTCATGTCGACCTGTACGCACTCGGCTTCGCCGGCGATTACGAGCAACCGCCGTTCCGCAACGAAGTCGATCTGTTGCAACGGGTGATGACGAATCGCTTCAATGCCGCCGGTCGTACGCTGGAACTGATCAATTCGGACGACACCTTCAAGCGCACGCCACTGGCCACGCGCACTAACCTGTACCAAGCGCTCGACGGCATCGCGCGCACGATGGATCGCGATGAGGACGTGCTGCTGCTATTTCTGACCAGCCACGGCAGCGAAGATCACCAGCTGTACGTCGCGATGGGCGCGATGCCGCTCGACCAGCTGACGCCCGAAGATATTCGCGACGCGCTCGATACGGCGAAGATTCGCTGGCGGATCGTGGTAGTGTCGGCTTGCTATTCGGGCGGGTTTATCCCGGCGCTGCGCGAGCCGAACACGCTGGTGATCACCGCCGCGCGCACCGATCGCACTTCGTTCGGCTGCGGCGCGGATTCGAAGCTCACGTATTTCGGCAGGGCGTTCCTGCAACAGGCATTAAACCAAACCACAGACTTTCACTCCGCCTTCGATCTCGCCCGCAAGTCAATCGCTGCATGGGAGAAACGTGACGGCGAGGTGCCTTCGGAGCCGCAATACTGGGAAGGTGCAGAGATGCGCGAGAAGTTGTCCGAGTTGCAGAAGTCGTTACCCATAGCGAGCACACCAAATGCATCGCAATTTGCTGGACGGAGAAGCGCTTCTTCGCGTTGAGCGCTGGGTAAACTCGGGCCGTTTTTCAGCGGTCAAAGTCATCCAGCCGATAGCCGATCCGCGCACTGAGTTCGCCTTGCCATGGATCGAATGTTCGCACTTCGACTTGGTGCACTCCTGCCTCAAGATCGGCCGCCAGCGTGCCGCGCCACAGGTGCGTTGACGGCACCGCTTCGGGCAAACGGTCGAATCCCCGCAACGCATCGGCTTGGTCGTCGGTGACGTTCTCGGCCAGCAATCGCGGATCGGGGCGCGCGACGCGCTGCATAGGCATCCATTCGCCATCATCGATGCGATATTCGACGCGCGAATTCCCGTCGCCCAAAAACACATTCGCGTACACCGCCCACGCTGGATATGCACCGCGACGCAGCACTTTCGGCGCTTCCAACGCCATTGCATCAGTGAAAGAAGGATCGGCCGCCGGCAATCGCGCCACATACCAGGCCAACGCATAGTCGCCGTTCGCGCCGATGCGCAAGCGCGCATAACCGTTGGGCGTGCCATCGCTCATCGTGGTTGCTGGAATGCCCTGTGCATCGGTCACGCCTGACCAGAATGAGCCGCAGGCGGCGCCGACGTTGAATTCGCGAAGCGGTTTCGCACCATGCCAACCGTCGCTGGCGTCGTGCCATTCCATGCGCTGATTGTGCGTATGCGCGCTGAGCAGCAGCACATGCGGAAAGTCTTTCAACAGCGTGAAAAGTCGTTCTCGATCGACATGACGAAATGTTTCAGGCGCGTTAGAGGCGGCGGCATTGAAGAACGGTATATGCACGGCAAGCACCAGCAACCGGTCCTTCGGCAACATCGGCAGATAGGCTTGCAGAAACTGAAACTGATCATCGCGAATGCCGCCAATGTAATTTGGCTTTTCGCCCGGCCGAAAGACAACATCGTCCAGTACGATGAATTCCGCTTGCGGCTCTTCCCAAGCCCAGGTGGTCGGGCCGAACGTCGCGCGAAAGGTATCGGTTGCGTGCGCATCGTTCGGCGCGTCGACATCCTGATCGTGATTGCCGGCAGCATGCAGCCAGGGCACGTCCATCCGCGCGGTGATCTTGTTGATCGCCGGATACAGCGACAGATCGTCGCTGACCTCGTCACCCAATGTAAGACCCAGCATTGCCGGCGGCTTTCCCTTGGTTGCGGCTGCGAGAATCGGCTCGACGATATCGCGCCGGTAGTAGTCCACGTCGACCAGCGACTTCGGTTGCGGGTCGCCGAATACGAGCACATCCAGCGGTGACTTGATGTCGGTCGCGGTACTGGACAGCAACGCAAAATCGATCGGTGATGCAGCCGTCGCGCTGGTTGCGAGGCCTCCATATTTCAATCGCGATACGGCGTTGCTACCTTCGTTTCCGCTCGGCAGGTTATGCCAGAACACGGACAATCCGTTGAGGCCGCGCGCAAAAGCGAATTGTGGTGGCTTGATCACGAACAGGGTTCGGCCCGGTTCGCTGGCCAATCGGTAGCGGCCCGAAGCGTCGGTGCGCACGATCGTGCTGCCATCGGACACCGCGACACCACCAATCCCGCGCTCGCCGGCATCGCGCACGCCATTGCGATTGCTATCGAGATAGACCATGCCACCGACAGCCAGCGTCGGCGCAGCCGCATGGGTGGCCACGGTCAGCAACCACGCGCCCAACAAATACTTCAGACGACCGCGATAAACTCGCACCCGTCGGGATTTGTCAGCACCGATAGTCGTCGACCTGACCCAGCTGTCTCGGAGATACTTCATCGGCCGCAGGATAAGCACAGTTGCCGCCCAATACGACTCCTTTGTGGGACGCTAGCCCAGGCCACCACGGAAACAAACAGGGAACCTCATGAGCGTACCGCCACGTCCAACCTGCACCGCAGCAACAGTCAGCCTGATCTTCGGCATTCTCAGCTTCGTCCTGTTGCCCGTGCTTGGCGCCATTGTCGCGATCATTGCGGGACACATGGCGCGCGCAGAAATTCGGCGTTCCAATGGCGCTCTCGATGGCGAATCGCTGGCCACGATCGGACTGGTCCTGGGCTGGGTACATCTGGCGATCATCGTGCTCGCGGTGCTGGCATTCGTGTTGTTCTTTGGCGGAATTGCCGTGCTGCTCGCATTTCTCGCCCACTTGCACTGATTGCAGATGCCATCCATGTACCGACTCGCCCGCCCCTTTCTGTTCGCGATGGATGCCGAAGCCGCGCACGGTCTTGGCCTCAAGGCGATCGAGGCGGCCTATCGCAGCGGCATGAATCCCTTGCTGGCCGCAAGGCCAAAACCGCTGGCGGTCAGTGCGTTTGGCGTGCAGTTTCCCAATCCGGTCGGGTTGGCCGCCGGGCTCGACAAGAACGGCGCGCACATCGATGCGTTGCTGGCGCTGGGTTTTGGCTTCATCGAAATCGGCACGGTGACGCCGCTCCCGCAAGCGGGCAATCCTAAACCGCGCATGTTTCGGCTGCCTGGCCAGCAGGCTGTGATCAACCGTCTCGGCTTCAACAATGATGGCGTTGACGCGCTGGTGCGCAATGTCGAGCGCGCGCGTCGGCGCGGAGTGCTTGGCATCAATATTGGCAAGAATGCGGGCACGCCGAATGAGCGCGCAATCGACGATTACCTGATTTGCCTGGAGCGCGTGTATGCGCTGGCCGATTACGTCACCGTCAATATTTCCTCGCCCAACACCCAAGGGTTGCGTGATCTGCAACAAGCTGACGCGCTGCACGCGTTGATCAGCCGACTGCGCGAGGCACAGGAAACGCTGGCTGCACGGCACGGCCGGCGTACGCCGATGCTGGTGAAGATTGCGCCTGACCTTGACGACGCGGAGATTGATGCGATCGCGGCAACGCTGCTGGATGCCGGCGTCGATGGCATCATCGCCACCAACACGACCGTCTCCCGCGCGTTGATTCAGGGCCATCGTCTCTCTGCCGAAACGGGAGGCCTTTCGGGCAAGCCGCTGTATGCGAAATCCACGGCAGTGCTGTCGCGCCTGCGTGCGCGCGTTGACGAACGCATCCCGCTGATCGGTGTGGGTGGCATTCTCTCCGGCGCGGACGCGGTCACCAAGATCACCGCCGGCGCGCGACTGGTGCAGTTCTACACCGGCATGATCTATCGCGGGCCGGAATTGATCAACGAATCGGTGGAAGCAATCTTCACGCACCGCGAAGGCTTCAGTCGATGACCGCATTGCGCGTGCGCAAGAACGCTTCACTGCGCGGTCGCAACACCTTCGGCGTGGAAGCCCGAGCCGCGCGGCTGATCGAGGTGCGCACGGACGACGCCCTGCGCAAAGCGCTCACGCGCGAAGACGTGCGCCACGGGCCGCTGCTGGTGCTGGGCGAAGGCAGCAACATCCTGTTTGCGGGCGATTTCGATGCGACCGTTCTGTGTATCGCGATGGCGCAAGTCGCGATCGTCGATAACGGCGTGACCAGCGTGCAAGTCCGGGCCGAGGCCGGCGCCGACTGGGATGCGCTGGTGCGCTGGACACTGGAGCATGGACTGGAAGGTCTGGAAAATCTCGCGCTGATACCAGGCACCGTGGGCGCGGCGCCGATTCAAAACATCGGTGCTTACGGCGTCGAAGTCGGCGAATTTATCGCGTCGGTCGAAGCCTTCGATCGCGATACCGGCACGCTGCGAACGCTCGACGCCGCCGCTTGCGGGTTTGCCTATCGTGACAGTCTGTTCAAGCGGGAGCCGTTGCGCTGGATCGTCACTGCTGTCACCTTCAACCTGCCGCGCCGTCACACCTTGCGCGTGGATTATTCCGGTGTACGCGACGAACTGGCCGCGATGCAGGTCGAGCGCCCGACGGCCAGCGATGTCGCCAATGCGGTCACGCGCCTGCGCCAGCGCAAGCTGCCCGATCCGCGCATGATCGGCAATGCCGGCAGCTTCTTCAAGAATCCGCTGGTGGATACCGAGGTCGCGGTCGCGCTCAAGGCGAAACATCCTGCGCTGCCATCGTTCGCCACAGCCGATCCCGCACTAAACAAACTGTCGGCGGCGTGGTTGATCGAGGCCTGCGGCTGGAAGGGTTGGCATCAACCGCAATCCGCGAGTGGCGATGCCGGCGTGTCTGCACAGCACGCGCTGGTGCTGGTCAACTACGGCAGCGCAACCGGCGCGCAACTGCTGGATCTCGCGCAACGGATCATGGCATCGGTGCAACAGCAATTCAGCTTGAACCTCGAGCCCGAACCACGGATCGTTGGCGCATCGTGATTGCCGCAACGCCCAATCGTTTTTTGCAGGCCGCCGGGTTGATGTTTGCCAGCACGGTTTGCTTCGGGTTGATGGCACTCACGATCAAGCTCGCCTCGCATACCCTGTCGACATACGAGATCGCGTTCTTCCGCAATGCATTTGGTTTGCTGGTGCTGCTGCCGATTCTGCTTGCAGGCAAGGCGCCGCTACGCACGACGCAACTGCCCCGCTATCTGCTGCGCAGTGCGATCGGCATCTTCTCGATGCTCGCCGGCTTCTGGGCGATTGGCCACTTGCCACTGTCGCAGGCAATCGCGCTGTCGTATTCGACGCCGCTGTTCGTGACGATCGCCGCCGTGATCTGGCTGGGCGAACACGTGCGCAAGCGGCGCTGGGCTGCGGTAATTATCGGATTCATTGGCGTTTTGATCGTGGTGCGACCCGGCACTGCCAGTTTCTCGGCGGGCTCGCTGATCGCCTTGCTGGCAGCGGTGATTAGCGCGGTGGTCGCGATCCAGATCAAGCAACTATCGCGAATCGATGCGCCAGACACGATCGTGTTCTACACATATCTATTCTGGGTCCCGATGTCATTGGTACCTGCCGTGTTTGCGTGGCAATGGCCGCAGGCAAACATGTGGTGGGTTCTTCTCGGCATCGGCGCGTTCGGCACCGGCGGCCAGTTGCTGTGGACGCGCGCACTGCGCATGGGCGACGTGTCCGCATTGCAGCCGATCAGCTTCATGCAGTTGCCGATGGTGGCGATCGCCGGCTATTTTCTGTTCGACGAAACAATCGGTCGCTGGACCGTGATCGGTGCCGCAGTCATTTTCGCCGCGAACGCCTACATCGCCTTCCGCGAAACGCAACTCGCACGCAGCAACGCGACTACAGCACCGGTCGAGGCAGCGAAGCCCGGCGAGTGATCAAGCCTCCGGTATTACCGCGCGACGGATGATCAGCTCGTGCATGCCTACTACCCAAGCGATAGCTGCGAGCCACCCAGCAAGAATGTCTGAGGGAAAGTGCACGCCAAGATAGATGCGCGAAACCGATACCAGCAAGGCGAATGCCGTGGCCACAATCGTGATAGGCCAGCGGGCTCGGGTGCGCCAGCACAGCAGGATCACGGCTGTTGCCAGCGTTGCGGAGCCCATCGCATGGCCACTGGGAAAGCTGTAGCTGGTTTCCGGTGCAATCGACAGCCAAAGGTCGGGACGAACGCGTGCGAAATAGGTTTTTGCAGCGATGTTGAGGATCGCCGAGCCGATCACTGCAACACCAAAGAACAATCCGGGACGAAAGCGCTTGGTCGCGGCCAGCCACAGCAGGATGATCACATCCAGCGGAATCACGCCCCACAGGTACCCCAGCTTCGACATCAGGACAAAGAAGTGGTCGCGCCCCGGCGTCGCAAAGCCGTGCAAAGCATTGAGCAAAAGCGAGTCGAACGCGAACACATCTTTTTCGTGCAACTCCCCCACCAGGACAGCAAACCCCCACAGCGGCAGCAGCAAACAGAAAAACCACAAAGCCATCTTCCAGCCGTGGCTGCGAAAAAAACGCATGCCGAAACCAAGTTCTGCTCCTGCGACGCGGCCGGCTTCGGCAGGTGACTGTGGCAAATTGTCGGACATGATTCATCATGGGTAGCGGGATCGGCTGCGATCATGTCAGCAGTGGATCGCCGATGCACGCGAAAGAACACACAAGTCCGATCCGCAGCTAAAAGGCCAACCGGGGGAAGCATGACGAAATTAGAAAAAACGATCCGCAACGAAATCATCATCATCACGATTCTGGCCATGTTGCTGCTGGTATCGGTGCTGAGTAATTTCTCGACGCCGGAAAAGGAAGTCCAACAATCCGTTACGCACGATGTTGGCATCGCCGATCCGAGGTTCCAGCGCGAAATGGGTGCGCTGATGGGGCCGACGATCGTGGGTGGAAACCGCATCACGCCACTGGAAAATGGCGACGAGATCTTTCCTTCGATGCTAGATGCGATCCGAAACGCCAAGCACACGATCACCTTCGAGACCTATATCTATTGGTCGGGAAAGATCGGAGGCGAGTTTGCCGAGGCGCTGAAGGAGCGCTCGCGAGCCGGGGTGCAGGTCAGCATAATCGTTGACTGGGCTGGCGCGGGGAAGATGGACGACAAAATGATCGATGGCCTGCGCAAGGCCGGCGTGCAGCTGGAAAAATATCATCCGCTGCGCTGGTATCGGGTCGACCGGCTCAACAATCGCACGCACCGCAAGCTGATGATCGTCGACGGTCGCATTGGCTTCGTCGGTGGCGTGGGTATCGGCGACGAGTGGCTGGGCCACGCGCAGGATCCCAATCACTGGCGCGACATGCATTTCAAGATTGAAGGCCCGGCGGTGGCGGAGTTTCAGGCAGCCTTCATGGACAACTGGATCAAGACCACCAGTTCGGTCCTGCATGGCCCTGATTATTTCCCCTTGCTCGCCCCGGTCGGCGACACGCGGGCGCACCTGTTCGTGAGTTCACCCTCGAGCGGCAGCGCCAGCATGCACCTGATGTACCTGCTGGCGATTACCGGCGCCGAGCACAGCATCGATATCGCGGCGGCTTATTTCGTGCCAGACGACCTGATGCGCAACGCGCTGATCGCAGCCCGCCGTCGCGGCGTGCGCATCCGCGTTTTGCTGCCCGACAAGCATCTGGATTCGGCGACGGTGCGGATCGCCTCCAAGCATGCATGGGGCACGCTGCTGGCTTATGGCGTCGAGTTTTACGTCTACAACCCGACCATGTTCCACTGCAAGATGATGATCCTCGATGGCGAAATGGTGTCGGTCGGCTCGACCAACTTCGACATGCGCTCGTTCGAACTCAACGACGAGGCCAGCCTCAATGTGTACGACAAGGCCTTCGCAGCTCAGATGACCGCTGTTTACGAAAATGATCTACACAGCACGACGCGGTTTACCTGGCTGATGTGGCGGAATCGTCCTTGGACGGAGAAGTTTGCGGAGGTGGCAATCCGTCCATTGCGCTCGCAGTTGTAGTTGGAGCCCTCGTGATCAAACCAATTGCTATCGCGCTGCTGCTTTTACTGACCATGCCGTCGCACGCGATATGCCTCATCGAGCCGTTGTCAAAACAGATCGACGAAGCCTCCACCGTCTTCGTGGCGACTTTGATCGAGGCGACGATTGTCGGACCAATTGACCACCTGAAAAATGGCGAGCCATACCGAATCAATTTTCGCTACGAGGTGCGCGAGCGGGTCAAGGGCAATCCGGACCGTATCACCTCCCTGTACATCACGAAGCTGTACCACGATCCGCAGGCACGGGTGCAGATGGATATGGCTGAAGAGTTGACGCTGTCAGTCGGGGACAACGTCCTCGTCATCGCAACTGATCAAGAAGAAGTTGCGCTCCAAAACTGCCAGATACGATCATGGAACGCACCCAACACTCACGATCGAAAAATACTTGAATCGGCGAGAGTCATAGTGGCCCAACTCTCGCATTGAGCATCCGTCTGGTTATTGCGCAGAAGATCAAGTACGCGATTCTGAGATTTGACTGGCTTCGCGGCCGTAGTTCTTCGTCACATACTCATCGATCACCGTCACAAACTCTTGCGCGATGCGTTCGCCGCGCAGAGTCATCATCTTCTGGCCATCGATGAATACGGGCGCGATCGGCGCTTCACCTGTGCCGGGCAACGAGATGCCGATGTTGGCATGGCGCGATTCGCCGGGGCCGTTGACCACGCAACCCATCACCGCAAGCGTGAGGTTTTCTGCGCCGGGGTGACTGATCTTCCACTCCGGCATCTTCGCGCGCACGTGTTCCTGCACGGTTTGCGCGAGTTCCTGGAAAAACTCCGAGGTGGTTCGTCCGCAGCCGGGACACGCGGTGACCAGCGGTGTGAACGCGCGCAGCCCGACTGTCTGCAGCAACTCCTGCGCCACGATCACTTCCTGGCTGCGCGAGCCGCCCGGTTCGGGCGTGAGTGAGATGCGCACAGTATCGCCGATGCCTTCCTGCAGCAGCACCGACAGCGCGGCGGTGGAGGCGACGATGCCCTTGCTGCCCATTCCGGCTTCGGTCAGGCCCAGATGCAGTGCGTACTCGCAGCGCAACGCCAAGTCGCGATAGACCGCGATCAGTTCCTGCACACCGCTGACCTTGCACGACAGCACGATGCGGTCGCGCGGCAAACCCAACTCTACTGCGCGCTCGGCTGAATCCAGCGCCGAGCGAATGAGCGCCTCGCGCATCACCCGTGGCGCATCCCACGGCTCGGCACGCTGTGCGTTTTCGTCCATCAGGCGCGTCGCCAGCGACTGATCCAGCGAACCCCAGTTGACGCCAATACGCACCGGCTTGGCATACTGGATCGCGAACTCGATCAACGTTGCGAACTGCGTATCGCGCTTGCGGCCGAAGCCGACGTTGCCCGGGTTGATCCGGTATTTCGCCAGCGCTTCCGCGGCTGCTGGCTCATCGGTCAGCAACTGGTGACCGTTGTAGTGGAAGTCGCCTATCAGCGGCGCGGCCACGTTCATCATGTCGAGCTTGTCGCGGATACGCGGCACCGCGGCGGCGGCTTCGGGCGTATTGACGGTGATGCGCACCAGCTCCGAGCCGGCCCGCCATAGTTCCGCAACCTGGCGCGTGGTCGAGTCGACATCTGCGGTGTCGGTATTGGTCATCGACTGCACCACCACCGGCGCGTCGCCACCAATGGTCACCGTGCCGACGCGCACGCCGATGGATTGCCGCCGCGAGGCGGGGCCGAAATCGGCAACTTTTTCGGATTCGTTCTGCATCCCCATAGTGTAATCGCAGCACGGCGCGATGACGCCGCCATCGCGTGCGCTACAGTGTCGTCATGTCATTGGAGCCTTGCACCATGCCGAGTTTGATTCGCAACCTGCTGTTGCCACTGCTGCTCGCGATCGGCTTACTGTCGACCCCGAATGCCGTGTTGGCAGCCCCGCCAGCTCCCGAAACGGCGAACGGTGCGACGGCAACTACGCCAGAGGCGGGCGACGGCCCGGATATTGAAGCGACGCTGAAACAGCATCTCGATGCAATTACGTCGCGAAATCTCAAGGACTACGCCGGCACCCTCACCCGCAGCCCGGAACTGTATTTCGTGCTGGCCGACGGCAAGCTGATTCCGAACCGATCCGGCGTGATCGACTACATGCGCAAATGGTTTGCCGACCCGGGCTGGCGCATTCGCTTCGAACGCCTGCGCACGATAACCGGCAACCACAGTACGTTGGTGTTTTTTCATACAGTGCTCGATGGCAAAGACAGTGCCGGACAGCCGACGCATGCGGAGGGATTCGCCACGCTGGTGTTTCGTCGCGAAGCGCGAGGCTGGGCGCTGATCCATGAACAGAACACGCCGCTGGCTGCGCACGCGCACTGATCGTCGATCGACAAACGATGTTCCCGCCAGAGCCCACGCAGACCGTAACGCGCGACGTGCTGACGCCATCGCAACTGGGCGCGATGACGCGCGATCTGCTGGAAGGCAACTTCCCGCTGGTCTGGGTCGAAGGCGAGCTGTGCAATGTCTCGCGGCCTGCGTCGGGACATATTTACCTGACCTTGAAGGATGCGCGGGCGCAATTGCGTTGCGCCTTGTTCAAGCCGAAAAGCCAGCGCCTGACGTTTCGTCCGGTCGATGGCATGCAAGTGCTAGTGCGGGGTCGGCTGACGCTGTACGAGGCGCGCGGCGATCTGCAACTGTTGCTGGACCATATAGAGCCTGCCGGCGAAGGCGCGCTGCGCCGTGCGTTTGAGGAACTGAAATCCCGACTTGCCGCTGAAGGATTGTTTGCCGCCGAGCGCAAGCGTGGACTGCCCCGTCACATCCAGCGTCTAGGCGTGATCACCTCGCCTTCCGGGGCCGCCGTGCGCGACGTGTTGAGCGTGCTGGGCCGGCGATTTCCGCTGCTGGCCGTCGATGTGTTGCCGGTGCCGGTGCAGGGCGCGGCCGCTGCAGCGTCCATTGTCGCCACCTTGCGCGCAGCCAGTGCCAGCGGTCGCTACGACGTGCTGCTGCTGACCCGCGGCGGTGGTTCGCTGGAAGACTTGTGGAGCTTCAACGACGAAGCGCTGGTGCGCGCGATTGTGGCCTCAACCGTGCCAGTCGTGTCGGCGGTCGGCCACGAAATTGACTTCACTCTCGCCGACTTCGCCGCCGACCTGCGCGCGGCCACGCCGTCGGCCGCGGCTGAATTGTTGGTGCCTGATCGCGTTGAACTGCAATCGCTGCTTCGCGCGCAAAGGCACAGATTGCTGACGAGCATCGCGCGCAAACAACAATCACTGTCACAGCGTCTAGACAACGCCAGCCTTCGCCTGCATGCGCTCAATCCACGCCAGCGATTGCTGCGCGGCGACGAGCGCCTGCGCGATTTGCACCGTCGTCTTGGCTTGCAATTGCGCAACCCGATGCTGCGCCGGATCGAACGACTGCATGAGTTGTCCGCGCGCATTGCATTGCGCCATCCGCGCGCCATGCTTGCTCGGGCACAAACCGATACAAATGCAAATGGAATCGAACTGCGGACGGCAATGATCGAACGCATCGCGCGTTCCCGCGTCCAGTCGCAGGCATTGGCGCGGGCATTGAACGCGGTCAGCCCGCTGGCAACACTGGAGCGCGGCTACGCGATCTTGCTCGATCCGGCCAACGGTCGAGTGCTGCGAACCGCCGCCGCAATTAACTCAGGACAAGCCGTCGATGCACTGCTGGTTGATGGGACGCGGCGACTGCGTGCGGATGACTGATACTCGCATTCGCATGACAATTCGATAACACGGCTCGCCTTACGCTGGACGCACTACCCCATTTTTCGGGAATCTGTCATGCCGGCGAAAAAGTCATCGAAGCGATCCGGAACCTCGCAATCGCCCAGCCCGAAGCGCACATCCGCAGATTGTCCCCTGCGCAAGCGCTATCCGTACTATCTGGCCAATCGTGCCGTCCATACGAAAAACACTCTGGATGTATGCGACAAGTTCACTGGCGAGCGCGCGGCGCAAGTTGCCGTTGCCGATGCGAAAGCTGTGGAAAAAGCGATTGCCGCAGCAGTGAAAGCGACGGCTCCGATGCGAGCGTTCAAGCCGCATCAGCGCCAAGCGGTGTTGATGCATTGCGTGCGGCGCTTCGAGGAACGTAGCGACGAACTGGCTCTCGCGCTGTGCATCGAAGCTGGCAAGCCAATAAACGATGCGCGTGGCGAAGTGTTGCGGTTGATCGATACCTTCCGCATTGCCGCCGAAGAGTCTGTGCGCGTTGGCGGCGAGTTGCTGAATCTCGATATTTCGCCGCGCAGCAGCGGCTTGCGCGGCATGACGCAACGCGTCCCAATCGGGCCGTGCAGCTTCATCACACCGTTCAATTTTCCACTCAATCTAGTGGCTCATAAAGTCGCCCCAGCAATTGCTGCCGGTTGTCCGTTTGTTCTGAAACCGGCGGCGAAGACACCACTGGGCGCGCTGATCATTGGCGAAGTGCTGGCCGAGACCGATCTGCCGCGCGGTGCGTTTTCCATCCTGACCTGCAACACGGACGATGCATCAGCCCTGGTCGAGGATGATCGCATCAAGCTGCTCAGCTTCACCGGCGGTTTGGTTGGCTGGGAATTGAAGGCTCGAGCCGGCAAGAAGAAGGTCGTGTTGGAACTAGGGGGAAATGCTGCCTGCATCGTTGATGTAGACCAAGCTGTCAAACTCGACGCGGTGGTCGATCGACTGGCGTTCGGCGCCTACTACCAATCAGGGCAAAGCTGCATCAGCGTGCAACGCATCCTCGTGCATGCTGATGTGTACGAGGAATTGCGACGCAAGCTGGTGCGCAAGGTGAAGTCGCTGGTTGCAGGCGATCCGCGCAAGGAAAAGACGTTTATCGGCCCGATGATCGACGAGCAAGCCGCGCAACGCGTCGAGCAGTGGATCAGCGATGCGGTCAAGGCGGGCGGCAAGTTGTTGTGCGGCGGCAAGCGCGATGGCTCGATGCTGACGGCGGCGTTGCTGGAGACCGTTCCGCGCGATTGCGAACTCAGCCGCAAGGAAGCCTTCGGCCCGGTCGCGTTACTCGAATCATTCACCGACTACGATGCCGCGCTTGCCAGCGCCAACGACAGCGATTTCGGCCTGCAAGCTGGCGTGTTCACTGACAATCTCAAGCATACGCTGCGCGCGTGGGATCGGCTGGAAGTGGGCGGCGTCATCGTCAACGACGTACCGAGCATCCGGGTCGACAACATGCCCTATGGCGGGGTCAAGGATTCCGGGATCGGGCGCGAAGGCATCCGCTATGCGATGGACGATATGAGCGAGATTCGTTTGCTGGTGATCCGGGAGTCGTGAGTGGTAATTCGTGAATAGCGGTTGCCGACCGCAAGCAGCGAAGTGAGCGTGGCGCGGTGTGAGTAGCTACGCATTAGCAATGACCAAATTTCTCTTTATTTAGTTGGCGTTGGACTACTCAATTCGAGTGGTGAATTGCGCTGCGTAGATCCAGTGAGAAGTGACGCAGTTTTTCTTCCAGGTCCGGCCGCCATGTAGGAATCCAGAGCCAAAGCGCGATTGTGACTAGGACCAGCATGGTGCGCGCGGCAGCAGGCAGAGGCGGCAGCACTCTGCGACGGCACAGAATCCAAACGGACAACCCGCCCAGCGCTGCTCCAGCCAGCGACTCGGGTAGGGTGTGCACGTGGTAGATCACCGCAGCGACCACGACCAGCGCAGCGAACGAAGACGCCAATGCGATGCTTGCAAACAAGTGCAGGCGCGGCGCGCCCGCCATCACCGCATACGCGAACAGCGGAAATACTGCAGCGGCACGCAGGGTGTGGCCGCTGAAGCCGCGAAACATTGCGAAGCCGTAGTTCGCGTTCCATCCGTAATGCAGCACCTTGGTGCCCGCGCCGAGGGCAATCGCGACGTTAAGCAAGATGAGCCAGAGCACGACCTCGCGCCAAGCGCCGCGCATCGCGAACGCCAGCAGGGTGATAGCCGTGAGGATCGTTATCGGTACGACGTTGGCTTGGGCAAAAATCCAGAGCAGAACATGCGACAGCAAGCGGGTTCCTCAGGGTACGTAATGGCGGATAGTCTGCCTGATTAGTGCGGGCCGAACCCACAGTGCAGTTGCCTCGCTGGCCACGCACGCCAGTGTTCGCCACACCTGCCATGGATCCGTTGCAAGCGGTTAACCCCATTTCCGGGCTGCCCGCGTTTGCATGTGGGACTTTCCCAACCACGGAGTTCACCATGTCGCCCGCCACTAGTCATTTGTTGTCGCTCGCCATCGCCGCGGCACTGGCGTTCAGCGCCGGCTGTTCCGCTCCGGATGCCACAAAACCCACATCGCAACAATCCGCTGTCGCCACGGAAAACCGTCAAACTCCGGCCGTCGCAACCCAAGACGAGGGCAACGCAACACGCTTGCAAGATGCCAAGGGTCAGGCAAGCGACGCGTCTGTCGTCAGCGCAGACAGCAAGACACTCTTGAAGACACGCGATGACCGAGCCGCCAGCGGACTAGCGCGCCAAAAGCCAGCTACAACAGCGGCTTTGGAAGCAGAACCCAGCCCACCGCCGCCATCTTCACGTTCGGAATCGGACAAGACCGCAGCCATGCCGCTGGACAGCATCACGGTCGCGGGCAGCCGCCTTCGCAACGAGCCAGCGAAGGAGCTGCAGAAGGCCAATGCGTACGCGGCAATGATCGCGCCCACGCCGGCACAGGCTTACCAGCCAATCTCGACCGGCGACATGATGCCTGCGGCGCAATCAGTCAACACCGAAAACTATGCCAAGCATGGCGACAATCCGGTGCAGATTACGGCCGATTCGCCGGTCTCAACTTTCTCGATTGACGTCGACACCGGCAGCTATGCCAACGTGCGGCGCATGCTCAATTCCGGCCAGCGTCCGCCGGCGGATGCGATTCGCGCCGAAGAGCTGCTCAACTACTTCGACTATGCCTACCCGATGCCGGAATCGCGCAAGGTGCCGTTTCGCGTGACCACCGAAATCGCCGCCGTACCGTGGAATACCAAACACCAACTGCTGCAGATCGGCATCCAGGGCTATGACGTGTCCAAGGCGATGTTGCCGCCGAGCAATCTGGTGTTCCTGATCGATACCTCGGGGTCGATGGACGAGCCTGACAAGTTGCCGCTGCTCAAGCAGGCGTTCGGTCAGTTGGTGAACCAGTTGCGTGCGCAGGATCGGGTGACGATCGTGGTGTACGCCGGATCGGCTGGGCTGGTATTGCCGCCGACGCCGGGCGATCAGCATGCGCGGATTCTCGGCGCGCTCGATCAACTGCAGGCTGGCGGCTCGACCAACGGTGGCCAGGGTATCGAGTTGGCGTACGCGATGGCCAAGCAGTCTTTCATCAAGGGCGGCAGCAATCGCGTGCTGTTGGCGACCGACGGCGACTTCAACGTCGGCACCGCGAATGTGGAAGCGTTGAAGACGATGGTCGCCGATCAACGCAAGTCCGGCGTGGCGCTGTCCACGCTTGGATTTGGTTCTGGCAACTACAACGACGAAATGGCCGAGCAGTTGGCTGACATCGGCGATGGCAATCACGCCTACATCGATAGTGCGAACGAGGCGCGCAAGGTGTTGGTGCAGCAGATGGGCGCGACCCTACTGACGATCGCCAAGGATGTGAAGATCCAGGTTGAGTTCAATCCGGCTACGGTCGCCGAGTACCGGTTGATCGGCTACGAGGATCGAGCACTGCGACGCGAGGATTTCAACAACGACAAGATTGATGCGGGCGAGATTGGCGCTGGCCACAACGTGACTGCGTTGTACGAGTTGACTCTGGTCGGTTCGGGCGGGGAATCCAGCGATCCCCTGCGCTATGCGAAGTCGCTACTGGGCGCGGACAAGTCCCATGAGCTGGGCCTGCTCAAGTTGCGCTACAAGCAGCCGAACGAGACCGCGAGCCAATTGATCCAGACCCCGCTGACGCGCTCGATGATCGGCGCCACCGCCAGCCCGCGCTTGCGCTTTGCCGCAGCGGTCGCGGCCTACGCCGACCTGCTGCGCGGCGGCAGCCACATGGGCAATTTTGGCTGGAACGACGTGGCGAAACTCGCCAACGGCACTGGTGGTGTCGATCGCTTTGGCTATCGCGCCGAGTTCGTGCAGCTGATCGCCAAGGCGCGCGCAGTCACCGGCAACGCGAACGGCGCGCCGGTCGCCACGGTCGCGGAGTAATCGAGCGGTGGCTCCGCGTCGTCCATGTCATCCAATGGCATCGCATCGATGCCGGGTGCGCGCAGCGATGGCGACGCGGAGCCGGTCAGGCGTCGGACGTCGACGCCTGGGGTTGCCGCTCCAATCGTTGTGGCCGGGCAAACAGGAATCCCTGGCCGCAATCGCACCCCAGCTTCAGCAGGATATTGCGTTGGATTTCGGTTTCGATCCCCTCGCCCACCACTTCGATATCCAACGACTTGGCCAGCGCCAGGATTGCCCTGATCACCGCTTCGCTGCCCTTGCTGTCGGGCTTGCCCAGTTCGGCCACGAACGAGCGATCGATCTTGAGCGCGGTGATCGGAAACCGATGCAGATACGACAGCGCCGAATAGCCCGTTCCGAAATCATCGAGTTGAGCGCAGATATCGCCTTCGTCGAGGCGTTCGATGGTGCGGCGAACCAGTTGCGAGTCGTCGAGCAAAGCGCCCTCGGTCAACTCGATACGCAGGCAGAACGGAGGTATGGCGTACGCATGCGCCATCGCCAGCAGTCGATCGGCGAGCTCCGGCGAGCGGAAGTGACGCGGCGAGACGTTGATGCTGACGTATTCGCCATTCTTAGCGATCTCGTGATAGCGGCTGCAGGCGAGCTCGAACAACAGCCAGTCGATCTGCTCGATCAGGCCGCTGTCCTCGGCAACAGTCAAAAACTCATCGGGCAGCAGTACGCCACGCAATTCATGGTTCCAGCGCAGGAGCGCCTCGTAGCCGACCGGCACGCCATCGGACAGTCGCACGATCGGCTGGAAGTACGGCTCGAAGCGACCGGCGGAAATGCTGCGACGCAGGTCGCTTTCCAGATCGTGCACGCGCAGCGCTTCGTGGCGCAACGCCTCGTCGAACAATTCGTAGCGGTTGCGACCGCGATTCTTGGCCCGGTACATCGCCACGTCCGCATCGCGCAGCAATTCCTCCGGCCGCCGGTAATGCGCACCGATCATCGCGATGCCAATGCTGGCCGAGGTGAACAACTCCTTGTCACCGATCTGCATCGGCTCGGCCAGCGACTGGATCACGCGCTCGGCAACATCGCAGGCATCCTGCGAGGTAGCGATCTCTTCCACCAGCACCGCAAATTCGTCGCCGCCCAAGCGCGCCACAGTATCCGGCAAGCGTACGGCAGCGGCGATCTTGCGACTGACCTCCTTGAGCAATTCATCGCCGACCAGATGGCCGGCACTGTCATTGACCACCTTGAACCGATCCAGATCCAAAAACAGCACAGCAAACCGGCGCTCGGGATTGCGCTGGAACAACGCCATCGCTCGCTGCAGTCGGTACAACAGTCGGGTGCGGTTGGGCAGACCGGTGAGGCTGTCGTGCATGGCTTGATAGGTGAGCTGCTCCTCGGCGCGTACGCGCTCGCCGATCTGTCCTCGCAGCAACGCGTTGGCGTTAGCCAGCTCGCTAGTGCGTTCCAGTACGCGCTGTTCAAGATCGCTGTAAGCGATACGCAGCTGCTCCTGCGCGCGCTTGCGCTGCAGACCGCTGGCGATATGGTAGGAAACGAAGGTCAACAACTCCTGGTCGCGTGTGGTGAAGGTGATCTCGGGCGAATAACTCTGCACCGCGATCACGCCCACCGTGGACTCCTCACGCAGCAGCGGCACGCCCAGCCAGCACACCGAAGGCGTGCCGAACCTGTGCACTTCATCGGCTTGCACCAGCGCCTCGATCTGCTGGCGATCGACCAGCAAGGGCTGACCAGTTCGCAACACGTATTCGGTCAGCCCCCGCGCCAGCTTGCGACGCGGCGGTACCACGTCGCGTTCGTCGACCGAGTACTGGAACTCCAGTTCGGCGCCATCCTCGCTCTGCAATGCGATGAAGAAATTGCGTGCATACAGCAGTTCGTCGACCTCGGCATGCACTGCGGCATAGAAATGCTTGAGCGTGTCCGAGGTGATCGACAGCTCGGCGATGCGGTAGAGCGCGGCCTGCAGCCGTTCAGCGCGCTCGCGTTCGACCACCTCGGCGCGCAACTCCAGATTGGCCTGCGCCAGTTCAAGGGTGCGCTCGCGCACATGACGCTCGAGTATGGACTGCTGCTGCTTGCGCTCGAGCGCAGTCAATATGTGCTGCGCGACAAACGACAGCAATGCGCTGTCCTCCTCGGTGTAGATCACGTCGGCAACGTAGCTCTGCACCACGATGCCGCCGCGCACCTCATCGCCGCGAAGCATTGGCACGCCCAGCCAGACCTCGCTGTCAGGGCCGTGCTGCGGATCGCGAACAATGCCCACCTGTTCGCGCAGGTTATCCGAGGCCCCCAGCAGTGGCTTGCCGTGCTGGATCATCGCGACGGTCAGGCTGTTTGGCAGGTCGACGATCGCCATTTCCTCGTCGGGGTCGGTCTCGTATGTGTCGAGGGTGTCGACGAAATAAATGAAACGCATCGTCAGCTTGTCGGCGTCGTACAGCGCGATGAAGAAGTTCTCCGCGTACATCAGGCCGCCGACGATCTGATGCAGGCCGCGCAGCATGACTGGCATCTCCATCTGCGAGCCGGCCATTTCGGCGATCGCGTACAACGCGGCCTGCAGGCGCTCGGCCTTTTCCAAGCCTTGCACGCGTTGGCGCAGTTGGCGACGCTCCAGCAGTGCCGCGCCGACGTCGCGGGCGCAAGTCATCAGTTGCCGCAAGGTCTGCTGGTCGGTGCGTTCCTGCGTGGGTTCACTTCGCAATTCCAAGGCAAGCGCAAACCAGCCTTCTGCACCGGGCACGTCCCATGCCACGACCAAGCCGGAATCGCCGATCTCACGGATGTTGCCGTCGCGCACCATCAGGTCTGGATTGAACGCGGATTCCAGCAGCGGCGACAACGCGTCGCTGCGCCACTGTTCCAGTCCCGAGGGCGAGCTCCAAGCCATCGCCAGTTTTGCGAACCCTGCCTGCGTTGCGGCGGTATCGGCCAGCGAGCGGGCAAAATCCGGCATCCACCAGGCACCACTCATCGCCGGCTCGGCCGCGCCCTGGGCGGAAAGCGGAAGTGCGGATATGGCGATTGAGGCAGTCATGGTCAAGACAGCGAGCCGGTTCTCGGTCAGCAGGTCGGGTGCGTTGGCCGCAAGTCCCCGTCCCCAGCATAGCAATGCGGCGCAGCGACGGGCGTCCCTTAGTCGGTTAACCGATGGGCGGGGGCAATTCCACCCGGCCCGTGCATGCCGTACGCTGTACAGCATGCAGGCCGACCCAACGGACGAAGCGCTGATGCTGGCTTACGGCCGCGGCGACGCGTCGGCGTTCGAAACGCTTTACGGCAAGCATCGCGGGGCGCTGTTCCGCTATCTTTTGCGGCATGTGCGTCAGCAGTCGCTGGCCGAGGAATTCTTCCAGGATGTCTGGAGCCGCGTGATCGGCGCGCGTGAGCGCTATCGACCCGACGCACGCTTCACCACCTGGCTGTACCAGATCGCCGGCAATCGACTCACCGATCATTGGCGCGCCCAGCAGCGTCAAGGTACGCCGGTGGAAGATGGCGACGAGCGTGCGGCGCGCGAGCCCGACCCGTCGACGCCCGATCATGAGCTGTCTGAATTCGAGCAACGTCGGCAACTGCAGCTGGCCTTGCAGGAATTGCCCGACGACCAGCGCGACGTGCTGCTGCTAAGGCTGGAGCAGGAACTCTCACTGGAGGAGATTGCCAAAATCACCGGCGTGGGACGCGAAACCGTGAAATCGCGCTTGCGTTATGCAATGGACAAGTTGCGTGCGAGGCTGGGCCAATGAGTTCGCAAATGCCACCGTTGCCGCCTTCCGAACCGCTGGACGCCCAGGAGCGCCAGATGGCGCGCGCCTTGCGCAACCTGCCATCGGCATTGCCGCCCCCGGAACTGGACGCGCGCATCCTTGGCGCCTCGCGGCGGGCTATCGCGATGACGCCAAAACCCCGCTCCCGTCGCGGCTGGGCCTGGGGCCTGAGCAGCGCTGCCGCTGCCGTGCTGGCGCTGGGCATATTCACCAAGATGCATCTCGAACATCGCGATGCCGCGTTCGAGCCAACCGTGCCGGCGTCGACGCCGGTCAGCACACCACCTATGCCAGCCAATGGCGCTGCAACAAGCGAATCGGCGGCAGCAGCCGACGTCAGTCAGGCTGAGTCGGCGAACACCGATGACCTGTCCTACGCCGCCGAAGTAGCGCCACCGCCGCAGCAGGCCATCGCGCCGACAGCCACGCCCATGGTCAGCGAGCCCGAGTTAGCGAAAGACGCCAAGGCGCAACTCGATGTTCGCGATGCAGCAAAACCGACCGATAGCCAACTGCAGGCGGCCCGGGCGGACGCATCTGCCGCCAGTGCCCGCAAGCAGGAAGATCTGCAGGACCGCAGCGAGCGCGACAAGACCGCCGCCGATCAGGCAGCC
This sequence comes from Lysobacterales bacterium, assembly GCA_038216155.1. GTDB lineage: Bacteria > Pseudomonadota > Gammaproteobacteria > Xanthomonadales > Xanthomonadaceae > SZAS-103. Next base: position 50,116 of record JBBQQH010000006.1, read on the forward strand.
GCGCGCAATGGGCCGCAACCCTTCCCCGCTGCGCCCAAGGAGCGCGCTCCGATTGCAACCGGCGCCATGCAACAGGCACCAATCGTGCTCGACACGCCGACGACTGCAAGCAAGGCCACCGGCGGGATCGGCAATGCGGCGCAACCACGCCCGTCGATCGCAGAGCCAACGCCTGCTCCGCCGCCACCGCCATCTTCAGCACAAGTGGGCACGTTTGCGCCGCCATCTGCAAAGGCCGCAGCGCCGGCCGCGTTGAAGCCGTCCGCGCCTCCTGTTGATTCGCGCGCCAATCTGACAGCCGCCGCTGACGAAGGTGCTGCATCGCTGGATACCAGCACCGTCGCCGGCAGCCGTCTCCGCCAGACACCACCGGCGACGCTGCCCCCAGTCGACACCGACGCGACGCTGCCACCTGCGCAGTGGATTGAACGCATCCGCCTGCGCGTGAATGCCGCCGATGGTCGCGGAGCGCGCGAAAGCCTGCGCCGACTGCTGCTGCGTTATCCGCAAACCACGGTGCCGACCGATCTTGCGCCGCTGCGCCAATGATCGATTCGTGGCATGCGGACATGCAGCGTTAACGTCCAGAATGCCCATTCGAACGAAAATGTGTGCGTTTTTCTGTCCTGCACACGCGAAAATGATGACGTGTCTCGACCATACACCGCGCGATTCCCGCAATATGATCGCATCGCGATGACCGCATCCGAATGAAGCTCGACACCCTGGCGCTACCCGCGCAGTTCGCGCTCGAAGTTCGCAAGAGCCGCTTCCTTGCCCACGCCGCGCGTGCCGACAATGCAGACGTTGCGCTCGTTTTTCTGGATAGCGTGCGCTCGCGCGATGCCAACCATCATTGCTGGGCCTACCGCATCGGAGATGCGTATCGATCGTCCGACGATGGCGAACCCTCCGGTACCGCAGGGCGGCCGATCCTCGCTGCGATCGACGGTCAGCAATGCGATCAGGTCGTGGTCGTTGTTGCACGCTGGTTCGGCGGCATCAAGCTCGGTGCGGGCGGATTGGTGCGCGCCTACGGCGGCGCGGCATCAGAGTGCCTGCGTAACGCAACCCGCATCCTGTTGATCGAACGCGCACGCATTGGAATCGATTGCCAATACGAACACGTCGGCGCCATTCATCAATTGCTTGCTCAGTTTTCTGCAGAGAAGCTCGATGAAACCTTTGCCGGCGATGGCCTGCATTTCGACATCGAATTGCCACGCGATCGCCTCGAAGCCTTGCAAATCGCGGTGCGCGACGCCACACGTGGACAGGCGAAGGTGACCGAGGCGATCGAATGAGGCGCAAGCAATGACCGACCCATCTGTCGACACGCTAGCGGTCGACACGTTAGCGCCGACGACATCGGAAGACGCAAAGGACAAGCCCGCAAGCGCCAAACTGCGTCCGTTGCGGGCGCTGTCGCCGTATATCCGTCGCTACCCGAAGCTGATCGCAGGCTGGCTTGGCTTTCTCGCGCTATCGTCCGCGTCCACGCTGACCTTGCCGGTCGCTGTTCGTTTCATGATCGACAATGGCTTTAGCCACGCTCATGCGGGTTCGGTCGATCGCTGGTTCCTACTGTTGCTCGCGGTCGCCCTGGTGATGGCATTTGCGACTGCTGCGCGCTTCTATTGCGTGAGCCTGCTGGGTGAGCGCGTGATCGCCGACCTGCGACGTGATCTTTACGACCGGCTGATGCGGCTGGACATGTCATTTTTTGAGCGCACCCGCAGCGGCGAACTTGTCTCGCGCCTGTCAGCCGACACCGAATTGTTGCGCACCGTGGTCGCATCGAGCATGTCGATCGCCTTGCGCAGCGGCATTACGATTGTCGGCGCGGCGGTGATGTTGACGGTGACGAGTCCGCGCCTGGCAGGGATTGCCGGCATCGGCATTCCGCTGGTGATCCTTCCAATCGTGTTGTTCGGACGTCGCGTACGCGGCATGTCGCGCGACAGCCAGGATCGCATCGCCGATGCCAATGCGCGTGCTGGCGAAACCTTGAACGCGATGCATACCGTGCAGAGCTACGCGCGCGAAGCCCATGAAAGCAGTCGCTTTGCGGCGGCGGTCGAAAACGCGTTCCAGGCCGCGCGACGGCGCGTACGCACGCAGGCGACCCTGACAGCGTCGGTAATCGTGCTGGTATTTGGCGCGATTGTTGGCGTGCTGTGGATCGGTGCGCAGGATGTCATCAGCGGCGTGATGAGCGCCGGCACGCTCACGCAATTCGTGATTTACGCAGTGTTCGGCGCAGGTGCAGTCGGATCGCTCAGCGAAGTCTGGGCCGAAGTGCAGCGCGCCGGAGGCGGTATGGCCAGGATCAACGAATTGCTGGCCGAAACGCCGCAGATTGCTGTGCCTGCGCAGCCGCTCTTGTTGCCGCCCGCGCATGATGCAGCGCATCCAGTGGGCGCGATTTCTTTCGAGCATGTGCGTTTTCACTATCCGGCGCGTCCTGATACCGCCGCGCTTGATGATTTTTCCCTGACCGTGAAGGCGGGCGAAACCATCGCTCTGGTCGGACCATCCGGCGCCGGCAAGAGCACCGTGCTGCAACTGCTGCTGCGTTTCCACGACCCGGATGCGGGCACCATCCGCGTCGACGGCATCGACCTGCGCGATCTCGATCCAACCCAACTGCGCGAACGCATCGCACTGGTGCCGCAGGATCCAGTCATCTTCGGTGCCGATGCGCAGGACAACATCCGCTACGGCCGGCTCGACGCCAGCGATGACGAGGTGATCGCCGCGGCCCGCAACGCAGAAGCGCACCAATTTCTCAGCGCACTGCCTGAAGGCTACAAGAGTTTTCTCGGCGAAAAAGGCACGCGATTGTCGGGCGGCCAGCAACAGCGCCTCGCCATAGCGCGCGCGGTGTTAAAGGACGCGCCGATCCTGCTGCTCGACGAAGCGACCAGTGCGCTGGATGCGCAAAGCGAGCGGGCCATCCAGCTGGCACTGGAACGCCTGATGGAAGGCCGCACCACCTTGGTGATCGCACATCGCCTCGCCACCGTGCTGCGCGCCGACCGCATCGTGGTGCTCGATCAAGGTCGGATTGTCGCTGAAGGCAAACACGCCGAACTGGTCGCAGAAGGCGGCCTGTACGCGGAACTCGCCCGCCTGCAATTCGCGCCCCTGACGGAATGATTGCTGATCGACGACTGGGGACTCGCCTCAGCGCCGGACCTTGAAGGCCGTCCTCGATCTCACCTGGACTCGCGACAATTCCATGCAAGACAATCGGCGTCAGACGCCCATGGTCCGCACGCAATCGCCATCCATCGCCACTGATGCCTGCCGCATCGCCCGGAATTCGCCAGGTGGATAGCCCGTCGCCGCCTTGAATGCGCGATGGAATGCGCCGAGTGAACCGAAGCAGCTTTCCAGCCCGATCACCAACGTCGACCACTCATCTCGCGTCCGATTGCTCAACAGCGCTTGCGCGTGTTCGAGGCGAAAGCCATTGACGTATTGGCTGATATTGCGATGACCCAGCACATCATGAATCACGCGACTGATACGGTATTCGCTGACGCCAAGCGCCTGCGCCAAGTGACTGAGTTTGAGCTCCGGTTGTAGATACGGTTGCTGCTGACGCATGTGTCGATCGAGTGCGCAGGCGAGCGTTGCATCTTCGGCGCGAATTACCGCATCGCTGAAGCTTTCGGCGCCCGACACGCTGTCAAAGTCTGCTGGCGCGCGCACGTTCGCTTCGCAGGCCAGGGCTTCTGCGATTTCACTGCGAGCCGAACTGTCCAGCGGATTACGCAGCCTCCACGCCACCAAGCCTTGCGTCACGAATACGATGATTGCCGCAGCCGCCGCAGCGCATAGGGCAGCCGCACCACTGTGGCTGCCAAGCACGATTGGCAGCAATAACGCGATGCCGGCGCAGCCCCCATAGGTCGCCAGAAACACAATGCGCATCGCGCGCTCGGTGCCGCGCTGGCGCGAAAATCCCTGCACACCTTCCCAAAACGCCAGCACCAGGGTCGTCGAACTGAGCAGGCTCAACACCTCCTCCGCAAGTTGCTGGAATGGAGTGTGGACGTCGCGCTGGGACAGGATGATCAGCACCGCAATCAGCCCGACAAACCACATGTGCGACGCCGCGAACGGTCGGCCTTCTCGGAACAACGCACGCGCCACCAGCCAAAAACCGTTGCAGGTGAAGCAGGCACCGATGCCGAATAGTACGTACCAAGAACCCGCGCTCGGACCGACCAGGCTGTGCGCCATGAACAGTGCGATCGAACCGCAGAACAACGCCCAGACGGTGTTGAGCGGACCCAGAGGTCGGGTTGTCAGCGCCATCGCCAGCCATAGCAGCGACAGGCACAGCGCGGTGGCCTGCAATGCGGGGGTCGATAAATTCATGTCGAGACCATGCGAGTTGGAGGTTGAACGCGGAAGCGGCTCCATCATGAGGCCAGCAGCGGACCAATACCTCCTCCAAAAGTCACGATCGTTTGTCGAAATCGAAGTCTGGCAGGACGAAGCGGTCAGCGTCACGCATCGTCCCGAATCCCTGGATCGGATTCTTCGCATGACCTCGACAACCTTCAGCCCCCAAGCCACCACCCCCCTGCTGTCTTGGACCACCCGTGCCTGGTTTGTGTCCGCGCTGATCAGCCAATGGCTGTTTGCGATCTATGTCGGATGGACGCTGGTACGTCCGCTGTTGGATGGCAACGCCGCCAGCGTAGACAACACGCGCCTGATCACTGGCCATGTCGCTGGCGATACTGCTGGCAACGCGATGTTGCTTGGACATGTGCTAGCCGCCGCGATCATCAACGGTATCGGCCTGTTGCAGCTGGTGCCGGCGTTGCGTCGCCGGTTTCCGGCGTGGCATCGCTGGGCCGGGCGGACATTCATGGTGCTAGCGCTGCTAGCGGCGCTGAGTGGCTTCTACATGGTTTGGATCCGCGGCTCGCGACTGAGTGATGTCTCAGCGGCGGCCATCACCCTCAACGGCGTGCTGATCTTCCTCGCAGTGGCCATGGCTTGGCGGCGCGCAATGCAGCGGCGCTTCGCCGAACACCGCCGCTGGGCCATCCGCGCCTTCCTGCTGGTCAGCGGCGTGTGGATGTTACGGCTGGGACTGATGGCATGGGTGATCATCAACCACGGGCCTAATGGCAATACCCCGCACCTGGATGGTGACTTCGACTCGATTTGGGTGTTCGGCTGCTACCTGATTCCACTGGCGATCGCCGAGCTGTACTTTCGCGCACAGACGAGTGGTCGAGCAATGCAGTTCACCGCCGCACTCATGTTGTTGGCGAGTACGGCATTCACATTGTTGGGAACCTTCGGCGCATTCGCGTTTCTGTGGCTTCCGCACTTTTGACTTGGTGCAAACATTCCCACAACCACGCCCGGACGCGCTCGTGCTTGTGCTTGTTCAAGCCGTCGCGGGGATCGCAAACACCACTACCAGCACCCCAATCACGACGCCAAACGCATACAACGCCGCGCGTCGCATGCTGCCCAGTCGCCACGCTGACAGCGTGGCCTGCATCGATTGCAGTGCGTAGTAAGTCACGAAAGCCTGACTGGCGTAGGTGATGATCTGGTAGATATCGGCCAGCCAGGTAATGGCGATGGCGACCACTGCCGTGAGCAGGTGTCCCATGTTGACCGACACCCGCTCACCTGTAGATTCGGAAATCAGGCCGCCGGCACCACTGGTGTCGGCAACGGCGGCGGATAGCTGCGACGCCAGCGCCATGATGATGATCGCCGGCATCACCAGCGCACCCAGTGGCGCCAGCATGTCGATGATCGCGGTCTCGCCGCCTTCCGTGGGCAGGTTGCCACTGAAGTAACGGGTGATCAGCAGCATGAAGGTGAGGTAGATCGCGGTCGACAGCCATTGCGCCCAGCGCATGGTGCGCACGCGGGTGTCAGCGTCATACGAACTGCCGAGGTAGCGCGATGTCTCGAAACCCTGCACCAGGATCACCAACCCGAGCAACATCCGTAATTCATGGGTACCGCGTGCATGTTCGAGCACCGGCCAATGCAAGGTGCCGGCATGCAGTGCGACCACGGTGGCCACCGCGAGCGCGCTGAGCAGCGCGCCGATCAGCGCCAACTTCAGGCTCACCGCGCCGATGGTCAGGCGCTCCAGCGCATCCAGTCCGCCGCGAAGACCCAGCATGCCGACTGCCGCGATGACGATGGTCGATGCGATGCGAATCCAGAACGGATTTTCGATCCCCGCAAATCGCAGGCCGAAGGCAGCGAACAGGTTGAGGTAGTAAGCCACCGAAACGAAATAGGCCAGCGACAGCGTGATTTCCGACGCGCGCTCCAATCCGCCAACAATGCCACTCGGCTTGGCATGGAACTCGGGCTCCACATGCACGATGTTATGGCGGATCGCAGAGCCAAACAGGTACGCGATGGCACAAAGACCCAGCATCGCCACGGTCGCCCAGCGACCGGCGGCATGCGCCAGGATCGGGCCGGCCACCAGAAACCCTGAACCGATGATCGAAGCCAGCGGCGTGACCATCGCCTGCCAGGGCTTTGAGCGCAGCAGGCGCGGCTGCAGTAGCAGCACGGCGAAAATCAGCAGTGTGACCACCAGAGTGATGCTGGAAGGGCTCATGCGAATCCTGTATCGAAGGGGCGCAGTATGCCGGTCGCGATGTGAGAGCTATCGCATACCGCGCATTGGTCTTGATGATGCTGTACTGCTTGCGGATCAATCGCTTGCCAGTGGCTGAGTGCGATATCGCCGATTTGTGCAACGTGCGCCGCACGCACGTAGCTGGACAATCGCGCGCACCACGCACGCTACGCAGACCCTGGTGCGCACAGCATCACCTACCCATTGCGCATGATCGACGCGGCATCTAGGAATTTTCCTAGGGCAAACTCGGACGCATCCGATATAACGCCGACCGCAGCGGTGACACGCTGACTGGCAATCGATCGCTGATTCCCCTCTCAACGCGATCGCCCCCTGTGAGGTGTCCCATGCGTGTTGGTCTGTTTGCCAAAACCTTTCTCGGCCCGGCCGTCGCCGCTGTTCTGGGCATGCTGGTGTTCGCCAAGTCCGTACATCTGGCCTACGGCGACGTCGATCTGCTGCCGCTGCTGGCCTCGATGGCATTGATCGCGATAGGCGCGGGCGCTCTATGCTGGAGCTGGCGCTGCCTGTGGGAACGAGCACGCGTTCGCCGCGATGACGATTCGATTGCCTGAGTGCGGTCGATTCGTTTCACTGGGAAATATTTGCGACGGAAGCCGGGTGTTCACAGACGAGTGTCTGGTCGTCCATTGGGGATCGCAGTGTGCGAGAACAAGCTGTGTGAAGGGCTGATGCTGCAGTGAATGCCGCCGGCTTTAGCTGCACTATGGCTGTGGAAGGCCGCGGGTATGACGGCGTAAAACGCCCTTCCCCCGCAATCCAATGAATTGACGGATTTGGCGGCGGCTTGGCCATTGGGTTTCTCGGGTTCCCGCGGGAATGCTAGATTTGCTTCATTGCGCTGCCACCGTGGCGGCAGTACTCGGAGCCTGCATGACGCGTCAAGCCAAGGGTTCATTCGAAGTGAAGATGATTCCGCAAACCGATGTCTACGTCGGTGATCCGGGCATCGGTCGGTTGGGCTTGAACAAGCAGTTCACGGGTGACCTCGACGCTGAAAGTCGCGGCCAGATGCTAGCGGTGCATGGCAGCGCCGATGGCTCGGCCGGCTATGTGGCGATGGAACGCGTGACCGGCACACTGCACGGCGTGGGCGGCAGTTTCGCGCTGCAACACAGCGGCACGATGACCCGCGGTGCGCCACAACTGGTGATCACGGTGGTGCCCGATTCCGGTACCGACGGACTCGAAGGCATTGTCGGAGCGCTGACGATCCACATTGTGGAAGGACGCCACGATTACACGTTTGATTACACGCTTGAGCTCGATGAAGAAAACGCATTGGACTGAGCATAACTGACGCCTCAATCAGCAGCGGGCATGCACTACTAGGGCGCGCGATTGGCGCTGATCAAATCCCGAGTCACGACAGTCTGTTCACCAGCGCCGTGAGCAGATCCGGCAACGGTGCAGTCGCGGCAGCCATGTTGGCGAGCACATCATCCATCGTGATGACCGGAGTTGCCTCACCGGGCGCGAGTCCGCAGCCGGCCGCCCAATTGGCGACCAGGGCGAGACAGGCGTAGTCGAGGCCGAGTTCGCGTGCGAGTCCAGCTTCGGGCATGCCGGTCATGCCGACCAAGTCGCAGCCGTCGCGCTGCAGTCGTAAGATTTCACCGCGCGATTCCAGCCGCGGACCCTGGGTCGCTCCGTAGCAGCCGCCGTCGATGATCGACACGCCGATCGAATCGGCCGCAGCCAGTACGAGATGGCGTATAGATTCCGAATACGGATCGCCGAAGTCCGCATGTTGCACCTTGCCAATGCCAACACCATCGCTGAACGTGTGCTCACGGCCCCATGTGTAATCGATCAACTGATCCGGCAATGCAATCACACGCGGGGCGAAGCGTTCGCTGATGCCGCCGACCGAATTGATCGCGAGCACGCGCTGCACGCCAAGTTTTTGCAACGCCCATAAATTGGCGCGGTAGTTGATCCGATGTGGCGGCGTGTTGTGTGACTCGCCATGCCGCGCCAGAAACGCAACCTGCGCGCCCGCCAGCCGCCCGATCCGGATTGGCGCGGACGTCGTGCCATACGGCGTCTCCGGCTGCTGGGTTCGCACGTCGTCCATGTTCGACAACGCATACAGTCCGGTACCGCCAATCACTGCCAGGGCGATAGCGTGTTCATCCAGAGCATCCATGCCTGTGTTGTTGCTCATGCCTACCCCTTCAGCGCGTAGATGCCGGGCAGATTTCGACCCTGCTCTTGGTAGTCCATGCCGAATCCGAACACGTAGCGATCCGGGACCTCGACACCGACATAATCCGCTGTCAATCCTGGCACGCAGCGATCGTGCTGTTTGACTGACAGGCTCGCTATGCGCACTTCGAGCGCGCCTTCCGCCCGGCACCATTGCCGCACCGCAGCCAAGGTGTGGCCTTCATCGACGATGTCATCCACCAGCAAAACGCGCCGGCCTTGCAGCGGCGTTGCCGGCCGATGTTTCCATTGCAGCGTGCCACCGCTGGTCGCGCCGCGATAGCGCGTGGCATGCAGGTAATCGAATTCCAGATCGAGCGATGCGCCCTTCGTGTCGGTCTCACCCAGCGCCAGCGCCAGTTCGGATGCAAACAACATGCCGCCGTGCATTACCGTCAGATACAACGGACGGGCGCCGCGATAATCGGCGCGGATGCGCTCGGCCATCGTGGCAATCACTCGCTGCAAGTGCGCGCGATCGAACAATAGTTCTGAATGTTTCATGGCCTCGGCTAGCGCTGGAGGAGTCGCATTTGAAACGCTCATGCGAGTCCCGCCTCGTCACCGGACAGGTGCGCGATGCTGGCGGCGTACCTTGGATTGGCGGCCAAACGCGACCAGCTTTCGCTGCCACGTCCAAACAACGACGCCAACGCATCGGTAGCCGGTACCGAGCGCCGATCCATCGCCGCCAACGAATCTGGAACCAGCGCCGGGGCGCACACCAGCACCGCGTCGCAACCTGCATCCAGATGCGCATCAATCCGCGCCGCGACCCCACCTGCCGATTCGGCCGCCGCCATACCAATGTCGTCGGAAAAAACGACGCCTGAAAAACCCATCTCACTCCGCAGAATCTCATTGATCCAGCGCGGCGAGTAGCCGGCTGGTTCCGGCGCTACAGCCGGATAAGTGACGTGCGCAAGCATTATTGCTTCGGCACCCGATGCAATGCCGGCAGCGAACGGAATCAGATCGCTCGACTGCAATTCCGACAGCAAGCGCGGATCGACTGCCGCATCGTAATGGGTGTCTTCCAATACCGAACCGTGCCCCGGAAAATGCTTGAGCGTGGCCGCCATGCCGGCCCCGTGCATTCCGCGCAGATAGGCGCGAATGAACTCGGCGACGATCTGCGGATTGTCAGAAAACGCCCGGTTGCCGATCGCACGATTGCCGAACCCGAGATCGGCGACTGGCGCAAAACTCAGATCGAGCCCACTGGCGCGAATTTCGCTGGCCATCAGCCATGCGTGCTCTTCGGCCAGCGCCAGCGCCGCGGTGGCATCGCGCGCATGCAGGCTGCTGAACTCCTGCAACGGCGGCAGGCTGGCGTAACCCTCGCGAAACCGCTGCACACGGCCGCCTTCCTGATCAACGCATAACAGCTGCGGACGTGGCGCAGCAGCGCGAATCGCATCGCAAAGCTCGCCAACTTGCGTACGCGATTCAAAATTTCGCGCAAACAAGATCACCCCGCCAACCGACGGATGCTGCAGCCAGTCGCGCTCCTCGTTCGCCAATTCCGTACCGGCAATACCTATCACCAACATCAAGACTTCTCCTCGGGCGACCACTGCGCGTAGGGCCGTTCGGCCAATGCAAGATTGTAATAGCGCAGCGAGTCGGTGACTTCGCGATCCACCCACTCGGGCTTGTCGAATTCGGCATCGGCATTTGGCAGTTCGATTTCGGCAACGATCAAACCCGCGTTCTCGCCTTTAAACACGTCGACTTCCCAGGTAAACGCGCCTTGCCTGATGTAGTGCCGCGTCTTTTCAATCAAGCCGCCGACGCAAAGTTTGAGCAACGCCTTCGCATCGTCGATCGGGATTTCGTATTCGAACTCCTGGCGGGTGTGACCGAGCTCGCGCGACTTGACATTGAGAAGCGCGTGCGCACCAGCTATGCGCACGCGCACCGATGCCTGCTGCGTGCCACTGCGCAGCGCCGCCATGTCGTTGAGATAGCCCTGCGCCATGGGCACCGACTGATCGACATGGTTACGCCAGTCGGTGCCAGTCACCGTGAACTTGCGCTCGATCTCGATCCCCATGCGCAGCTATCTCTCGAACAAGGCGATGCTTTCGACATGCGCGGTATGCGGAAACATGTCCATCACGCCGGCGCTGCGCAATGTGTAGCCGCGCTCTCGCACTAGGAAGCCGGCGTCGCGCGCGAGCGAACCGGGATGACAGGAGACGTAAACAATGCGGTCGATTTTCTTCAGCGGCAGTTGCGGCAGCAATGCCTCGGCGCCCGATCGTGGCGGGTCGAGCAGCAAGGCATCGAAGTGTTCCTTGATCCATGGCTCGTACGCCAGCGCCGACGCAAGATCTGCAGTATAGAAACGCGCATTGGTGATGCCATTGCGTTCTGCATTCGCGCGAGCACGCGCGACAAGGCCTGCCTCGCCTTCCACTCCGACGACGTTCGCAACCTTGCGCGCAATCGGCAACGTGAAATTACCGAGCCCGCAGAACAGATCGAGAACGCGTTGCTCAGGTTTCAGCTGCAGTAGTTCCAGCGCACGGTTGATCATCTTCGCGTTCATCCCGGCGTTCACCTGGATGAAATCCAGCGGCTGAAATGCGAGCGTCAACCCATGGTCAGCCAACGAGAAGGCCAGATCCAGCGTTTCCGGCCACAGCGGTTGCATCGAATCCACACCGCCCGATTGCAGCAGCACCGCGAATCCCGCATCACGTGCAAACGCGGTCAGCGCGGAACGGTCGGATTCGGATAGCGGCAGCATGTGCCGGAATACCAGCGCTACGACATCCCTTCCGACGCCGTCATCGCCTGCGATGAATTCGATCTGCGGAATGCTGCTGCGTGCCTCAAGCCCATCGACAAGCGCCGCTAGTTGCTCGAGGCGATCACCAATGGCTGGAATCACCGTGTCGCAATGCCGAATATCGGCCACAAAGCGTGCATCGACCTCTCGAAATCCGACCAGCGTGCGACCCTTCTTTTCGACATGGCGAACGCTTAGGCGGCCCTTGCGCCGATAGCCCCACTGCACATCGGTCAATGGAGGCATTACGGACTCAGACTTCACATGACCGATGCGCTCGAGGTTTTCCAGCAACACGCGTTGTTTGGCCTCGATCTGGCGATCGGCGTCCAGATGTTGCAGCACGCACCCAGCGCAGACACCGAAGTGTGGGCACCGAGGCTCGACCCGATCCGGCGATGCGCGCAATACCTCGACCGCGTTGGCTTCATCGAAATGTCGATGACGCGCAGTCTGTTTGGCGCGCACCCGTTCACCCGGCAGCGCGCCACGCACGAACACCGCCTTGCCATCACTGCGCGCAACGCCACGCCCGTCATGCGAGAGGTCAATGATATCGGCTTCGAATTCGACAAGCGGTGCGCGTTGGGGTCGGGACACGGGACCTCAGGGAGTGCGGGGAACGGGACTTCGAAGGCCGAAGGTCGTAGCGAACAGCGTAGCTGGTCCAAAGTGTCGCCTGGACCGCAGCTCATAACGAACAACGCATGTGGCGTTCAGCAATTGTAGTTTGTGGAGGGAGAACAGGACACAAAAAAGGGACCCGATGTGCTCGTACTCACGAGCACATCAAAGCGAATAGAAAAGGGAATCGGTCAGTGCTATGAATTCTTCAAAGGCGCCGCTTCAACCCGTTTCCAGCTCCCCTTCCCCCCCTTTAAAACTACTTTTGCTTCCACGCTCCGCTTGCATCCTGATACCACCAGCCGCCGTGCGCGCTGGCGATCCATTGCTTCGAGAAGGCTTCGTGGATGCCCTTCTCCCACTCCGGATGGCCATTGGCGACGGCGATTTCGCGATACACCGCTTTGCGGTCGCGATTGTCATCGGCGACTGCCTGGTTCATGCCGACGCGATCCTTGAGCGCGATCTTGCCGGCATCGCGTACGTTGATCAGGCCATCGTTGGTAAAGCCCAGCGCACCCGAATCGAAACCGCCACGAAGCGTGGCATCGAAACGCTGAGCCATGCGCGATTGAATTGCCTGGATCGCCGGCGTCTTGATGCTGATGTCGGGCGCGGACGACTGCGCATTGGCATCGGGGATGATCAGCGACATGAAGCTGAAACCGGGTCGCTTCCCGCCGCCGCTCGCATCGGGCTGGGTCGCGGGCGCATCCGGATTGATTACCTTGTCGACGAATTCCTTCGCCGCCTGCTGCGCTTCGGCTGCAGGAAAATACACGTTGATGGTGACGCATGCGGTCAACACCGCAGCCGCCACCAAGCCCGTTCCGATGAGCCGCGAATCGGTCAGCCGCGCGCCGAACAATCGCCAAACCCACCGATGAGTTGCAGACACCTTGCGCATTGCCGTCTCCTGTTCCAGAAAAATTCGTTCATTTCACTATTGGACCGTTACCCTCAGTCGCTGCCTTCAGGCGCGCGACCAGCGTCGGCCAATCAACTTTTCGTGCGAATCCCACCACGGTGATATGCGGCAGGCCCGATCCCTGCACGATTGTATAGCCGCCGCCTGAACCTGTCGCATCGCGCGGCTCTGATTCGGTGGCTTCCGCCGGCGCAAACGCGGCGCTGATGCCGCCCATGTGACAGACGTTGTTCTCCAGCCGGCAGGCAAGACCCAGTTTTGCGTAGCCAAAATCCTTGAACACCTTGAGCGCCTGCGCCTGCAATCCGCCGGCGATTCCGCTGCCGCCAACATTGGACAAATCCTTGATCGCGCGCTGGCTGATCCGGCGCTTGTCAGGCTGGCTGGCGTCGCTGTGCAGTTCGGCATCGAACGCCACCGGCGTCCAGTCGAGCAGTCGCAGATCGTGGATACTGCCATCGAGCCGACCGGTGATCTGGCCGAATCCGAACACGTCGGTCAGCGACTTCAGATCGAGGTTATCCAAGTCAATATCAGCGCTGAGCGTGGGCGCGACGCCGAATGGGCGTTCCATCACCAACTTGGCGACCGCAACCTTGCCGCCGAACACCTGCGCGTCCAGCCCGCCGTCAAAGCGCAACACGTCGTCGGCAAAACGTGCGGCCGGCAGGTGTCCGCTGAGGGTGCCCGGAAACGCCGGCCAGCCGAACGCCTTGGCCATCGGTGTCAGTTGCAGGTCGCGCATGCGCAACCCAAGTTGAAAGTGGGTGGAATGACTTGCGTCGGCGGGGACCAGATTGAACGACTCGATGTCGAGTTTGCCGCCCAACATGGGCAAGGACGCCAATTTCGACAGCGCAAGCTCACGCGAGGCACTATGCAGGGCGAGCGTGGTAGCCCCCAACGCGATGCCGTAGATCGCGCCGCCGGCGACTTGCACGCTGCTCTCGACCGAGCGCGCGTCCGCGGTCCAGGCGATGTTTCCGTTCAATGCCGACAACACGAAACGCCGCTTTGCGTCGCGCGCATCGACGTCGTGCAATTCCACCGTTGCGTGTTGCAGGCCGGCCGGGGCGATAGCGATGTCGGCACGCGCATTGCCGTGCAAGGTCATGCCCGCGAAGCCGGCGGTGCCTAGCCATCCGCTGAAGTAACGATCCGCCGCAACCGCGAGGTTGCCGATGGTGATACCGAGGTTGGCTGTGCGCACAGCCAACGCGCTAGACAGGTGCGCGTCGCCTTGGACATCAAGCACGCCGGGGTCATTCCATGCCAGTTTCGACGCATTCCAGTCGCCGCCGGCCACCTGGGCTGCCTGCATTTCCAGTGTCACTGGGGTCGTCGGCAACTTTGCGTAAAGACTTCCGTAGAGAAATTCGCCACCCTGCAAGCGAGCCTGCAATGCCAACGAGCGGCGCGCCGTCGATTGCGCGTAGTCGATGCGTACGGTTGCGTTCAAGCCCTCTGTGGCGATGGTGCCGTCGGGCGTATCCAGCGCGAAGCCGCTCACGGTCAGCGGCCCAGAAACCCGCAACGGCGCACGCGGTTGCGTGTCGATGTCCAGACGTCCATCCACACTCCCCTTCTGCAGTCGGGCTGCTGACCACAACGTCGCTACATAAGGCCGCAGCCAGTCGATGGGCACATGTTGCAATTGCACGATGGTCGCGTACGGATTGGCCGCGATTTGTTGCACGATCAAGGCAGACGCGCCCTGAGAGAGTTGGATGCGGGTGGAACCGGTTGCGATCTTGATCGCCAACTGCATCGGCTTGCCACGCGCACCGCTCACGGAGCCTGCGCAGCTCCAGCCTTGGGGTATCGTTGCGAGCTGGCATTCCCAATGCAAATGTCCGAATCGGTAGCCAAAGCTCGATAAATCAGCCGAAGCGACGTCCACGCTGAGCCGTCCCTGCTTGGCATCGCTGGGCCAGTCCAGATGCAACCGGATGCCCTGCAACTTGCCGACGCCAGACTGCAACGATCGGGCGCGCAGATCGAGCGTGCGCGCCGATGCCATTGCTGCCGTCAGTGCCAGAGTCAGCGCGAGGCAGTTGCGGAAGGAGGTCGGGCACGGCATCGTGCCGGCAGTGTGCCATTGCGAGTGCCGTCGATGAACCCCGTGCGATTGCTGCTGGTCGAGGACGACGGCGTCAGCCGTGGATTTCTGAGCGAGGCATTGCGGCAGTATCCAGCGGTAGTCGATTCGACCGAGAACGCTGCGCAGGCGCGCATGCTAGCGGCGTCCCAGCGCTACGACCTACTGCTTCTGGATGCCAACCTGCCCGATGGCAGTGGCGAGGAGCTGTTGCGCGATCTGCAACCATCGCAATCCGGGATCGCCGCACTGTGCTTGACCGCCGAGGCGACTGGCTCGCGCACCGAATCACTGATCGCCGCGGGATTCGCCGAGATTGTGATCAAGCCGGTGAGCGTTGCGATTTTGCATACCGCGCTTGATCGACATTTACCTGCTGGGCGGCCAGTTGATGCAGCGAATGCAAAGGATAGCGACATTATCTGGGACGACGCGCAAGGCCTCTCTGCGCTTGGCGACAATCGAGCAGCGCTGGACGGCCTGCGCGCCTTGTTTCGGGCGGAGTTGCCCGGCGAGCACGCGCAGATCGCGACCGCCTATGCCGCCGGCGATGCAATTCGTGTACGCCACCATTTGCACCGACTCAAGGCCAGTTGCGGATTTGTCGGCAGCACACGATTGCTGCAGGCAGTGCGCGCGCTGCACGAGGCGCCACTGGATACGATGCGCCTTGAGGTTTTCAACCTTGCGCTGATGGAGACGCTGGTAGCTCGCGATCCGAAGAATTCCTAGTCTTCCAGAAAACCGGCAGTCGCATTCTTTGAATCGCTCGCGGGATCAGATTGGTTTGATCCGGACTTCGCCAGTGTGCCGGCGATGACCGTGTCACCGCCATCAGTGCGCACGGGTGCCAGCCGAGCTACTTCGGCCAGCATTCCCCAAGATCGCAATCCGCGCGAGCCCAGATGAAACGCGATCACTGCGCGCAAGGCGCCTCGTTGTTCGCGCAAGAATTCCTCTGCCGGCTGTACGTCCTGCGCAAGCGCCAGCAGTGCCGCACCGCTGATACGACCCGCTTGGACGCTGCGATCGCGACGGAAGCCATATTCGGGATCGACCTGGTAGCGTGCAGCAGGATCAAGCGGCTGCCCGTCTACATCCACATCAAGCGGCAGGCCGTAGCCCAGTGCCTGCAACAGGTCGCGTTCGAAACGGCGCAAAGTCCAAGCCAGCGACGTCGTCGCGGCCAGCTCGCCAAGCACCTCGGCAAACCGATGGAACAGTTCCGGCGCTGCATCATCGCGCGGCAACAGACGGGCGCTGAGTTCGGCCACATACAGCGCCGCCATCAACGCATCGCCTGCCAACTTCGGCGGCGATCCGATCGCCTCGGCCTGCAATAACGTCGCCAACTCGCCGCGCTGCAGATAATCCACGCTGATCGCATGCAGTGGCTGCAACGCCGCTCGCAACGGCTGTCGGCGCGCGCCATGAATGCCGCGCACCACCACGCCGACCCGACCATGATCGCGCGTGAACAACTCCAGCAACAGACTCGTCTCACGCCACCGCCGCGCATGCAGCACGATCGCGGGCTGGCTCAGGATGCGCATTTTGGTGCTGGGTATAGCGCACGGCGAACGGCGAACAGGGAGAAAGCTGGTATGACAATCGGACGATCTGCACTGGGTCGCTGACACCGATTGTCAATTCCAAAAGCAACCGCAAAAGCAAGCTGCTCTTTCCGTTCCCGGCTCCGCCTTCTCTGTTCCTTGCCGCTACTCATACCCAAACAATTTCAGCGCCGCTGCGTCGTCGGCCCACCCTTCGCGAACGCGACACCACACTTCCAGAAACACCTTGCGCCCGAACAGCTTCTCCATCTGCTCGCGCGAATAGGTGGCGATCGCCTTGATCTTCTCGCCGCCCTTGCCGACCACGATTGACTTCTGCCCCTCGCGCTCGACCCAGACCACGGCGGCAATGCGCAGCATGCGTCCATCCTCCTGGAAACTTTCGATTGCGACCGTCGCCGAATACGGCACTTCTTCGCCCAGCCGCATCATCAACTGCTCGCGCACCAGCTCGGCGGCAAGGAAGCGTTCGCTGCGATCGGTGATTTCGTCCTGGCCGTAGTGCGGCTCAGATTCTGGCAGCATCGCCAGCAAGTCCTTCACCAGCGGCTCCAGCCCCTTGCGCTTGAGGGCAGATAGCGGATGCACTGCGGTGTATCCCGCGCTTTGAGCATGTTTGGCGATGAACGGCAGCAGCGCCTGCTTGTCCTTGATCTGATCGATCTTGTTGATCACCAGCACATGCGGCACGCCCGATTCGACCAGCACGCGTTGTGCCAGATCGTCATCCGCGCTCCAGCGACCGGCCTCAACCATGTGGATGGCAGCGCTGACACCCTCCAGCGCGCCACGCGCGGCACGATTGAGATAACGATTGATCGCGCGCGCTTCCTGACTGTGCAGACCGGGCGTGTCGACCAGCAACAACTGGCCATGCGGAAAGCTGGCGATGCCCAACAGCCGGTGCCGCGTCGTTTGCGGGCGCGGGGAGACAATGCTGACCTTGGTGCCGACCAGCGCGTTGACCAGCGTCGACTTGCCTACGTTAGGCCGTCCCAGCACTGCGACTTCACCGGCGCGGTAGCTCGGTGCAATCAGTTGTTCATCCATCGACACGATCCATCTGATCAACACTCGCCAACATTTTCAGCACTTCTTCGGCTGCCTGTTGTTCTGCCACGCGACGCGAGCCGCCACTACCTTCGGCGGCCAGCGCAGGTTGATCGATCGCGCAACGCACGCGGAATATCAGATCGTGCTCCTCACCGCTACTGTCGACCAACTGGTAATCAGGCAGCGGCAACTGTCGGGCTTGCAACCATTCTTGCAACCGAGTCTTGGCGTCCTTGCCGATCTTGCCCGCAGGCATGGCTGCGATCCGCGACTCGAACCACGGCAACACCACGTCGCGACAGGTTTCGAACCCGGCGTCCAGATGGATCGCGCCGATCAGCGCTTCAAGCGCATCAGCCAGGATCGAATCGCGGCGATGTCCGCCGGTTTTCATCTCGCCCGGCCCTAGTTGCAGATGCGCACCCAGATCGAGTTCACGCGCGATCGCGGCGAGCGAGGATTCGCGCACCATCTCCGCACGAGCACGGGTCAAGGCGCCCTCGTCAGCCTTCGGCCAGCGTTGGAACAAAGTTTGCGCGACAAACAGATTGACTAGCGCGTCACCAAGGAATTCGAGACGCTCATTGTGTCGAGAATGCGCGCTGCGATGCGTCAGCGCCTGCCGCAGCAGGCTGTCATCGACAAAGCGGTGGCCCCAGTTCACATCGCTACTGTCAATGCGCGCTGTTTGATCATTGTTCGTCTTTCGCACCCGCGCCGGAGACAGCCGTGCTGGTGAAATGACCGACGAAGAACACCTGATCGAAAAATGGCTTGCGCACTTCATAGTCGGCGGTCAGTGTGATGTGATCTTGCAGGCGCTTGATCTTCACGTCCTTGTCGGTGATCGAATCGACATAGCCGATGTCGAACTCACGCGAGAGAAAATCGCGAATCTTGCGCTCGTCCATTTTCTCGATTCCAGGCTGCGCCACCACGTGCTTGAGCGACTTCACCACGCTGAAATACTCGATGTACATCGGCACGATCCGCATGCCGAGATAGGCGAAGAAACCCAAGACGATCAGGGCGAACAAAAACCCGATCATGGTGATTCCACGCTGCCTGCCATTGATCAATTTGCGTTGCATGTGCGTTCCCCTCGCTGCATGGATGTGCAATGTGTGTGTACGGCTATTTGATCACGGTGCCGATGCGCGAAGCATCCAGCCCTGCACCACCGAAGTCCCAGTTCATCCAGACTACCACCGCCTTGCCGACGATATTGTGCTCCGGAAGGAAGTGGGTCGGCCAGTACCTGCTGTCCTCGCTGTTGTCGCGGTTGTCACCCATCATGAAATAGCTGTCCGGCGGCACCGTCCAGCTGCCATTGGCGTGCTGGAACATTGGCGGCAGATCAAGCTGCAATATGCGGTGGGTCTTGCCCGGCAGCGATTCACGCAATTCGCGCGCGCCGGTCATGCTGGCACCGTTGCCCTTGCCCACGAACGCCCCGATCGGCGCCGTCTCGACCGGCTGGCCGTTGATGCTCAGGGTGTAGTCCTGGTAGGTGATGGTATCGCCCGGCAGTCCGATCACGCGCTTAATCCAGGTTTGATCCGGATGGTGCGGCGGATGAAACACCACCACGTCGCCGCGCTGCGGCTCGCCGATCGGCACGATCTTGGTATCCAGCACTGGCATGCGCAGGCCATAGGCAAACTTGTTGACCAGGATGAAATCGCCGATCAGCAAGGTTGGCATCATCGATCCGGAAGGAATCCGGTAGGGTTCACCCAGGAACGAGCGCACCAG
>JBBQQH010000007.1:0-68800 GCA_038216155.1 Lysobacterales bacterium
CGCAACGTCGGATCGTGCTTCACACTGAACAAAAACGGGCAACTAAACAATCCGTCACCTTCCGGACAGCGTTCCGCGCGGTGCGAAAAGGCATGGTAACGGGACGTCAGGGCATCGTGCCCAGACGGCAATCGATTTCAGGAGTTTCCATGAACGTTCGTCTTTCGTTGCTCGCCCTTGCGCTGTCGGCTGTCGCCGGCTCGGCGTTTGCCGCCGCTCCCGCTCCCGCTGCCAAGCCGGCTATGGCTATGGCTCCCGCGCCGGCCAAGTCCGCCAAGCCGGCTATGGCTCCCGCTCCGGCCCCGTCTGCCAACGCCGCTGCTGACCAGAACGTCGCTGCTGCCCAGGAGAATTTGGACGCGGCCAAGAAAGTCGATGCAGCCGTCGACCACCATAAGGTCGGCATGCATCACAAAAAGAAGCATCACCACGCTGCCAAGAAGGCTGCGGCTGCTTCAAGCGACACCCCGCCGGCGCAGTAATCGTTTTACATGAGGCATCAGGAACCGCGCCGGCTATCGGCGCGGTATCCTGCGGGGGTTGAAGGAGCCTCAATGCGCATCCTGATCGTCGAAGACGACCCCCACACCTGTGCATTTATCGCCAAGGGCCTGAGCGAGGACGGGCATACCGTCGATCGTGCCGACAACGGCAGGGACGGCCTGTTTCTGGCGACCACTGAACACTACGATGCGATCGTGCTCGATCGCATGCTGCCTGGGCTCGATGGCCTCACCGTATTGCGCACCCTGCGCGGTGCCGGCAATACCACGCCCGTTCTGGTGCTGACTGCTCTCGGCGATGTCGATCATCGGGTTGAGGGCCTGCGTGCAGGCGCCGATGATTATCTGATTAAGCCATTCGCCTACGCTGAACTAACCGCGCGCATCGACAGCCTGCTGCGTCGCCATCAGGGCCAGGGCACGGAGATCACCGAGCTGCGACTGGGCGACTTGGAACTCAACCTGCTCACCCGCGAAGCGCGTCGCGCTGGTCGCCACATCGAGCTGCAACCGCGCGAATTCCGGTTGCTGGAATACCTGATGCGTCAGGCCGACCGCGTGGTGACCCGCACCATGTTGCTGGAAGCGGTGTGGGACTATCACTTCGATCCGCAGACCAACGTGATCGACGTGCACATCAGCCGCCTGCGGCAAAAGATCGACCGCGACTTCGGCAAGCCGCTGCTGCATACCATTCGCGGCGCAGGCTACATGCTTGGCTTGCGCTGAGCGCGCCGCGTAGCGCGTGATGGACAGGAACAACTGGCAGCGTTCGACCAGCCTCAGGCTCGCGCTGGTGGTGTGCGCAGCGATGCTGGTCGCCTTCGCACTGCTGGGCAGCGGCGTGTTCTATGCGGTCTCGGCGATTATCAGCAGCGGCCTGCACGACGTTATTCGCGCCGAGAACACCGGTCTGGTCGATATCTACAAGCAACAAGGCTTGGCCCAGTTGCGCGCCGAGGTCATTGATCGCACCGACGCACCGGAAAATCCCGACGCGGTGTACGCGCTGGTGGATGGAAAACACCGTGTGATCGCCGGCGAATTCGCGACGCTGCCGGTCGAGGTGATGAAGGCGCGCGGCTGGGTTGCCTTTCACGAGCGTGTCGGCGATGGCCGGGTGGGGGTGCTCGCCTTTGTGCAGACGATCGGTCCCGATGGATTTTTTCTGACCGGCTTGCAGACGCATCGGCGCGATCGCTTTCTTGGCCTGATGCTGCGCACCAGTCTGTACGCATTGCTGGCCACCGCCGTGCTCGGGCTGTTGATTGGCTGGTTAACCACGCGACTGGTCGCGACACGCCTCGAAGCCATGCACCGCGCGGTACAGCGGGTAGGCGAGGGCGAACTGCACGCACGTGCTCCGTTCAATGACAGCGGCGATGCATTCGACCGCATCGCAGGTGCGTTCAACGGAATGCTCGACCGTATCCAGGAGTTGCTCGACGGCGTACGTCACGCCACCGACCACATCGCACACGACTTGCGCACCCCATTGACGCGCTTGCGCAACCGGCTGGAAAGCATGCGCAACGACGATTCAACGCCGAGGCCGGAAGGAGATCCATCGCTGCACTCTGTAGTTCTCGAGGGCGCAATGCGTTCGTCGCATCAGGCCGAGCTCGATGCCGCACTGGCCGAGACCGACCAGTTGCTGAGCGCATTCGGCGCGCTGCTGCGACTCGCGCGCATCGAAGCGCAACAACCATCATCGGACGATCCCGAGATTGCGCTGGATGACGTACTAACCGACGCGGTGGAGTTGTACGCACCGATTGCCGCGCAACGACTTATTACCTTGCGCAGCGAGATTGGACCCGTGCAATTGCGCGGCGACGTCGACCAATTATTCCAGCTTGCCGCCAACCTGCTCGACAACGCGCTCAAGTACGCGCCTGATGGGAGCGAGGTAGAGATATCTCTGGCTGCCGACCTAGAGCTAGCTCTGCTGCGCATCGCGGACCACGGGCCCGGCATTCCGGTCGGCGATCATGAGCGCGTGTTCGACCGGTTTGTGCGGCTGGAAACGCATCGAGGCTCACCCGGCACTGGCCTGGGCTTGAGCCTCGCGCGAGCGATCGTGCAACGCCATGGCGGCCGCATCGCGCTGGAAGACAATGATCCGGGATTGCGTGTCCGCATCAGTTTTCCTCTGTCGAGCAGCGCGCAACCGGCTTCAGCCTGACCGCAGCACTAGTGCGCCTGCGAAGTTCGCAGTCGGCTTTCGAGCCATCGTGATTGCACCAATCGTGCGCCATCGGTAGATTGCCGAGTTCCGCGTCGTCTCTCTGGCGATGCCCGACTGCCGGGATCGCCCTTGTTGTTGATGATCGACAACTACGACAGCTTCACCTACAACCTCGTGCAGTACTTCGGCGAGTTGGGGCAGGCGGTCGATGTGCTGCGCAATGACGCGATCGATGTAGACGGCATCCGCGCGCTGGCACCCGCCCGGATCGTGATCTCACCCGGGCCTGGCACGCCGGACCAGGCAGGCGTGTCATTGCAGTTGTTGTCGGAATTATCCGGCGCAATTCCGATTCTTGGCGTCTGCCTTGGCCATCAGGCGCTGGGCCAGGCGTTCGGCGGCAACGTGGTGCGCGCGAAAAAGATCATGCACGGCAAGACCTCGCGCATTCATCATCGCGGCGAAGGGGTGTTTGCCGGATTGCCGGATGGCTTCGAAGCCACGCGCTACCACTCGCTGGTGGTCGAGCGCGAGTCGCTGCCAGATTGCCTGGAAATCACCGCGTGGACGCTGGACGAGCACGGCGGATTCGATGAAATCATGGGCCTGCGCCACAAAACACTGGGATGCGAGGGCGTGCAGTTTCATCCCGAGTCGATCCTGACCGAACACGGCCGAGCGTTGTTGAAGAATTTCTTGGGCGCAGGGAAGGGGACTGCTTAGACCAGAGGTCGGAGCGAACAGCACAGTTGGTCAACAGGAAACGGAAACTGGCAAGAGCGCCATCGCGCTCCGCTCCGCTACCGCCTCAATTGTTTCGAGAATCCGGCCCTGATCTATTCTGTAAGATTCTCCACACCGTGTTCGCAAAGCCAGCCATGCCCATTACGCCCCAACAAGCCCTGCAGCGCACGATCGAGCATCGCGAGATCTTCCACGACGAGATGGTGGAGCTGATGCGCGCGATCATGCGGGGCGAAGTGTCGTCGCCGATGATCGCCGCGATCCTCACCGGCTTGAGGGTGAAGAAGGAAACCATCGGCGAGCTTGCGGGCGCGGCCGAAGTGATGCGCGAGTTGGCGGCAAAGGTCGAGTTGCCGGCGGCGTGGAGCGCCGATGACAGGCAACATCTGGTCGATATCGTCGGCACTGGCGGCGATGGCGCACACAGTTTCAACATCTCCACCGCCAGCATGTTTGTTGCCGCCGCCGCAGGCGCGAAGGTCGCCAAGCATGGCAACCGCAGCGTGTCCTCGAAATCCGGCAGTGCCGATGTGCTGGAAACGCTGGGGGCAGCGATCGAGTTGCAACCCGCGCAGGTCACCGCTTGCATGGCTGAAACCGGCGTCGCCTTCATGTTCGCGCCACTCCATCATCCGGCGATGAAAAACGTCGCCGCCGTGCGCAAGGAAATGGGCGTGCGCACGCTGTTTAATATCCTGGGGCCGTTGACCAATCCGGCGAATGCGCCAAACGTACTGCTCGGCGTTTTTCATGCCGACCTGGTCGGCATCCTGGTGCGCGTGCTGCAACGGCTCGGGACACGTAACGCGCTGGTGGTGTGGGGCGCCGACGGCATGGACGAGATCACGCTTGGCGCGGCAACCCTGGTCGGCGAGTTGCGCGATGGCGTGGTGCGCGAGTATGAAATCCACCCGGAGGATTTCGGGATCGCGATGGCGGCCAGCCGCAACCTGCGTGTGAATGATGCGGCCGAATCCAAGGCCATGTTGTTGCAGGCACTGGACGACACCGACGGGCTGCCGCGCGATATCGTGGCGCTCAATGCCGGCGCGGCGCTGTACGTGTCTGGCATTTCGGCGTCGATCGCCGACGGCATCGCGCTCGCGCGAAGCACGATCAGCAGCGGCGCAGCGCTGGCGAAGATGGAAGAATTCGTTGGCATCACCCGCCAACTGGCCGGTCAGGGCGGCATGATCTGAAGGAGACTGATCGATGGAGACTGATCCGATGCAGCACGACCCGACGAATCTGGATCCGATGGACACAGGATTCGCCGGCACGCCCGAGCCGCCCTATTACGCAGTGATCTTCGCCTCGCAGCGTCGTCACGACAGCGATGGTGACGGAGATTACGCTGAAGCCGCCCAGCGCATGCTGGAGCTGGCGGCGCAGCAGCCCGGATATCTGGGCGTGGAATCAGCGCGTGACGCGATCGGTTTTGTCATCACGGTGAGTTATTGGGAAAGCGAAGAAGCGATCGTGGCCTGGAAACTTAATGCCGAACACGCCGCCGTGCGCGCGCGCGGTCGGTTGGAGTGGTACGAGCATTTCGAGATTCGCGTGGCGAAAGTCGAACGCGCCTACGCCGGCCCGCGTGCGGATCGCTGATGGCGGATCCCGCACGGCCCGATATCCTGCACAAGATCCTCGCACGCAAGACCGAGGAAGTGCGCGAGCGCTCCGCGCGTTCCAGCATCGAGACGCTACGTGCACGTTGCGCAGGGTTACCGCCGGCGCGCGGGTTTGCCCATGCGGTCGAATCCGCGATTGCACGCGGCGAATCGGCGGTGATCGCAGAAATCAAGAAGGCCAGCCCCAGCAAGGGCGTAATCCGTGCGGATTTCGATCCGGCAGCAATCGCGCGAAGCTACGAAGCAGGTGGTGCAACCTGTCTGTCGGTGTTGACCGATGTGGATTTTTTCCAGGGCCACGATGGTTTTCTGCGCGACGCAAGGGCGGCCGGCGCTCTGCCGGTATTGCGCAAGGATTTCGTGATTGATCCGTACCAAGTGGTCGAAGCGAGGGCGATGGGCGCGGATTGCATTCTGCTTATCGTCGCTGCGCTTAATGATGCATCGCTGGCGACGCTGGCGCAGTTGGGCGCCGAACTGGGCATGGATGTGCTGATCGAGGTGCACGATGGCGCTGAACTGCAGCGCGCGTTGCGGATGCCGCGGCCCGAGGTCGCCGCGGATTCGGATTCGGGTGCGTCTGCATCACCGCGACCATCGCAGTTGTTGGGAATCAACAATCGCAATTTGCGCACGTTCGAGGTGACCCTCGGCACCACGCTCGACCTGCTCGCACGCGTGCCGCCTGATCGAATTGTGGTGACTGAAAGTGGCATCGCCACGCGCGAGGACGTAGCACGCATGCGCGCAGCCAACGTGCATGCGTTTCTGGTTGGTGAGACCTTTATGCGCGCGCAGGATCCAGGCGCGGAGTTGCGTCGGTTGTTTGCTGACGCCTAAGCATTTCGCGTAGAAAAGCAGGGCCAACTGCAAAGCTTCCGCGCTTAGCGCGTGTCACTTTTCTTTCGGGAAAAGTAACCAAAACCATCAGCGCCGGACACTCGCCGATGCGATGAAGCCGCATCGGTACCCTGCGCTCCTCAGCAGGAACGGGCCGGCCCGAACTCGGCCATCCGTGGCCTCAGACATGCGGGCCTTGCTCCCGTTCCTGCTTCCGGTGCTCGGCTCGCTTTACGGCGCAAGAGCAAAAGCGTTCGACTCAGCTCCGAGGTTTAGATATGTGGCATACGCCACAGCACGTGACAGGGCCTGCCAGAAATTCAGTTCGTGTTGCGAAACATCAAAATGCCGCATTGCTCCAGACTTGCTGCGTGGATCAGCGAGAACCCAGCATTCAAGTCCAGAGTAGTCGAGCTTGTAGCACCAGTTGGCATGCGAGAAAGCGTTCCGGAAATCGCGAATTGCACCGCGCGACAAGAACGCTGCACAGCGCATTGCTACAGAATTAGCAGGTGCCCGTGCTTGCAATACCTCAAAACACGCATCCTTCAGATATACAAAACATATGTAGTTTTGAACTACTACCCGCGCTCGGGTAACAGCAGGGTGAGGCGGCGAAGCTAGCGCAATGTCATTCCATGCCTGATAGGCAACGAGTTCATCGAGTCTTGCCTGAATTGGCACTAACGAAGAGCTGATGATATTAGCCTTTGCTTCGACCGGCAGAAATCGAACATCCGCTGCGCAAAGAGTTGCTACCTTTCGCGACTCGTCGTCCGTAAGTCCCACGAATCGCGTGAGCTCTGACTGGAAAGCACTGAGCTGGCGATCAAGATGCTTCATATGAGAACAATCCGAGATAGAACATCAGCGGCGATGGTGTAGCACTTTCCCACGCTCTAGCCGCAATGCGGGCTGGAGCCCGCTGCTGTTCGGGCCCCTGCGTTGCGGCGCGGGGTGGCGGATTGGCCCGAAGGGTGGCCGACACGATGTCGGCCATCGTTTCGCCGGTGCATGGATGCGCCGTCGAAACGACCCGACGCACCGTGCGGACTCGGAGGGCAGGATGCCCGCAGAGCGCATAAGTCGGGGTGTCCTTCTTTCTGGTTCTGTCTTTCTTGGACAAGCAAGAAAGATGAACCCGGCCGCTTGCGGGCGGAACGCTCTGCTTTCAAGCATCCCCAAGCTGTTTCACAAATCGAACCGACCCATCCCGATACCCACACGCACGATAGAACGCGTGCGCTTCGTTGCGGTGCGCGGCGCTGGTGACTTCGATGCTCGCTGGCCAAGGCTTTCAAACGATCGCCTGCTTCGGCGGTGTTGCATGGATAGCCGAGCGCCTCGATCAACTCCGCAACGCCGGCGGCATCACCCGGCATTGCAACGCGCATCAGGGCGTGGGCTTGGCTCACGCAATGGGGCTCACTTGAATTGATGCGTCCGGCTGGCGCATCGATTCGGCGTTACGCGCGTTGCCAGTCATTCGGCTTGGCGATATACCACTACGGTCTTGCCACGTGCATGCAGCAGGCCCTGCTCCTGCATCTGCTTGAGCACGCGGCCGGCCATCTCGCGCGAACAGCCAACGATGCGCGAGAGCTCCTGCCGCGAGACGCGAATCTGCGTGCCCTGGGGATGACTGAGCGCGTCGGGTTCTTCGCACAATTCGCTCAAGGTGCGCAGGATGCGACCGCTGACGTCCATGAAGGCGAGACGGCTGGCTTTGCGGCTAGTGTCGAGCAGGCGCTTTGCCAACTGTGATCCGATCGCGTACAGCAGCCGCGGACATTCGTTTACCAATTGACCGCCGAGCAAACCTAATAGCCGCTCGTAGCCGATCTCGGCCAGTTCGACCGGGCTGCGCGTGCGCAATACGACCTCACGCTGATCGGTTGCGACGAACAGTCCCAACTCGCCGATGAAATCGCCCGGGTTGAGGTAGCTCAAAACCAGCTCGCGACCATCGGGCTCCTCGCTGATGATCGAAAGCGTGCCGCTGATGACGTAATGCAGGCTATCGGCCGGATCGCCGGGGCGAAACACATCGGTGCGATTGCCGAAGCGGCGACGATGGCAATGGGCGAGGAAGCGCTCCATGGTGGCTGCATCGGGCGCCAGCTCGGGCGAGGCCAGCGGACGCAGCAGCGCGTGCGGCATGAGTGGGGAAACCTTGGCCATGACATTCACGTGACGTGGAACTGGCCAGCTTAAGCGCTCGCGATGCCGAGGGCAACGCATCGGCGCCGACGGTATGCGCGTAGGCCAGTTTGTCCGATAATGCTGCGTTGCGCGCCTGGCGTGCTTGTTGAATCTGCCGGAGACAACCGTGGTCAAGCCATTGCCGAGATTGAAGCTGCAAGGTTTCAACAATCTCACCAAAGCACTCAGCTTCAACATCTACGATATCTGCTACGCGATCACGCAGGAGCAGCGCGACGGCTACATCGAATACATCGATGAGGCCTATAACGCCGATCGTTTGACCAATATTCTCACCGACGTGGCCGATATCATCGGCGCCAACATCCTCAATGTGGCGCGTCAGGATTACGACCCGCAGGGCGCATCGGTCACCATCCTGATTTCGGAAGAGCCCGTCATCGACAAGAAGGATGCCGGACGCGGGCTGATCTCCGACGCAGTCGTCGCGCACATGGACAAGAGCCACATCACCGTCCACACCTATCCGGAAACCCATCCGCACAATGGCATTGCGACGTTTCGTGCCGACATCGACGTGGCGACCTGTGGCGTGATTTCGCCGCTGAAGGCGTTGAACTATCTGATCGAGAGTTTCGAGTCCGACATTGTGGTCACCGACTACCGCGTGCGCGGCTTCACCCGCGACGTGAAAGGAAAGAAGCACTACATCGACCACAAGATCAATTCGATCCAGGAATACCTGGCCAAGGGGATTCGTCAGCGCTATGAAATGCTGGACGTGAACGTCTACCAGGAAAATCTCTTTCACACCAAGATGCACTTGAAGGACTTCGACCTCGACAATTACCTGTTCGAAGAACGGGCGCGTAACCTGTCATTCAAGGATCGCCAGCGCATCGAGATGCAGCTCAAGCGTGAGATCGAGGAACTCTTCCACGCGCGCAATCTGGTGGATTGATGCGGGATAGCCGCCTCGTTAATCGGCTGATAGTGCGCAACAGAAGAATCCAGCGCGCCGTCTAAGCGCCAATTGTCATTCTCGGCCATCTGCAGTGACCAATGGCCCATGCACGCGCTGGGTCCAAACGTTAGCGTAGGAATTCCGCGCGGGTCCCGCGCCATTTGTCTGTGCGCGAATTGCGCCAGATTCAACAGGAAACCCTGCGATGAAACGAATCATTGTGCGTGCCGTGCAAATTGGATTGCTGACGGTCTTTTCGGCGACTTCTGCCATCGCCGCCGCCGCGCCACTTGGCTCGGGCATTGATCCGGCGAACATGGACAAGAGCGTGCGGCCGCAGGACGACTTCTACGATTACATCAACGGCCACTGGTTGGCGACGACGCAGATTCCAGCGGATAAATCCAGCTACGGATCCTTCAGCGTCGTCTACGACAAGACGATGGGCGAGCTGCACGGGATCATTGACGACATGCAGAAAAGTCCAGGAACCGAGGCCGGGCAACGCAAGATCGGTGATCTCTACGCCAGTTTCATGGACACCAGCCAAATCGACGCGCTCGGCGTCAAGCCGCTGCAAGCGGAATTTGCGCGCATCGATGGGCTCAAGACACAGGGCGATATCGCTGCCCAGATTGCCCACAACGGCATCATCGGCGTGGATGCGCCGTTCGGCAGCTATGTGCATCAGGACAACAAGGATTCGACGAGATACGTTGTGAATTTCGGTCAGAGCGGACTGAGCTTGCCCGATCGCGACTATTACCTCTCACCGGACCCCAAGTTCAAGAAGTTCCGTGCCGATTATCTCGGTCATATCGAACGCATGTTCAAGCTGGCCGGTGAGCAAAACACTCAGGCCAAGGCCGACGCAGCCGATGTGTTGACCATGGAAACGGCACTTGCCACGATCCAGTGGACCAAGGTTGAACAACGCGACCCTTTGAAGACATACAACAAGTTCGAACTCAAGAAGCTGGATGAACTGGCGCCCGGCTTCGACTGGAAGACGTTCCTTGCCGATGCGTACATTGCGGGCAAGATTGATTACGTGATCGTCAGCCAGCCGAGCTATTTCCAGGCGCTGGCAGCGTTGCTCCAGGTCACGCCGATGCCGATATGGAAAACGTATTTCCGCTGGCAGGTGCTGCACGCAGACGCGCCGTATCTGAGCAAGCCCTTTGTCGATGAAAATTTTGCGTACTTCAGCACCAATCTGAATGGCACGCCACAACTGACCGTGCGCTGGAAACGCGGCGTGCGACTAGTCGATGGATCACTTGGCGAAGATCTGGGCAAGGTGTACGTCGGCAAATACTTTCCACCGGCAAGCAAGACGCGGGCACAGGAACTTGTGCAGAACCTGTTTGCCGCCTACCGCCAATCCATCGACACGCTCGACTGGATGAGTCCGGAAACGAAAAAGGAAGCCAAGGCCAAGCTCGCGTTGTACATGCCCAAGATCGGCTATCCCGACCAGTGGCGCGACTACTCCGCGTTGCAGATCGATCGTAACGATCTGCTGGGCAATGTCGTGCGCGCGAACGAATTCGAATACAACCGCAACATCAACAAGCTCGGCAAGCCGATCGACCGCAGCGAATGGGGCATGACGCCGCAGACGATCAACGCTTACTACAACCCCGAGATGAACGAGATCGTGTTCCCGGCGGCGATTCTGCAAGCGCCGTTCTTCGACCCCAGTGCCGACGATGCGGTGAACTACGGCGCGATTGGTGCGGCGATCGGCCACGAAATGAGTCACGGTTTCGATGACGAAGGCTCGCAGTACGATGGTTTAGGCAACTTGCACGACTGGTGGACCAAGGCTGATCACGTCGCGTTCGCCGCCAAGACCAAGGCGTTGGTTGCCCAGTATTCCGCGTTCGAGCCGGTCAAGGGTTTTCACCTCAACGGCGAGCTCACGTTGGGCGAGAATATTGCCGACAACTCCGGTTTGGCGATCGCGTACAAGGCCTACCAACTTTCGCTGCATGGCAAGCCAGCGCCGGTAATCGACGGAATGACCGGCGATCAGCGCTTCTATGCCGGCTTTGCGCAGGTGTGGCGCAGCAAGATGCGCGAGAACGCGATGATCTCGCAGATCAAATCCGACCCGCACTCGATTGCAATCGATCGCGTGTTGGGAACGTTGGCAAACCAGCCAGGGTTCTACAAAGCGTTTGATGTGAAGCCCGGCGACAAGATGTATGTCGCGCCCGACAAGCGCGTCATCATGTGGTGAGTGTGGTGGTGTAGATCCAAGGAAAAGCCGGCCATCGGCCGGCTTTTTTCAGATGCGATAGGCCACGGCCTTCATCACCGCGCTCGCTGCACGCATCGCCTGCTTGACTGGATAAGGCAACACGCGTGCACCGGCCGCCTGCGCATGCTCGGCGTGGCGAGCTTCATCGGCTTTCATCACACTCACGATCGCGCGGCTGCGTTCGTCGGATTCGGGCAGCGCGCGCAAGTGTTGTTCGAGATGCGCTTCCACCTGGCGTTCGGTTTCAACCACGAAGCCGAGGTTCCAGCCATCGCCGCGCAATCCGGCGACTACTCCGATCGCATAGCTTCCGGCATACCACAGCGGATTGAACAGGCTGGGTCGCGCGCCGAGCTCATCCAGTCGCTGCCCGCACCAGGCGAGATGATCGGCTTCCTCGGCCGCCGCGGACAGCAGTTGTTCGCGGGTCGCCGCATCGCGCGCCACGGCGGCTTGGCCGACGTACAACGCCTGCGCGCAGACTTCGCCGACGTGATTGACGCGCATCAGGCCGCCCGCGTGGCTGCGTTCGGCGTCGCTCAAATCGGCTTCGGCAAGATCGCCTGCGGGATTGGCGGTGGCCGCGTGGGGTTGCAACTGCGCTGCGCGCGTTGCCACGCTGCCTTCCAGCGCATTGCCGGCCTGGATCAATAGCCGGTCGAGCATCGAATACTGTCGAAGGGTCATGGCAGTGAAGATGTGTCCAGATAGTCGGCAAGCAAGCTGAGCGGATGCAACACGCTGACCGATTGTGTCGCGTCGCGCAATCCATTTTGCAGATGCAGCCGGCAGCCGATATTCGAGGTCAGCAAACTGTCGGTGCCGCTGGCACGAAATGCCTCCAGCAATGGTGCGCGCAATGCGACGGCGCGCTCGGGAAACTCCAGCATGTGCGAGCCAGCGGCTCCGCAGCAACCGCTGTCGGCCAGTTCGATCACGCGCAATTGCGGGATTTTTGCCAGCAACTGTCGCGTCGCATCGTCGCTGCGCACGACCGAGCGCTGCGTGCAGGGAATGTGCAACGCGACCGTGCGGTTGGCGGGACGGAAGCGCAGCGCGTCCACGTGTTGCAGCAAAAATTGCTGCGCATCGCGCACTGGCGCGTGGCCATCCAATGCATGCAGCAACGAATCGTGACAGCCGCTGGCACTACTGAGCACCGGTATTGCCGTAGCGAACGCCGCGCGATTGCATTGTGCCAGCGCGGACGCGGCATCCAGATTGCCGGCGTGCGCATGCAGCGCGCCGCAGCACGTTTGTGCTGATGGTTCGATCATGATCACGCCCGCTGCGGTGCACAGTCGGGTCAGAGCAACTTGCGTAACGGCGTCGTAGCGACGGGCCACGCAGCCGCGAAACAAGGCGACGGTCTGGGCTGAACTGGGCTGGCCCGAAGTGGATGGCGCCGCCGGAGCGATCATGCCCACCGCGCGCGGCGGTCGCGGCAACGGTTTTGGCGCGAGCGGATACACGGCGCGATACAAGCCCAGCATGCGATCGAGCAGGCGTGGATGCGTCGCCAACCATTCGATCATGCGCTGGCGCAAACCCGCGCCCCGACGCTGGCGCTGCACGCTGCGGGTGCGCTGAAGCAATTCGCCATATTCGACGCCCGCCGGGCACACTGCTTCGCAGCGAAGGCAGCCGAGGCATTGATCCAGATGCAAGTCGGCGGCGCTGCTGGCGGTCAGCGAGCCATCGGCCAGCGCACGCGCCAGGTTGATCCGACCGCGCGGAGATTCCGCTTCATTGCGGTCCAGCGCATAGGTGGGGCACTGCGGCAGGCATAATCCACACTTCACGCAGCGATCGGCGAGTGACTCGATCGAAGCCCCGAATGCCTCCGATCGCCCGCTCTCTGCTGACAAATCGGCGTTGGGGCTGGTTGTCAGGGCCATGCCCGATGCTAGCACGCAGCTTGCCTTGGGCCGCAAAGCTGGTTATCATTCCCGGCTCTGTCGTCCGGCTGTGGCCTGTGGGCGTCAATTCCGCAACCTTATTTCGCGTGCACGGCCTACGTGCAGGCCCGTGGAGCTGTTTCATGAAGACCTATACCGCCAAGCCCGAAACCGTGCAGCGCGACTGGTACGTCGTCGATGCGGCCGGCAAAACCTTGGGCCGCCTGTGCACCGAGCTCGCCTCGCGCTTGCGTGGCAAGCACAAGCCCGTGTACACCCCGCACGTGGATACCGGCGACTACTTGGTCGTAATCAATGCCGAGAAGATCGCGGTCACTGGCAAGAAGCTGACCGACAAGATGTATTACCGCTTCACCGGCCACATCGGCAACCTCAAAAGCGAGACGCTGGGCCAGGCGCTGGATCGCCATCCCGAGCGCGTGATCGAGATCGCCGTCAAAGGCATGCTGCCGAAGAATCCGCTGGGCCGCGCGATGTATCGCAAGCTGAAGGTCTACGCCGGCACCGAGCATCCGCATACCGCACAGCAGCCGCAGGTGCTGGACATTTAACTGACTCGATTCGTTCGCAAACCCTGCGCTGTGAAAGCGCGGACATTCAAATAAAAGAGAAGCCATGGCTACCAGCACTTCGCAGAACTACGGCACCGGTCGTCGCAAGTCGTCCACCGCGCGCGTTTTCATCCGCAGCGGCAGCGGCACGATCACCGTCAATGCACGTCCGCTGGACGAATTCTTCGGTCGTGAGACCTCGCGCATGATCGTGCGTCAGCCGCTGGAGCTGACCAAGAACACCGAGCGCTTCGACATCAACGTCACCGTCGCCGGCGGCGGCAGCACCGGTCAGGCTGGCGCCATTCGCCTCGGCATTGCGCGCGCGTTGGTCGAATACGACGAGACTCTGAAGACCGATCTGCGCAAGGCCGGTTTCATGACCCGCGATGCGCGTGAAGTCGAGCGCAAGAAGGTCGGTCTGCACAAGGCACGTCGCGCAACCCAGTTCTCGAAGCGTTGATCCGAATCCCTCGGAAGAACCCGCACATCCTTGTGCGGACTTTCCAAGGAAAAGCTTAGCCCCGTCGCCAAGCGGTAAGGCATCTGCCTCTGACGCAGACATTCGGTGGTTCGAATCCATCCGGGGCTGCCAATAAGACGTCCGACGCCATTGCGTTAGAGGGAAAAAAGCCCGCCCATTGGCGGGCTTTTGTTTGCGCGCATGTGCACGCAGGCCGCTACTGCAGATTACTGAACTCAAGCGCGCTTGACTTCCGACGCGCATTATTTCGAAAGAGAGCACGCGGTTGACGGTGAGCCAAAATCGCACTGAGCGATACGAAACATGTGGTCGGCGTACAATCGAGATTCGATACGAATCAGGTAGCACGCATGAAAGTGGGTTCCCTCAAGGAAGGCGGCCGCGACGGCACGCTGATCGTGGTTTCGCGTGATCTTTCGCGTGCGGTGCGCGCTACCGGTATCGCCGACACGTTGCAGCGCGCGCTGGAGGATTGGTCGAACATCGCGCCTCGGCTGAATGCGTTATCCGAACGGTTGAATGCCGGCGATATGGATGGCGCGTTCGATCTGGATGTCGAGCAACTCGCTTCACCGCTGCCGCGCGCATACGAATTTGTCGATGGCAGCGCCTACCTGCCGCACGTCGAGCGCGTGCGACGTGCACGCGGCGCCGAGGTGCCGGAAAGTTTCTACACCGATCCACTGATGTACCAGGCGGTCAGCGCCGGATTTCTCGGCCCGCGCGATCCGATTTTGGTCGAGGACGAGGCTTACGGTATCGATTTGGAAGCCGAGTTGGTGATCGTCACCGATGACGTGCCGATGGCAGTCACGCCGCAGCAGGCGGCTGCGCATATTCAGCTGATTGGCCTGATCAACGATGTCTCGCTGCGCAACCTGATTCCGGCAGAACTCGCGAAAGGATTCGGTTTCCTGCAGTCCAAGCCGCGCTCGGCGCTGTCGCCGGTGCTGGTGACGGCTGATGAGCTGGGTGATGCCTGGCGCGAAAACAAGCTGCACCTGCCGCTGGTTTCGCACGTCAATGGCGAATGGTTTGGCGCGCCGGAAGCGGGAGTCGACATGCAGTTCGATTTCGCGCAACTGCTCGCGCACGCCGCGAAAACACGGCCGCTGTCGGCTGGCACCATCGTCGGTTCGGGCACGGTGGCCAATGAGGACATCAGCCTCGGCGCGTCCTGCTTCGCCGAGCGCCGCACCGTGGAAACCCTGCGCGATGGCAAGCCGAGCACGCCGTTCATGAGCTTCGGCGATCGGGTGCGGATTGAAGTGATCGCGAAGGACGGCTCCAGCCCGTTCGGTGCCATCGAGCAAACCGTACGTCGGAACATCTGATTCACCGCCTTTCCTTCACCTGAGCCAAGCAGTAGTCTCGACTAGCTGCGGATGTCGCGGTGGGGAGAAATCCGGTGAGCGCCGACAAGCTTCGACTTTACAGCTACTGGCGCTCAAGCGCGGCCTATCGGGTGCGGATCGCACTCAACCTCAAGCGTCTGCATTACGAGATCGTGCCGGTGCATCTGGTGCGCGATGGCGGCGAACAACACGCCGACACTTACCACTCGATCAATCCGCAGGAGCTGGTGCCGACCTTGGCGCACGGGCATCGCTTGCTGCGGCAATCGATGGCGATCATCGAATACATCGATGAAACCTGGCCCGAGCCGCCGTTGTTGCCGACTAGTGCGCGCGATCGCGCGCGCGCCCGTGGGCTCGCGCAGTTGATGGCCTGCGACATCCATCCGCTCAATAATTTGCGCGTGCTGCAGTATTTCGACGGTACCTGGAATGTGCCGTCGCCCGAGCGCGAAGAGTGGGTCCGGCATTGGATTCGGGTCGGCTTCGACAGCTTGGAGGCTTTGCTGAGCCAGCATCTGGCGACCGGCACCTACTGCGATGGCGAACTACCCGGACTGGCCGATTGCTGTTTGATTCCGCAGGTTTACAACTCGCAGCGCTTTTCGCTGGATTTGGCTGCGTGGCCCACAATCAAGCGCATCTATGACGCTTGTCTGCTGTTGCCGGCATTTGATGCCGCGCGTCCGGAAAACCAGCCGGACGCGCCAGTCAACAGTTGACCAGACTCAGTATTCGCCGCCCTGCACGATTGCCGGCTGGCTGAAGGCGTCGGCGTAGGGATCGTGCTCGCCTGTGCCGCCTTCGGTCAGTCGGATCTTGAGCGCCAGACCATCGCGCGAGTCCGCTTTACGCAGCACTTCCTCAAGTTCTGCCTTGCCTTCCTTGTACATCTTGAACAGCGACTGGTCGAAGCTGTGCATGCCTTCCTGCAGCGACTCTTCCATCGCCTGCTTGACCTCGTGCACCTGACCACGGCGGATCAAGTCGCGAATCATCGGCGTGTTGATCAGGATTTCGCTGGCCGGAATGCGCTTGCCATCGACGCCGATCACCAGCCGCTGGCTGATCACCGCTTTCAGGTTCAGCGCCAGGTTCATCAGCACATTCTTGTGCATGCCCTCGGGGAAGAAGTTGAGGATGCGCTCGAGCGTCTGGTCGGCGTTGTTGGAGTGCAGCGTCGCCAGGCACAGGTGACCGGTCTCGGCGAACGCGATTGCCGCTTCCATCGTGGTGGCATCCAGGATCTCGCCGATCAGGATCAAGTCGGGCGCTTCGCGCATCGCATTTTTCAGCGCGTTGTGGAACGCATGCGTGTCCAGCCCGACTTCGCGCTGATTGACCACCGATTTCTTGTGCCGGTGCAGGAACTCGATGGGATCCTCGATGGTGAGGATGTGTCCGGACATGGTGGAGTTGCGATGATCGATCATCGAGGCCAGCGTGGTCGACTTGCCCGAACCGGTCGATCCCACCAGCAGCACCAGGCCACGCGGTTCGGTGACGATCTCCTTGAGGATGTCGGGCAGCTTGAGGTCTTCAAGCGACGGAATATTGCTCTTGATCGCGCGGATCACCATACCCACTTCACCGCGCTGCTTGAACACGTTGACGCGAAACCGACCGGCGTCGGTGACCGAGATCGCCATGTTCATTTCGAGATCGCGCTCGAAAATCGGTACCTGGCTTTCGTCCATCAGCGAGTAGGCGATCTTCTTCACCAGCCCTGGCGGAAGGCCGGTGTTACCGAGCGGGAATAGACTTCCCTCAACCTTCATGTTGACGGGCGCGCCCGTGGTGAGAAACAGGTCGGAGGCGTTTTTCTCCGCCATCAGCTTCAAAAAATAGCCGATGTCCATGGTTGATCTCCCCGGCGCAGTGCGCAGTCGTTGCAAGGTAGGTACAGGCTGCCGACAATACACTGGCACGCCCGCCCGCAGATGTGGATTGCTGTTATGCCGCAAATTCTCCCGAAATTCCATCGTATCGCCTTCGCAGCCCCGGCGCTCGCGCTGGCGATGAGCGCGACCGCTGCGCCGCCGCCGCAGGATGCGATGGACGCTGCGCACCTCGCCGTCAATGCGGCCACCAATGCGCTGGGCAATCGCTACGCGCCGCAGGAGCTATCCAGTGCGCACCGGCGGCTGGATGCAGCCGAGGCTGCGATGACCAAGCGCGACTACAAGCAGGCACGTGCGCTGGCCGAAGAGGCGCGTGCCGATGGCGAGTTGGCCCGGGCCAAGACGCAGGCCCTGTCGGCCCGTGCGCAAATCGATGCGCGCACCCAGGAAAATGCTGATTTGCAACATCGCCTGTTCGATCAACAGCCGCTGGACCCGGGCGGGGTGACGCCGTTGCCGATGAGCCAGCCCGACCGTTCGTTGATGCCGCCGCCGCAGCCAACTTTCACGCCGCCGCAGCCCGCAGATGGCTTGCAGACGATGCCGCCTGCTGGCGATGGCGCCAGCACTAACGCGATGCGCGATGCTGGTACTTCGACCGGCGCGCTCACCGCACAATCGAGCGGCTTCGCGCCGGTTGAGCCGGCTCCGCTGCCGCTGGATCCGATGGCGGCGCCTGCCGACCGACGCGATTACGACCAACGCGGCCCAGACCAACGCGGCCCAGATCAACGCGGCCCAGACCAACGCGGCCCAGATCAACGCGGCCCAGATCAACGCGGCCCAGATCAACGCGATTCAGATTCATCCAATCCGACCCAGTTCGACCCTGAGGCAGACGATCCGGACGCGGGCAATCAGCCGGAGCTGGTGCGATGAGTCGCCGCGGACTGTTGACCCTCACCGTGCTGCTGGGCGTGGCCTTTGCCAGTGCCTACGCCAAGGACGATCCCAATCTTCAGCGGCTGCGTACACAGCTTGCACAGCTGGAAGGCGATCCATCCATGGGCGAACTGGCCGATGGCGATCGACTGCGCGCGCATCAGGCGTTGGACGAGTTGGCAGCGGCGCATTCGTGGCAGCGCGAGCATGCGCTGTACATTGCAGAACGCCGAGTCGCCACCGCGCAGTTCGAGGCCCAAGCCGAGCTGGCCGCACGCCAGCTAGAGCAGTTGGACCACGAGCACGACCGCATCCTGCTGGAAGCCAGCCGTCTGGACGCAGCGCGCGCCCGCGCTCGTGCCGATCGGCTTGCGATGCAGAACCAGGCACGCGAGGAGGCCGACCAACGCGCGCAGGCCGAGCAGGAGGCACAGTCGCAGGCCGCGGCCGGCATGGCAGAAACCGAGTCCGAGCAAACCGAAGTGATCGCCGCCGCCCGCGCCCGCGCCGCCGAGCTCGCGCGCCAGGAAGCTGCCTTGAAGGCCGGAGCGCCGATCCCCGCCGCATCGCCGGCGCTCCCAACCCACGATCCACGCGGGCAAAGCCGGCTGTTGGCCGGTACCGCATTTGGTTCGGGCCAGACCGTGCTGCTACCGGGCGCGAAGACGCAGTTGCGCGCGATCGTTGCCTTCGTGCAGGCCTCGCCGTCGGCCCGGGTGCGGATCGAGGGCTACACCGACAGCCAAGGCAGCGCGGACAGCAACCTCAGGCTGTCGCAGCAACGCGCCGATGCGGTGCGTGACGCGCTGGTCGCGGCGGGCGTCAGGGCTGCACGCATCGAGGCGGTCGGGCTGGGTGCAGAACGACCAATTGCCGACAACAAGACCGCGGCTGGCCGCGGTCGCAACCGGCGGGTCGAAGTGATCGTGCTGCGGGCCGCACGCTGATCTCACTAGATATCTCACCGTGAATGAGACGGTCCTGCCGGCCGTTTCAAACATTTTGCGGCATGGCTTGCGGGCCGACAGCGAGACGAGTAGGGTTCTAGTCCCATGCCTACAGATCGTGCATGGTCCAGCGATAACGTGCCGATGACCGAAGACTCACCAACGCAGCGTGCCGCCACAAACATCGTGGTGCGGCGCGCACCCGGAAAGGATGTCGACGACATCGCGGGCGCAGGAGCGGGTGGGGGAGCGCAACCAGTCATCGAAACCAATCGCACTGGAGTTCAGCCGCACGCAATACCGCTGCACGCACATTGGTTCAACCCGCAACGCCTCGCCCAGCAATGGTCGGGGCGTTTGCATTTCTGACGTAACGGAGGCGCCATGTTCGAGACTCAACCACGCGATGAGCTGGATGCAATCCTGAGAGCTGATTCCGAGTTCCGCCAGCTGTACCACCGGCATCGCGAGCTGGACAAGCGCGTGCTGGATGCCGAGCTGGGCGTGTTGCCGCTGGACGACAACACCCTGGGCCGGATGAAGCGCGAAAAGTTGCAGACCAAGGACCGGCTGACCCAGATGTTCGCGCACAAAAACGCGCATTGATGCATTGATCGCTGCACGGTCGACGCCTCGACGTCGACCCACCGACTTCACCGCGGGCGGCGGCGGCTTATCCTCGTCGGCTGCCGCCGCCCGCACCTACTTGCATTTCGCAACGCGCGTAGCATCCACCGGTTCTGGGAATGCGCAGTGCCGACGCGTTCCGACGCCATCGCCGACGCTGCTAGAATTGACCGTTGCCTCCGGGCTTGCGCCGCCACGCGGCTTCGATGGTCATGACGATCCACCACAGCGTTCTCGATCTCATTGGCGACACCCCGATTGTCCAGGCTCAACACCTGGACACCGGCTGCTGCACGTTGTTTCTCAAGTTGGAATCGCAGAATCCTGGCGGCTCGATCAAGGACCGCATCGGTCGCTCGATGATCGAAGCGGCTGAGCAGCGCGGCGAGATCAAGCCCGGCGACACGCTGGTCGAGGGCACCGCTGGCAACACCGGCATCGGCCTGGCGCTGGTGGCGCAGCAAAAGGGCTACAAGCTGGTGCTGGTGGTGCCCGACAAGATGAGCCGCGAGAAGATTTTCAACCTCAAGGCGATGGGCGCCGAAGTGGTGTTGACGCGTTCGGATGTGGCAAAAGGGCACCCAGAGTATTACCAGGATCTGGCGGCGAAGATCGCTAGTGACACGCCCGGTGCGTACTTCATCAACCAATTCGGCAATCCCGACAATCCGCGCGCACACGAGGAAGTGACGGGCCCGGAAATCTGGGAGCAGATGGGCCAAGACATGGACGCGATCGTATTCGGTTGCGGCAGCTCGGGCACGATGACTGGGCTCTCGCGCTTCTTCGCGAAGGTTGCGCCGCAGGTCGAACTCGTACTGGCCGATCCGGTCGGTTCAATCCTTGCCGAATACATCAACGACGGCACCTTGAGCGAGAAATCTGCGAGCTGGATGGTCGAGGGCATCGGCGAGGATTTTCTGCCAATGATCAGCGACTTCAGTCGCGTCAAAAAAGCGTACGCGGTCACCGACAAGGAAAGCTTCCTCGCTGGCCGCGAGCTGCTGGCAAAAGAGGGCGTGCTCGGCGGTTCCTCCACCGGCACCTTGCTCACCGCCGCATTGAAGTACTGCAGGGAGCAAACCACGCCCAAGCGCGTGGTGATGTTCGTCTGCGACACCGGCAACAAGTACCTGTCGAAGATGTACAACGACTACTGGATGCTGGACAACGGTTTTCTTGAGCGCGAACAATCCGGCGACTTGCGCGACCTGATCCTGCGTCCCTACTCGTTGCGCGACACTGTGGTGATCGGCCCGAACGACCTGTTGGTCACCGCCTACCAGCGCATGAAGCTGTACGAGATATCGCAGTTGCCGGTGATGGATGGCGAGGAGCTGATCGGCATCGTCGACGAGTCCGATGTGTTGCTGCACGTGTACGGCGATGAACCACGCTTCCGCGATCCAGTCTCGACAGCGATGGTCACCAAGCTCGACGTGCTCGACGTGAAATCGCCGATCGAAGCGTTGCTGCCGGTGTTCGATCGCGGCCAGGTGGCGATCATCAAGGACGCCGATAAGTTTCTTGGACTGATCACGCGGATCGACTTGCTCAACTATTTGCGTCGGCGCGTGCAATGAAACAGCTTGGGACCTGGATTGATTCCGGGCCTCACATAGAGATGCGGTTGTGAGGCGAGCCGCCGGGATTTGTTCCTGCATGCCGAGTGAAGCCGGATGAAAGTCGCTGACGCGACGCACGCGAACAACAATTTCGATGCCGTCCGGGTTTTAGCAGCCGCGGCAGTGATTTTTGGACACGCGCATCCGTTGTCCGGCCAGCCAGACCTTGGCGTTCTTGGAAATGCGACTGGAACTCTAGCGGTCAAGATTTTCTTTATTATCAGTGGGTATCTCGTCGCTCGAAGCTGGGCGCGGGATCCAAGCCCGATCAGATATTTGCAGAAGCGGTGCCTGCGTATTTTTCCGGCATTGCTGTGGGTGTTGTTGCTCACCGTATTCGTTCTTGGTCCGCTATTCACCACGGTCGGGCTCTCCACCTATTTCACCGATCCGGGGACATGGCGTTACCTCGGATACAACTTGGCCCTGTATCCGGATTACAACCTGCCGGGGGTGTTCGCGCAGAATGTCTATCCCGCTGCGGTCAACGGTTCCCTTTGGAGTCTTCCGGTCGAATTTGCGATGTACTTGCTTTTTCCGGTGATCTACGCGGCAACCCGGGTGACGCGCTCCAATCGATTTCTTATCGTTTTTGCGATCGCGTTCTGTGCCGCAAGCCTCTACTGGGTCAGGATAGCCAAGCCGGATACTCCGGTCGTTCTGTACGGAACCAGCTTGACGTATGCGCTGGATGTTGGACCCTACTTTTTTCTCGGCGCAGTCTTTGCAGTCACGCGATTGCATCGCCTGCTGGACCCGGTGATCGCCCTGTTCGCAATCGGCTTGGTGGCGTTTTTTCAACCGAGCGGCGCAGTGTCGTCCGAGGTCGTGTTGTTTGTTCTTGCACCCTATTGCGTGCTTGCGTTCGCGAACGCGTCCACGCCTGTGCTCCGCAGTGCAGGCCGCCATGGCGACCTTTCGTATGGATTGTATCTATACGGGTTTCCGGTGCAGCAAGCATTATTCAGCTTGTTTGGCCCGGTGATGACGCCGGTCCAGAATGCGGTCTGCGCGCTGGTTATCGCCGCACTGTTCGCGTTTGTGTCATGGCATCTTGTCGAGAGGCGTGCGCTGGCACTCAAACCGGTATCACCATCGAGGCGGTTGGCGATTCCCCCCGCTCCGGCGATTTAAAGATTCACGTTGTTGACGCCTAACCACTGGACTGCGACCATTTCCAGCAGACCGGCCAAGCCTAGGTACTGTCTGCAGGATCGGCGCAGAGGCCGCCGTCTCCCAACCACTGCGCGCAACCCGCAAACGTTCTATCAGCATCAAGCTGCATCGACTTCATGTTCTGCGCCTATCAAGCGCTGCAAGGATCCTTCCTTCCCGCGTGTAGGTAAATCATCTCTCTGGACCGGCAACTATGCGCAACGAATTCCATCCCCAAGGCCTCGGCACCCGCGCAATCCATGCCGGGCAGTCTCCTGACCCCAGCACCGGCGCGATCATGACGCCAATCTATGCGACATCCACCTATGTGCAGTCCAGCCCGGGCGTGCATCAGGGCTTCGAGTACACGCGCTCGCACAATCCGACGCGTTTTGCGTGGGAGCGTTGTATCGCTGATCTTGAAGGAGGCAAGCATGGTTATGCGTTTGCCTCGGGACTGGCAGCAACTTCGACCATTCTCGAACTGCTCGACAGTGGCAGCCATGTGATCGTGATGGACGATGTGTACGGCGGCACTTACCGGTTGTTCGAAAGCGTGCGCCGCCGCTCGGCCGGGCTGGATTTTTCCTTTGTCGATCTCAATGACGAAGCCGCACTGGCCGCCGCGATCAAGCCCACGACCAAGATGATCTGGGCGGAGACGCCTACTAACCCGATGCTGAAAGTTGTTGATCTGGAGAAGCTCGGCGCGTTCGCAAAAAAACACGATTTAATGCTGGTGGTCGACAACACCTTCTGCTCGCCGATGCTGCAACGCCCGCTGGAATTCGGCGCCGACATCGTGATGCACTCGGCGACGAAATACCTCAACGGCCATTCCGACATGGTCGGTGGCGTGGCAATCGTGGGCGACAACGCGCAAATCGCGGAACAGATGACGTTTTTGCAAAATGCCGTCGGTGCGATACAAGGGCCGTTCGATAGTTTTCTTGCGTTGCGCGGCATCAAGACGTTGCAGCTGCGCATGCGCGCGCATTGCGCCAACGCGATGGAACTCGCGCAGTGGCTGCAAACGCATCCGGGTGTCGAAAAAGTGATCTATCCCGGATTGCCCTCGCACCCGCAGCACGAATTGGCAACGAGGCAAATGGACGGTTTCGGCGGATTGATCTCGGTCTATGTGCGCGGCGGTCTGCCGGCGACGCGACGGATGATGGAACGCTGCAAGCTGTTTGGCCTCGCCGAATCGCTCGGCGGCGTCGAGAGCCTGATCAACCATCCGGCGATCATGACCCATGCCTCGGTGCCGGCCGATCGTCGCGCTGCGCTTGGCATTCATGACAATCTGGTGCGACTGTCCGTCGGTGTGGAAGATGTGGAAGACCTGCGCGCCGAGCTTGATCATGCGCTGGGCGAATAACGGCACGTTGCGAAGCACACGCATGGCGCGCTGTTAGCGCTGACATCGTGGTCAATAAAACTCCTCTCGCACATCCGGCAGCGCCGGTGCTCGACGCCTCCGCGGCGGGGATGTTGCGCGCGTTGTTTTTGCACCGCCGCCTCGTTTTACAACTGGTGCGACGCGACATTCTCGGTCGCTACCAAGGCTCGTTTTTCGGCGTGGCTTGGTCGCTGGTTACACCGCTGCTGATGTTGGCGGTGTACACGTTTGTGTTCTCGGTGGTGTTCGGCGCGCGCTGGGGTACGGCCTCGCAGCAGGGCGGCAAGCTGGTGTTTGCGGTGGTGCTGTTTGCCGGCATGCTGGTGTTTAATTTGTTTGGCGAAACCATCAATCGCGCACCGACGTTGATCCTCGCCAACGCCAACTACGTCAAGCGCGTGATTTTTCCACTGGAAGTGCTGCCCCTGGTGGCGCTACTCACTTCTCTGTTCCACGCCGCGATCGCGCTGCTGGCGTGGGCGGTGATCGCGATTTTCGTGTTGCACGGCTTGCCATGGACCATCGTGCTGCTGCCGCTGGTGCTGGTGCCGTTGCTGCTGGGCACACTGGGCGTGAGCTGGATGCTGGCATCGCTCGGCGTGTATGCGCGCGACATTGGACAGGTGACGTCGATCCTGACCATGGC
Source organism: Lysobacterales bacterium (assembly GCA_038216155.1). GTDB lineage: Bacteria > Pseudomonadota > Gammaproteobacteria > Xanthomonadales > Xanthomonadaceae > SZAS-103. The sequence goes on from JBBQQH010000007.1 coordinate 24,794, forward strand.
GCTGCTGTTCCTGTCGCCGATTTTTTTCCCGCTGAGCGCGGTGCCCGTGAGGTTTCGCGCGGTAGTGATGCTCAATCCGATGAGCTTTATCATCGAATCCGCGCGCGGTGTGTTGATTGACGGGCATCCGCCGGACTGGCTGATTTTGGGCGCGTTCTGGATCGGTAGTGCATTGATTGCGTGGCTGGGCTGGTGGTGGTTCCAGAAGACGCGCGAGGGCTTTGCTGATGTCCTCTGAGCCGTTGATCGCACAAGCTGACAGCGAGGCTGCGATCCGCATCGATGCGGTCAGCAAATGCTATCCCGTCTACGACCGCCCGTTCGATCGTTTACGTCAGTTCGTTGCGCCGCGCGCCGCGCGCGTGTTGCGGCGGCCTTCAAAGATGCATTACCGCGAATACTGGGCGCTGCGCGAGATCAGTTGCGAAATTCGTCGCGGCGAACAGATCGGTATCGTCGGTCGCAACGGCGCCGGCAAGTCGACCTTGTTGCAGATCATCTGTGGCACGCTGGCGCCGACCACCGGCAATGTCAGCGTGAATGGCCGCATCGCGGCATTGCTGGAGCTGGGCGCCGGCTTCAATCCCGAATTCACCGGACGCGAGAATGTGCTGCTCAATGCCAGCATTCTTGGCCTGACCGAAGCCGAAATCGACGCTCGCTTCGATCCGATCCTGGCGTTCGCCGACATCGGCGAGTTCATCGAGCAGCCGGTCAAGACCTATTCCAGCGGCATGTACATGCGGCTCGCGTTTGCGGTGGCGATCCACGTAACGCCGGATATTCTGGTAGTCGATGAAGCGTTGTCGGTCGGTGACGAGGCGTTTCAGCGCAAATGTTTCGCACGCATCCGCCGCATCCGCGACGATGGTGGCACCGTGCTGTTTGTCTCGCATTCGGCCGGCACCGTGGCCGAAGTTTGTGATCGCGCAATCCTTCTCGATCGCGGCGAGCTGCTCGCGATCGGCAACACCCGCGACGTCCTCGCGCGATACCAGAAACTGCTGTACGCGCCGGCCGACAAGGCACTGGAAGTGCGCGAGTGGATCGTGTCGCATCCGCCGGGCGAGAGCGATGATCTTCCGCCGGCAGTTGCCGAGGCCGATGCGCACATCGCGATTTCTACTTCGGTAACAGCGACTCCCGGCGACGACGAGTCCGCCGATGCTGCGCGCGATGGCGATCCGGCGTGGCTCGATGTCGGCCTGCGTGCCGCCACGGGCGTGGCGTACCCGCAGCGTGGCGCGTCGATCGGCGCACCGCGGGTGGAAACATCGCAGGGCCGCGTGGTCAATGTATTGACGCCGGGCCGCGAGTACGTCTATTTGTATCCGGTGAGTTTCGAGCGCGACCAGGTCGGAGTACGCTTCGGCATGATGGTCAAGACCGTCGCCGGTGTGGAACTGGGCGGGGCGGCCAGTGCGCCGGACGGGCAGGGTATGGACTTGATCAAGGCGGGCACCACGGCGCTGGCGCGGTTTCGCTTCCGCTGCTTGCTGGCGCCGGGGACTTACTTCATGAATGCGGGCATCGTCGGGCTGGACGGTGAGACCGAGCAATATCTGGCCCGGGAAATCGATGTGCTGATGATTCGGGTCGCGGCCGACGCGCAGCGCCTCGCCACCGGACTGGTCAACCTGGACGTGCGCCCGGAGATCGAATTACATGGCTAAGCGCGAGACAACTGCCGCACCCAAATCTGCTGCATCCAAATCTACGGCGTCCAAATCTACGGCGTCAACGCCTGCCGCAACCAAACCTGCCGCATCCAAGTCTGTCGTGCCTGCACCGCCGCCGTTTGCCGGCGACGCGGTGCTAGTGCTTGGCATGCATCGCAGCGGAACCTCGGCCATTACCGGCGCGCTGGGCGTGCTCGAGGTGCCACTGGGTTCGCGCCTGATCGATGCTGGCCCGGACAACCCTGGCGGCTATTGGGAGCAACGCGACGCGGTGTTGTTGGACGAGCAATTGCTGCACGCACTGGGTAGCGACTGGGACGATCCGACGCCACTGCCCGAGAGTTGGCTCGATGGCGAACCCGCGACCGTGGCCGCCGCCGCCATCCGCGCATTGGTTGGCGATGAATTTTCCGGCAAATCCTTGTGGGCGTTGAAGGATCCGCGCCTGTGCCGGTTACTGCCGCTGTGGCGGCGCGAACTGCTGGCGCTCGGCGTACAGCCGTCGGTGGTACTGGTGTTGCGACATCCTGATGAGATTGCGGCCTCGCTGCGTCGGCGTGATGCGCTGCCGGCGACGATCGCGCACCTGCTGACGATCCGTTATCTGCTCGATGCCGAACGCGCCAGCCGCGGCCTGTCGCGATCGGTGGCCAGCTACGATCGTGTGCTGGAGGAGCCTGCCACCGCGTTTGCGCGAATCGCGGTCGATCTGGCGTTGCTGTGGCCGCAACCGCCGGATCGCGTGCTGCCCAAGCTCGATGCGTTTCTGGATCCGGAATCGCGTCACCACCGCGAACAGATGCTGGACTCCGCCGCGCGCGATGTGGCGGGGTTGGATTCGCCATTCCGCGCCTCCGCACTCGAATTGCACGCCTTGCTGGAACAAGGGGTGTTCGATGCGGCGGGTATCGCGCGTCTTGATGCGTTTGCCGAGCAGTTCGAGAAGGATCTTTCCGAGGACTCGACACTGCTGCAACGGCTCTACGACGAATGCAAACTGCGTCGCGACATGCGCGAAAACCTGCGCCAGCGCGTTGCCCAGACGCAGGTGCAGCTGCAAACGCAATTGCAGGAAACCGAGGCCGCGCAACAGCGCGCCGAGACATTGTCGATGCAACGTGCGGACGAGCTGGCGCAAGTCACCAAGCGGCTGCAACAAGCCGACGCGATGTTGGCAAAGCACGAGGCCGAATTGAAGACACTGGACGCTGCGTTGAGCGCCTCGCAACAGGCGCAGACGCAACGTGAAGACGAGTCGCGCCAGCGACTGGCGGATGCCGAACGACTCGATCGAACGTTAGCCGAAGCCCACAAAGCACAAGTCGAGGCGAGCCAGCTGGCGATAGAACGCATGGCACAAGTCGAGCGGCTGGACGCCGCGTTGGCTGATGCGCAACAGCTCGCAGAACAACGCCTGCACCAACTCGGCGAGCTCGACGCGCAGCTGGGCGCAACCCAGGCCGGCCTGGCGCACGCCGAATCGCTGTGCGCCGAGCGCGAGCGCGTTATTGAGCAACTCAACTCCGAGCTTGCCAGTGAGCGTCAACGCATCGGCAGCAGCTCGCAAGACGCGACCGCCCCGCAAGGCTGGAGCCCGTTCCGCGCGCTTGCGCGCTGGTGGCGCAGACGAGGCGGGTCGGACGGTTCCGATTGAGTTCCCGCTACGCCATTGATTCGATCGCGTTGCGCGACGGACTGGTATTCGGCTGGGGCTGGTTTCTGCATGACGACGCGCCAGCGCAGCATCTGCAACTCGTCATCCATCATCGATCCGGCGCGCAATCAATCCTTGGCTGTACGCGCGGCGGCAGCCGGGTGGACGTTGCTGCGGCGCATCCGGAGGTCCCGCACGCCGGATCGGCGGGCTTCATCATCCAGGGACGTGTGCACGGTGACTGGAACGGGGCGCGCAGCGAATTGCGTGCGCAGCTCGCCGATGGCAGGCAACTGACGCAGTCGATCGAGGGATTTCCGTTCCGGTTCATGCCGGCGGCGGCCAATACCGAATCGCTCAAAGCCAAAGGTGCCGCCGCATTGGCGCTGGTGCGCAATGGCGATGTTGGCGGATTCCTGGCGCGGATCGGACGTCTGCTTGCTGATCTTTGGCGGCGCGTCCGGACGCCAGTCGCCCCGACCGAAAAGCCTGCGATGCACCGCTTCACCGTGGTGTTTGACCACGCAATGGGGGGCGGCGCAAATCGCTTTCGCGAGCAGCGTGTCGCGGAATTGATCGCCGACGGCTGCTGCGTCGCGACCGTACTTCCCGACTTGCCGCAATTGCAATATCGACTGCGCATCGCCGATCGCGAACGCGCGCATGAAACCTCCGCAAGTTTGACTGCAGCACTCGCCGAACTCGATCGGCAGCAGATTGCTGCGATCGAGATCAATGACCTGGTCTCGTTTGACGATCCGCTGGCCGTGGTTGTCTGGGCCACGGCGCACGCGAAGCGCGGCGTTGTGCTGCGGATGTACGTGCACGACTTTCATGCCGTGTGTCCGTCATGGACGCTGATTGACCACCGCGAGCGGTATTGCGGCGTTCCATCGCTGGATGTGTGCGCGAGTTGCCTGCGGCAACTCGACATTCCGTTTCTCGCGTTGTTGCCACCCACCGACATTCCCCGATGGCGCACGGCGTGGTTGCGCCTGTTGCAGTGTGCGTCGGAGATCATCGCGTTTTCGCCAGCCTCGGTGCAGATCGTGCTGCGCGCGTTTCCGCAACTCGATCCAGCGCGCATCCGCGTGCAGCCACATGTGGTCGATTATCTGGATGCATCGCCGTTGCAGCCGGATCTTTCGTTGCCCTTGCGCATCGGCGTGGTCGGCAACATCAGCCGGCACAAGGGCTCGCAGATCGTATGGGACCTTGCCGAACTGATCGCTGCGCGTGGATTGCCAATACAGATCGTGGTCATCGGCACCATCGAGGATCAGGTGCACAGCGAGATCGTGCAAGTCACCGGCCAATTCCGCGCGGAATCGTTGCCGCAGTTGCTGGGCGAGCACGGCGTCGGCATCTGCCTGTTGCCGTCAATCTGTCCGGAGACATTTTCCTACGTTACCGCCGAGCTGATGCAGTTACAGATGCCGCTAGCTGTGTTCGATTTGGGCGCACCCGCCGAACGCGTGATCGACTATCCCGCAGGTCGCGTGATTGCCGACACCACCGCGCAGTGCGCGCTCGAAACCATCCTTGAACTGCACCGCAGCCTGTTACGCGATGCGGCTTCCATACCGGTGTCGCACGATGCTTGAGCGACTGATTCTGGAGACAACATGAAAACCGTGGCCTACACCTCGGCAGCAATCAATTACCTGCCAAAGGTGCGCAAGTTGTGTGCGTCCATCAAACGTTTCCATCCCGAGTTCGAAGTAGTGCTGGCGCTTGCCGATCGGATTGCGCCTGGAATCGATTTCACCGCCGAGCCGATCGATGCGGTGATCGCGGTCGAGGACATCGCCATCCCAGATCGCGAACGCTGGATCTACTTCCATTCGATCGTCGAGTTGGCGACCGCGATCAAGCCATTCGTGCTGAAGACGCTGCTGGCGCGCGATGACGTGGCGCGCGTGATCTATTTCGATCCGGATATGGTGTTGTTCTCGCGGCTGGATGACCTGCTGGAAGATCTCGAAGGAAATGCGATCGCGCTGACACCGCATCAGGTCAAACCCGAGACCACGCTTGATGCGGTGCGCGACAACGAAATCGCCAGCCTCAAGCATGGCGTATACAACCTCGGGTTTCTGGCAGTGAACGACGTGCCCGAAGGGCGGCGATTTGCCGACTGGTGGGCTGAGCGCGTGTACCACTTCTGCATTGCCGACATCCCTAACGGATTGTTTACCGACCAGCGCTGGGTCGATCTGGCACCTGCGTTTTTCGATGGGGTGAAAATCCTCAAGAACCCGCGCTTCAACGTCGCTACCTGGAACCTGACTACGCGTTTGCTGGCAGGCAGCGTTGCAAGCGGGTTCACCGTCGATGGCGAACCGCTCGGTTTCTATCACTTCACCGGGTTCGATAGCGGCGCGCACTGCGTGATGGCGAACAAGAATGCGGCCGGCAATATGGCCGTGGCCGAACTGGTGCAGTGGTACACCGACCAAACGCGATTCGATACGGACGAACCCGCCGCGAAAGTGCGCTGGGCGTTCAGCGATTACAGCGACGGAGCACCGGTGCCGCTCGCAGAGCGCCGGTTGTATCGGGCGCGACCCGATCTTCAGCAGGTCTTCCCGCACCCGTTCGCCGGTAGCATCGATCACAGCCTGCAGCACTGGATGCGCACGCAAGGGCCGCTGGAACATCCGGAACTGCTCGAAAAAAAAGCCTAGGGCCGGGCTGGAAACTGCGACGCTGGATGTTCCGCCTGCGTCGCGCCTTCCGTCTCGGCCTGACCGATTCGCAGCATCGTGAACAGGCGGCACTGCGCTTTCGCGGTCTCTGGCGTGAAGGCGGGCTGTGGGCTGTGTTGAAACATGTGTTTACCGGATAATCAGTCAATGACGATGATCCGCGCTGGAGCAGGCCATTGAATACGCGCAAACATCCATTGCGGCTGCCTAGGTTCGCGACGTGCCTGTCTGCATGCCTGTTGCTGTCGGGTTGCATGCCGGCCAGCGATCGCAATGCATTGGCCTGCGATGATCCCGATGCGTTTCATTCGGCCGACATGGGCGCGGCGCCGCCGGCCGAAGTGCTGGCCGCACTAGCGCTGCCGCAACAGGCGATCACCACCTGCAATATCGAGTTCGTCAATAACCGACCGCTGGTCGGGCACGTCGATGGGCTCGCTCGTATTGGCTTGGTCAACTTCAAGGGCTGGTTTGTCGATTCGCGTCAGTGGCACTCGTTACGGCCACAGCTCTACCTGCAATTTCGCGATGCAGCCGGCAAGCGGATGTGGGAAGTACCGATCGTAGACCGCACCCCGCGCCAGGATATCGTGGCCGCGTTCAACGCCAATCCCGACCTGCTGCTGTCGGGATTCGACGTGACCTTCTACGCAGCCGGGCTGCCGGCCGGCTACTACTCACCGCGTTTGGTGTTACGCAGCAAACGCGCCGAAGCCACCTGCGGAGCGGGACCTGTGTTCGAGTTGCGCTAAGCCGCTTCTGCGTGATTGATCGCGGGTGAGTCGCGCGTGCCATCGCTAACGCCACGTGAGAGCAATAACACCAGCCCGATTGCACTAAGGCTTGGGATCAGCGGGTACAAGTAGCGGAAGTCGCAGGCTAGTGAGGTCGGGAAAAACGACAGGAGATACGCCGTTAGCCCGACCAGGTGCACCAGCAACACCGCGCGCGTTGGCGTGCCGATCCGCGCCCGCCACGCCGCAATCAGCGCGAATGGCAGCAGCAACGCGTAGAACCAATGCCGATACAGGATCGAGGTTTGCGCCACAAGCGCAGCGCCTTGCAGGAGCTTGCCGCGGGCGTCAATTCCTTGCTGGATGTTGAGGCTATTTAAGTAATCGGGGTCGCCAACGACTCCGATATGCAAAGGAAGACATGCATTCAAATCGTGCATGTCTAGCAACCAGGAAAACGCTTCCCATCTAGCGCGCAGCCAGACCCCTGTATGAGCCCGCAGCAAATGCAACCACGCCGCTTGCCTGGTTTCTGGTTTAAGTCTGCCCAGAAAATGCATTGCATCTGGGTCGCCCAACGGATCCGAACGTACCGGCGTATACAACACAGTGACATGGCGCCATGCCGTTTCGCTCGGGAGCAGCCGATCCATCATGTCCTGACCGGCGCTACGGCTGCGCGAGATGGCGGCAGCGATGTCGTACGAAATCACTGCCTGAAATCCATTCGACACGTCCTGACCTTCGCTGTCGCGAATGGTGCGATTGACCGCGAACAACAACAGCACGGTCGCCAGGATCGTCGTCAGCGCGACAGTCGCAACGCGCAGTACGCGATCGAAGCGGCGACCCAGCACCGGCAGCAACAACCACGCCGGAGCCAACAACAGGATTGGCAACATGAAAAGACCCTGCTGGCGTGCCATCGGCATCGGCAACAACATCAGCAGCGAGCCGATCGCCAATGCAAGACGACGCCAACCGGTTGTGCGTGAGGCCAGCAGTGCCAGCGTCAGCGCGAACAGCATCAGGCTTGCGATCAGCACGTCCTTCCACAGGATGCCGACGTACAAGAAGATCACTGGATTGGCGATGATCACGAAGCAGGCAAGCAATCGCCACGTCGCGATCCGAGGCTGCGGCAACTGGGCAAGGCTGCTGCGCACGATCGCGCGCAGGCACAGATACGCGCCAACCACATTGATCAGCATCAGCCAGAACGCCGCCAGCGCGTTGCCACCCAGCCAGCGCAGCAGCGCCGACATGAAGGGCGGGTTCCAGCTGACGTTGATGCCGGTCTGGGCTTCGTGCAACTGCACGCTGGTGTCGTAGGAAATATGGCCGGGCGCGTGCAGCACCGCCGCGATCGCGCACAGCATCAGGCACAGTCCGCCGAGCAGGCGTTGCGCACTCGCCAGTGAAACGCTGCTGCGGATCATCGGTTGCCGTCCAATCGTGCTCCCCTGCGCGCTGCGAACACTGTATTGCCGTCCCGTCGCCCGTGTCGCGACTGGTTCCCGCTACAATTCTACCGTCCGGCCGCCAGCGGCCGCATGATCATCTGCATGATGCAACCCTTGCCTGCCGCAGCCATCCACACGTACGCCGCGCCGCGGCTTGCCAGCGATGCGCCGTTGCGAATCGCGGTGGTGCTGCCGTGCTGGCGCGTGACCGCCAGCATTCTGGATGTGCTGGCGTTGATCGGCCCGGAATGCGAGCGCGTCTACGTCATCGATGATGCCTGCCCGGACGGCACCGGCGCGCTGGTGGAGTCCGATTGCGCCGATCCGCGCGTGCGCGTGCTGCGCAATCCGGCCAATCTTGGCGTCGGCGGTGCGGTGCTCACAGGTTATCGGCAGGCGCTGGCCGATGGCATGCACGTGATCGTCAAGATCGACGGCGATGGTCAGATGGATCCGGCGCTGCTGATGGATTTCGTACAGCCGATCGCCCAAGGCGAAGCCGACTATTGCAAGGGCAATCGCTTCTACGATCTCGACAACATTCACAGGATGCCGGCGCTGCGCATCCTCGGCAACGCGGGACTGTCGCTGATGGCCAAGCTTTCGACCGGTTATTGGGACCTGTTCGATCCCACCAACGGCTACACCGCAATCCATCGAGACGTCGCCGTCCGGTTACCGATGGCCAAGATCAGCCAGCGCTATTTCTTCGAGACCGACCTGCTGTTCCGGCTCGGCACCCAGCGCGCCGTGGTGCGGGACGTGCCGATGGATCCACGTTACGGCGAGGAAGTCAGCGGCCTGAAGATCCATCGCATCCTCGGCGAGTTCGCGTTCAAGCACACCCGCAACTTCTGCAAACGCGTGTTCTACAACTACTACCTGCGCGACATGTCGCTGGCTTCGCTGGAACTTGCGCTCGGTCTGCCGATGCTGTTGTTCGGACTGGTGTACGGCGTGTGGCACTGGATCGAGGGCCTGCAGAGCGGACGCGAAACGCCCACCGGCACGATCATGCTGGCAACGCTGGCGACCATTGTCGGCTTGCAGTTTGTACTCGCTTTCCTCGGCCACGATATCGGCAGCGTGCCGCGGCGCCCGCTCAGTCGCTCGCCACATCGGATCTCGGATGCCCGACTGGCGGTGCGCGAGCGGTTGCCGCGATGAGTTCGATTGCATGAGTGCGCGCTGGATTGACGGTGGAGTAGCACATGCGCGCTGATCCCGATCATGCTGACTACCTGCGACGCTGGTCGGCGCTGTACGAGTCCAGCAATTACGATCAGGGGCTTGCAGGTTACTTTTTGAAAAAAAGTCATCTGTGGTGTGAACGCGCGTTTGGACCGGATGTCACCTTTCCGCGCGTGCTGGAAGTCGGTGCCGGCACCGGCGTGCACTTGCGCTACGTTCGGCATCGATTCGACGAATACATGATGACCGATCTGAATGCGCCGATGCTGGAGAAGATCCGCAGCGACACGCACGCCGGCAAAGTTATCACCGCTTGCGCTGATGCAGCGGCGCTGGATTATCCGGATGCCTCGTTTGATCGCGTGATCGCCGCGCACGTCTTGGAACACCTGCCGCAGCCGCAACACGCGCTGCGCGAATGGGCGCGCGTGCTGAAACCGGGCGGCATCTTGTCGCTGGTGCTGCCGTGTGACCCTGGCATGGCGTGGCGGCTGGGACGGGCGGTTGGTTCGCGCGGCAAGTTCGTGCGCGCCGGCATCGACTACGATTACTGGATGGCTCGAGAGCACGTCAACGCAATCAACAACCTGGTTGCGTTTCTTCATTATTACTTTGACGAATTGCGCGAACAATGGCTGCCAATGCGGGTGCCGTCGATGGATCTCAACTTGTTTTACATTGCGCATATCCGCATGCAGGCTGCTGCATGACCGCGCTGCAACTACTGCTGGTGTTGGTGTGCGTGGTGTTGATTGCCTGCGGGCAGGTGTTGTTCAAGTATGTCGCGGTGCTCTCGGCCGCGCAGGCACAACCGTGGACCGATCCGAAAACACTTGGCGTCGGCATCGCTTCGCTCGCGCTATACGGCATCGCTACCCTGATGTGGATCTGGCTGCTGCGCAGCGTGCCGCTGTCGAAGGCCTATCCATTCATGGCGCTGAGCTTCGTGCTGGTGCCTGCGGCGGGCATCTGGCTGTTCGACGAACACGCCGGCAGCATGTACGGATTGGGCCTGGCGCTGATCGTGCTGGGCGTGGTGCTGATCGCCCGTTACGGACAGGGTTGATCACGCGAGCCACTGCTCGCGTGGATCGCAATCAGCCAAACACCAGCTTCGCCTGGGTTAGGTACGACACAACCACCCCGATAATCCCGGCCAGTACGAAGTTCGGCAAATCTGGCAGGTGTAGCCAGTGCGCGCCTGCCCATGCGCAGGTCGCGACGATGCCGGCGTTGAGCAGTTGCAGAAGCACATAGCGCACCAACTGACTTCTCGCCGGCGCGTCCGACCGGAATGTGAATTTGCGCTGCAGAACGAATGTTGACGGCATCGACAGTATTCTCGCGAGCAGTGCGGACTCGGCCGGCGGTAGTGGCGTGAACGCACGCAACGCAGAGGCAAAGAGCAGGTAAAGGCAAAAACCGCTGCCTCCGGCCAGCAGGAATCGCATTGGCTGCGGCAAGGCGTTCAGCACGAAGTTGCCGTCAGTCGATGGCGGTGCTGGAGGTTCGTGCATGCAGCGCGACGAGATCGAACAGTTGCGTCGTGCAACGCCATCAATCCGCCTCAAGCACCGGAAAATGCGCCAGCGCTTGCGGATTGGCGAGCGCGTCCGCGTTCTTCACCGGGCGACCGTGGATCGCGTCGCGCACGGCCAGTTCGACGATCTTGCCCGAGATCGTGCGCGGGATGTCCGGCACCTGGATGATCGTGGACGGCACGTGCCGCGGCGTGGTGTTGTCTCGAATCTGCTTGCGGATGCGCGCGCGCAAGCTGTCATCGAGCGTCAGCCCATCGCGCAGTCGCACGAACAGCACCACGCGCACGTCGTCTTCGCAATCCTGGCCGACGCAGATGCTTTCCAGTATTTCAGGCAGTTGCTCGACCTGGCGATAGATCTCGGCAGTGCCGATGCGCACGCCGCCCGGATTGAGGGTGGCATCGGAACGACCGAAGATGATCACTCCGTCGTGCGACGTCAGCATCGCGTAGTCGCCGTGACACCACACGTTTGGATGCCGCTCGAAATAAGCCGCGTGGTATTTCTCGCCCATCGGATCGTTCCAGAAGCCGACCGGCATCGACGGAAACGGCGCCATGCAGGACAACTCGCCGGATTTCTCGCGGACCCGATGGCCGTTGTCGTCAAGCATCTGTACCGCCATGCCGAGGCCGCGGCACTGCAACTCGCCGCGCCACACCGGACGGATCGGGCAGCCCAGCGCGAAGCAGGAAATGATGTCGGTGCCGCCGGAAATCGAGGACAACAGCACGCGATCCTTCACGTCCCGATAGACGTAGTCGAAGCTTTCCGGCATCAACGGCGAGCCGGTCGACAGGATCGTGCGTAGCGACAGCAGCTTGTGCGTTTCCGCGGGCTTCGCGCCGGCTTTTTCGCTGGCACTGATCCACTTCGCGCTGGTGCCGAAAATGCTGATGCCGAATTCGTCGGCCAGGCTCCACAACGCGTTGTGATCGGGCCACATCGGATTGCCGTCGTACAGCACCACGGTGGCGCCGACCGCCAGGCTCGATACCAGCCAGTTCCACATCATCCAGCCGCAGGTGGTGTAGTAGAAGATCCGATCCTCGCGCTTGAGGTCGGTATGCAGCACCAGTTCCTTCAGGTGCTGCAGCAGCGTGCCGCCGGCGCCATGCACGATGCACTTGGGCACGCCGGTGGTGCCGGAGGAATACATGATGTACAGCGGATGGTCGAACGCGGTCGGCACGAACGTCGGTGCCGTGCCCTCGAACGCTTGCACGAACTGCGGCAGCAACATCGCATCGCGCAAACCCTCAAGCGAGGGGTTGGGAGAGAGGTAGGGAACCACCACGAGCTTGCCGATCGATTCGATACGTTCGAGCACGCCGCGCATCTTTTCCAGCGAATCGAACTGCTTGCCACCGTAAGCGTAGCCATCGGCGCAGAACAACAGCTTGGGCTCGATCTGGCCGAAGCGATCGACCACGCCCTCGATCCCGAAGTCCGGCGAACACGACGACCAGGTTGCGCCCAGCGCCGCAGTGGCCAGCATCGCGATCACCGCTGCCGGATGGTTGGGCAGGAAACCGGCGACGCGATCGCCGACCGCGATGCCTTCGGCTTTCATTGCCGCTGCCAGCGCGCCGACTTGTGCATGCAACTCGGCGTAGGTGATCGAGTGGGTGGTGCCGGTCTCGCCGCGAAACAGCAACGCGGTGCGATCGTCATGGAAGCGCAGCAAATTCTGCGCAAAGTTCAACTTGACGTTGGGAAACCAGCGCGCGCCCGGCATGCGATCGCCATCGACCAGCACCGTCTCGCGATCACCATTGCCCTTGAGCCCGCAAAAATCCCAGACCAACGTCCAGAAGCGTGCCGGTTCGCCGATCGAAAACTCGTACAGATCGTCGTAGTCCGATAGCGAGGCATTCGGATGCTGCTGGTGCGCAAAACGCAGGAATCGGCTGAGGTTCGCGCGCTCAATGCGCTCCTTGCTCGGTTCCCAGATTGGCTTGTCCATGGATCAATCACCCCTGTTGCCGTGATTTTAGGCTACCGGGGCGACGGGTGCGCGTTTTGGGTGCGGCCCGACCGCAGCCGACAGGCCTCGGCGCGGACTAAAATGGCCGCCGTTGGGGAACGGCCGCACGCATCGACAAGGTTTGGTCGGCGTCAACCGATCGAGAAAAAGGGGGTTGTGTGCACGGAGCCGTCATCGGCGGGAGCGAACCTGGCGTCAGTTCATTCGACTTGCCCGCCGCTTCCTGGGCGCCAAGGGCAACAGTCACCCGCCACCAGATGGAATTCAATGGCTTGGCTGGAGAATATTTCCGCATCTGGATCGTGAATGTGGTGTTGTCGATCCTCACGCTCGGCCTGTATTCGGCTTGGGCGAAGGTTCGCACGCACCGCTATTTCTATGCCAACACGCGTCTGGCTGGATCCAGCTTCGAATACTTGGCCCAGCCCATCCAAATCCTGAAAGGGCGACTGATCGCCTACGCAGTGGCGGCGGCGTTGTTCCTGTCCTCTCACTTTCACGTGATGTGGGTGTTCATTCCGCTGTTTCTGCTGGTGATGCTGCTGATGCCGTGGCTGCTTTATCGCACGCTGCGGTTTCGGGCTCGCTACGCTGCCTGGCGCGGGTTGCGCTTTCGCTTTCTTGAGAGTTGCAGCGACGCCTACGTCAACTTCTTCTTCCGGCCGATGCTGGTGCCTTTCAGCTTGTACCTTGCGTATCCGTGGATGCGCATGCACCAGCACGACTACATCGTTTCGGGGCATCGTTTCGGCGGCAAGCGATTCGGGTTCGCCGACAACCTCAATGGCTACATCGCGCCGTTCGCGATCTGCGTGGCACTGGGCTTTTGCGCGTTCGTCGCCTTTTCTTTTTTGATAGGAGCGATCACCGGCATCAGTCGATCAAGTCACATGGCTGTTACCCCGGGATCGGCCACTGCGATCATGTTGCAGGTCGGTCCGCTGCTGCTGTTCTACGCCGTCTTCCTGATTCTTCCGGTATTCCTGCGCACCCGCTACACCAACGTGATGTGGCAGCACGCCAACCTCGGACCACATCGCTTCGAAAGCACGCTGCGGGTGCGCGATATCTATGCGTTGTACCTGAGCAATGCAGTCGCTATCGTGGTGACGCTGGGTCTGGCGCTGCCATGGGCCAAAATCCGCATGTTGCGGTATCGGGCCAGCAAGTTCGTTCTGCTGGCCGGCGATGATCTAGAGGACTTCATTGCCGAAGCCGCCGAGCCGGTTGGTGCCGCCGGTGCGGAGCTGGCTGGAGCGCTGGATCTGGACATGGATATCGACATCGGTTTATGAGCGAGCTGGACGGCGTCTGGTACGACGGTCGCAGTAGTCGGGGCAGCAATGTGCGGGTGTCCTCGCCAATGCCGGGAATCCTGCGCATCGTTTCCGATCACGAGTCGCTCGACGTGATGGCGCACGAAGTGCGACTCAACGCGCGGCTGGGCCGGACCCCGCGGATTCTCACGCTGGATGGCGACCGCGGTCAGGTTGAGTGCGCCGATTCGCCGTTGCTCGATACATGGCTGCCGGACCGCAACCGGATCGAAACAATCGCCGACTGGCTGGAACGGCGCAAGTTGGCAATCGCGGCAGCGGTTATCGCCACGCTGATTGGTGTGTTGCTGTTTTTCAGGGTCGGATTGCCGTGGGCAGCCGATCGCATCGCGACCCATATACCAGTCGCCGCCGAACGGGCTGTCGGTCGTCAGGCGCTGGGCATTCTCGATCGAACGCATCAGCTGCGACCGACGCAGTTGCCTGCCGAAAAACAGGCGGAGTTGGGGGCGAAATTCCTTGCGCTTACCCGAGGTCTGCCACGGGCAGCGGATTTGCGGTTAATGCTGCGCGATGCGCCCGGCATTGGCCCGAATGCCTTTGCGCTACCGGGCGGCTATGTCGTCTTGACCGACCAACTGGTCAAGCTGGCCAGTTCAGATGAGGAGTTGATGGCTGTGCTCGCGCATGAAGTCGGCCATCACGAGCATCGACATGCACTGCGCATGGCGTTGGAAGACTCGGGCGTGGTGGCGTTGAACAGTTTTCTGCTGGGCGACGTCTCCGGCACCGGCGCGCTGTCGGTTTCGGTTCCGGTGGTTCTGCTGGACAGCGGTTATTCGCGTGGCCACGAACGCGAGGCCGATTCGTTTGCAATCGAGCTGTTGCGCCGTCGAGGCTATTCGCCCGCCGCGCTGGCTGGCATGTTGCACCGCCTGACCCAATTGCAGGGCGATGACCCGGGCGGAATGAGCTACCTGTCCACGCATCCGCCGAGCAGCGAACGCATCGAAGCTGCAGAACGCGCTGCGGGCGAGCGGACCGTGCCGGTGCGATGACTGGTTACAGCGCGGCTTCGAGCTCCGGCACGAGCTTGAACAGGTCGCCAACCAGGCCGATGTCGGCGATCTCGAAGATCGGCGCTTCGGCGTCCTTGTTGATCGCGACGATGGTGCCGGCGTCCTTGATCCCGGTCAGGTGCTGGATCGCGCCGCTGATGCCGATCGCGATGTACAGCTCGGGCGAGATGATCTTGCCGGTCTGGCCAACCTGCATGTCGTTGGGTACATAACCCGCATCGACCGCTGCGCGCGACGCGCCGACGCCGGCGCCGAGCTTGTCGGCCAGCGAATACAGAATCTTGAAGTTGTCGGCCGAACCAAACGCACGGCCACCGGACACCACGCGTGCGGCGCTTTGCAGGTCGGGACGATCGGACTTGCCGGCCTTAAGTTCGATAAAGCGTGTGTGCGCCGGCAGTTCGACTTCCACAGTCACGACTTCGATCGGCGCGCTGCCGCCATCGCCCGCTGCCGGCCACGACGCCGTGCGGATGGTTGCGACCACCGCGACATCGGCCGGCGCTTTCACCGTCATCAACGCGTTGCCCGCATAGATCGGACGCTGAAAGGTGTGTGCGTCGTTAATCGCCATCACATCACTCACCTGGGCCACTCCCAGCAGCGCCGCGACGCATGGCAGCAAATCCTTGCCGAACGTAGTCGAGGGGCCGAACACGTGCGAGTAGCCGTCAGCCAGCTTCGCCACCTGCGGCGCCTGCACCTGCGCGAGTGCATGCGCGTTGGCGGCATTGGAAACAGTCAGCACGCGGGTGACACCGGCGATCCGCGCGGCTTGCGCGGCGACGTTTGTCGGATCATCGGCCAGCACAACGATGTCGATTGCATCGGCGTTCAATGCCTGCGCCGCGCTGACGCACTTGGCGGTGGAAGAATTGAGTTGGCCGCCGAGATGTTCGGCGACGATCAGTACCTTGCTCATAGCAGTCCCTTTTGCTTTAGTGCGGCGACCAGCTCGCCGACATCCTTGACCATCACGCCGCGCTGGCGTTTCGGTGGCGCGTCGTACTTCACCGATTCCAGCTGGTGTCCGGCGTCCGCGCCGAGATCGGCCAGCGCGATCGTTTCCATTGGCTTGGACTTGGCCTTCATGATGTCGGGCAGCTTGATGAAGCGCGGCTCGTTCAATCGCAGGTCGGTCGTGATCACCGCGGGCAGGTCGACTTCGAGTGTCTCAAGGCCGGCATCGACTTCGCGAACCACAGTGGCCTTACCATCGGCGACATCAACCTTGCTGGCGAACGTCGCCTGCGGCCGACCCCACAACGTCGCCAGCATCTGTCCGGTCTGGCTGCAATCATCATCGATCGCCTGCTTGCCCAGGATTACCAGCCCCGGCTGTTCCTTCTCGACCAGCTTCAGCAGCACGCGAGCGGCCAGCAGCGGTTGCACTGGCTGGTCGGTAACGACGTGGATCGCGCGGTTCGCGCCCATCGCCAGGCCATTGCGCAAATGTGCCTGTGCATCAGCCGGCGCGATGGTGACGACGACGACTTCCGTGGCGATGCCTTTCTCGCGCAGTCGCAGCGCTTCTTCCAGCGCGATGTCATCGAACGGATTGGGCGAGAGCTTCACGCCATCAGTGACCACGCCCGAGCCATCGGGCTTGACCTGGATGCGCACGTTGTAATCAACCACGCGCTTGTAGGCGACAAGGATTTTCATGCAGGACGATTCCGCTAAGGAGAGGATGTGGCGTTTGCGGCGGCGCGATCGACAGTCAAGCGCATCGACTTCGGCGCAACGCAGACGATCATTTTACCGCATGCGGCGCAGCGATGATTTGCGCGAGCGCCGGCATTACGATGTAAACAGGCATTAACCCCTGAAACTCAAGCGCAGTGCGCCTCTGGCTACGCCGTTTGCTTGGCCAGCAACCGCGATTGCAGCGCCGCCACGAGTCGCGCGGCAGCGCCGGCGTTTGTATCGAGAAACAGAGACGGCTCGGCCAACTCCAGTTCCAGCAGCCGCGGCTGGCCTGCGGCATCGCGAATCAGGTCAACCCGCGCATACAGGAATGGTGTGTCGACGCCTTCCAGTTCGGGAATCGCAGCCAGCACCGCATCAGCCAATGCGCGCTCGTCGTCGGCGGCATCGCGCGCGGTGATGTGTTCGGCGGCGAACAGCGCGCGGGTCGGCTCGGCATTTGCATGCAGCAACGCGCCTTTGCGAATCGCATGGCTGAATTGCCCGTCGATGAACACCAACGCGGTTTCCCCTAGTGCATCCACCGAGGCGAGATACGGCTGCAACAGCACCGAACGATCGGCATCGAGCAACCGAGCGATATGGCTGGCCGGCGCGACTTCCTGCGCTCGCGTGTAACGCTGCGCATCGCGCGAACCGGCACCGATCGCAGGCTTGACCACGAATTCGTCCGCGTGTGGATGCGCCTGAAGAAACGCTGCCAGCGCATCGGCGGCATTCTCGTCGGGTTCGACGAACGTGCTGGGTACGATCGCAATGCCGGCGCACTCGAGTTCGGCCAAGTAGTGTTTATCGGTGTTCCAACGCAGCAGCGGCAATGGATTGAGCAAGCACGTCACGCCATCCACGCGCTCGCACCAGCGCAGGAATTCGGGCAGTCGTTGTGAGTAATCCCAAGGTGATCGCAACAGGGCAATGTCGTAACGCGACCACGAGACGGTTGGATCGTCCCAGGCCAGTACGTCGACCTGCAAGCCTGCGGCGCGCGCGGCCGCTAACAATGGTGGCATGTCGTCGTCCAGTAGTTGGGCGGCGATGGCGGTGACTAGGGCGATGCGGGGCATGGATGGATTTTCGCACAGGAGATTCGCCGCGCGCTCAAACCGTTCGTGGTGAGCCCTTCGTCCGGCTCAGGACAGGCCTGTCGAACCACAGCTCTTTCGACCGTTCGTGGTGAGCCATTCGTTAGGCTCGGACAAGGCCTGTCGAAGCTACTTCTCTTGCTCGGATCTTGAAGTTCCCGACCCCGCAATACTTGATCCGTTCGTGGTGAGCCTGTCGAACCACAACACCGTTCATGGTGAGGAGCCGACGAAGTGCGCAGCACTGAGGCCGCGTCTCGAACCACTCGCTCGGTTGTTCAGGACAAGTGCCAGATCAAGAGCTTCCGCCCGCTGCGCGTGCGTGTCCCTTTTGTTTCGGCAAAAGGAACCACTGCGCTGCGGGAGCAGCGCGAACAGCGAAACTGGCCCGAAGGGCGAAGGGCAGGATGCCCGAAGTCAAACCATTTGCCCCGGCGTCGCCGATGCGATGAAGCCGCATCGGCACCCTGTGCTCCTCAGCAGAAACGGGCCGGCCCGAACTCGGCCATCCGTGGCCTCAAACATGCGGGCGTTGCTCCCGTTCCTGCTTCCGGTGCTCGGCTCGCTTTACGGTGCAAGAGCCGAGAGCAAAGCAAGAGGCAGGCCAACACATCGTTCAATTCGCGTCAGGCGCATCTGCTGGCGGCAGGAGGTGCTGCATGGTCTCCCACAAATGAAATGCTTGGGGTACTGCGTCACTACAGTTTCGCGCGCGAACGGCGTAGCGCCCATGCACGCAGGCTTCAAGAATCGACGGCATGCCGTCCGAGCACTGAAAAATTTCCTGAGGCGCATCCCAAAGCTGCGGATCTCGCCAAGCATCAACGATCGGTTGCAACTGAGATTTCTTGAAAACGATACGACGAATTGGAACAGGTGTGGGCGGCTCGATCGGAGATCGTAAACCAGGCTGAGGCAGGGGATACGGAATTGAACTGTTGTAGTCAATTAGGGTCGTGACCTGATCGCCTTCTACCTGGAATTCAACTCGCCATGTTTTTGCACCCGTGAAGGACGAATCCGCCAGTAGGGCTACATAGATTTCTTGCTCAGCGCTGACCTCCTCAACGGGGCCCCAACCACCGCAAGTACGGCTCAAAGATTCGCTACCGAAGGCGTTTGGATAGCGACCCCCATCCTGTGCTACGTAAAACAAGACACTGCGTGATGCATGGCTTGAAATATCCATCGGGATCGCCGGTAGCCCAATCCAAGGAACCCAAGTTGGCAGTGGCGGTTTGGCGGGCGGCGGAATTTTCCACAGAAACGTGGCCGCGATTCCGGTAGAAAAAACGAAAACGGCGACAAGTACGCGAGTCCAGCGAATCATCATTTCGGTCTCGGTAATTCGTGGTTAGGCTGCTGCACGAAGGCTATTGCAACTTGCTAACACTCATTGGATGTAGCGTGGAGTAACAGAACATTAGGGCGCAAGGGTTGGGCTCGGCGGCACTGATCCTACAGAAGTTTCACCCTGCGCTTTTGGGTTCTGCTTCTGCGCGCAGGAAGCGCGCTGCTGGTCGGGCCCCTGCGTTGCGGCGCGGGGTGGCGGTGAGCCCGCAGGGTGGCCGACACGATGTCGGCCATCGTTTCGCCGGTGCATGGATGCGCCGTCGAAACGACCCGCCGCATCGCGCGAACCTGGAGGACAGGATGTCCGGAAGGCGCATAGCCCGGGGTGTCGTTCTCTTTGGTTACTTTCTCTTGGACAGGCAAGAGAAAGTGACACGGCCGCGTAGCGGGCGGAACGCTTTTGATCTACCAACTTTCGGGTCTGGCTTTCTAATTCCGGCCATCCTGCCTTTCACACGGCGGGCCGGCTTCGCCGTTCGCGCCGCTCCTGCGGCGCAGTGGACAAGCAAGAAAGATGAACCCGGCCGCGTAGCGGTCGGAACGCTTTGCTTCAGATGTTCTGGCAGCTCGCCACGAATCTACGCTGCCGCCGCATGCAAGCGTAAGCCGAGTGCGTGCGCCACTTTCAGTACGGTTGCGAAGTCGGGATTGCGGTCGCCGGACAATGCCTTGTATAAGCTTTCCCGCGACAGGCCTGCGTCGCGGGCGACGCGGGACATGCCTTGCGCGCGGGCGATGTCGCCGAGCGCCTTGGCGATGAAGGCGGCGTCGCCTTCGCTTTGCTCAATGCAGGCATCCAGGTATTGCGCCATTTCTTCGGCGCTGCGCAGGTGTTCGGCGATGTCGTAGGGTCGGGTCTTGGTCTTTGCCATGTCGTTTCTCACAGGTTCTTCGCGAGCATCGATGCGATTCGAATTTCCTTCTGCTGCGACGACTTGTCGCCGCCAGCCAGAAGTATGATCAATACGCTTCCGCGCTAGGTGTAGTAGACGCGGTAACCAGGGCCGCTATCGATTCGCAGTTCCGCGATGCTGCCTGCGAGTGCCCGATGATCTCCGGGATTGCCCATTGCCAATCGCTCGATGCGCGCCTGGATTCGCGCACGTCCAGCCAGGTCCTTCAGCCCATCGATCCAGTCGCGGAAGACCTCGGTGGATTCAATCCGCATGAATGCTGTGTAGCCTGTGGGCTACAAAATGCAACTCACAGGTTCTGGTAATTCGGCCCCGAGCCAGCCTCCGGCGTCACCCAGTTGATGATCTGGTACGGATCCTTGATGTCGCACGTCTTGCAGTGCACGCAGTTGGCGGCGTTGATTTGCAGGCGCTTGCCGGTGGCGGCTTCGGCGTCATCGACGATTTCGTAAACAGCGGCAGGGCAGAAACGCGTGCAGGGATTGTTGTATTCCTCGGCGCATTTTGTGACGCAAATGTTGGGGTCTAGCACGTGCAGATGGATCGGCTGGTCTTCGTCGTGTTCGGTTGCGGCGAAATAGACGCCGGCGAGGCGGTCGCGCGGGGGCAGGGTGCGTTGCACGTAGTCGGTTTTTGGCTCCTCGTGCTGGCCTATGCGATCGAGCGAAGACCAGTCGGGTTTGCCTTTCAATGTCCACGGTGAGAGTCCGCCGGTCACGGTTTCCCAGGCGGCGTTGGCCATGCCGAACCACAATCCTTTCTTGAATCCGGGCTTGATGTTGCGGACGGTTTTCAACTCCGCCATCGCCGGCGACGCGCGCAGCTTCGCGTCGAATCCGTTCGATTGCAGAGACTGGGCAGCGTGTTCGGCGGCGAGCATGCCGGAGCGGATCGCCTGATGGACGCCCTTGATCTTCGGCACGTTGAGCAGGCCGGCAGTGTCGCCGATCAACAGCGCGCCGGGCATTTCGGTTTTCGGCAATGCTTGAAATCCGCCTGTGACGATCGCGCGCGCACCCGCACTGAGGATGGTGCCTTCCTCCAGCAACGGCTTCACCGATGGATGGTTCTTCCATTGCTGGAAGGCCTCATACGGCCGAAACATCGGATCGTGATAGTCGAGGCCGGCGACAAAGCCGAGCGCGATGCGATCCTTGTCCAGGTGATAGAGGAAACTACCGCCGTAGGTCTTCGAATCCATCGGCCAGCCTAGTGTGTGCACGATCTTGCCCGGCTCGGCGATGCCGGGTTTCACTTGCCACAGTTCCTTGATGCCGATCGACCAGCTTTGCGGGCCGCTGTTCGCATCCAGTGCAAACTTCGAAATGAGTTGCTTGGTCAGACTGCCGCGCGCGCCTTCGGCAAGAACGGTGAGCTTGGCGTGGATGTCGATGCCTTGCGTGTAACCGGGTTTGTGCGAGCCGTCGCGAGCAACACCCATGTCGCCGATGCGCACGCCGATCACCGAACCATCGCCATCGAACAAGGTTTCCGCTGCGGCAAATCCTGGATAGATTTCCACGCCCAGCGCTTCGGCTTGCGGCGCCAGCCACGCACACATCGCGCCCAGCGACACGATGAAATTGCCGCGGTTGTGCATCTGCGGCGGGGTCGGCAATTTGCGCCGGCCGGTTTTCGACAGCAGCCAGAATTCATCGACTGTCGCCGGCACGCAGATCGGAGGCGGGCTGTCGCGCCAACAGGGCAGCAATTCGTCGAGAGGCTGCGGTTCAATTACCGCACCCGAGAGAATGTGCGCGCCGATGGTCGCGCCCTTCTCGATCACGCATACCGACAATTCGGGTTTAAGCTGCTTGAGCCGGATCGCAAACGCAAGCCCGGCGGGGCCGGCGCCGACCGCGACCACGTCGTACTCCATCACGTCGCGGGCGGGCGCCTCGGGCACATTCTCGTCAGTCATCGGTTGCTCCATCGCGATCGTTGCAGATGCCTCGAATTATGCCTTGCCATGGTGCGCGGTCGGGTTTGCATGGACAGATCGCGCGTTCTGCAAGCGGTTGCGGATTCGTCAAACCGCCATCTTTGTGCCGATAATGCAGCCAAGACCGCCATTTCCTACAATTACTGCATGGCAGCCACGATCGAAACCCTGCGCCATTCTCCAATGACCCGCGTGCTGCACGCGCTGGCGTTGCAGGAGTTCAGCAGCGAAGCGTTGACCCGCGCGTGCCTTGACGCGATCAAGCGGGATCACGGCTTGAATGCGTGGACGTACGTCGATGGCGACCGCGCGATGAATGCCGCGCGCGCTTCCGATGTGCGGCGTGCATCGGGTCAGGCGCTGGGCCGGCTGGATGGCGTGCCGCTGGCGATCAAGGACAATTTCGACGTTGCCGGCATGCCGACCACGATCGGCTTGGACTGCCGCGAAGTCACGCCGTGCGCGCGCGATGGGCATGTGATCGATCGCTTGCGTGGTGCTGGCGCGGTGCTACTGGGCAAGACCAATCTCGACGAGGCGGCGCTCGGCACGATTGGGCGCAATGCGTTTTTCGGTGATGTCGGCAATCCGTTGTATCCGGGTCACGCGTCCGGTGGCTCGTCGGCTGGCGCGGCGGCAGCAGTTGCGGCGGGGCATGCGATTGCAGCGATCGGGTCGGACACTTTGGGATCGGTGCGCATTCCGGCGGCGTTCTGCGGGTTGGTCGGAATGAAGCCCAGTCGCGGCGAATTGTCCTGTCGCGGATTGGCGTCGGCTCTGCGTCGCGCCGACACGCCGGGCGTCATCACCCGCTGCGTGCAGGATGCCGCGCTGCTGCTGCCGCTGATGGCTGGCTATGATCCGGGCGATGCCAATTCGCGCATGCGGCGCAAACCTTTGGCGCCACCGGACTGGGCGCCGGGCACATTGCGGGCCGGCGTGATCGGCGACTTGTCGGACTTGGGTGCGGACGCGCGGGTCATTTCCGCATTCAAGCAGGCAGTTGAACAGGGCGCTGCGGTTTTCGGCGCCACCTTGCCGCTATCGCTGGATCTCGCGCCGCTGGATGTTGCTCGGACCCGGCGCGCCGCGTTGCTGCTGATGGAAGCCGAGATCCTCGCCGCGCATCACGACGAGCTTGCCGGATGTTCCGAGCGCCTGCGCAACTTGCTTGGCTACGCCCAGCGCAAGACCGCCGCTGACTATGCGCAGGCCGATCGTTTGCTGGACGCGCATGTGGTGAAGGTGCGGCGGCTATTCGAATCCTTCGACGTGCTGCTGCTGCCGACGGTGCCGGTGTTGCCGCCTGCGTTGGGTGCGGCCGAGCCATCAAACCTGGCTGACTTCACCGCTCTGGCCAGCCTGGCCGGATGTCCCGCATTGAGCCTTCCGCTGCCGCAGGGTGCTGGACTGCAACTGGTAGGCGCCCCCGGCAGCGACCTACGCCTGCTGGAACTCGGCGAGATCATGTCGGCATTGATCGACAGCGAAGCGGGCTGAAACACCTTCGTAGATCCGTTGCCTGCGCCACGTCTGGGCGCGATGGACGCGCCGCCAATCCGAACTTACTTGCGCGGCTTGCTCTTTTCGACAGGCGCAGCAGCACCGCGAAACGCATCCGCGCCCGCGTTCAGCGTCCAGCCGATCATCTCAGGAAGCAGCTTGTTCAACGCGCCATCGAATGCCTGCGCGACTGCCGGCACGGCGGTGCCCGACGCTGGTTCAACCTGCCTGAAAATACGTGCGGCGACGACGCGCGCACTGGAGTTTTCGATCAATCGTGCGGACAGTTCAACGGTGGCTTCCGGGGCGGCGGCGGGGCTGGCGTAGACCGCGTCAAATTCACGGATGTCGAGCAGCAGGGTGTAATCGGCGTGCACCGAATTGGCCTGGCGCGCCACTGCGATGATTTTGCCTGAATCCTCGAAACCCTCCACCAGCACCGACTGCAGCAGGTCGGGTGCGCGATCGGCCCACGCCGCGCCGGCATAAACCTGTAGCGTGCCGGGCATTGGGCTGACCACGATGCGCGAGGAATCAGTCAGGCGATCAGCATCCGGACGCGCGATCGACAATTGCCAGCGCACGCTGGGCCACGACGGATCGGCGGTCACCTTGACCTGCGGCACGATAATCTGCACCACTTCCTTTTTCGGCAGGATGCCGCACGAGGACAGGCCGCCCAGCACCAGCAGCGCGGCGGCGCAGGCGAACCCGCGCAGGGACAGCAGCTTGATCGGATTCATGCTCATGGCGCTCATTTGGGATGGAATTCCTGCGGCACATCGCGGCCCAGCAGAAACTTTACCGGTTCCTGCTGCAGGCGCGACGTCAGCCGGTCGAGCTGGCGCAACACCTGCCGCAGCTCGGTCAGGGTCGGACCGACCTGCGCCAGGCCCTGGCTGGCGAAGCTGTTGATCGAGGCTTTGTTGTCCTTGAGCAAAGCATCGGCGCTGGCAGTGAAAGAATCGAGTTGGTTCATCGAGTGGTCGAGCTTGGCAACCACGCCCGGCAGCTTGTTATTGATCGTGTCAAGCGCGGTCTGCGCGCTGCCCATGGTGTTGTCTAGCTTGTCGCCAGCCTGCTTGGCGCTCTTGATCAGCGCCGCAAGGTCGGCGCGCTCGCCGGCCAGGCTGTCCGTCAGCGCCTGGATGTTGGCCAGGCTCTTGCTGATGCTGGCGGTGTTCTCGTCGCTGATCAAACGGTTGACCCGATACAGCACATCGGTAATCGTGGTGGCGATGTCCTCGGAGGAGTTGAGCAGCTTCTGCAACGCCGATTCCTCGGCCACGATCACCGGCACATGATCGCGGTCGGTCTGCACCAGTGCCGGGCTGCCCGGCGTGCCGCCACTGAGTTGCACGAATGCCACGCCGCTGAGCAGCGAGCTGCCAAGCTTGGCCTTGGTGTCGACCTTCATCGGCGCATCGGCCTGCACCTGAATGCGTGCGATCACCTGGCGCGGATCGTCCTTGGCCAAGTCCAGATCGCGCACTGTGCCGACGGTGATGCCGTTGTATTGCACCAGGCCGCCGACCGACAGACCGGTAACCGCTTCCTTGAACACTACGTCGTATTCGTGGAACGAGCGTGCGGAGGCAAACTTAGCCGCCCACAGCACGAACAGCAACAGCGCGGCCACCACACCAATGGTGAACAGGCCGATGAGTACGTGATTGGCTTTCGTTTCCACGATCAACTCTCCTGAGCCGCCGGCTGCGCCGGGGCGTTGCTGTTTTCTTTGGTGTCGCGGGAATCATGTGCCGCTGCCAGGGCCGCCTGCGCGGCGCGTCCGCGCGGGCCGTGAAAATACTCGTGCACCCACGGCTGATCGAATTTCTCGACTTCGCTGATCGGCGCGGTGATCACGACTTTCTTGTCGGCTAGCACTGCCACCCGATTGCAGATGGCGTACAGCGTATCCAGATCGTGGGTGATCAGGAACACAGTGAAACCCAGCGCTTTTTGCAGGGTCTGGATCAAATCATCGAATGCAGCCGCGCCGATTGGATCCAGACCGGCGGTGGGTTCATCCAGAAACAGCAGTTCCGGATCCAATGCCAGTGCGCGCGCGAGGCCGGCGCGCTTGCGCATGCCGCCCGAAAGTTGCGCAGGGAATTTATCGGCGGCATCGTCGGGCAAGCCGGCCAGGCGGATCTTCAGTCGCACAAGATTGTCGCGCAGCGGCCCGTCGATTTCGGTGTGGTGCTCCTTTAGCGGCAGCGCCACGTTTTCAGCGACCGTGAGTGATGAGAACAGTGCACCATCCTGAAACAATACGCCGCTGTGGTGTTCAATGCGCTCGCGATCGGCTGGATCGTCGGACATCGCGTCGGCGCCGAGCACGGTGATGCTGCCGGCTTGCGGATGATTCAGGCCCAGGATGCTGCGCATCAGCACCGATTTGCCGGTGCCCGAGCCACCGACCACGCCGAGAATCTCGCCACGGCGCACGTCGAGGTCAAGCCCGTCGTGCACGAGTTGTTCGCCAAATCGATTGACCAACCCGCGCACGCGGATCGCGATCTTGGAGTCGTCCTTGCCGATGTTCGCGGTCGCCTCGTTCGGCTTGGCGTCGTTCGCGTCGAGCGCTGGCTGGTTCACCAGTTGATCTCCTGGAAGAAGATCGCTGCGATCGCGTCCAGCAAGATCACCAGCGAGATGCATTGCACCACCGACGACGTGGTGCGCTCCCCGACCGACTGCGCCGTACCCTGCGTCTGAAAGCCCTCAAGGCAGCCGATCAAAGCAATGATCACCGCGAACATCGGGGCCTTGGTGATGCCGACCCAGAAGTGTCGGATCTCGATGGTGTCGTTGAGACGGCCGAAGAATTGCTCGTATGAGATGCCGAGTGTCAGGTCGCTGACCACCGCGCCGCCCAGGATTCCGGCGCAAGTGGCAATGAAGGACAGCAGCGGCAGCATGATCACCAGCGCCAGCAATCGCGGAATCACCAGCAGTTCGATTGGGTCTAGCCCCAACGTGCGGATTGCATCGATCTCTTCGCGCGATTGCATCGCACCGATCTGTGCGGTGAATGCGCTGGCGGTGCGGCCGGCAAGGATGATCGCGGTCAGCAGCACGCCGAATTCGCGCAGGAACGCGTAGCTGACCATTTCCACCACGTACACCTCGGCGCCGAAGTCGCGCAGGATGTTGGCGGCCAGAAATGCCAGCACGGCGCCGACCAGGAATGAGAGCAACGCCACCAGCGGCATCGCATCGACGCCCACGGCTTCCATGTGGAATACGGTCGGGGTGATGCGCAAGCGCGCTGGGCGCGTGACCACTTTCAGCAGCGTGGTCAGGGTCAGGCCCATGAAGCCGATCAGGGCGATGATTTCCTTGAAGCTGTCCTGCACCGAAAAACCGAGGCGGCCGATCGCGCGCACGAAGCCCAGTTCCTTGCGCTTGTGCGGCGGCGGCGTGGCGTTGACCTCGTCGATGTAATCCATCAGCGGCTGGTGCGCCGCGCTCAGGTGCAACGCGGAACGGTCCAGCTTCAGCGCTTGCAGCAGACGATTGAGAAATAGCGCTCCGGCCGAATCCAGTCGCCCAAGCGCAGTGGCATCCACCTCGCGCGCCTGCGGTCGCTTGCTAGCCATCAACTCCTCGATGGCGGAGGCATTGGCGAGAATCCACGCGCCGCCGAGCCTGAGCGTGTCCGGCTTGTCGCCTGCGGCCTGGATCGTGGGTGCATCGCTCATGCGGTAGGCGATCTCATGGGTTGTGGTCGGTGCGAAAACTCATATGCGTTGGGTCAACATGCAGACGACGCCGGCCATGGTGAGGGTAACTCCAACCGCGCCCCTGCGCGTCAACGGCTCGTGTAGCCACAGCGCCGCGAACAGCAGGATGAACACCGAAGCGGTTTCGTTCAATACAGCGGCCACCGATGCCTTGGCGTATTTGTAACCGCCGAGCCACAGCAGCATCGAAAGGCACTGCCCCACCAGCGCGGCGACCCATAGTGTAGGCCAGTGAATGCGCTGCTGGCGCGCAGGCAGCAGTTTTCGCAGCTCGCCGCGCAGGGCCGCGATTAACACCATCCCCAGCAACCCGCCAACCATGCGCATCACGGTCACCCACAACAGCGGCTGTCGTTCCAGCACCGGCTTCACCATCACGATCGCAGTCGCCATCAACAGCACCGCTGCGACGCCCAATAGCGCGCCGCGTCGCTGCGCCTTGTTGTCGAGATGGCGCCAGCCGCCGGCGGGTCGGGCCACCACGAGGACTCCAAATAGCACTAGCGCGAACCCGATCCATTGCACACCGTTGAGGCGCTCGCCCAGCCAGACAAATGAAAGCCCCAGCACGAAGGGGCTGTAGAAGTTGCCGATGATGCCCATGCGGCCTGCGCCGACCGCGTTGAGCGCGGAAAAATACAGGGTGTCGGCGATGCCGATGCCGAGTACGCCGCTGACCAGTGCCAGCCAGGTTTCCGCGAGCGACAGTTTCGGGATCGCGTGCAGGTACACGATCACGGTGATCGGCAGCAGTACGCCGAGCACGATCCCATTCTTCAGGAAGTTCAGAGTCAGCGGCGCCAGCGTCGCCCCCAGTCGGCGATACAGGATCACGCCCAGCGCCCAGGTCGCGGCGCTGCCCAATGCCAACAGTTCGCCAAGGCCCAAGTGCATGCGCGTCCTTTCGGCTGCAGTGCCGAGTCGAATCGACGGATTATCCGTGAACTCGCCCGCGCACGGTCGCACCGCGTCGCTCCAGACTGCCCGCCGTGCAAACGTCATGGCATGCTTTGCGGATGCAGCGCAACGATCCCATCGGTCGCAACGCCACCTACAGCGAACGCATCGAGTTCGTGGTCGAGCTCGCGCGCCGATTGCACACCTACGGCACCACCGCCGAACGCCTCGAAGGCGCAGTGGTGTCTGTCGCACGGCGGCTTGGTTTGCGCTGCGATCCGTTTTCCAATCCGACCGGCATCATCATGTCGTTCGCCGACGCGCGGTCCGGATCGAAGCTAGCCGACGTGACCCAGATGATCCGGCTGGAGCCGGGTGACATCAACCTGCGCAAGCTGTGCGCCGCTGATGCGATTGCCGAGGATGTGCTGGCCGATCGCACCGACATCGCGAGCGGCTCTGTCGCGCTGGCCGCGCTCGATCGCAAACTTGGCTGGCGAGCGAAGCTGCTTGGTGTCCTCAGCTATGGGCTATCGGCGGCCGCTGTCACCGGCATGCTGCGCAGCCGTTGGACCGATATCGTGACCGCAGCGCTGGTTGGTTGCGTGATCGGCGCGCTGAACCTGCTCGGACGGCGCCGTCCGCGCATCCGCGAGGCCGAGGGCGCGATCGCGGCGATGATCGCGACCTTTCTGGTCGCCGCAGTGGCCAGCTTCATCGTGCCACTCAATACCCGCAGCGTGATCATCGCTGCGCTGATCGTGCTGATGCCAGGTCTGTCATTGACCAACGCGGTGGCCGAACTGACCAGCCAGCACCTGGTATCGGGCAGCGCCCGCTTTGCCGGAGCGTGCACGCAATTGCTCAAATTGGCGTTCGGCACCGTTGCCGCGACACAACTGATCGCGCTGCTGCACTGGCATCCGCACGAGGCAAGTCTGTTGCTGACCCCGATCTGGGTGGAATGGTTGGCGTTGCTGATCGGGTCCTACGCGTTTGCGGTGTTATTCAATGCCGATCGCCGCGACTACTGGTTGGTGATGGGATCGGTGATCGTGGGCTACGCGGTTACGCGCCTGACTGGCAATGCATTGGGCAGCGGCGCGGGCGTGTTTTGCGGCAGCCTGGTGATCACCGCATTGAGCAATAGTTATGCGCGATTGTTTAATCGCCCGGGCGCGTTGATCCGGGTACCCGGAATCATCCTTATGGTGCCGGGCAGCGTGGGTTTTCGCAGTTTGAGTTTCGTCATCGACCACGACGTCATGCTCAGCATCAATACTGGCATCGCGGTGTTCGTGGTGCTGGTCGCTTTGGTCGCCGGCGTGCTGTTCGGAAACCTGCTGATGCCGGCGCGGCGCAATTTGTAGTTGAATCAATCGCGCCGCGAAAATGAAAACGCCGGAGATTGCCGGCGTTTTCATTCCAGTGAAGAAATGCACGTCAGATCGCGTAATCGGTCAACTTCTTGCCCTTGGCGATTGCGTCGGCCAGCCAGCGTGGACGCTTGCCTCGGCCGCTCCAGGTCTGGCTGGGGTCGGCCTTGTTGCGATACTTCGCCGGAACTGGCGTGCCGGTCTTTTTTGACGCCTTGCCGCCCTTGCCGAACAATTGCTCGATCGTGTAGCCCTCGGCCTTGGCCTTGGCGGTGATTGACTTGCGCACTTCGCCAATGCGATTGCGATGCAGTTTCTGTTTCTGCTTCTCAGCCTTGGTGATCAATTCCTGCAGCTGCTGGGGCGACATCTTGTCCAGATCCATAGCCATCTCGATACCTCACGATTGATGATCAGAGTTGTTTGACCGGATTATACGTCAAACCGATTGAGGGCAATGAATACAAACGGGTGGCCGATTCGATTTTCACTACCAGAGCGCATTATGCACGCGAATGGATTTGAATGAATCTGCAGGAAGTCCTGCACGCTTGGGTGATGCAACCAGCCGATGATCGCACAAGGCATCTTGCCGGCCGCCAGAACCGAAAAGTTCCCGACTGGCAATCATTATCGATTTGGTCGCTTTTCAGTTTGCGACGCCGAGCCTGACCATCAAGTTTTCGTGATCCAGCGCCTGGTTTTCGGTTTCGCGGCGGGCACGATATTCAAACGTGCCAGCGGCCAGGCCACGTTCGGACACCACCACCCGATGCGGAATGCCGATCAATTCGATGTCGGCGAGCATTGGCCCGGGCCGCAAGCCGCGATCGTCCAGCACCGCGTCGACACCGGCGGCGATCAATTCGGTGTACAACGCTTGCGCAGCAGCGACCACGTCGGGATTGTTCTTCGGATTGATGATGCACACCGCAACCCGCCATGGTGCCATCGGCTCTGGCCAGATTATTCCGGCGTCGTCGAAGTTCTGCTCGATTGCTGCCGCGACGATGCGCGAGACGCCAATGCCGTAGCAGCCCATGGTCGGGATAACGGCCTTGCCGCTGGCATCGAGCACGCTGCATCCCATCGCCTGCGCGTACGTGCGGCCAAGCTGGAACACATGTCCGACCTCGATCCCGCGGGCGATGCCGAGCACGCCGTTGCCGTCGGGCGCACGATCGCCTTCGATTACGTTGCGGATGTCGGCAATCAGCGTAGGTTCGGGCAGGTCGCGAGCCCAGTTGACGCCGGCCAGGTGGTAGCCGCGCTCGTTCGCACCGACCACGAAATCGGTCATTGCCGCGACCTCGCGATCGGCGATCACGCGAATGTCCTCGCGCGTTCCGACCGGGCCGAGGAAGCCCGGTTCGCTGCCAAGGTTCTCGAGAATCTCGGCCTCCGTGGCCAGTCGATATCCAGCCATGTTTGCAAGCTTGCCGAGCTTAATCTCATTGACCGCGTGATCGCCGCGGACCAATGCCAGCACGAAATTCGGCGCATCCTCGCCCGTCATTAGCGCGACCGACTTGACCGTGCGCGCAAGGCCGATGCCCAGCAGCTGCGCGACCTCCTCACAGGTCTTCTGTATCGGCGTATCGACCTTGCGCATGGTTTCGGTAGCCGCCGGTCGCGGCCCGGGATCGGCGGCGCGTGCGGTTTCGATGTTGGCGGCATAGCTCGCTGCGTCCGCACCATCTCCAGTCGCAAATGCGATCGCGTCCTCGCCCGAATCGGCCAGCACGTGAAACTCCTGCGAAGTGTCGCCACCAATCGCGCCCGAGTCGGCTTGCACCGCACGAAACGTCAAACCCAGACGGGTGAAGATGCGGCTGTAAGTGTCGTGCATGTTGCGGTATTCGCGGGCCAGGTCGGCTTCGTCCAGATGAAAGGAATATGCGTCTTTCATCAGGAATTCGCGCGCGCGCATAATGCCGAACCGCGGCCGGATCTCGTCACGAAACTTGGTCTGGATCTGGTAGAAATTCATTGGCAGCTGTGTGTAGCTCGACAGCTCGTTTCGCGCGAAATCGGTGATCACTTCTTCAGCGGTCGGGCCGTAGCAATACTCGGCCTGCTTGCGATCGGAAATCTTCAGCAACTGGCCACCGAACTTCTGCCAGCGCCCGGTTTCCGCCCACAGCTCGCGCGGCTGTACGGTCGGCATCAGCAGTTCGATCGCGCCGGCGCGGTCCATCTCCTCGCGTACCACCGCCTCGACCTTGCGCAACACGCGCAGGCCCAGCGGCGACCAGGTGTAGATGCCGGCGGCCAGCTTGCGGATCATGCCGGCCCGCAGCATCAGCTGATGGCTGGCGATCTCTGCATCGGCGGGCGTTTCGCGACTCGTATTGAGATGGAATTGCGATAAGCGCATTGGTAAAAGCCGGGAATGGGGAATGGGGAATCGGGAATGGGGAATCGGGATTCGGGGTAGAAGCAGCAGAGCTGTGTTTCAACGGCCGATGCATTGCACGTGTTGAACGGGAAGGGAGGAAGTTTAGCGAATTCGCCTATTCCCCATTCGCAACTTAACCTATCGGCAGCCGGTCACCCCGGCTGTCGAACATCGCCCAGTCGCTGTTCAACGGCGCAGCGACAAATGGCAAGGAATTTTTTCAGCGACCCCTAGTTTCCGTCAGCGGTCCCAGCAGGAACAATATTCTGCTCGGGATCGATCTTGACGATCGTGTAGCGGCGGCTCTTGGGCGGGCGGTCGGTGATGTTAACCACGCCGTGCGCATCCACCCAGCGGTACAGCGTGGGTGTCGCTTGTTCGCGAGTTGCGCGCTGAGCGTTGTTGTCGGGCTTGTGCGAAGGCAAGCCGGGCAATACGCCGTCATGCCACCAGATCAGGCCGGCGCCGATCGCAAGTGCAGCCAGCACGGCCAAGGCCCAGTGCCAGCCGGTCATCCCGCTGTCGCTGAAACTCAATGCCGCTGAAGCGTTGCGCGGGCTAGCAATCGATCAAGCAAACTCAATTGGTGCAAAGCGCGCCAACCTGTTTCTTGGCGTTGTCCAGTTGCTGCGTCTGCTGCGCTGGGGTCAGGCGCTCGGGTTTGCCGTCGCCGGTGATGTCCATGTCGACCAGGGGACGATCAGTCAGCGTCTGTACGTTAGCGCGCGCCGTGGCGCAATATTTTTCACGAGCGATGTCGGCTGGAGTCTGGCCGTTGCCGGGCTTCGGCATAGCATTGGTGGCGGCGGCGTTAACAGGGGTTGCAGGGGTTTCGGAGCTGCCGCTCGCCACCGCTGTTGGCGCTGAAACCGCGCCGCTGGTGGTGATTGTTTGATATTTCTGGCCTTCCGGCCGCGTCTGCGAATAGTGAGAATGGCCGGTACCGTCGGTCCACTTGTAGACCGGTTCGGCGGCGAAGGCCGCGCCAGCAAGCACCATGCCGAGCACGATGACGCCTGCGGAGGCATTGCGGGCAGTGGAGAGTGGATTGCGCATGACGAACTCCAGAAACGGATTTGGGGGAAGGTTGCCCGCGACCACTGGCATGGCAGGGCGCAGCGGCTACACTCTAGCGCACCAAGGGGACATGCGCATGCCCGATCCAGCCGTTCCGCCATCCCGGAATTCCGTCGGTCGCCGCCGCGGCATTTACCTGTTGCCCAACTTGCTGACGGCTGCCGGTATGTTCTCGGGCTTTTACGCCATTCTTGCCGCCGCCAGTGGCAAGTTCGAAGCGGCGTGCCTCGCTGTATTTGTGGCCGCAGTGTTCGACAGCCTCGACGGTCGCATCGCGCGCCTGACTGGCACCAGCAGCGACTTCGGCGTTCAGTTTGATTCGCTGGCTGACCTCGTCAGCTTTGGCGTCGCGCCGGCGTTGGTGATGTACCACTGGGCGTTGTCCACGCTGCGTTTGGACGGTCCCATTGCCGGCAAGGCGGGTTGGGCGGCGGCGTTTTTATACGCCGTCTGCGGCGCGTTGCGGCTGGCGCGCTTCAACACTCAGGTGGCGGTGATCGACAAGCGCTGGTTCATTGGGCTGGCCAGTCCGGCTGCCGCTGGATTGCTGATGTCGTTCGTGTGGACGATGGTGCACTGGGGCCTGTACAGCGGCGAGCAGTTGCGCTACGTCGCGCTGGCGCTGACCGTGATTGCCGGCCTGTTGATGGTCAGCCGCATCCGCTATCGAAGCGGCAAGGGCGGCCGCGATCCCGAAGGCCCGCGCAGCGAGCGCGTTCCGTTCGTGATGATGCTGATCGTGGTGCTGCTGTTGGCAGCGCTGTTCATTTTTCAGGAAAAGGCGTTGCTTGCGGTGCTGGGAACTTATGCGCTCAGCGGCCCGTTCAACTGGGTCTGGAACCGGATGCGGCGCAAGTCGGCTGCCACAACCCAATCGTGAACGGCGCGGAGTTCAGTCCGTTGCAGCGCGAATGCCTGGAGGTGCTGGGCTATACGCGCTATGTTCTCGCGCAGGCCAATGCGGCACCGGCCACTTCGACGGTCGGGGATGCGGCAAGAGTGGTCGTCACGGCTTCTCCATCGCAGCGAACGCCGGCTGCTCAGCGCGATTCGCGCGATGGGATGTCACCCGCGATGAATAGCGACCTGCGCGACCAGCGTTTACTTGATGCCATCCTGCGCGCAGCCGAGCATCCGCCTGGCGCGCTCGCCGATCCGATCGCCTGGCTGCGCGGCATGGGCGTGCCCTCGCTGGCGAAAGTGCGCAGCGATCCCGCTGTCAAGCGGCAACTGTGGCAGCGCATACGCGCGGAGCGTCGTCCGCAGTGAACGCAGCCGTCGCACCGTTGCCGCGCTTGCGCCCGCTGCATGAGCGCGACTTGCACGCGTTGATGCAAATCGAAAATCGCGCCTATCCATTTCCATGGACCGAGGGCATCTTCCGCGACTGCCTGCGTGCCGGTTACGAATGCTGGGTGCTGGAAGACGGCGGCGCGCTGCTCGGCTATGGCGTGCTGAGCACAGCTGCCGGCGAAGCGCACCTGCTCAACCTGTGCATCAACCCGGACTGGCAGAGCCGCGGCTTGGGCCGGATGCTGGTGCGGCGGATGCTCGATCTCGCGCGCTGGCACCGCGTGACGCAGGTGTTCCTCGAAGTACGGCCGTCCAATCCGAACGCGATCGCGCTCTACCACTCCGAAGGCTTCAACCAGATCGGGTGCCGCACCAACTACTATCCTGCGCATGCAGGGCGCGAGGATGCGATCGTGATGGGCTTGCAGATCGCGCACTCGAGCAGCTGAAGCGCTTCAGGATTCGCCAGCCAGCCGATCGCGTTGCGAAATTAGCGCGGCAAGTTGGGTGTTCCAGTCGACCAGCCGCGTGCGCTCCTGATCGACCACCGCCGCCGGCGCATTGTTGACGAACGTCTCGCTCGCAAGCTTGCTCTCGCACTTGCGGATTTCGCCTTCGACGCGGATGAGTTCCTTGCCGATGCGTGTGCGTTCGGCACCGAGGTCGATCAGTCCCGCGAGTAGAATATGCAACTTCAGCTTGTCCAGCGGCAGCATTGCCGACGGCGGCGGCTCGGTATCGCCGATGAGCGCAATCGATTCGAGCCGTGCGAGAAATTTCAGGCTCGCTTGCTGCGCCATCAATGGCGCGGCCTCGTCGGCTGATCCGCTGACCAGCAATGGAACGAGTTTCGACGGAGCGACATTCATCTGGCTTCGCAACGTGCGCACCTGCGAGATCGCGCTTTGCAGGAAAGCAATACTGCTGGCCGCTTTTGGATCACGCGGAAAATCTGTGTGTGAGGGATATGCCTGTGTGCTGATCGATTCACCCGTGATGCCGAGTTTCATGGCGACGCTTTGCCAGATTTCCTCGGTGACGAACGGAATCAGCGGATGCAGCGCGCGCAGCAACGCTTCGAGCACGAACAGCAGGGTGTGGCGCGTTGATTCGGCACTCGCATCGTTGGCCTGCAACGCCGGCTTGGTTAGCTCAAGAAACCAGTCGCAATACTGATTCCAGGTGAAGTCGTACAGCTCGTCGGATACCAGATCGAAACGGTACGCCGCGTAGTGGGCTTCGACGTTTTCCAGCGTCCGCGAGAAGGTGTGCAGGATCCAGCGCTCGGCATCGGTGGTCGGTTGCGGCGGGCCGCTAGCGGTAAAGTCTTCGCAATTCATCAGCACGAAGCGCGCGGCGTTCCACAATTTGTTGCAGAAATTCTTGTAGCCCTCGCAGCGGTTCAAGTCGAACTTGATGTCGCGGCCGTGCGTGGCCAGCGAGGCGAAAGTAAAGCGCAATGCGTCCGCGCCGAACGCGGGAATGCCATCGGGAAATTCCTTGCGCGTGGCTTTCTCGATCTTCGGCGCGTCGGTTGGTTTCATCAGACCAGTCGTGCGTTTGGCGACCAGATCCTCGAGCGCGATGCCATCGATCAGGTCAATCGGGTCGAGCACGTTGCCCTTGGACTTCGACATCTTCTGCCCGTGCGAATCGCGCACCAGGCCGGTGATGTAGATCTCGCGAAACGGTACTTCGCCGGTGAAGTGATCGGTCATCATGATCATCCGGGCGACCCAGAAGAAAATGATATCGAAGCCGGTGACCAGTACGTTGCTCGGCACGTAGCGATCAAAGCCGCGCGCGGCCATCGCATCCTTGTCCGGCCAGCCCATTGTCGAGAACGGCCACAGCGCGGATGAGAACCAGGTTTCCAGGACGTCGTCGTCTTGGCGTAGCACAACGTCCGCGGCGAGATTGTTTTTCGCACGCGTTTCGGTTTCGTCGCGACCGACGTAGATTTTGCCGGTCTCGTCGTACCACGCCGGAATGCGATGGCCCCACCAGAGCTGGCGGCTGATGCACCAGTCCTGGATGTTTTCCATCCAGTGGCGATAGGTGTTGATCCAGTTAGGCGGTACGAATTTCACTGCGCCGGTTTCAACGAGTTCCAAGCCGCGCGCGCCGAGAGTGTCCATCTGCACGAACCACTGGTCGGTGAGATAGGGCTCTATCGCAACACCGCTGCGGTCGCCGCGCGGGACCTGAAGCTTGTGCTTCTTCGCCTCGACGAGCAGGCCGCCGGCTTCAAGGTCAGCGAGCACGGCTTTGCGCGCATCGTAGCGATCCAGCCCGCGATATTTTTCCGGACAGTTCGCGTCGATCGTTGCTTCGGGCGTAAAGATATTGATCGTGGGAAGTTCATGCCGTTGCCCGACGGCGTAATCATTGAAGTCGTGCGCAGGCGTCACCTTGACCACGCCGGTACCGAATTCGCGGTCCACGTAATCGTCGGCAATGATCGGGATGTCGCGCTCGCTCAGCGGCAATCGCACGGTCTTGCCGATCAGATGCGCGTAACGATCATCTTCTGGATGCACCATCACCGCGACGTCGCCGAGCATCGTTTCAGGCCGGGTGGTCGCTACCACCAACGACCCGCTGCCATCACTCAGCGGATAGGAAATCGACCACAGGAATCCGTCTTCCTCCTCACTGACCACTTCCAGATCCGAGATCGCGGTCTTCAGCACCGGATCCCAGTTCACTAGCCGCTGGCCGCGATAAATGAGCTTCTCTTCGTACAAGCGCACGAACGCTTCGACAACGGCCTGCGATGGCATCGGATCCATCGTGAATACTTCGCGCGACCAGTCGCCCGACGTACCCATGCGGCGCATCTGCCGGCCGATGGTGTCACCGGATTCCTGCTTCCACTCCCACACTTTTTCGATGAATGCTTCGCGACCCAGCGAGTCACGCGATTCGCCATTGCCCTGTGTCGCAAGATTGCGATTGACCACCATCTCTGTCGCGATGCCGGCATGGTCAGTGCCCATCTGCCACAGCGTGTCGAAGCCCTTCATGCGGTGATAGCGCACCAGTGCATCCATCAACGTGTGCTGGAACGCGTGGCCCATGTGCAAGGTGCCGGTGACGTTCGGCGGTGGCAGCAGGATCGTATACGGCGTGCCTTTGCCGCTGGGCTTGAAGCACCCGCTGGCCTCCCACTGTGCGTACAGGCGGGTTTCGAATGTCTGCGGTTCGTAGCTTTTGTCCATGGTTGTCACAACACCTTGTTCTTTAGTTCGCTTCAGCTTCGTTTGCTTAGTGTTGCTTGCTTTCGATTTTGACGTCATCCCGGCGAACGCCGGGACCCATGTTGATGTTTGCTGTAGCGCTTGAGATAGATGTAATAGAGATCCGAATGGTTCCCGGCGTTCGCCGGGATGACGAGCTGATGATTGTGTCTACTGACAATTCACCACCATCATGATCAATGCCTCACATTTGATGTGCCTTTACCTCGAAATCGCGCGCCTTGTAGTGCTTCCAGCGTTGCCGCAATGGTTCGCGCGCCGATTCATCTGATGGAACCACTTCCAGTACGCGATCGCATGCAAGGGTCACTGCTTCGTCGCGCAGGTTGATCACCATGCTGCGGCCGGGAAGGTCCAACTCCGGCGTCGCTATCAATACGGGAACATCGACATCGTCGGCTGAATCGCCAGCAGAAATCTGATGCGGGATAAACGCATCCGGATCAAACGCCCACAACGCATCGTCGATCGCCTCCGCCTGCGCCACATCGCGCGCGAGGATCAGCGCCGGCGAACCCGAATCAAATGCCTTGCGCGCCAGCTCGCAGACCAGCAGCAGCGGATCAGCGCGAAAGCGCGGTTTGGTGATCAGATAGAAGTCGGCGCGGGGCATTGTTGAGTCGTGAGTTGTGAATCGGGAATGGTTCCGGCGTGCAACGACCGTGCAGCGAATCGGTCGCGCCATTCATTGATAGCCATCGTCAGCGAGACAGCGAGTGACGACTTCACCGATTCACCTATCACGCGACCCTGTCCATCAACCACTGGCACAACAGCCCGACGGGACGCCCATTCGCGATGCCCTTGCGGCCTTCGCCCGAAGAGGTGCCCGCGATATCCAGGTGCGCCCAGCGCTGGCCTTCAGTGAAGCGCGACAGGAAGCAACCCGCTGTGATCGCGCCGGCGTACTTGCCGCCGATATTGGCGACGTCGGCAAACGCGCTATCCAGCAGCGACTGATAGTCATCCCACAACGGCAGCCGCCAGGCGCGATCGTGGACCTGGTTGCCGGCGGCGACCAGCTCGTCGGCGAGATCGTCGTGCTTGCTCATCAGTCCGGTCGCCACCTTGCCCAGCGCGACCACGCATGCGCCGGTCAGCGTGGCCACATCGACGAGTGCTTGAGGTTCGAAGCGCTGCGCGTAGGTGAGTGCATCGCACAGGACCAGCCGGCCTTCGGCGTCGGTGTTGAGCACTTCGATGGTCTTGCCCGACATCGAGGTGAGCACATCGCTCGGGCGATAGGCATCGTCGCCGGTCATGTTTTCGACCGCCGGCACCACCACTACCAGATTCAACGCGAGATCCATCTTCGCGGCGGCGACCAAGGTGCCGATCACGGTCGCGGCGCCCAGCATGTCGAACTTCATCTCCTCGATGCCACCCTGTACCTTCAGGTTGAGGCCCCCCGAATCGAAGGTGATGCCCTTGCCGACCAGCACGAAGGGTTTGGCATCGCCGCCGCCGTCGTACTTGAGCACCACCAGCCGCGACGGATTGGCCGAACCGCGACCGACCGCGAGCAGCGAGCCCATGCCAAGCTTTTCCATGTCCTCAGGCTCGAGCACTTCGCAGCTGACCTTGGCGTGCTCGCCGGCGATGCGGCGGCCTTCGTCGGCCAGGTAACCGGGGTTGCAGATGTTCGGCGGCAGGTTGCCCAGTTCGCGCGTGCAGGCGATGCCGGAGGCGATTGCGATGCCTTGATCCAGCGCTTTCTGCTGCGCGGCATCACCCAGCAGGGAAATGCGCTGCAGACCCGTGTCCGGCTTCTTGCTGATGTTTTGGGTGTAGGCGTAAGCGGCCTGGTCGGCGGCGATCGCTGCCTGGCGAATGTTCCAGTCGGCATCCCGATCTGGAACGTCCAGTTCGGTCAGCGTGAACAAGGCGTGCGACACCGGGCCGGTCTTGAGAGCACGCACCGCGTCGCTGATCGCGCGCTGGTAGGCCGGTACGCCGAATTTGTCTTTTTCGCCCAGACCGACCAGCAATACGCGCGGCGCGCTGGTGCCGGCAACGTCCAGAAGCATCGCAGTACGCCCGGGCTTGCCGGCGATATCGCCGCGATCGACCAGCGACTTGATTCGACCGTCGGCAGCGCTGTCGATGGAGGCGGTGGAGGCAGTCAGGCTGCCATCGGCATACACGCCAAGCACCAGGCAATCAAAGGCGGCGCTGGCGAGATCGGGACGGTTCAGCTCGAATTGCAGAGTCATCAATAAAGTCCTTGGCAGGAAAAACGTAGAATGGCCGGCGCGCGGCGCAGAGGTTGGCGTCGCGCGATGCACAAACCGGGTGGTGGACGCAGGCCGGAACATGCGTGTTCCAGCGCTTCCCGCCGCATGCAACGCGGCCCGGCGAGCCGGTCGGGATGGCGTCGATTATAGACTGAGCCTCCAACATCGGTTTCGCGCGCCCAGACGCGGCAGCAGTTTCACCCGCCGCACCCTTCATGACACACACGACAGCGGAAACCCAGTTTGCTGACCATTGATCGCTATCTGCTGCGCGAATTTGCGATGACGGTTGGCGCAGCCACGGTGGTGCTGCTGTTCGTCGCCTTCAGCGGCGTGATCGTCGACTTGCTCGGGGAAATCGCGCATGGAAAGATTCCGGCGCCATTGTTGATCTCGCAGCTCGGCCTGCGCTCAGTGCGCTCATTGCCGCTTGTGCTGCCGCTGGCGTTGTTCCTTGGCTTGATGCTGTGCATCGTGAGGCTGTATCGCGACAGCGAAATGGCGGTGCTTGCCTCGTTCGGTCGCGGCCCGCGCGCCGCGCTGCGGCCGCTGCTGCTGGTGACGTTGCCGGCAGTCTTCCTGATTGCGATGAGTTCGCTGTGGGCGGGTCCGTGGGCTGAACGCACGGCACGCGGGATGATCGCCACGGCGAATCGTTCGCTGCTGGTGGCTGGCCTGGAAGCCGGCCGGTTTCGCGAGCTGCCGGGTGGGCAAGGCGTCCTTTATGTCGCCGGCTTGAGTCCGGACGGCAGCCAGATGAACTCGGTGTTCGTGCAGTCGGAAAAAAAAGGCAAGCTCGACATCGTGACCGCCAAACGCGGCGAACTGTTTTTTGACGGCAGCGGCGCGCGCTACTTGCGACTGACCGATGGCATGCGGGTGGAGGGCACGCCCGGTCAGCGCAACTACCGTTTGATGCGCTATCGGCGCAACGACATTCGCCTGCCCGAACAACTCGCCGCCAACACCGTGCAGGATGCCACCACCGCCACCAGTGCCGCATTGCTGCTCGATCGCAAGCCCAACGCGGTGGCCGAAATCCATTGGCGGCTGGCCGCGCCGATCGCCGCATTCCTGCTTGCCCTGTTTGCGCTGCCGCTGGGCCGCTCCGAACCGCGCCAGCCGCGCTACGGGCGGATCCTGGTGGCGCTGCTGGTGTACATGAATTACATGGCACTGATGCTGGTCGGCCGCGGCCTGCTGGGCAATCTGAAGATTCCCGGATGGCTGGGCCTGTGGTGGCTGCATCTGCCGGTGCTGGCGCTGGCGCTGTGGCTACTGCTGCGCGATGGCCGCATGCGCGAATCAGGATCGACTTACCCGCGCGCAAGACCGCCCGAAAGACCGCCTGTCGAGGGCGCGCGATGAGATTGCGTCCGAAGCTGCACGACTGGCTGGTGCTGCGCGCGGTGCTGAGTTCGCTGGCGCTGACCTGGGCGGTGTTGCTGATTTTCGATCTGGTGATCGCGTTTGCGGACCAGCTCGATTCACTGGGGCAGAGCGGCTACAGCACCGGCCACGTGCTGCTGTATGTGCTGGCCACGATTCCGCGCCGCGCCTACACCGACTTCCCCACCGCCGCGCTGATCGGCAGCCTGCTCGGGTTGGGTTCGCTGGCGGCCACGTCCGAACTCACCGCACTGCGCGCAATAGGCCTGTCGCGCTGGCGCATTTGCCTGGGCGCGTTGATCGGGATTGCAGCTGTGACCGCAGTGATGGTGATTGATGCCGAAACGCTTGGCCCGCTGGGCGAGGCGACCGCCGAGTCGATCGCGATCTCCGGCAAGTCCAGCAATATCACGGTGGCCAGGGGGTCGGGATTGTGGGCGCGCGACGGCGAGGTCTACATCAATGCGCGAAGCGGCGTGCAGAAAATCAAACATGGCGAGCGCGTGATTGAGCTTGCCAATCTGCGCTTGTACCAGTTCGGTGGAAACGGCATCCTGGTGCGGCTGACCCAGGCCAAGCGCGCCGAGAATCATGGCGGTGACTGGACCCTGTTTGATGTAACCCATACCCAGTTCGGCGAACGCTCGGCGAAGGTTGATGCGGTTGCCAGCGAGCCGTGGAATTCGAAATTGCGGCCCGAAGTGCTGGTGGCGGGCATTAGCGCGCCGCGCTACCAGACCGCTGCGGTGCTGGCGGACAACATCGACTATATGCGCCGCAACGGCGTGGATTCGTTCGACTACCAAAGCGCGTACTGGGCACGCTGGTTCTACCCGCTCAACGTACTGGCGTTGTGCCTGGCGGCACTGCCGTTCGCGTTCGGCCAGTTGCGCAGCGGCGGCTTCGGCAAGCGCCTGTTCCTTGGCATCGTGTTCGGCCTGGTGTACCTGCTGATGCAGCAATTGATGACCAAACTCGCTGACATCTACCGCTTCGATGTCTGGATGGCGCACGCCGCGCCTCCCATCCTGGTGCTGCTGGCGTCACGGTTGTATTTCCGACGACGGGTCTAGCAAATCCATCGATTCTTCTGTTGGATGATTGATTCGCCAGGAACAGTCAATCCGTTCGTGGTGAGCCCGTCGAACCATGAACGGCAATCGCCAGCGAGCTGTCATCCCGGCGCAAGCCGAAGCGCTTTACGACAGCGAAGCTGGTAAATCCATCGTGATTCGCGCTTTTGGTCTATGGCTCGGGACTTTCCGCCGCAGTCGCATCGACTGGCTCGGACTTCCCGCTCATCGGTCCCACTGCATCCAGCCGCACAAACCGCGTATCCGCCGCAAAGTCGTACACCGCGCGACGCTGGCTGTCGAACAGGCACGACAGCAGCCCGAGCCCCAGCGTCAGCGTCGCCACGCCATAGCGAATGCACAGCGCACCCCACGACGCCTGCCGTCCGTCGGCAGCCAGCACCTTCAGT
This sequence comes from Lysobacterales bacterium, assembly GCA_038216155.1. Classification (GTDB taxonomy): domain Bacteria; phylum Pseudomonadota; class Gammaproteobacteria; order Xanthomonadales; family Xanthomonadaceae; genus SZAS-103. The sequence continues at coordinate 67,764 of JBBQQH010000007.1, forward strand.
CGCCACGGACGCATGCCGATGGTCTGCCCGCCGCGCCGCCAGGACACGACCACGTACACGCCGGTCAGCAACCACAGCACGACCAGTTCGAGCCAGGCCATGAGGCTGCCGGGTCGCACCGGCACTTCGTTCCGAAGCAGATAGATGACCAAGCTTGTGCAAAACCAGATCGCCAGCAGCGGAAAAAAATCGTAGGCCAAAGCCAAAGTCCGCCAGCCTGGGCCAGCCGGGTGCGCCGTCGCTGGATTGGCCGGAGGCAGCGTTACGTTAATAATTTTCATCGCCACACAGTTCCATTTATAAACACCATCTAGATTTTATCGATGTAAACTTCGGGCATTTACCAAAGATTCTTTGGAGACGCGAACAACATTAAATTCGTAATTATGATAACGGGTGAGCATCGTGCCTCCGCTGACCGATATACAAACGTTTTGAGGATGATTGATTAAATTAAATTTCTTGTAAGTGGTTTGCCCGGAGCGTGAACGCAATGCAGAGGGTACTTCCCAGTCGGCGTCAAAGGAGTCAACTAGAACAACATCGTATATAAATCTTCCAGTGAGACTTTCAGCAGGATTCGATCCACTTTTTGACGCGCCAATTTGATCGGTGACTGCTAGCCCGTTTTGATACAAATTCATACCAAGCATCACGGCGTTTTCTGGCTGGTCACAAAAATACGATTTGGCGAAAACCGAATAGTCGTTTTTGTTTATGTAGCCCAGAAGATCAAAAGGCGCTATCACACTTACAACAAAGAAACCTCCGGAGTGCTCGTTAAGTCTCGGTAGCGCCATATGGTCTCTTACGGTGGACGCGATGTGGGCTTTATCGACCCAGATCACCTAGTTGTCTAGTCCCGTCTGATTCTTTGGCTTTCGGATAAATAGTTCCGGTCGCTTGGTGCACCAGGCTCGAATGGCTTGCAGGGGCGTGATATTGCCCAGCGCACGCTGCGGCAGGTGTTGGTTGTAGAGGGTTTCGTACCGCTGCAATGTCGTTTGCAGATCCTCGCGTGAGCGGAAGCGGGTCGT
>JBBQQH010000008.1:0-67217 GCA_038216155.1 Lysobacterales bacterium
GAGGTGGGCGCGCGGTGGCGGTACCAACGCCGCCAGTTTGGCGATGAAGTCCACCGGCTCAAACTCCACAATCCGCGAATGCGTCGTAGAGTTGCCCGGCGTGATCGGGAGTTTCAGGCCTTAATCAAACCGTCCGTGGAAACGGGGTAGAACCCTGGCTCCTTCAGGCTCAATGTGTGGATCACGGCGATGCGACCCACTTCGGCGAGGTCTCTGTCGGCATTGATCGCCGCATAGGCGTCGTTTTCGGGGTCGGCGTAGTGGCTCGTCAGTTCATCGGCGAGGCGGGTGAACGCCTTGTGGCGGAACCACGGGGTGCCTGACACGTCTGGCGGAATCGCGCCGTGGAAACGCATCATGAATTCGGCATCCACCGGCGCGAATTCCAGTGGCTCGCCGTCCACGTGCGGACACGGCATACGCATCAGGTCGGACGTGGCTGTGACCGCTGAGGCGATTGCGGCGAAGCGCGCTTGAGCGTTCTTCCCTGCAGCGAATATGGGCGCGAGGCGACTCGCCTCCTCTGCTTGGTTTTGCTGCATCGTCGCGACTTTTTCGGCGGCACGTTGCGTGGGTGTCTTGGCGTCTTCCTCGTGTTTAGCTACGAACATGACCAATGCCAGGAATGCGACCAACGCAACGGCCGCGATGCCAGCCACCACAAGACAGCCGATGAGCCACGGGTTGTTCTTCTTTATGGGCGGAGGTGAAAACGAAGTGGGGTCGACCATCAGCGATCTCCGAAGTCGTGAAAAGCAATCAGGTTCACTTGTTGTAGCGATCGAAGGAACCAGCCTCTTTGTCAATCAAGTACGCGCTTGATCCCTGATTCTTACACCCACCGCCGCACCTTCGACCTGTAGTCGGAATAGGCAGCACCGAACAAGGTCGACAGGATTCGCTCTTCGGGTGCGATCTGGAAGCGGTTGATGTACAGGACAAACGCCACTGGCCCCGCAAGCGCCCACGCCGAGCACAGATAAGCCGCCCAACCGAGCAGAACGATCGTCACACCGAGATACATCGGGTTGCGGGTGAACCGGAAAACGCCGGACGTGACCAGCGCTGAAGCGCTTTGTGGCTTGAATGGATTGGCCGTCGTCTTCGCGCGCCAGAATTCCCTATTGCCTGTGCCAGCTATCGCACCGCCTACCAACGCAAGTGCGACAAACGCGACGATGCGAGCGACGTGCGGCAACTCGAGCCAAGGTCCAACGCGTGAGACGAACCACATCGCGATGCCTATCAGCAGAGCGACCAGCGGAGGAGGGATCTTCAGTTCAAGCGCTTGCATGGGATGCTCCATGGGTGGCTGACGTCAGTAGTCATCCCCATGATAGCGATGCTGGCGTCGCATTTTGCAGATTGCAGCCAAGTCGCGCGGCGACGCTGAAGGCGCGGTGCATGTCCCTCGGGCGGCAGACTTCAGCCATGCGTCAAGAGGGAAAGATCTTACGATGCGGCCAACTCTAGGGCTCGAGTATCGTGATCTTCTGCCAGATCTTGCGCGACAGGCCAGTGGTCAGGCTTTCTATGTCGTTGACGGCATCCAGCACGACCGGATCTTGCAGGTGTTGCGCGTGCAGTGCGGCGAGTTTGCTAGTGAGGGCAAGCAATTCGGAACAGTAATCGAGATAGCGCGCGAGTTGATCGCGCGACAGCGTGCGCACCGGCGAGGACGCAGTGGCGCCGACTGCGCGCACGATCGACTCGGGATCCTTGGTGAGCTGATGCATGTCGACCACGTGGGCGATGCTGCGCAGTCGGTGCAGCACTTGCAGTGCGGAACGCCGCTTGATGCGCACTTCCAGCGACACCAAGAACAAGATCGAGAGTGCGAGAAACAGCAATTGATTGGTCGCGGCATCGGTCGCCTGCAGGAGTTCCGCGATACTGACGGAGCCGCCTTTGCTGCTGCTGGCCAACTGAATCACTGCCCACACCACCAACGCCAGCAACAGCACGATCGCCACGCCGGTCAGTGCGCGCACCCACCATAGTGGTCGCGCCAATTGTTTGATGGCGGCGTGGTTGCGATCAGCCAGTCGCACGAGTTCGGTCGCGACTTTGCTCAGGCCGGAATCAGGAAATCGCTCGTTGACGCGCCGCGCCAACTGCTCGATGGTCGCCCGGATAGGTCCAGGGTCGAGTGTGCTGAAGTTGGTCATGAGCTCGTCGCCATCATTCTTCATCCGGATATGGTCCTTTGCCGCCGGCTTCGATGAAGCGATCGATATGCGTCGTGAGTACGGGCAGCGGCACCGAGCCGAGCTCCAACACGGCATCATGGAAGGCGCGGATATTGAACTTCTGCCCTAGCGCCTTCTCGGCCTTTTCGCGCGCTGCAACGATGGCGAGTTCTCCGAGGTAATACGACAGCGCCTGTCCTGGCCATGAGATATAGCGATCGACTTCGTTGTCGATTTCCGGGTCGGACAGAGCGGTGTTGTCGTGCAGGTAAGCGCGGGCCTGGTCGCGGGTCCAGCCTTGCGAGTGGATGCCGGTGTCGACCACCAGCCGCGCGGCGCGCCACGCTTGGTAGCTGAGCATGCCGAAGGTGTCGTACGGAGTTTCGTAGATTCCCATCTCGACGCCGAGCTTTTCGCAATACAGCGCCCAACCTTCGCCGTAGGCGGAGATGTAGTTCTTGCGGCGGAAATCCGGCTGGTTGGAGTTTTCATCGGCGAGTGGAATCTGCAACAGATGCCCGGGCGCCGACTCGTGCAGCGTGAGTGCGCGCAGCGAGTACAGCGGACGTGATGGCAGGTTGAAGGTGTTGACCAGGTACACGCCGTTGCCGGCGCGACCCGAGGTGTAATACGGCGCGATGGCGGCGGCCACCGGCTCGATGCCGAATCGGCGGCGGGGCAGGTGACCGATCCAATGACCGATCACGTTGTCGACTTGCTTGGAAATCCATGCGGCCTGCTGCAGCAATTGCTCGGGCGTCTTTGCATAGAACTGCGGATCGGTGCGCAGGAAATGCAGGAACGCCGGCATGTCGCCCTTGAATCCGGTCTGCTTGCGCACGGTTTCCATCTGCGCTTGTAAGAGCTTCACCTGCGCCAATCCGATGTCGTGGATTTGCGCAGGGGTGAGATCGAGCGTGGTGTATTCCTTGATCAACGACTGGTAATACGCTTGACCGTCGGGCATCGATTCGGCGGCCAGCGCGGTGCGCGCGTGCGGAATGTAGTCCTCGCGCATGAACTGCAGCAGCTTGCGATAGGACGGGATGACGTCGCGTGCGATAGCCGTCTTCGCAGCCTCGCGCAGTTCGGCTTGCACCGATGCGGGAATGTTGGCGGGCAATTTCGCGTAAGGCTGATAGAACGATGTGGTGGTTGGATCGGTGGCGTCGGCGATGACGGCGATTGAACGATCGCGACCGGCGAGCGTCACCTGCGGCGGCGTGAAGCCCCGCGCGAGCCCGGCGCGCATGTTGGCGATCTGCTGGTCGAAATAGCGCGGCGCGTCGTGCAGTTGGCTGATGAAGGCGCGGTAGTCCGCTTCGGTCTTGAGTGGCAGCGCCGAGGTGTCGCTGAAACTAGACCAGAAGGATTCGTCGGAGGTCAGCGGCTTCTCGAATTCACGAAACTGCTGCTGCGCGATCAGGACATCGATTTGCTGGCGATAGACCTCCTCATCGACGCGCACGGCTGGCGACAGCGATGCGGTGGAAATGGCCTGCAGTTGGTGCCGCACGTCGAGCCATTGCGCAACGTGCGTAGCCTGCGAAGCCGGATCGACGGACGGCAACTTCGACTGGATTGGCGCGGTTCCGTCCCACGCAAGTTGCTCGTGCACCCGCCAGTTCCATTCCGCAGTCGACAAGGCCTTGAATCGCGCATCAGCCGAGGTGCTAGAGGGCGTGGCGGCGGCAGCGGTCGCGAACGACAGCGCGCAGCAAAGCAATCCGATGGCGGCGTGTCGCATGTTGTCCTTCCCCTTGATGGATCACTTCGTGATTGCTTCAGAAACCAGCCAATCGCGCATTAACTCGCCAACTTGATCCTGGCTGGTTTGCCCAGCTTGGCGGCAAATTGCACCAGCATGTCGAGGCTGAATTTTTCAACCTTTCCGCGAGCAAGATCGGACACGCGACTCTGGCTGACACCCAGCAATCTGGAGGTTTCCATTTGCGTCATCTTGCGGGCGCTGATCTGCTTTTCGAGCTGTGCCATCAGATCGGCACGAAGCGCGAGAACCTGAGCCTCGGCATCGTCGAAACCAAGGTCGGTAAAGACATTTCCGCTGGAGGTCGTAATCTTGTTTTCTCGGGCACTCATGGTCATGGGACGTCTCTTGGTCAGGGAATCAACTGGTATCGCGCTTTTCCTTTCGCGATGTCCTGGACAGGCGTGCGCTGAGTTTTCTTCTGGAAAACGTGCAGCACATACACATCGGTCTTACTTTCGACGACATAGAACACACGAAAAGCACCCTCTCTGGTGCGGTTGCGAATCTCCCGCACGCCAGCGCCGACCGCAGGCATGGGCTTCCAGTCCCGTGGGTCAGCGCCTTGCTGCACAAGGCGCAAATCGGTGCCCGCTTAAATCTTCGCAGCCGAGGGAAATCCCCGGAGATCATCGAGCGACGTACCGATCCAGCGCAGGACCTTCATCGATCAATTATATAAGTAAATAGATATTGCGCAAGACCCGACGACCGACGTCTCAGTGTTGATACACCGCACGAGTTTGGGCAAAACAGGTGTAGGTTGATGCGCACTGTCACCGTCAGCGACTTCGGCACAGCGGCGGTCCACGATTACAGCCGGAACGACTAATTCGCCCAGTTGATATCCAGCTGCGCATAAAACGGAGCGGTGGGCGGCACGAACAATGTCTTGCCGGCCATCTGCTGGTTGAAGCACAGGGCGAGCGGGGTGGTGCCCTTGAGCCAGGTGTGGACGACTTTGCCGGTCGCATCCAGTTGCATGATGACGGTGTAGTCGGACAGGTCGGGCTTCTTCGGCAAACTCTTCATGCACGCCTTGTTCGCGGGGGTGATGAGTTTGTTCTGCGACTCGGCCAGGGCCACCATCTGGTCGGCATTGAGCGTCGCCGAATCGTGGGTGGCTTTGGTCTGGGCTTCCTCGAAAGACAGGTCGGCGGCGAGGCATTGGGAACCCAGCAGCAACGTCAGTGAGAGCGATAGCGCGGGCAGTTTCATCTGCAATCCTCCATTCAGGCGGTGGAACGGCATTGGCGATTCATCGTGATCATACGCCGCGAGCTTCGCGCTGATAGCGTTGCGCAGCCACTGCACAGCGCACAAACGGGTGCCGTTCACAGACAGGCAGTCAGGCCGCTGCCGGCGCATGCATTAAACTGTGCGGCCCGACTGCGAGATCCCCATGAGCGACGCGTTGCGATCCCGCCTGACCGAGGCGCTTGCCGCCATCCATGACCCACATACCGACGCGGCGCTGGGTGCCGGCGCGATCCGCGCGATCGGAATCGATGGCAGCAATGCGGCGATCGAGATTCAACTCGGCTATCCGGCCGCCGGCTGGCATACCGAACTGGAAACCCTGGCGCGCGCAGCAGCGCTGAGCGTCGATGGCGTCACCGATGCCAGCGTGCGCGTGACCTCGCGTGTGCTGGCGCACAAGGTGCAGGAAAAACTGACACCGATGCCGGAGGTGCGCAACATCATCGCGGTGGCGTCAGGCAAGGGTGGCGTCGGAAAATCAACTACTGCGGTGAATATCGCGCTGGCGTTGCAGGCCGAAGGCGCAAGCGTCGGCGTGCTGGATGCGGACATCTACGGCCCCAGCATTCCGAAGATGCTCGGCTTGAGCGGTAGACCGCAATCACCGGATGGAAAAAGCATCATCCCGATGCACGCGCACGGGTTGCAGGCGATGTCGATCGGCGTGCTGGTGGGCGAGGACACGCCGATGATCTGGCGCGGCCCGATGGTGACGCAGGCGCTGGATCAGTTGCTCAACAATACGCGCTGGGAAAGCCTCGACTACCTGATCATCGACTTGCCGCCGGGTACCGGCGACATCCAGTTGACGCTGTCGCAGCGGGTGCCGGTGTCGGGCGCGGTGATCGTGACCACGCCACAGGACATCGCGTTGCTGGATGCGAAAAAAGCCTTGCAGATGTTCAACAAGGTTGAAGTGCCAGTGCTCGGCATCGTCGAGAACATGGCGGTGCATGTGTGCTCGAACTGCGGCCACGCTGAGCATGTGTTCGGAGCGGGTGGTGGCGAGCGGATGTCGGCGCAATACGATGTGCCGTTGCTGGGCTCGTTGCCGCTGGATATCCGGATTCGCGAACAAGCCGATGGCGGGACGCCGACAGTGGCGTCCGATCCCACATCCGCCAACGCGATGGCCTATCGCCGCATCGCCCGCAACATCGCTGCGCGCCTGTCGTTGCAGGCAAAGAACAAGTCGATCGCGTTCCCGAACATTGTGATTCAGAACACGTGATGCACGGTTTGTGTGCAACGAGAATCAGCAAGGAATGCGATCAAAGCGTTTCTGGAAGCTGATCTGCATGCTCGCGTGTCTAAGACGTGTTGTTTTCGTGGAAGATCGTCGGTCATTTTCGTTGGCCGTTTGCAGCGATTGGCCGCAATGTGGCGACTCAACAAATTATCGCCACGTCAAGACACGCGTGAGCTAAAACAACCGATTCCTAAGTTCTTATTCCCTGCGAGCCCATCGAGCCAACACATGACCATCAAGTCAGACCACTGGATTCGCCGCATGTCGGCGCAGCACGCCATGATCGAGCCGTTTGAGCCGGGGCAGGTCAAGCACACCGCGGACGGCGCGCGCATCGTGTCGTACGGCACCTCGAGTTACGGCTACGACGTGCGTTGTTCGCGCGAGTTCAAGATCTTCACCAACATCAACTCGACGATTGTCGACCCGAAGAATTTCGACCCGTCCAGCTTCGTCGACGTTGAGGCGGACGTGTGCATCATCCCGCCCAACTCGTTCGCACTGGCGCGCACGATCGAATTCTTCCGCATTCCGCGCGACACGCTGGTGGTGTGCCTGGGCAAAAGCACCTACGCGCGTTGCGGAATCATCGTCAACGTGACGCCACTCGAACCTGAGTGGGAAGGTCACGTGACCCTGGAGTTCTCCAACACCACACCGCTGCCCGCGCGCATTTATGCGAACGAAGGCGTCGCGCAGATGCTGTTCTTCCAGTCGGATGAAGTGTGCGGCACGTCGTACAAGGATCGCGGTGGCAAGTATCAGGGTCAGACGGGTGTGACCTTGCCGCGGACGTGAGCGGCGCTCTGCAGCTCATTCCTTCGCGGAATCAAAAAAACCGTTCGTGGTGAGCCTGTCGAACCATGAACGGGGACGCGACATGATTGATCGAGGTTAGTACATCTGGCACAGGCTAGGTGCATTCATGGTTCGACGAGCTCACCACGAACGGAGCTGGAGCATTCATGGTTCGACAGGCTCACCACGAACGGGGCTGGAGCATTCATGGTTCGACGGGCTCACCACGAACGGGTGCGATTGCTTAGTGCGTATCGCCACCACTGATCGTTAAATCGTTCTCGTTGAGCAACGCCGCCTCAATCGCAATACCAATCCCCTTCGACAGCGTGCCGAGTTCCATGCTCGGCGCGCCGGGATGCGCGGCTGCTTGTCGTGGCAGATACGGAATATGGATGAAGCCGCCGCGAATGCCAGGATGCTGCGTGGCCAGCGCGTGCATCAGCGCGAAAAATGCGGCGTTGCAGACGTAGCTGCCGGCGCTGAGCGAGAGTTCGGCGGGCACGCCAGCCTCGTGCATTGCGGCCAGCATTGCCTTGACTGGTAGCGTGCTGAAGTAGGCAGCTGGCGCGTCGGCGATCACCGGACAATCGATCGGCTGCGCGCCAGCGTTGTCGGCAATGCGGGCGTCGATCAGGTTGATGGCGACGCGTTCCACCGAAATGCGCGCGCGACCACCGGCTTGGCCGACGCCGATCACAAGCGCTGGAGACTCGCGTTCGATGGCTGCGTTCAATGCGTCCACGGCGCCATCAAACGTCACCGGTAATTCGGCGGGCACCACGCGATGGCCGGCGATGCGTTCGCCGGCGAGTTCGCGTACGACGTCCTGCGCGGGGTTGCTCGTTTCGCCGCCAAATGGCTCAAAGCCAAACAGCAAAACCACGGGCTTGTTTTTTGCGGTCATCGGAACGCCAACCACGCCATCAACGCAAGATTGACTGCCAGCAGTGGCAGCGCGGTCGCGATTTGGGCGCGAATTACGCCATTGCTGTCGTCGAGTTCAAGCAACGCTGCGGGCACGATATTGAAGTTGGCGGCCATCGGTGTCAGCAGCGTACCGCAGTAACCGCTGAGCATGCCCAGCGATCCGACCACGGCCGCGTCGGCACCGTGCAAGCGAATCAACAGCGGCAAGCCAATGCCTGCGGTCATCACCGGAAATGCGGCGAACGCATTGCCCATGATCACGGTGAAAAGCACCATGCCCGATCCATAAGCCAGCACACAAGCGAGTGCGCTTTGCGTTGGCACGATGTGGGTCACGATCGCCGCCACTGCATCGCCGACGCCGGTCGCGTTGAACACACCGCCGAGTGCGGCCAGTACCAGCGGCAACAACGCGGCCCAGCCGAGCGTGTCCAGCAGCCGCCGACCTTCGCGAATTGCAGTGGGTGGTTGTGATCGGGTGATGACGAGTGCGACTATCAACGCAATCACGCAGGCAACCGCGAGACCGACCAAGGTTGGCGAACCATTGCCGACCAGCCATTCAATGGAACCGCCGGTTTTCTTTGCAGCGAGGTCGGCGAGTGCGAACACGACCGTGATGGCCGGGATCAGCAGCGCGGGAATCAACAAGCGATGGCCAAGTCGAATTGCACTGGCGAGGCGTTCGGACGGCGCGCGTTCGGGCAACGTTATTCGCCGCATCATCGGCGCAAGCAACGCCAGCGCAACCACGCCGGCACCCGCGAGCTGTGCAGGAATCGCATTGCCAGCCGCTTGCGCCGCAAGGACCGCATCGCCGCCGACCAGCAGCAAACCGAGCACCGTCCAGAACGCCGCCGCTGCCAAACGCCGATCGCGCACGTTGAGTGCGGCGGCGGCGAACAGGAATGCCGCCAGCAACCCGTAGGCGTATTCAATCCGCAGCATGATCGCTCTCGGTCGTGAGGGCAGAGCTGCGACTCAGGCGGCGTTGCAATCGGGTAATGCGAAAGCCGTGGATCAGGAACGCGGCGATTGCGGTCGGCAACGCCCACAACGCGATGTGCAGCGGCTCGAGCAGAATGCCGTTTTCCTTGTAGAAACCCTGGATCAGCAGCACTGCGCCCAGCGCGATGAAGACGTCTTCGCCGAAAAACAATCCGACGTTATCGGTGGCTGCGGCGAACGCGCGAATCTGTTGCTGTTGCGCGTGATCGAGCGGACCTAGCGTTTTTTCGGCGGCGGCCTCGGCCATCGGCGCCAGCAGCGGTCGCACCGTCTGCGGATGCCCCGCGACATTGGTCAGTCCGAGCATGCTCAGTATCTGGCGCAAACCCAGATAGCCGAGCAACAACTTCGATAACGTGAAGCCGCGCAATGCGGCGATCCATCGCTGTGCGTGCTCGCGCAGACCGGCGCGCTCGAGCACGCCGATGACGGGCAGCGTAAACAGGAACAGCAACAGCGCGCGATTGGACAGGAAGCTGGTGCCGAGCAAGGCGAGCAGGTCGAGCACCGACTTGCCCGCTGCAAAACCGCTGGCGAATCCGGCCGATACCACCACGAGTACCGGATTCATGCGCAAAGCGAAGCCGAGCACGACGACGGCGACGCCGATTAGCGGCCAGTAGTTCATGTGCGATTCGTTGTGGATTGCGATTCCACAGCGATTTGTTCCGAGTGCAACGTAGCGCGAACGGCGCGGGCAAATTCGGCGGCATCCCGGCGGTCGCCGTGCAGGCACAGGGTGTCAGCTTGCAGCACGATTCGCTCACCAGTGCGCGCGGTCACGCAGCCATCGCGCACCAGGCTGCGAACTTGTGCCAGTGCTGCATTGAGATCGTCGATCACTGCATCAGGATGACTGCGCGGCGTCAGTGTTCCATTTGCTTCGTAGTGTCGTTCGGCAAACACTTCATGCAGCACGCGCAGGCCAGCGGACTCACCGGCGGCGGGCAGGGCACTGCTCGACAATCCGACCAGTGAGAACGCAGGATCAGCATCGCGCACCGCGCGCGCAATGGCATCGGCGATTGCCGGATCGCGCGCCGCCATGTTGTACAGCGCGCCATGCGGCTTGACGTGATGGACGTGCGCGTCTTGTTGCTGCGCCGCTAACATCAACGTACGAACCTGGCGCAATACCAGTGCGTGGATCGCGTCAGGCTCAAGCGCGATCTCGCGCCGACCGAAGTGTTCGCGATCATCAAACGAAGGATGCGCGCCGATGGCGACGCCATATTCGATGCAAAGTGCGATCGTCTGCGCCATCGTGATCGCATCACCCGCGTGACCACCGCAGGCAATATTGGCCGAGCTGATGTACGGCATCACCGCCGCATCGTCGCAGCCTTCGCCGAGATCGCAGTTGAAATCGATGCGCCGTTGCATCGCTGCAGACTACTTGCTGGACGAACCACGCTTGAACAGCATGCCGATGCCAACCACGATCAGGATCAGCGGCCACCAGACGCGGATCAAATGGCTGAGGTCAAAGTTGCCGATGCCTAGGTTCTGCATCAGGAAGATGACACCCAAAAGAATGATGATGACGGCTGGAACACTGAAGCGCATGGCGTGATCTCGGTGATGGATTGAGAGGGCCGCTGATCGCAGACTAGTGCTGTCCGCTGGTCGACGCAGCAGCCGGTGTATTTGGCGCCGTCCACAATACCGCCTCCGGTTTGCCGCCCAGCATCTGCGCGCGCACCAGCGGAATTGGCGGACCACCGTAAGACAGGAACTGATCGTGGAATGCTTTCCACGCGCTGCGTCCACCGTGCGTTTTTGTCCAGTCCTCGCGCAACTGCATGATCATCAACTTGCCCAGCGTGTAGTTGAGGTAGGCAGGATCGTAGGTGCCCCGAGCGGCCTGCTGGCGGGCATTGCCCGGATCCTGAAATGCTTTCTCGCGAAACATCGTGTCCGACTCGGACATGGTCATGCTGCCAGTGTGCATTCCAATGGCGGAGACGAATCGCACGTTCCGCAGCAAAGCTTCGGTAAGTTGGCCGATATGGATTTCCGGCGTTGCTCCGTCCACACCTGCATCGAACATCATCTCTTCGCAGTAATGCGCCCAGCCTTCGGCGTAGGCGTAACCGACGAACTGCCGGCCGAAAATCCAGTCGGACCGATTCGCGTGCAGAAACTGCACGAAGTGACCGGGAAACACTTCGTGCGATGAGGTGAACAGCAATACGTCCTTGCCTGGAACGTAGGCGTCGCGTTCGGCCTTCGGCCAGGTCGGATCGGGTGGCGCGATGTAATACGTCGACGGCAATCCCTTCTCATACGGCCCAGGAATTTCGATGTAGGCAAAGTTCCAGCGATTGAACGGTGGCGCTTCGGCGACCAGCGCCTGCTCGGTGCCGGGGATCGTCACCAGATCCTTGTCGATCACGAACTTGCGCAACTCGGTGAGTTGCTTGCGCGCGCCTTCCACTGCGCCACCGACTGGTTTGTCGGCGTTGACCTTGTCCACGCATTTGTTCAGCGACTGGTTCGGCAAGTACGCATCGCAAGCGGACTTGAGTGCGGCAAGATTGCGCGCCAAATCGGCTTCGCCGGCGGCCTTCAGCTGGTCGAGTGGAATATCGACGCGTTCGGTCGCGTGCAGCATCTTGCTGAATTTCTCCGCGCCCAGCGCGAAATCCTGGGTGGCGCTGGGCTTGAGCGTTTTCATCCAGTCGGCCAACCCTCGGATCGATTCGACCGCTTTGGCATTCGACGCGGTGAAGCGCGACTGCAAGTCCTTGTCGTCGACCGCTGCAAATATCTTGGGCACGTCCGACTTGAGGAAATCGGCAAGGCCGCCGAACACGCCGATACCGTAGTCGATATAGCTGGTCGGCAGCGGCGCCTTGAGATTGGCACGGATCTGCGCGACGGCGACGGGCAGGTTTTCCTCGTAGGCCACGAACGCCGCCATGCGTTGCGGCAGCGGCGCGTATTCGCGGGTGAGATAAATGCTGGGTGAGAGCGCGCCGGCGTAGAACGCGGGGTTCTTCTGTACGAAGCCGGAGTCCTCCAGCCAGAACAACTGTCCGTCGATTACCGCCAACACGTATTCACGCTGGAAACGTTGGTTGGCATCCAGCGAATTATCGCCGAACGCTGCAATCGCGTCGCGCTGGGCGTGCAGCCAGGCAATGTCATCGCCAATGGCCGAAGCGCTCCAGTCCGGCAGTTTGCCGTCGAACTCGTGCTTGCCGGCGTTGATCGCGGCATCGGGATTGCGCTGGAAGTATCCGGCGAGATACGCGTCGACTGCCGGTTGCCATTTTGCATTGGGCTGGGTGGTCGCCGCCGCGCTGGCGTCCGTCGCCGTCGCTGTCGTTTGCGGCTTCGATTGCGCGGTCGTACCGCCCATGCGGTCGCAGCCATTCATGCCGAGGCAGGCAGCCAGAGCAAGTGCACAGGCGAGCGCGAGGGGATGCAGTGTCGGGCGGCGATTGCTTGGATTACGCATGGGTGATCTCCGGCAAGGAAGGGCGCGCGCCGATGCAGCGGCGATGTAGCGACAGACTGGCAGCGTAGGCAATCGCGGGCAGCGTCGCAATGGCAGGTCATCGTGACTGCTTTAATGGCCGTCGCGGGCGCGTTCACATTTGACTCGATGAGTCACTTCAAACAACTCGACCGGTGGCGCTGAAACGCATTGCGATGAAACGCAAATAGGATGTCAGCAGGGTCGCTGTCGTTCACCACCCATCCGCGCCTGGATCGCCAGCGCGATCCGCGCCAGACGCGCCCGTTGCGCAAGGTGCGCGCGCTGCGCCGCTGCGCGATCAATCGGTTCGAAGTGCAGCGCATCGCTCGGTCGCAACTGCGCCAGGCGTGGCAAGTCGCTGGCGATCACATGACCGATGCAGGGATAGCCACCGTGGGTTTGCGCATCGGCCAGCAACACGATGGGCTGGCCGTCGGGCGGCAGTTGCACAGTGCCAGGCACCACCGGTTCGGAAATGCGCTGTTTTGCGCGTGCCTGGCTGGCAGCATCCAGCACCAGTGCAGCGCCTTGCAGCCGCAACCCTTGCCGATCGCTGTGTGCCGATACCAACCAGTGTTGTCGACTGAGGGCATCCACGGGCGCGGTGCTGTCGCTGCCAGGTAACACGCGGGCAATTGCAGGCAAATTGAAATCGAGCTCGGGCGTTGAATCGACCCACCAGTTGGTGATCGGCCCGCCAGTGGATGGAACCTTTGAAGTTGATCCCAGCGCCAAGTGATCGCCAGCACGCAACGCGCGCCCCTGATGCCCGCCGAAGCCGCCGCGCAGATCGGTCGATGCGCTGCCGAGCACCTCTGGCACCTGCAATCCGCCGTCCACCGCCATCACGCCGCGTGCGCCGCGTCGGCAGCGGCCAATGACCAGTTCGCTGCCGGCAGGGCAATCGATCGGTCGCCATTGCGCAATCGCGCGACCATCGAGCTGCGCATCAAATTCGGCGCCACACAATGCGATGCGCGTCGCGCGCGCAAAACGCAGGCGTGGCCCGGTGAGAGTGAATTCCAGCACCGGCGCATCGGCGCGATTGCCGACCAGCCAATTCGCAATCCGCATCGAATAACAATCCAGCGCGCCCGAGGTTCCGACGCCCAGATGCCGGAAGCCGTGGCGTCCGGCATCCTGCACGGTGCTCAGCAGTCCGCCTGCGAGAATTTCGATGCTCATCCGGCGGCGCCATCGTGTGCGTCGATCGCGACAAAGCGCAAGCGATCACCGGGACGCAGTAGCGTCGGTGCGCTGCCATTGGCCGGATCGAACAGCAGCGTATCGGTGCGGCCAATCAACTGCCAGCCACCCGGACCTTCGCGCGGATAGATGCCGCTTTGCAAGCCGCCGATGGCGATGCTGCCGGCAGGGACATGCGTGCGCGGCGTGGCTTTGCGCGGCATCGCCAGCGAGGGGTCAAGGCCGAGCAGATAGGGAAATCCCGGCGCGAAACCGATCATCGCCACGCTGTAGTCGGCGGTGGTGTGACGCGCGATCACATCTTGCAGCGTGAGTCCGGCATGCGCGGCAACGGCATCCAAATCGGGACCGAATTCGCCGCCGTAACGCACTGGAATTGCAATCACACGAGCGGCATCCGTCGTCGGCGTGTCGATTGATACCGCCAACATCGTCTGCACCCATTGGCTGGCGACTTCCAGCGGATCGTGGTCGATGGTCGTGCCGGCCATTGAGGCGGGCACGATGCGGTCCACGTCCACATGCAAGGCGAGACTGGCGTAGGCCGGCACAATATCCAGCAACCAGTCGGGACGAACTTCCTGCAACATCGCTGCCAGTGCGTGCACGTCGCGATTGCATTGAACGTCGATTTGATCGCCCAGTCGCAGCAGCAAGACGCGATCGCCGAGTTGGCAAATCACCGGTGTATTCACTGCGGCGTTGACGCGTACGAAATCGGGCTGCGACGGTGCGCAGACTTCATGTCTGCAGCGCTCGCTGCAACTGGCGAATGCGCTCGACCAACGCATCGAGTGAATACGCGCGCGCGGCTGCCATGCCCCACACCGGTCGCGGCCATGCAGGATCGTCGGTGCGCCTGGCGATCACATGCACGTGCAGTTGCTGCACCATGTTGCCAATTGCGGCGACGTTCAATTTGTGTGGGCGAAACACCGATTGCAGCATGCGACTGGTGCGCGCGATCTCGTCCATTAGTGCCGCCTGTTGCGCAACATCCAGATCGATCAATTCGCTGGCCTCGGCCACGCGAGGAACCAGGATCAACCAAGGGTAGTTGGCATCGTCCATCAGTCGCAATTCCGACAGCGGCCATGAAGCAACCGGATGGGTATCGGCAGCGAGTTGCGGATCGAGCTGGAATTGTGTGTGCATGGCGCGACCTCCCGACAGGCCGAAGCGGCCTTAAATCAAAGTACGTTCTAAAAACCCGAATGTAATCGCGAGCGCCTGCTCCGCACTCTGCGCGTCATAGTCCTTGCGCACCTCGCAATTGAAACCGTGACCCGCCGGCCAGACGTGGAACTCCGCTTGTGGCTGGGCGAGACGATGGCGTTCGATATCGTCGGCGCTAATCGAGCGGTCGCGTTCACCGAAATGAAACAGCATCGGCGCCTTGCACGGCTCATCCAGGAACGGCACCGTGCGTGCGCCGTAATAACTGACTGCGGGCAAGCCCAGTCGTGTGTTGGCAAGAAACGCGACGCTGCCACCCCAGCAGTAGCCGATGCACGCGGTGGCGAGTGAGTGCAACGCCTGCGCTGCAGCAGCGACGCCATCCAGCGCATGCTCCAGGCCGACTTGCTGCGCGAGATTCTTGCCGCGTGCAACGCCCGCTTCGTCGTACTCAAGTTCAACATCGCGTTCGATGAAATCAAATAGCGCCGGCGCAATGGTCGCGTAACCGAGGCTGGCGAAGCGATCGACGACAGTTCGGATATGCGCGTTGATGCCGAAGATTTCCTGCACCACCAAGATGCCGCCACGCACCGGTCCGTTCGGATCGGCACGCCAGCCGCCGATGACACCGTGCGGTGTATCGAGTTTCACCGTCTTGCCCATTGCGCATCCTTTCGTCCCGCAAACCATTGCAACGATGCCTGAATTCAACGCCTCGATCGTCTCAACTGCAAGCATTCGCGCTTTATCATGCTCAGATCGCAGCCGAAGGAAGCCTGCGGTCCACTGCGTCGAGCCTGCATAGGAGCATAGGGAAATGGATAAAAAACCATGGTTTTCGCGCGTCGCCAAGGCGGCATCGATTTTCACCGGGCGACCGTTGGCGTTCATGTTTGCTGCCGGCGTCGTGATTGTGTGGTTGGTCACTGGGCCTATCTTCAAGTACAGCAATACTTGGCAGCTGGTCATTAACACTGGCACCACCATCATCACCTTTCTGATGGTGTTCCTGATCCAGAACTCGCAGAACCGGGATACTGCGGCGATCCAGATCAAGCTCGACGAGTTGATCCGCTCCACCAAGGGCGCCCATAACGCCTTGCTCGACCTGGAAGAATTGGAAGAGGACGAGCTCGAAGCATTTCGCAAGAACTATTGGGTACTCGCCGGCAAGGCGCGTGACAGCATGGATCAGGAAACCGAACGCGGCTCGCCTGAGGTCGACCTGAAAAATTCGCATTCGTTCGAGAACGGAAATGCGGAAAAGCAAAAAATCGGCGATGGCTGATGCGCCGATCAGATTGCTCTCAGCGCAGTCATGAAAACGAAGCAATCGAGCGCGCGTCGCAGCCTGGCAGTCGACCTCCCAGCAACCGATTGAGTGATGCGTGCAGCTTTGCCTGCGTGCTGCCGTACCTGATCGAGGATTGGCTCAAGCTTGGGTTCTCACGCGATCCTATGCAGCGCGTGTTAGCGATGCATAGGCGCTGGTTCGAGTTTTTCGATCTGGATCGCGGATGTCCGCAACGGTTGCCCTATTCCCAGTAATCGATCTGGAGGATGCCGCAGGTAATCTGGCCGTCCGGCAGCGCCACCTCGACCGCATCACCGACGTGCTTCTTCAGTACGGCGCGCGCCAGTGGCGAATCGATGCTGATCAGGCCCGCGGGGGCGTCGGTTTCATCCGGACCGACGATGCGATATCGCATGGTCTTGCCGGTCGCGATGTCCTCCAATCCGATCGATGCACCGAACCATATGGCGCTTCGGTCGCTGGGTGCCTGCTCGACAATTTTCAGCGCCGGGAGGCGCTTGCTCAGGTAGCGCACACGGCGATCAATTTCACCTAATTGCTTCTTGCGATAGTGGTACTCGGCATTCTCCGAACGATCGCCTTCGGCAGCTGCCGCCGCAAGCGCGGTCACCACTTCGGGTCGCTTGCGCTTCCATAATTCATCCAGCTCGGCACGCAGGCACTCGAACCCTGCTCGGGTGATGATCGCGGTCGATTGCGGTGGAGGCGGGCGCCAGCGGGACATGGACGCAATAATACGACCGGCTTGCCGATGTCAGGAATTCGCCAGCCGCGACTGCCTGCGCCGCCCGATTGCGTATCCCTACGATGGAATCGTCGTCATGCGGCCGGCATAGCTCGCGGGGATGTGATGATCGTTTATGGCTTGGTGGTGCTGATTGTGGCGCTGATGGTGTTGGCGATCTGGACGTTCAACCGTCTGGTGCGCCTGCGAAATCAGTCGCGCACCGCATGGGCCGATATCGACGTGCAACTCACGCGTCGTCACGACCTGATCCCGATGCTTGTGGAGTCGGTGAAGGCGTACGCGGGGCATGAAAAAGCGTTGCTGGAAAACGTCACTGCGTTGCGCACGCAAGCGATGCAATTGAGCAGCCCGCAACAACTCGGTAACGTCGAAGCCAGCCTCGAACAGGGTATCGCCCGCTTGCTGTTGCTGCAGGAAGCGTATCCGGACTTGAAGGCAAACCAGAATTTTTTGCAGTTGCAGGCAAGCTTGGTCGAGATTGAGGATCATCTGCAATATGCGCGGCGCTTCTACAACGGCGCGGTGCGCGACCTCAATGATGGGATTCAGCGCATTCCGGATGCGTTGATTGCGAATGCATTCGACTTCAAACAGGCCGAATTCTTCCATGCCGACAAGGACGCGCAAGCAGCGCCGGTCGTTAAAGAGCTGGCATAAACGTCGCGTGCGTCACGATGAAGACACTGGCGTTGCTCGGTCTCGCGTTGCTGGGTCTGGCGCAGGCGCAGGCGGACGAACGCATTCTCGATTTCCACAGCGAGATCGTGGTGGGAGCCGACGGCGCCATCGACGTCACCGAAACCTATAAGGTGCGTGCGGAAGGGAACGAGATTCGCCACGGCACCTATCGCGACTTTCCGATGCGCTACAAGGATCGTTTCGGCAATGCGGTGGTCGTGGATTTCACGCTGTTGGACACGTTGCGTGACGGCAACGCCGAAGCCTCGCGCAAGGCGGGCAAAAGCAACGGCGCACGCATCTATCTGGGCGACAAGGACACGCTGGTCGACCCGGGCATTCATACCTGGTCGCTGCACTCAATGGGCGTTTCCGATCGACCACGCCAGCGTGCATGTGACCCTGCCAAGTGCGGTGCCAGCAGAGCAATTGAAGGCGTACGCGCTTACCGGCGCGCAGGGCGATAGAGGGACTGACTGGAAAGCACAGGTGGACGGACCAGGTCATGCCGGCTGGGCGACGACTTCGGTGTTGCCGCCAGAGACCGGCATGACCATCGTGATGGAATTCCCCAAAGGCATCGTGACCGCGCCATCGAAGGCGCAGCGGTTGCATTGGTTGCTGGCCGACAACTCCGCATTGCTGATCGGCCTGATCGGACTGGTCGCACTGTGGATCTATTACATGCAAGCGTGGCGGCGCTCTGGTCGCGATCCCTCCGCGGGCACCATCATTGCGCAATACGATCCGCCGGCCGGATTTTCGCCGGCTGAACTGCGTTACCTGCGACGCATGGGTTACGACAATCGCTGCCTGTCTTCCGACATCGTGGCGATGGGCGTTGCTGGTTTTGTGGTGATCAACCGTGACAAACATTTGCTGTCGGAAGCATGGTCGTTGATGCGTCCGGAGCAGGCGCGTGGATTGCCTGACGAGCCGGCACAGCGCGTGCTGTTGCAGGGTCTGCTGCCATCGCCCGGCGACGTGCTCGAATTGAAGGACAGCAACGCCGACGTGATCGGTCCGGCGCGCTCTGCGCACCAGGCAGCGCTCAAGGCAGAAATGCACAAGCGCTACTTCGTCACCAACGGCAGCACCGTCGGCATCGGATTTGGATTGACCGTGCTCACCGGACTGCTGGTGTTCGGGCTAGGCGCGCATGGCGGCTTACCGCTGGGTATCGCGCTGTTGGTGTTGATGATCGTCACCAATATCCTGTTTGCGTACCTGATGAAGGCGCCGACCGCGGCAGGACGCAAGCTGATGGATCAGGCCGAGGGCTTGAAGCTGTATCTGGGCGTTGCCGATCGCGATGAACTGCGCGGATTGAAGTTGCCGGAGGCCGCTGGACACGCGCAGCCGAAACTCGATGCCGATCGCTTCCAGCTCCTGTTGCCGTATGCCTTGGCGCTGGGCGTGGAAGAAGCCTGGACGAAAAAATTCACCAGTGCGGTGGGCGAAGCGGCTGCCGAACGCGCAGCGCAGTCGGCGGCTTGGTATAGCGGAGGCAACACGGGTGCGTTGAATTTCGCAAGCATGAGTCAGTCCATCGGCAGCAGTTTCAACAGCGCGATTGCCTCGTCGGCGACGCCGCCTGGCAGCATCTCGGGCGGAGCGGGATCGTCGGGCGGTGGCGGTGGCGGCGGGTGGTGATTGGGCAGTGAATCGATGAACTAACGGCCGCGTTCCAGGTTCAACACGAACAGCATTTGCTCCCTCTCTTGCGCAAAGGGCAGGGAGGGGTGTTTTTTCTCGGTTCGGTAGGCGGGTTCCCGGGAGGCGGCGCTGTGGTTCGAGCAGCAATTGCGCATTCATGTGCTAAGCGGCACTCGATCATCCCCGGGCAGCGGCCGCTCTTACGCATCCTTGCGTTCGCGGCACTCGTCCATCCTTGGACAGCGCAGCTCAACGCATGCGGTTGAGTTCTGTGGTTCGACGGGCTCACCACGAACGGTTGAGAGTGTTTTAGTTCGACAGGCTCATCACGAACGGTTGAAAAAGGTTGCAGTTCGCTAGTCGACTTTGCGAATCAGGATTTCATACGCGATTCGGAGCAGCATCGAGTTTTGCAAGCTGCGCCGCGATCTCGTCGTGTTGCGGATGCTGCGCGTATTGCGCGCTGAGCTCATTCAACTGTTCTCGCGCGGCGTCGGTGTCGCCAAGGCGATCGCTCAACAGGTGCGCGGCGTGCAATGCGTGGGTCACGGCTTCGGCACGTTTCGGAAAACGTCGATGGAAATCGCGCAGCAGCATCAGCGCGGTCGAAAGTTGACCGAGGCGTTCGGCTGCTTCGGCCAGCGCGACGCAGTGTTCGGCTGCGGTCGGTCGCCATGCTTGATCCATCGCGAGTGATTCACGCAATAGAGCCAGCGCCTGCCGATGGTCGTTCTCGCCCAACAATTGTCCAAGCCATAGGTCGCTGTGGCGCAGCAACGCGGCCGTGTCGCCGGCTTCAGTCAGTAATGCACGAAAGCGTTGGTGCATCGCCGGGGTGGAATGCATCGCGCCGCGCAGGTATGGCTCGAACGCTGCGATCGCTTCGGTTCTATATCCCTCCGCAAGCAGGTGTTCAATCCGTTGCATGAACGGCGCGTGCCGATCCTCAAGCTTCAGCGGCGCAAGCCACTGTGGCGTCCAGCCGAGTCGTTCGCGGTATTGATACATCAGATAGCCGATCAGATGGAATTGCAGAATCAGCAGGTAGAACGCAACGAATCCGCTAATCACCAACGCAAAAAGCATCGGTATCGCGCCCGCCAGCCACGGGTTCACGACGTCCTGCATCCAGCCAGTGAGTAGCGGAAATGCGACCAGCAGCGCATACGGCGCACCCATCCGCGTCGCGATGCGCGTCCACACGAATGGGTTGAATGTCGATTCAAGATTGCCAGCCAGCGCCAGTGTCACGGTCGCTGCCGGCTGCACCAAGCCAAGCCCGCACAGCAACAGCCAGCGCACAGCGAGATGATCGATGAGCATGGCTCCATAAGCGGCCAAGGCGAAAAGCAACTGCACCAGCAGCATTTGCCGACCGTCTGCGCCGCCGGCATCCAGCGCGAGTTCGGGCGGATCCAGATGGCCGTGCGCCGTGCGCTCCAGTACTTCGATCGCATACCGGAATGCCGCCGCCCATAACATCAGCAGCAGCACGACCCCCATCGTCGGAATGATGCCGACTGCCGAGAACACCGCGAAGCCCGCCACCGATGACAGTGCTGAGAGTTGCAACGGGTAGCGCAGGATCGCCGCTACGTTGTGCGTGAACGGCAGGTACTCGGGCAGGTTTGGGTCGTCGGGTTCGGTCATTTATGTGATCGGTCGAACTTGGCGCTGCGACGATTTTTCCAGAGTACGATGGCCGAGCGAATGAATTGCACCATTGCGACGGCCGAATACAGCCAGATGAGAAAGAAGGCTGCAAAGCCGGCGTGGGTTCGGGTCGAATATGGAGTTGCCCATGGCAGGAACGTAAGCGCCCAAACGATCATGCTTGCAACGCAACCAATCAAGGCTCGTTTCAGATAACGAAGCGGTTTTGGCGGAACATCAGTCGACATGTGTGTGCGCTTTCCTAAACAAGTTTTACCGACGTCGACTCGACCCCATGATCCCACCCAGCACGCCGCGCAGAATCTGCCGACCAACCTGGCTGCCAACCGTGCGTGCGGTCTGCTTGGCCAACGTCTCGACCACACCCTGGCGACGGCTGGTGCCGCACTGCCAGTCGCGTACCGACTTGCCGAATCCGCCCTGCGCGGATGCCGGTGTCGACGCTGTCGTCGCTCCGGTCGCTGCCGATCCGGTGGTGGCCGGTTTCGCTGCCGCGCCCAACCCGCTTTCGGTGTGGCGGCGTGCAAGTATTTCCGCCGCCGAATCGCGATTCAGCGCAGTGTCGTACTTGCCGCCGACCGGACTGCGCGAGCGCACGGTTGCGCGCTCGGCATCGGTGATGGCGCCCATCCGGCAATGCGGCGGGCAGATCAGCGTGCGTTCGACCGGCATCGGAATGCCCTTGTCCAGCAGCATCGAGACCAACGCTTCGCCGACACCGAGTTGCGAGATCGCGGTGGCGACATCGAGTTTCGGATTCGCTACGAAGGTTTCGGCCGCGGTCTTCACTGCCTTCTGATCGCGCGGCGTGAATGCGCGCAACGCGTGCTGAATACGATTGCCGAGCTGACCGAGGATCGCGTCGGGCACGTCGTCTGGGAATTGCGAACAGAAATACACGCCGACACCCTTGGAACGGATCAGTCGCACGACTTGTTCCACGCGCTGGCGCAATGCGGGTGTCGCATCATCAAAGAGCAGATGCGCCTCGTCGAAGAAGAACACCAGCTTGGGCTGATCCAGATCGCCGACTTCGGGCAACTTCTCGAATAGCTCCGAAAGCATCCACAGCAAGAAGGTCGAATACAGTTTCGGTTGCAGCACCAATTTATCGGCCGCCAGCACGTTGATGATGCCGCGACCACTCATGTCCTGGCGCATGAAGTCGGCCAGGTCCAGCGCCGGCTCGCCGAAGAACTGGTCACCGCCCTGTTGCTCGATCTGCAGCAGCGCGCGCTGGATGGCCCCAACCGATGCGGTGCTGATCAGTCCATACTTGCCGCTGACCTCGCTTCGATGCTCGGCGCAAAAGACGAGCACCGCACGCAGGTCGTCGAGATCAAACAGCAGCAGACCGTCGTCATCGGCCAGCTTGAACACCACCTCCAGCACGCCCGACTGCGTGTCGTTGAGGTCGAGAATGCGCGCGAGCAACGTCGGTCCCATTTCGCTCACCGTCGTGCGCACCGGATGACCCGAGACGCCGAAGATGTCCCAGAACACGACCGGATTGGCTTCAGCCTTCCAGTCGATGATGTCAATCTGCTTGACGCGCTGGTCGAGCTTCTCGCTCGGCGCACCGGGCATCGCCAGCCCCGCCACGTCGCCTTTCACGTCGGCCATGAACACCGGCACGCCCAAGCGTGAAAATCCTTCCGCCATCACCAGCAGCGAGACGGTCTTGCCGGTGCCGGTCGCGCCCGCCACCAGCCCGTGGCGGTTGCCGTATTTGGGCAGCAAAAACACCTGTCCGCTGTCAGTCGTGGTGATGGATTTTCCAATCAGGATCTCGTTCAAGTGTGTGCTCCGCGGGCGATGATTGGACCAAGTCTCGCAGCATATCGAATCGACGGCATCGCAGCATCGCGCTTGCCCCCACCACGCATGCTGGTTAGGCTGCAATGCAGTCCTGACCAGTTGGAGAATCATCGAAATGATGTATCGCATCGCCATCGTGTTGCTCAGTGCCGCTGCGCTGAGTTCATGCGCCACCAGCACTCCGATCAGGTCCGCGCACAGCAGCGCCGCGCGTTCCGGTGTGGCCTCAGTGGACGCGTTGTACGATCGGCTCGATCGCGATACCCGAAACTACAATGCCGGCCTCGACAAGCTGGCAGCTGGTGACACCGATGGTGGACGACGCACCATCGACGCGGCCAATGCCGACCTGTTAGACGCGGCCAGTCGCTGCCAGGCCAATTCGCAATGCGATGGCGGGCGATTTATCGCGGCTTATGACGCGCTGCTCAAGCGCGGCACGTCTGACTTGGGCAACGGCGGCGAAAGCTTTGCCGATGTCGACGATGACGCAGGCAGACTCCCCAGCGGCACCAGCGGTGGCTCGCCGGTGATCGCCAATTTGCCGGCAGCGGGCGCGACCGTGGCGATGCTAAAGGGCCGCGACCTGCGCCAGATCATCACCATCAATGAGCCGATGAAGGCCGCGCTCACCGAATGGCTGACCTCCAATCGCGCGCAGTTGGTTGATGCGTGGGAAAACTACCAGTACATGCGCCAGTTGATGTGGCCCGAATACCAGCGCGCGGGCCTGCCGGAGGCATTGCTGTTTGGCATCATGGCGCAGGAATCCGGCGGCAAGGTGCATGCGGTGTCGCGCTCGGGCGCGGGCGGGCCGCTGCAATTCATGCCCGCGACCGGGCAGCGCTTCGGGCTGGGCAATAGCGGCGGCTTCGATACCCGGTTCGATCCGCAACTGGCCACGCGCGCCAACGTGCAATTCCTCAACGAGCGCTTCGCCGAGCTCAACAACAATCTCGAATTGGCCGTCGCGGCCTATAACGGAGGTGAAGGCAAGATCGGACGGCTGTATTCGAGCACCGGTGGCAAGGGGTTCTGGGATCCGGAGGTCTATTCGCAGCTATCGCCCGAGACCCGCGACTACGTGCCGCGCGTGCTGGCAGCTGCGTGGTTGTTTTTGAATGCGCGCGAATACGGCCTGCACTTCCCGCATGTGAACGCGGGTGAGCCGGTGGTGTTGACGCTCAGTCGTGACAGCTCGATCAACGAGCTGACGATTTGTCTGGGCAACACCGGCGTTCGCGACGGATGGTTCCGCGCCTTGCGCAATCTCAATCCGCGCTATGAGCCGCACACCGTGATCCCGGCCGGCACTAGCCTGCGGGTGCCGCCGCTGCTGCCGAAACTCTACCGGGCCAATTGCGCCGTCCCATCGCCGCGTCAACAGCTCGCCGCAGACCTGGTCGCGGCGCGCAAGCCGGTGGTGATCTCGTACTCGCCACCGCCACCACCACCGCCCCTCGCGGTCGAAAGGCCTTCACGAGCATCATCGAAGAATTCTGCGAAGGTGAAGACATACAAGGTCAAGCGCGGTGACACCATGGCTTCGATCGTGCGCAAGATGCGTTGCGATGACATCAAGGAACTCGGGGCGGCCAACGGTCTGCGCGCACCATATGCGATCCGCCCAGGTCAAACGTTGAAGTTGGTGGGCTGCGATCGCTGATTAAGAGTTGAAAAAGCGCGTGCGCAGCGCACGCTATGGAGAGCCGAGGTGCTCGCCAAGTCGCTCACCAAGCCGGACGGACTGTTCCGGCTGCAGCGCGGGGTTCAATGCGACAACATTGCGCGGCAGCAACACAATCACGGTCGAGCCGTAATTGAAGCGCGCCATCTCCGCGAAACGCTCGATGGTGATGTGCTTGTCGCGCCAGTCCTTGCGTACCGGCTTTGATGCATAACGCGGAATCTCGATCCCACTCCACACGGTCTCCACCCCCGAGACCAGCACCGCGCCGACCATCACCAGGCACATCGGGCCGAAGTCGGTGTCGAAGTGGCAGATCAGGCGCTCGTTGCGTGCGAACAGTCGCGGGATCGCCTGCACCGCGAATGGTGCGACGCTGAAGATCCTGCCCGGCACATGTAGCGTTTCGCGCAAAGTCCCGGTCCACGGCATGTGCACGCGGTGATAGTCGCGCGGGGCGAGGTAGATGGTGGCGAAACTTCCGCCGGCAAACGCAGCGGCGGCTTGCGCATCGCCGAGCAATTCGGCGGCGGTGTAACTCTGGCCCTTGGCCTGGAAGATGCGGCTGTCGTCATCGAATGACGCGTGCGTGTCGAACGATTCCCCGATCTGACCAAGCTGGCTGATGCGTCCGTCGGCCGGCATCAACAGCGTGCGCGGATCGGGATCTGGAACGCGCGCACCCTCTTTCAATGCGCGGATAAAGAACGCGCCAAAACTCGGATACGCGGTTGGATCAGGCTGCGCAGCCTCGTCCATATTGACGTCGAACTTGCGTATCACCAGCCCGATCAGCCAGTCCTTCCACGGCCGCCAGCGCCATTGCGCCGCGTACAGCGCAAGCCGCGACATCAGGCGATGCGGCAACAGATACTGCAGTGCGACAGCGAGCGACATGGCGTGGCTCAGTGGCTGAGCGCAAGCGTGCGAAGGTCGGCGCCGATCGCCGCGGAATCGAGCGGCGGTCGGATGAGACCGGCCATCCGCCCCTGCGGATCGATCAGCGACACGCTGGCCGAGTGATCGATGCTGTAGTCACCGTCCTTGGTTGGCACCTTCATGAACACCATTCCCAAACTTTTCGCGAATACTGCCAACATGGCGTCGTCGGCCGTTGCGCCGACAATCGCAGGACTGAAGAAGCGCGTGTATTCGTCGATCTTCTGTGGCGTGTCGCTGGCCGGATCGACCGAGACGAACACGATGCGCGGCATTTGCGCGGCGGTCAGTCCGGCCCAAGCGCGTTGAGCACCGGCGAGACTTTGCAAGGTGGTCGGGCAAATGTCTGGGCAGCGAGTGTAGCCCAGGAAGACCAGATTCCAGCGACCCTTGAAGGTGTTGTTGGTGAGTGCAGAGCCATCGGTCGCGGTGAGGTTGAATGCGGGCAATGCACGCGGTGTGTCGAATATCGTGACGGTTTTCATCTGAGTAGCGAGCGAATTGGCGGCGGGCGAAGCGGGTGCTGCATCGGTTGTCGATCCGCCCAAACGTTGCGACAGCCAGACCCCTGCAAGCCCGGCGGCGAAAGCCGCCGCCAAGATCAACAAGGTGCCGCGGCCGATCATGCCGCGCATCCCAAAGCCGTTCGAAAATCCCGTTTTCATACCCAAAGTATACGTTGGGCGGCCGAAGTGGCTCGCGAACGGGCTTCTGCTTGAGCCGGTTCGCAAGCCTCACCGCTATACTGCGCGCTTGCTTCTCAACCCCTGATGTTGACGCTAACGCATGCCCGCCGAACTCGCCACCATCATCGATCTGATCCGCTATGGCGCCAGCCGTTTCGGCGCCGCCGGGCTGACCTTCGGCCACAGCTATGACAACGCGCTGGATGAGTCGACGCAGCTTGTGCTGCACACGCTGCACCTGCCGCACGATCTGAGTCCTGTGTACGGCCAGGCGCGTGTGACCAGCGAGGAGAAGTCCGAGGTGATGGCACTGTTCACGCGCCGTATCAATGAGCGTATTCCGGCGGCGTACCTGACTGGCGAGGCGTGGTTTGCCGGCCTGAGTTTCAAGAGCGATCCACGCGCGCTGGTTCCGCGTTCGCCGATTGCCGAATTGATCGAATCGGGTTTCGAGCCGTGGCTCGGCGACCTCGACGTACAGCGCGCGCTGGACCTGTGCACCGGCTCAGGCTGCATCGCCATCGCGATGGCCGTGCACGCGCCGGATTGGCAGGTGGACGCGGTCGATATCAGTGCCGATGCACTGGCGCTGGCGGCGGAAAACGTGCAGCGGATGCATGTCGGCGGTCGCGTGCGACTGCGGCACTCCGATCTGTTCACTGGCCTTGCCGGCGAGCGCTTTGACCTGATCGTCAGCAATCCACCGTACGTGACGCGTGACGAAGTGGCTGCATTGCCCGCCGAATACGCGCACGAACCCGTTCTCGGGCTGCGTGCTGGCGACGATGGGCTGGATCTGGCGCTGAAAATCCTGCGCGCCGCGCCTGCGCATCTGACCAATCACGGCGTGCTGATCGTCGAGGTGGGCGAAGCCGAGCGCGCGTTGGTCGAATTGCTGCCGGAAATCCCGTTTGCGTGGGTGGAGTTCAAAGTCGGCCAGATGGGCGTGCTGGTGATCAGTCGCGAGGATCTGCTGGTGCATCACGACCGCATTGCGGAACTTGCCGATGCGCGCTGAGTATGCATCCCGGAGGTTTTTGCCGTCATCCCCGCGCAGGCGGGGACCCATGGACTTGGCTTTGCAAACCGTCTCACGGTGCTGGCCGACGGGTTGTGCGAACGTTCCCGCGCATGGCTGCATAAGCCTTGGATTGTCTGCGACCCCAGCAAGAGCAAAATGGATCCCGGCGTGCGCCGGGATGACGAGCGGGAATGGCGTGGCGTGAACACTTTTGGCCATCTATTCCGCGTCACCACCTTCGGCGAGTCGCACGGGCCGGCGATCGGCTGCGTGATCGATGGTTGTCCGCCAGGCATTGCGATCGCTCCGGAGGATTTCGAGCATGACCTCGCGCGGCGTGCCACTGGTCGTACGCGGCACACCTCGCAACGTCACGAAGCTGATGCGGTCGAAATTTTCAGTGGCGTCTACGACGGCATCACGACCGGCACACCAATCGCGTTGCTGATCCGCAATACCGACGCGCGCAGCAAGGATTACGCGAAGATCGCCGAGCAATTCCGGCCCGGTCATGCCGACTACACCTATTGGAAGAAATACGGCATCCGCGATCCACGCGGCGGCGGACGTGCGTCGGCGCGCGAGACGACGATGCGGGTAGCGGCTGGCGTGATTGCGAAGAAATGGCTGGCGGAAAAATTCGGCGTTGTCGTACGCGGCTATCTGGCCCAGATCGGCGATGTGGTTCCGCGCGACGTCGATGCAGCGCAGATCGACTGGGACGTGGTCGAGGCCAATCCGTTTTTCTGGCCGAATGCAGCGCAGGTCGACGAACTTGAACACTTCATGGACGCGCTGCGCAAATCCGGCGACTCGGTCGGCGCACGCATCAACGTGATCGCCGATGGCGTGCCGCCGGGTTGGGGCGAGCCGATCTACGGCAAGCTCGATGGTGAACTCGCCGGTGCGCTGATGTCGATCAACGCGGTCAAGGGTGTGGAGATCGGCGACGGTTTCGACGTGGTCGCGCAGAACGGAAGCGTGCACCGCGACCAGATGACGTCCGACGGATTTGCCTCAAACCACGCCGGTGGAATTCTCGGCGGAATTTCATCGGGTCAGGCGATTCGCTGCTCAGTCGCGTTCAAGCCGACCTCCAGCCTGCGACTGCCGATCGATGGTATGGACGTGCATGGCAACGCGGTCGAGATCGTCACCACCGGCCGCCACGATCCCTGCGTCGGCATTCGCGCTACGCCGATATGCGAAGCGATGGTAACGCTGGTGTTGATGGATCAAGCCTTGCGACATCGGGCGCAGTGTGGGGATGTGGGCGATGTCGTGCCGAAAATTCTGGGCGATGTGCTTTGACTAACCCAGTTAGAGAGGGGTTGCGAGCGGTTGCAATCGCACTTTTGGCAGCGGTGATCCTACCCATCATCGGTTACCTCGGTGTGGACATGGTCTCGTTCCAGCCTCATCGCGCCGCAATCGAACAGATTGTCCAATCCGCCGATCCCGAGAACCGGAATTTGTCGGCTGACGTGAGTCAGTTACTGCTTTTCAACCTTCCTAACGACTCCTCGCAGTGGTCAACACGCCTTTTGTTCGATCGGCTGGGGTTTCAACCACGCAACCACGTGAACTGGATGATCGTTCGGACGTTTTGGACATCGTTCGTACAGTTGCATATTCCAGAACGTGACCGGCTGACCATTATTGCGTCGCTGTCTCCAACCGGAGTCAATCGTCGCGGCATGAATGAAACATCGAAAGACATCTTTGGGAAGCCGCTGTCGCAGCTTTCTCGAAAGGAAGCAGCAACAATAATTTCACTGATGAAATCTTCAGGTCTAGATACGCATCCAGCCCGACTGGCGGCGCAGCGAGATCGCTTGTTGACTGCTTACGATGAGAGCATCGGAAAGCATTAGCCGACGCTACAGCTTGAGGCGTCTGCAGTTTTTCATTTGGCCACTAGAACTGAGATACACATGACCAAAAAATTCAACGTAGCAGTCATCGGCGCCACCGGCTTGGTGGGCGAGACGATGCTTTCGATCCTCGCCGAGCGCGAGTTTCCAATTGGCACGCTGGTGCCGCTGGCGAGCGAGCGAACGGCGGGCGACCGGATCGACTTCGGCAGGCGTCCGCTGACCGTGCGCGACCTGGCCAATTTCGATCCGGCGGCCACCGATATCGGCGGGATCGACTTCGCGCTGTTTTCGGCCGGCGGCAGCATCTCGAAGGAGTACGCGCCGAAATTTGCCGCAGCCGGCGCGATCGTGATCGACAACTCGTCGGTATTTCGCGACGACGACGACGTGCCGCTGGTGGTGGCCGAGGTCAATCCCGAGGCGCTGGCGCACCGACCGCGCGGGATCATCGCCAATCCAAATTGCTCCACCATGCAGTTGATGCTGGCGCTGGCGCCGATCCATCGCGCGGTCGGCATCGAGCGCATCAATATCGCCACCTATCAGTCGGTATCGGGTGCGGGTCGTGCCGCGATGGAAGAACTCGGCAGGCAGACCGCCGCGTTGCTCAGCCTGCAGCCGATCGAACCCAAGTCCTTTCCGGTGCAGATCGCCTTCAACCTGATTCCGCACGGTGGCGTTTTTCTCGACAATGGCTACACCAGCGAGGAGATGAAGCTGGTCACAGAAACCCGCAAGATCCTCGGCGACCCTGCCATCCAGGTCAATGCGACGGTCGTCCGTGTGCCGGTGTTCTTCGGTCATTCCGAAGCAGTGCACATTGAGACCCGCGACAAGCTGACGGCGGCCGATGCCAGAAAACTGTTGGAGCAGGCGCCCGGAGTCAGCGTGGTCGACGAACCCAACGACGGCGGCTATCCAACGCCGGTCACGCACGCCGCCGGCACCGACCCGGTATTTGTGGGCCGCATCCGTGAAGACATCTCGCACCCGCGCGGATTGAACCTGTGGGTGGTCTCCGACAATATCCGCAAGGGCGCCGCGTTGAACGCCGTGCAGATTGCGGAATTGCTGGCGAAAGGGTATAGCTAATGGCTACTTGCACGCGCGTTATCATGTGATTTCTATTGCCGCGACCCGCATGTCGCGGCGAACCTGATGATGCCGCCGATCCAGTTCGGGGAGTTCTGTGATGAAGAGTGCCGGAATCCAAAACGACGCCGCTGCGCGCACGTGCACTGCCAAGGCATCGAGCTTGGGCGTTGCGATCGTGGTCGCGCTGGCAACCATTGGCCAAGCGCAGGCCATCGGGCTGGGCGCGATCGAGGTCAAATCGCAGTTGGGTAAACCCTTCGTGGCCGAGATTCCAGTCACGCTGTCCACTCCGGACGAAGCCAACGACCTGTCGGTGCGGCTGGCCTCGCCGGAAGCGTTCGCGCGTGTGGGCCTGCCGCCGCGCGATTTGTCAGCCAATCTCACCTTTAACCTGATCAAGAATGCCAGCGGCCAAACGGTGATCCGGATCACCACGCCGCAGCCGATGACAGATCCGTATGTGAGCTTCCTGCTGGAAGCCAACTGGGGTCGGGGCAAGATGGTGCGCGAATACACCGCATTGTTGGACCCGCCGCGCACCACCGCGGTGCGCCGTGTGCCGATATCAGCGCCGATGGTGCAATCGACGCCGCTGCCGCGCCCGGCGACGATGCCGCCTCCGCCAGTCACTCAGCCAAGCGCTGCGCCGATGCCGGCACCATTGGTGGAACGCACCCCGGTGCCGCCACCGACGGCGCCACCAACGCCCGCGCCGGGATCGATCATGGATGTGACGCCGGTCGAGCCGGCGATGGCTGCGCAGCCCAAACCCATTCCACTGCGACCGGCGCCGCCGACCGCTCCACCGCCGCCAATCGCGGTGCAGCCGATGCCGCAGTCGGCGCCCGAAATGGAAGCACTGCCGCCCCCGGAGCCGTTGGTGCAGGCGCCGCCGCCGCAGCCGATGCAATCGTTCGACCCGATGCCGCAGGCGATGCCGGAGCCGACGCCTCCTCCAGTCGAACCGATGCCGATGCCTGCAGCCGGCCCGGATTCCTACACGGTGATGTTGGGCGACACGTTGTCTCGCATCGCCGCGCAAACCCGGCCGGATGTCTCGCTCAATCGCATGATGATTGCGTTGCAGCGGGCGAATCCGGACGCCTTCATCAGCCAGAACATCAACCTGCTCAAGTCTGGCAGCGTGTTGCGGATCCCGCCGAACGAGGAAGCGCAGACGCTCTCTGCGGACGAGTCCAACCTGCTGGTGCAACAGCAAGTCGAAAGCTGGCGTCAAGCCAGCCGTCCGCAATTGCAGGCCAGTGTCGAAACCGACAGCTCAAAATCGGCCCCGATCGACAAGGCGGCCGATGTCGCACAGCGGCCAGCACCTGTCGAGCCCAAGCCGGCAGCGAAGGCTAAAGCCAAGGTGGCAGTGGCAAAGGCGGAGCCGTCGAAAATCGATTCAACCGACAGCGCGAGCGCGCCCCCAGCCAAGAAGACTAAATCTGCGCAAGTGGCGCAGGCGCACCTCGAGATCATGGCGCCGACCGGCAAAGGCGCGCGCAGCAACCAGACCGGGGCCAGTGAGGGTGGATCAGGCAGTGAATTGCGCGCCGAGCTGGCGCAGACCAAGGAAAACCTTGCCGCCCGCACTGCCGAAATCGGCGAATTGAAATCGCGTCTTTCCGACTTGGAAAAGATGCAGCAGAACAACCAGACGCTGCTGTCGATGAAGGACAGCAAGCTAGCCGAGATGCAGCAGCGCCTCGCCGAGCTGGAGAGCAAGCAGCCCAACGGCGCCGCCCCCACGGCCAATGCCGAGCCGAACGGCACCACTGCCGCTGCTGACGCGGCTGCAGGCACAGCGCCGGTGGATTCCGCTGCGTCGGCCAGCGCCTCGACTGATAGCGCGGCAGCGACAACCCCGCCAACGACAACCCCGCCAACGACAACCGCTATAAGCGCAGTGCCGGCGGCTTCCGCCACTTCGATTTCCACTCCACCGGCGGCCATCGCCTCGGAAACGTCAGTCGAGACGCCTTGGTACTTGCGCCCGCTGGTGTTGATCGGCGGTGGTTTGCTGCTACTGGGCGGCCTGCTGGCTCTGCTGCTGCGCGGCAAGCGTCCTGCCGAACCAATGCCAGGCCGATACAACGCGAGCGCATTGGCCGCCAGCATCGAATCGGCGCGTAACGGGAACGCCGATAGCGATCAACCCGAGTACGAAGACGAAGACGACCTCGAGGCGTTCGAGGACAAAGCCGCGCACGACCCGGTCGCCGACGCGGTGGTTGCGCCCGGCGCACCCGTGCCCGATGTCGAGCGTGGTGCACGGCCTTACTGGACCAGTGCGTACGATGTCGACAGCACCCGTGTGCAGCCAGAGCCGACCGTGCAGGAAGCCGAGCTGGACGCGGATCCGGTTCTCAACGAGGCGCCAATAGTCGAACCAGTGCAAGAAGCGCCCATGGTTGAACCAGTGCAAGCCGAAGCGCCCGTGGCATGGGCACCCGAAGCGGTTGCTCCGGCAGCCGTGGCCGAAGACGACTGGGATCTCGAAGCGGAAGCTGCCTCGGCCACCGCCATCACCGCGCAGCACCCGGCGGTGCCCCATTTCGACACCGAGGATCAGAGCGTCGCCACCAAGATCGAGCTGGCGCGCGCTTACATCGACATCGGCGATCTCGAAGGAGCCCGCGGCATGCTGGAGGAAGTGCTGATGGAAGGCACCGACAATCAGCGCGAGGACGCGTTCAAGCTGCTGGAGACGCTGGACTAAAAAGCCTCGAACGCTGGGCGCTCGATGACAGGCAGCTGGCAAGTCCCTTCGGGATGAGCCTGTTGCCGGGTTAACGAGAAGCCGATAGAACAGGGCATTCTTCTCGATTCATGGTGAGCCCATCGTCAAGCGTAGGCCGGGTCTGTCCTGCGCTTATCCAACAACGCGTGACAGCCGCAATCCGTTCGTAGTGAGCCCGTCGAACCAAGAACGACACTGCCGCAGACAGCAACCATTGAGCGCGTGTATCCCAAAACAAACACATGCTTGATCGCCTGCCATGACCACGCGCGTAGCAATGGGAATCGAATACGACGGCAGCCCGTTTTTCGGCTGGCAGCAGCAGCCGCACGCGCCCAGTGTGGAGGCGACGCTGGCGCAGGCGATCTCGAAAGTAGCCGATCAACGCACAGAAGTTATTTGCGCCGGCCGTACCGACACCGGCGTGCACGCGCGCTGCCAAGTCGTGCATTTCGATACCGACGCACAGCGCACACCACGCGGATGGATGCTGGGCGTGACGTCGCGGCTACCCGATTCAGTGTGCGTGCGCTGGGCGCAACGCATCGAAGACTCATTCAATGCCCGCTTCGCCGCGCGGGCGCGTCGCTATCGCTATCGCATTCTCAATCGCAACGTGCGGCCTGCCTTGCAGCATCAGTTTCTGGCTTGGGAACGATTGCCGCTGGACGCAGACGCGATGCACGCAGCGGCGCAATCGTTGCTAGGTATGCACGATTTCAGCGCGTTTCGATCATCGCAATGTCAAGCCCCGCACCCACGTCGCGACATGCAACACATCGGCGTGCGGCGCGAGGGCGAGCAAGTGATTGTCGAGGTGCAGGCCAATGCGTTTCTGCATCACATGGTGCGCAATCTGGTCGGCAGCTTGTTGCCGATCGGACGGGGCGAGCAGCCTGTGGAATGGATGAGCGATCTTTTGGCTGGCGGAGATCGTGACCGCGGGGGTCCGACCGCCGCTGCGCAAGGTCTGTGTTTCCTCGGCCCGCTGTATCCGGCGGAGTGGCGATTGCCGGAGGAAGTCACGCTGCCGTCAGGTATTACCGTGCCAGACTTTCCCGCATGACTTTCATCAAGTGTTGCGGCATGACCCGCATTGACGACGTGCGCTTGGCGGGCGAACTCGGCGTGGATGCGATCGGCCTGATCTTTGCCAGTCGCAGCGAGCGCTGTGTCGACCTCGAGCGCGCGCAACTGTTGCGAGCGTCTACAGCGCCCGCATTGAAAATTGTCGCGTTGATAATGGACAACGCGGTGGACGATGTGTACCAGATCGCCAAACTGCTTCAGCCTGACCTTCTGCAATTCCACGGCAATGAGGAGGATGCGTTTTGCGCGCAATTTGGGGTGCCATTCTGGAAAGCGCTGCCGATGCGCGACGTGTCTCGCGATGCCGTGCCGGAGTTGCTGGCGCGCTATCCTTCCGCCAGCGGATTTGTGTTCGATGGCCACGCGCCGGGTGCGATGGGCGGTAGTGGCGAGCGCTTCGACTGGGCGACCTTCGATATGCGCCCGGTCGCGGAAGGTGATGGCATTGGCAAGCCCTGGTTGCTGGCCGGTGGGCTGAACACGCGCAACGTCGCGCAGGCGATCGGCTTGCTGCAGCCGTGGGGCGTGGATGTATCGAGTGGAATCGAATCCGCACCCGGCATCAAGGATCACGCGAAGATGCGCGCGTTTGTCGAAGCGGTGCGCGTGGCCGACCAACCCCTTTCTCCAGCCCGGCTCCCGCAAGGGTAGAAGGTCTGCACTACACAGCGAGTGACGTAATGAGTGATACGAACATCATCGACTTCAACGATTATCCCGACGCGCGCGGACACTTCGGCGAGTACGGCGGCATCTATGTGGCCGAGACCTTGATCGAGCCGTTGGCGGAACTCGACGCGGCGTATCGAAAGTACAAGGACGATCCGGAATTTCTCGCCGAGCTTGCGTACGACTACAAGCATTACGTCGGTCGGCCGAGTCCGATCTACGAGGCGAAGCGATTGAGTGCGCATGTCGGCGGAGCTCGCATTCTGCTCAAGCGCGAGGATCTCAACCACACCGGCGCGCACAAGATCAACAACACCATCGGCCAGGCGATGCTGGCGCGGCGCATGGGCAAGACTCGCATCATTGCTGAGACCGGCGCCGGCCAGCATGGCGTTGCATCGGCCACCGTCGCCGCGCGCATGGGCCTCGAATGCGTGGTGTACATGGGCGCGGTGGACATGCAGCGGCAAGCGATCAACGTCTTCCGCATGAAATTGCTGGGCGCGACCGTGGTGCCGGTGACCTCGGGTTCGCAGACATTGAAAGATGCGTTGAACGAGGCGATGCGAGACTGGGTCAGCAACGTGCACGATACGTTTTACATCATCGGTACGGTCGCCGGACCGCATCCGTATCCGTTGCTGGTGCGCGACTTCAACGCGGTGGTTGGTCGCGAAGCGCGCGCACAGATGCTGGAAGACTACGGGCGATTGCCGGATGCGATCACCGCTTGCGTCGGCGGCGGCAGCAACGCGATAGGCCTGTTCCACGCCTTCCTCAACGACCGCGGCGTGCGCATCGTCGGTGCCGAAGCAGCCGGGGAGGGCATCGCCAGCGGCAAGCATGCGGCATCGCTGAGTGCTGGGCGACCGGGCGTGTTGCATGGCAATCGCACCTATGTAATTTGCGACGACGACGGCCAGATCACCGAAACGCATTCGATCTCGGCAGGCTTGGATTATCCCGGTGTCGGCCCCGAGCATTCCTTCCTGAAAGACAGCGGCCGTGCCGAATACGTTGGCGTCACTGACGACGAAGCGCTCGAAGCATTCCATCTGCTAGCGCGCACCGAAGGTATCCTCGCCGCGCTCGAATCCAGCCACGCGATTGCACAGGCGATGAAACTTGCGCGCGAATTGCCCGAGAACGCGCTAGTGCTGGCGAACTTGTCTGGGCGTGGCGACAAGGATGTTCACACGATTGCGGCCATGGAAGGGCTGTCGCTGTGAATCGTATTGATCAAAAATTCGCGACACTCAAATCCATAAACCGAAAGGCGCTGATTCCTTTCATCACCGCCGGCGATCCATCAATGGATGCAACCGTTCCGGTGATGCATGCATTGGTTGCAGCCGGTGCCGACGTGATCGAACTCGGCGTGCCGTTTTCCGATCCAATGGCGGACGGGCCGACCATCCAGCGTAGTTCCGAGCGCGCGCTCGCGCGGGGTGTCGGCACGACGCAGGTGCTGGACATGGTGCGTGACTTTCGCCGCATCGACACCGCGACGCCGGTCATATTGATGGGTTATCTCAATCCGGTCGAGATGCGCGGTGCCGAGCGATTCGCCAGCGATGCCGCCAACGCTGGCGTGGACGGCGTGTTGTTGGTCGACTTGCCGCCGGAGGAAGCCGCGGAGACCCGAACACTCTTCAACGCGCGTCAATTGGCCTTGATCGCGCTGGCCGCGCCGACTACATCGCCCGTCCGATTGGCGCGCATGGCATGCGAGGCGCAGGGCTATCTGTACTACGTAAGTTTCGCCGGAGTCACCGGCGCCACAGGCATCGACATCGCTGCGGTGGGCGAGCGTCTGTTGCAGTTGCGCCAGGTAGTGCAGGTGCCAGTGGTGGTCGGATTTGGAATCAAGGACGCCGCCACCGCGCGCGCTCTCGCTTTGCACGCCGATGGTGTGGTCGTTGGCAGCGCGTTGGTAGACGCAATCGCAAATGCGGTCGACAGTGACGAGGCAGCACGCCGTGCGTCCAGTTTCCTTGCACCAATTCGAGCCGCGCTGGACGGCGTTGTTGCGTAGCGAGTCGAGTGTGGGCTAGGACGCCCAGATCGCGGGGTGCGCAGCCCCATCACGAACAAATTGGCGGGGCAAAAGGGTGAGTCGGGAAGGTTTCGCGGCTATTTAAGTTGGCCATCCCATACCTATTTCCCGTCCGTTTCCGGCCAAAAAGCAGGCGACGATCATCTGCAGCCAACGCGAGATGGAGTTGCCGCGTGACCGTCTCCATCCGTAAATCAGGGATGCGCGGAACCAGCGGGTGACGTTCCCCTCTCAACCTGCCAAATTGGCGCCTTCGCCTGAGGCCCGCTATCCTTGCAGATCGTGGTGGCGGGAGGCAGCTCATGCGTCGGCGGATTGTGGCGGGCAACTGGAAACTGCATGGCGATCGCGCGTTTGCGCAGGCCCTGGTGAAGGCGCTGACGGATGAGCAGCGGCCAGTCAATGTCGAAGTGTTGGTGCTACCGCCGCTGCCGTATCTTGCCGAGATGATTGCTCGCTGCAATGCGTGCGGGATCGGATTCGGCGCGCAGGATGTCAGCGCTCACGATGAGGGCGCGTTCACTGGTGAGGTGTCGGCACGCATGTTGCGCGACATCGGCGCGGGCTATTGTCTGGTCGGCCATTCCGAACGTCGCGAATTGCATGGCGAGGACAGCAGACTGGTTGCGGAAAAATTCGTGCGCGTGCACAAGGCCGGTCTGACGCCAATCCTGTGCGTGGGCGAGACGCTGCAGCAGCGGGAGGCCGGACAAACCGAGTGGGCGATTGAGCGTCAACTGGCGCCAGTGTTGCAGCTGGCCGGGCGCGACGCGGTGGCGGCCTGCATCGTCGCGTACGAGCCGGTCTGGGCGATAGGAACCGGCCGCACCGCCAGTCCGCCGCAGGTGCAGGACGTGCACGCGTTCATCCGTTCCGAGGTGGCTGCCGGCAGTGCTACAATCGGCAGCTGGTTGCCCATCCTGTACGGCGGCAGTGTGAAGCCCGGCAATGCCGCCGAGCTATTCGCGCAGCCGGACGTGGATGGGGGCCTGATCGGCGGGGCATCGCTGAAGGCGAAGGATTTTCTCGCCATCATCGACGCCGCCGCGCCACCAGTGGCGCGCAAGCAAAGCGATACTGTGCGCTCGCTGCCGACGATCCGCTAGCAGCACCGGCATTCGCTGCGACCCGCACGTCAGGGTCGTCTTGTTGCCAACAATCCCTTTACCCTCATCCTGGCCCGCAGGTCAGTGATACACCAGCAGACCCGATTCCATGATCCTCATCCTTGTGCATGTGTTGTACGTCCTCGTCGCAATCTCGATGACCGTGTTGATCCTGATGCAACGCGGCACTGGCGCCGCTGCTGGCGGCGGGTTCGGCGGCGGCGCGTCGGCCACCGTATTCGGCTCGCGTGGCTCGTCCAACTTCCTGTCCAAGGCCACCAAATGGCTTGCGGTGGTGTTTTTCCTGATCGCGATGGGTTTGGCGATGTATGCCAGCAACCCGCACACCAAGGCAGTGCCCGCCGCCGACCTCGGTGTGATGGGTTCGGTGCCGAACGCACCGGTCGAAGGCGGGAAAACGGCGCCGATCGTGCCTGGTAGCAACGTGCCCGCGGTACCAGCGCAGAACCAGACGCCTGCGCCGCCGGCAATCCAGACACCGCCAGCCTCCGGCACGGTGCCCACCGCACCGCCCGCAATGCCGCCGGGGGACAACAAAGGCGGTTGATCGCCTGCTACAATTTTACAGCTCGCACGCGAGCATCGTTGCAACGCATTGCCCAGATGGCGGAATTGGTAGACGCACTACCTTGAGGTGGTAGCGACTTCGGTCGTGGGGGTTCGAGTCCCCCTTTGGGCACCAGTTAAAGATCGAAAACAAGGACAACTCGTGCTGGGCGAATATCTGCCGGTTCTGCTGTTCCTGATTGTCTCAAGCGGTATCGGCGTGGCCCTGCTCTTGGTCGGCTGGCTGCTTGGCCCCAAGCGTCCCAATGCCGAGAAGGACTCGCCTTACGAGTGCGGTTTCGAGGCGTTCGAGGACGCGCGGATGAAATTCGACGTCCGTTATTACCTGATCGCAATCCTGTTTATCGTTTTCGATCTGGAAATCGCGTTTGTGTTTCCGTGGGCAACGATTTTCCGCAGCCTAGGCACCTTCGGCCTGGTTGAGATGGGCATCTTCATCGCGCTGCTGCTGTTGGGCTTTGGCTACGTGTGGAAGAAAGGGGCGTTGGAGTGGGAATAACGAGTTTCCAGAATCCCGAGCCAATCGGTCGCGTCGACGATATCCTGCGGCCCGAGGGCGACAATCCCCTGATCGAACGCGGTTTTGCCGTCACTAGCGCGGATGCGCTGATCAACTGGGCGCGCACCGGATCGATGTGGCCGATGACGTTCGGCTTGGCCTGCTGCGCGGTGGAGATGATGCACGCGGGCGCAGCGCGGCTTGACCTAGATCGCTATGGCGTGGTCTTTCGCCCATCGCCGCGACAGTCAGATGTGATGATCGTGGCCGGAACTCTGGTCAACAAGATGGCGCCGGCGCTGCGTAAGGTCTACGACCAGATGCCCGATCCGAAGTGGGTGATCTCGATGGGCAGCTGCGCCAATGGCGGCGGCTATTACCATTACTCCTACGCGGTGGTCCGTGGCTGCGATCGGATCGTGCCGGTCGATGTGTACGTGCCCGGCTGCCCGCCGACCGCCGAGGCGCTGATCTGGGGCATCTTGCAGTTGCAAAAGAAAATTCGTCGCACCAACACGATTGCCCGCTGAATCCGACCGTGACCAACGCTACCGACAGCATGATCGAGCGCCTGCGCAGCCATTTTGGCGAGCGTGTGTTGGCGCTTGAGTCCGCGCATGGTGAAGTCACGTTGGAACTCGCGCCAGCCGAATGGCTCGGCGCTGCGCAGGAGTTGCGCGACGCCCTCGGTTTCGAAATTGCGATCGATCTGTGCGGCGTGGATTACCTCAGCTACGGTCAGGACGAGTGGGAGACTGCCGATGCGACTTCGGGCGGATTCTCCCGGGGCGTCGAGGGCAATGGACCCGGGCGCTTTGCGTGGAGTGAACGACCGAGCGCGGAAAGCGTTCCAGAACCGCACGTCAATATCGCTGGCGCGTCGGGTTCGGATGACGGCATCCCGACTCCGGCGATGGTGCCGGCCGACAAACCGCGTTTTGCTGTCGTGCTGCATCTGTTGTCGATCCAGCACAACGTGAGATTGCGCGTGCGTTGCCACTGTGCCGATCCGGTGATGCCGGTCGTCCATTCACTGACCTCGGTGTGGCCGGGGCTGAACTGGTTCGAGCGCGAAACCTTCGACCTGTTCGGCATTTTGTTCGATGGGCATCCGGATTTGCGTCGCCTGCTCACCGATTACGGTTTCGTCGGACATCCGTTCCGCAAGGATTTTCCACTGATCGGCAATGTCGAAGTGCGTTACGACAGCGAACAACAGCGCGTGTTGTACGAACCGGTGACATCGGTGGTGCCGCGCGTATTGGTGCCGCGAGTGATCCGCGACGATTCGCGCTGGCAGCAGGCTGCCAACGAGCGTCCCATTCCAGCCAATCCGACTCCGCCGCCGCCGATGGCGACGCTGACGGACCCGTCGGCAGGCAAGGGCAAGGGCGCCTGACATGCAGGAAATCCGCAACTACACGATGAATTTCGGCCCCCAGCATCCTGCCGCGCACGGAGTGCTGCGTCTGGTGCTGGAGATGGATGGCGAAGTCGTGCAACGCGCCGATCCGCACGTCGGGCTGCTGCATCGCGGTACCGAGAAGCTGGCCGAATCCAAACCGTTCAACCAGTCGATCGGCTACATGGATCGCCTGGATTACGTCTCGATGATGTGCAACGAGCACGCCTACGTGCGTGCGATCGAAACCCTGATGGGCATCGAGGCACCCGAGCGCGCGCAGTGGATCCGTACGCTGTTCGACGAGATCACGCGCATCCTCAATCATTTGATGTGGATCGGTTCGAGCGCGCTCGACCTCGGCGCGATGGCGGTGTTCTTGTATGCGTTTCGCGAACGCGAGCAGTTGATCGACTGCTACGAAACGGTCAGCGGCTCGCGCATGCACGCCACCTATTACCGTCCCGGTGGCGTGTTCCGTGATCTGCCAGATCGCATGCCGCAATACCGCGAATCGCCGTGGCACAAGGGCAAGTTGCTCAAGCAATTCAATGAGTGGCGCGAAGGTTCATTGCTCGATTACATCGAGGCGTTTGCTCACGATTTTCCGAGCAAGGTCGATGAGTACGAAACCCTGCTCACTGACAATCGCATCTGGAAGCAGCGCACGGTTGGCATCGGCGTGGTCTCGCCGCAACACGCAATGGCGTGGGGCTTTACTGGCCCGATGCTGCGCGGCTCGGGTGTGGAATGGGATCTGCGCAAGAAGCAACCGTATGCGAAATACGCCGAGGTGGACTTCGACATTCCGATTGGCGTGACTGGCGACTGCTACGACCGCTATCTGGTGCGCGTCGAGGAAATGCGCCAATCCACCCGCATCATCCTGCAATGCGTGAAGTGGCTGAAAGCCAATCCCGGGCCGGTGATGGTCAAAAACTTCAAGGTCGTGCCGCCATCCCGAGAAGAGATGAAAGACGACATGGAAGCCCTGATCCACCACTTCAAATTGTTCAGCGAAGGCTATTGCGTGCCGGCGGGCGAGACCTACTGCGCGGTCGAGGCGCCCAAGGGTGAGTTCGGTTGCTATCTGGTCTCCGACGGTGCCAACAAGCCGTTTCGTTGCCACCTGCGCGCGCCGGGCTTTGCGCACCTGTCGTCGATGGACAGCATCGTGCGCGGCCACATGCTGCCGGACGTTGTGGCGATGATTGGCACCTACGATATCGTGTTTGGGGAGATTGATCGGTGATGCGGCAGGGATCCACAGCATGAAGCCGACCAACACCTATCCCGTCGCGCGCGAGGTCGACCCGATGGTCGCGCTCAGCGATGGCACGCGCGAGCACATCGATCACTGGGTAGCGAAATTTCCACCCGATCGCAAGCGCTCGGCGGTGATTCAGGGCTTGTTTGCCGCGCAGGAACAAAACGGCGGCTGGCTGTCGGACGAACTGGTCGCCGCAGTCGGGAAATATCTCGACATTCCTGTGGTCTGGGCCTACGAGGTGGCGACGTTTTATTCGATGTTCGAGCTGCGCAAGGTCGGCCGCAACAACGTCGCCATCTGCACCAACATCAGCTGCTGGCTCAACGGCGCCGAGGACATCGTGCGTCATTGCGAAAAGAAATATGGCATCGCGCTGGGCGAATCCAGCAGCGACGGCCGCGTCTATCTCAAGCAGGAAGAAGAGTGCCTGGCCGCCTGCGCCGGCGCGCCGATGATGGTGGTCAACGGCCACTATCATGAACACCTGACGATCGAGAAAGTCGACGCGATCCTCGATGCGCTGCCCGCGACTGGCGGCGGCGACACCCTGGCCCATGACGGACATTGAGGACTGACATGGCGACCGGCCCGCTGCCGCAGGAACACAACGTGTGCTTCACCACGCTGCATTTTGATCAGCCGTGGACGTACGAAAATTATTTGAAGACGGGCGGCTATTCGGCGTGGAAAAAAATCCTCGACGAAAAGATCGCGCCTGCCGACGTGATCGAGATGGTCAAGGCCTCGGGCTTGCGCGGACGTGGCGGCGCGGGGTTTCCGACCGGGCTGAAGTGGAGCTTCATGCCGAAAGGCCCGGGCGCGCAGAAATACATCCTGTGTAATTCTGACGAATCCGAACCCGGCACCTGCAAGGATCGCGACATCCTGCGCTTCAATCCGCATGCGGTGATCGAAGGCATGGCGATTGCGTGCTACGCGACCGGTTCGACGGTTGCCTACAACTACCTGCGTGGCGAATTCCATCACGAGCCATTCGAGCGGCTCGAACAGGCGCTGACCGAAGCCTACGAAAAGGGCTGGCTCGGCAAGGACATCCAGGGTTCCGGCGTCGATGTCGACATGCACACCGCGCTTGGCGCGGGCGCCTACATCTGTGGTGAAGAAACCGCGCTGATGGAATCGCTGGAAGGCAAGAAGGGACAGCCGCGATTCAAGCCGCCATTTCCTGCGAATTTCGGATTATTCGGCCGGCCAACCACAATCAACAACACCGAGACGTTTGCCTCGGTGCCGACGATCGTGCGCAACGGCGCCGACTGGTTCTTGAATCTGGGCAAGCCCAACAATGGTGGCGCCAAGATTTTTTCGGTCTCCGGTCATGTCGCCAAGCCGGGCAATTACGAGGTTCGCCTCGGAATGTCGTTTGCCGATCTTTTGGAGCTGGCGGGCGGCATCCGCGCTGGGCACACGCTCAAGGCTGTGATTCCGGGTGGTTCATCGATGCCAGTGCTGCCGGGCGAGACGATGATGCAACTCACGATGGATTACGACGCGCTGCAAAAGGCCGGGTCTGGCCTGGGTTCGGGCGCGGTGATCGTGATGGACGAAACCACCTGCATGGTCCGGGCGTGCCATCGCATTTCGCGGTTCTATTACGCCGAATCCTGCGGCCAGTGCACGCCGTGTCGCGAAGGCACCGGCTGGATG
This sequence comes from Lysobacterales bacterium, assembly GCA_038216155.1. GTDB lineage: Bacteria > Pseudomonadota > Gammaproteobacteria > Xanthomonadales > Xanthomonadaceae > SZAS-103. Next base: position 43,356 of record JBBQQH010000008.1, read on the forward strand.
TATCGCATGCTGACACGGATTGTCGAAGGCAAGGCAACGCTCGACGACCTCGCGATGCTGAAGGCGTCCGCCGGCCAGATCGAAGGTCACACCATCTGCGCATTCGGCGAAGCGGCGGCCTGGCCGGTGCAGGGTTTCCTGCGTCACTACTGGCACGAGTTCGAGTATTTCATCCGCAATGGCCGCTCGATCGTGGATGAAAAGATGGAAGTGGCCGCATGAGCGCGGCGTGTTTCCATAACCCCTATTGTTCGCGCGCAGGGTGCGCCAACGATCTTCCCCTAGACTCAACGGGATCGCTCTACATGGCAGGAGGCGTGCGATGAGCGCTCAGCCGACCTCAATTGCCGCACCCGCGCCTGAGGGCATGGTTAACATCAGTATCGACGGCGTGCCGATGCACGCGCCGAAGGGATCGATGATCATTCAAGCCGCCGACAAGGCCGGCATCGCGATTCCGCGCTTCTGCTATCACGACAAACTGGCAATCGCGGCTAACTGCCGGATGTGCCTGGTCGAGGTCGAGAAGATGCCCAAGCCTGCACCGGCCTGCGCCACGCCGGTGATGGACGGCATGAGCGTGCTCACGCAAAGCAAGCGCGCACTGGATTCGCAACGCAACGTGATGGAATTCCTGCTGATCAACCACCCGCTCGATTGCCCGATCTGCGACCAAGGCGGCGAATGCGAATTGCAGGACCTCTCGCTCGGCTACGGTCGCTCGGTTAGCCGCTTCTCCGAACGAAAGCGCGTGGTCGCCGACGAGGATCTCGGTCCGCTGGTGTCCAGCGACATGACGCGTTGCATCCAGTGCACGCGCTGCATCCGCGTGACTGCCGAGATTGCCGGCACCTACGAGCTCGGCGGCATGTATCGCGGCGAAGGGCTTGAGATCGGAACCTACGACGGCAAGCCATTGACCACCGAACTGTCCGGCAACGTGATTGACGTTTGTCCAGTCGGCGCACTGACCAACAAAGTGTTTCGCTTCCGTGCTCGACCGTGGGAATTGATCGCGCGCGAATCGATCGGCTATCACGATGCACTCGGTTCCAATTAGTACTTGCATCTGCGTCGCGGCGACGTGCTGCGCACGGTGCCGCGCGACAACGAGGCGATCAACGAATGCTGGTTGTCCGATCGCGACCGCTATTCACATCAAGGTTTGACAGCGGACGATCGAGCGCGCAAGCCGCTGGTGCGCGACGGCGACAAGGCCGGCGAATCAACCTGGCGCGAAACCGACTGGGATGAAGCGCTCGAGCGCGCTGCGGAAATCCTGCAAGCCAACAATGGCGATGCGCTTGGCGTGCTGGTGCATCCGGCGATCTCGAACGAGGAGGGCGCACTGCTGTCGCGGCTGGCAAGAGGCCTCGATTGCAACAATATTGATCACCGCATCCGCATTGCGGACTTTTCCGATGCTTCGGTCGCCGAACCATTCGAACTCGCCGTTGCGGAAATCGAGCACGCCGATGCGATCGTGCTGGTTGGCTGCAATCCGCGTCTGGAAATGCCGCTGCTAGCCCACCGCATTCGCAAGGCAGCCAAGAACGGCGCCAAGGTTTTCACCATCAATTCGGTCGACTTCGATTTGCTGCATGACCAAGCCGAACGCCGTGTCGTGCTTCCATCGCAACTCGCGGCGGCATTGCAGGCGATCGCAGATGGCGATGACGATATCGCGGACGTGCTGGAAGACTGCAAGAACGTGGTGATTGTGCTCGGCGAAATGGTCGAGACACATCCGCAAGCCTCGCGTATCCGCGCCGCTGCACGAGCGCTGGCCGCTGCCACTGGCGCGAAAATCAATCGACTCCCGCAGGGTGCAAACGCAATTGGTTTGGCGCGTCACGACGTGTTGCCTAACGACGGCGGACGCGATGCTAACGCGATGCTGGCGCAGCCGCGTGACGCGTATCTGATCTATGGCATCGAGCCGGGTCTGGATTTTGCCGCCACTCTGGCGGCACGCAAGGCGTTGTCGAACGCGCAAGTGGTCGCCTTCAGCCATTTCGCCTGCGAGTCGACGCGCTCGGTCGCCGATGTGATCTTGCCGATCGGTCTGTTGCCGGAAATCGAGGCGACCTTGGTCAACGTCGATGGCTTCGCGCAGTCCGCCGCCAGTGGCGGCAAGTTGCCGGACGATGCGCGCCCGGGCTGGCGTGTGTTACGTGCACTCGGTGGCGGCATGCAGTTGCCGGGCTTCGAGTTCACGGATCTTGCTGGTTTGCGCGCAGGGATCACCGAAAACTCAATCGCATCCGGTAACGGATTGGCGCCGATGCCCGCCAATGAAAGCGGGCAGGGGCTGGAACGCGTCACCACCAGTCCGATCTATCGCACCGACAGCGTGCTGCGTCGTGCGAGCGCGTTGCAGGCGCATCCACTCACACGGGAGCCATGTATCGCAATGCATCCGGACGATGCGAAAGCAGCAGGTCTTGCCGATGGCGAGATGGCCAACGTCAGCGATGCCAATGGCGCTGCGACTCTGCCGGTTGAGCTGTCATCGAATATTGCGAAGGGCGCGGTCTGGATCGAGTCCTTCCATGGCGCCACCGCGCCGCTGGCGATCGATGGCCTGCTGACGGTGACCCGCGCATGACCTTGTTCGATCCCATCCGCGATTTGTTCCTGCACTTCGGCGTCACCGGGCTGCTGGCGTGGACGGTGGTCAAGATTCTCGCGATCTGCCTGCCGGTGATCGTCGCGGTCGCGTTCTACGTGTTGTGGGAACGCAAGTTGATCGGCTGGATGCACGTGCGCCACGGGCCGAGCTATGTTGGCTTCGGCGGCTTGCTGCAGTCGTTCGCCGACGTGTTCAAGATGCTGTTCAAGGAAACCGTGATTCCGTCGGTGTCGCAGCCATTCCTGTTCCGACTCGCCCCAGTACTTGCCTTGGCGCCTTCGCTGGCCGCGTGGGCAGTGGTGCCATTCGATGACGCGCTGGTGTTGTCCAACGCAAATGCCGGCCTGCTGTATCTGCTGGCGATGACCTCGATGGGCGTGTACGGCATCATCCTCGCCGGCTGGGCGTCGAACTCGAAGTACGCCTTCCTCGGTGCGATGCGTTCGGCCGCGCAAGTGGTGAGCTATGAGATCGCGATGGGCTTCTCGCTGGTCGGCGTGCTGGTCGCGGCAGGCAGTTTGAATTTGTCCGATATCGTGCATGCGCAAGCTGGCAATGGCGGCATGCTGGAATGGTTTTTCATTCCGCTGTTCCCGCTATTCCTGATCTATTTCATTTCGGGCGTGGCCGAAACCAATCGCGCGCCGTTCGACGTGGCAGAAGGCGAGAGCGAGATCGTTGCTGGTTTCCACGTCGAGTATTCCGGTTCGGCATTCGCGATCTTTTTCCTCGCCGAATACGCGAACATGATCCTGGTCAGCTTTCTGGTGCCGATCCTGTTCCTCGGTGGTTGGCTGTCGCCGATCCCGCACTCTTGGGTCTCAGGCATTCCGATTGTGTCTGTGGTTCTGGGCAATGGCTGGTGGTGGTTATTAGCCAAGGTATTCTTCTTCGCCAGTGCTTTCGTCTGGTTTCGCGGCACGTTTCCGCGCTATCGCTACGACCAGATCATGCGGCTGGGCTGGAAGGTTTTCATACCGATCTCCATTGTCTGGATTTTTGTGGCCGCGCTTGCGGTGCACTTCCACTGGTTTGTCGCCGGAGCCTGAGTCATGAAAACCGCTCCCCTCCAGCGCGTCGTCAGCTTCTTCCGCAGCTTGCTGCTGCTGGAACTGCTGGCCGGCATGTGGCTGACGCTGAAATACGTGTTCAAGCCCAAGTACACGATGATCTATCCGATGGAAAAGATCCCGCAGTCGCCGCGTTTTCGAGGTCTGCACGCGCTGCGTCGCTACCCGAACGGCGAGGAACGCTGCATCGCCTGCAAGTTGTGCGAGGCAGTGTGTCCGGCGCTGGCGATCACCATCGATTCGGCGCCACGCGAGGACGGCACGCGCCGTACCACGCGCTATGACATCGATCTATTCAAGTGTATTTATTGCGGATTTTGCGAGGAAAGCTGCCCGGTTGATTCGATCGTCGAGACCCACATTCACGAATACCATTTCGAGCACCGGGGGGAGAACATCGTAACCAAGTCGCAACTGTTGGCGATCGGAGACCGGCTCGAAGCCGAGATTGCCGAACGTCGCGCGATCGACGCCCCGTACAAGTGATGACGCACTGATGCCACACATGCACATCCAATTTCATCACGGCCGACTTTCGTACGGTGAGACGCGCGCATGAGCTATCAGGCACTCGCGTTCAATATATTTGCCACGGTCACGGTGCTGGCCGCGCTGGGCGTGATCGGCGTGAAGAATTCGGTGCACGCCGCGCTGCTGCTGGTGCTGACCTTCTTCTCGGTCGCCTGCCTGTGGTTGCTGGCGCAGGCAGAATTCCTCGGGCTGGTGTTGATCCTGGTCTACGTGGGCGCGGTGATGGTGCTGTTCCTGTTCGTGGTGATGATGCTGGACATCAACACAGAACCTCTGCGCGAGGGGTTTGCCCGCTTCCTGCCGGCTGCGTTGCTGGTCGCTGCGGTGATGGCTGGCGAGATGCTCACGCTGCTGGGCTTGCACAACTTCCAGCAACCACTGGATTCGCCCGATCCCGCAGCCGTCGCGGGCATGAGCAACACGCAATGGGTTTCGCAGGCGCTGTTCTCGCAGTACACATTGCCGTTCGAGATTGCCGCGTTGATCCTCACCGTCGCAGTGGTCGCAGCGGTGCTGCTGACCTTGCGTCGGCGCCCGGGCACCAAGCATCAGAGCCCGTCGTGGCAGGTCAGCGTGCGTGCCAAGGACCGCATGCGGATTGTGACGATGGCGAGCGAGAAAACGATTTCGACGGCGCCGCAAGACGCGCCCGATGCTGCAGCCGCGGACGCAGCCGACAAGGGAGAGGCCAAGCCATGATCCATCTGTCGCACTACCTGGTGCTGGCCGCGATCCTGTTCGCGATCAGCATTGCCGGCATCATCATCAATCGCAAGAACATCATCATCCTGCTGATGTCGATCGAGCTCATGCTGCTCGCGGTCAATATCAATTTCGTCGCTTTCTCGCGCTTCTTCGGCGATGTCTCGGGGCAGGTGTTCGTGTTTTTTATCCTGACCGTGGCCGCCGCTGAATCGGCGATCGGGCTGGCGATTCTTGTGACGCTGTTCCGCAATCGCACCAGCATCAACGTCGCCGAAATCGACGATCTCAAACACTGATCCGCAGCCGATGATTTCCTTCCAGCCCATGCAAAAGTGCGCCTCGTGCTGAGTCAGACCACGCTACTGATCATTGCGCTGGCGCCGCTGCTGGGCGCGATCGTGGCCGGATTATTCGGGCGCCAGGTCGGCCGCGTCGGCGCACATACGATCACAATCCTCGGCGTCGGCGTGAGCTTCGCGTTGTCGTGCTACGTGCTATGGCAATTGCTGCATGGCGCGCCGGTGTTCAATGCGAATCTGTACACGTTCTTCGAGGCTGGCAACGCCAGCGCGCACGTGGGCTTTTTGATCGACAACCTGACCGCGATGATGATGGTGGTTGTCACCTTCGTCTCGCTGCTGGTGCACGTCTACACCATCGGTTACATGGCCGACGATCCCGGCTACCAGCGCTTCTTCAGCTACATCTCGCTGTTCACCTTCAGCATGTTGATGCTGGTGATGAGCAATAACTTCCTGCAACTGTTCTTTGGCTGGGAAGCGGTTGGTCTGGTGTCGTATCTGCTAATCGGATTCTGGTTCAAGAAGCCGAGCGCGATCTTCGCCAATCTTAAGGCGTTCCTGGTCAATCGCGTTGGCGATTTCGGATTCCTGCTTGGTATCGCTGCGGTGTTCTACTGGTGCGGAACCTTGGATTACGCCGCTGCGTTTGCCAAGGCGCCAGCGTTGTCTGCGCTCAGTGTCGAGATTTTCAGTGGTCACGCTTGGGCGGTGCCCAGCGTGATCTGCATCTGCCTGTTCATCGGCGCGATGGGCAAGTCGGCGCAGGTCCCGCTGCATGTGTGGTTGCCGGACTCGATGGAAGGCCCGACCCCGATCTCGGCGTTGATCCACGCCGCGACGATGGTGACCGCCGGCATCTTCATGGTCGCGCGGATGTCGCCGCTGTTCGAACTCTCCAACACGGCGCTGCATTTCGTATTGTTCATCGGTGCCACCACCGCGTTCTTCACTGGCTTGATCGGCATCGTGCAGAACGATATCAAGCGCGTGATCGCGTATTCAACGCTGTCGCAACTGGGCTACATGACGGTTGCGCTCGGCGCGTCGGCGTATTCGGTGGCGGTGTTCCACCTGATGACGCATGCGTTCTTCAAGGCGCTGCTATTCCTCGCCGCCGGCAGCGTGATCATCGGCATGCACCACGAGCAGGACATGCGCCGCATGGGTGGCCTGCGTAAGTACATGCCGATCACCTACATCACATCACTGATCGGCACGCTGGCACTGGTTGGCATGCCGTTTTTCGCGGGTTTCTATTCCAAGGACAGCATTATCGAAGCGGCCAAGGCGGCAGCCGAACACGCTGGCTGGATTGGTCACTACGCGTATTTGTCGGTGCTGCTCGGCGTGGTGGTGACCAGCTTCTACAGCTTCCGTCTGCTGTACATGACCTTCCACGGCGAGGAGCGCTTCCGGCACGCGCACGCTGCTGATGCGCATGGCGATGACGCGCACACGCATGCCGCATCGGCGCATTCGGGCGACGCACTCGCAGGGGCCGCGCGCGAGCTCGATGGTCACGCTGCAGTCGGTCATCCGCCGCACGATCACGGTCATCACGCGGTCGAGCCCAAAGAGTCGCCGTGGGTCGTCACCCTGCCATTGATCCTTCTGGCGATTCCGTCGGCGATGATCGGCTACCTGACTATTGGCCCGATGTTGCATGGCGGATTTTTTGACGGGTCGATATTCGTCGATGCCTCGCGTCATCCGGCGCTGGCGGAGCTGACCGAAGAATTCCATGGCGCTCTGGCGATGGGGCTGCACGGCTTCCTGCAGTTGCCGTTCTGGCTGGCATTTGCCGGTTTTGCCACGGCCACTTACATCTATCTGCTGCATCCAATGCTTGCACCGAAACTGCGCCAGCGTTTCGCACCGATCGTGCACGTGCTGGAGGAAAAATACGGCTTCGACATCCTCTGGATTCGTGGCTTCGCTGGTGGCGGCATCGCGATTGGCAATTTTTTTGCAAAGGTTGGCGATGGCGCAATCATCGATGGCGCACTCATCAACGGCTCGGCCAATCTGATCGGGCGCACCGCTGGTGTGCTGCGGAAACTGCAATCGGGATACCTATACCACTATGCGTTTGCCATGATCCTCGGCCTGATCGCGTTGCTCGCCGTGCTGATTCGCACCCAAGGGGCGAGCTGACATGGGCATTTTCGCTTCGATGCCATTGCTCAGTCTGCTGATCTGGCTGCCGATTCTCGGCGGCTGCGCCACGCTGTTCTTCGGCGATGCACGGCCGAATGGTGCGCGCTGGTTTGCGCTGCTGATCTCGCTGGCAACGCTCGCACTGTGCGCGCCGCTGTACACGGGTTTTGATGTTGGCAGCGGTTTGATGCAGCTGGTCGAGCAGCATGCGTGGGTGCCGTCCTACAACATCAATTACTCACTTGGCGTGGACGGCATCTCGGTCGCGCTGATCGCATTGACCGCGCTCACCACAAGCTTGGTGATCGTCGGCGCGTGGGGTCCGGTGACCAAGCGCGTCAGCCAGTACATGGCGTCGTTTTTGATACTCGAAGGCGTGATGATCGGCGTGTTCTGCGCTCTCGATGCGATGTTGTTCTACGTCTTTTTCGAGGCGATGCTGATTCCGATGTTCATCATCATTGGCGTCTGGGGCGGCCCGCGTCGGGTGTACGCCAGCATCAAGTTCTTCCTGTACACCTTCCTCGGCTCGATCTTCATGTTGATCGCGCTGATTTACCTGTACCTGAAAGGCGGCAGCTTCCAGTTGGTTGATCTGTATTCGTTGCAGCTCTCGGCCGGCGAGCAGACCTGGATATTCTTCGCGTTCCTGATCGCGTTCGCGGTGAAGGTGCCGATGTTCCCGGTGCACACCTGGTTGCCGGACGCGCACGTGGAGGCGCCGACCGGCGGCTCGGTGATCCTGGCCGCGATCATGTTGAAGGTCGGCGGCTACGGATTTCTGCGCTTCACGTTGCCGATTGTGCCCGATGCCGGCCAGCAGTGGGCGTGGCTGGTGATCGCGTTGTCGCTGATCGCGGTGGTCTATATCGGTCTGGTCGCGATGGTGCAAAAGGATATGAAGCGGCTGATCGCATATTCCTCGATCGCGCACATGGGCTTCGTCACCCTCGGCAGTTTCATCGTGTTCGCGTTGATTCGCGATCACGGCAATGCAGGCGCGGCGCAGCTCGGCTTGCAGGGCGCGATGGTGCAGATGATCTCGCACGGCTTCATTTCCGGCGCGATGTTCTCCTGCGTCGGCGTGCTCTACGACCGCATGCACACGCGCATGATCCGCGACTACGGCGGCGTGGCGAATGTGATGCCTTGGTTCGCCACCTTCTTCGTGTTCTTCGCGATGGCCAATTCTGGTTTGCCTGGCACCAGCGGTTTCGTTGGCGAGTTCATGGTGATCCTGGCCGCGTTCCAGTACAGCCCGCTGGTCGCGTTTGCGGCGGCGTTCACGCTGATCCTTGGCGCGGCGTATTCACTGTGGCTGATGAAGCGCGTGGTGTTTGGCGAAGTGGCCAACGCCAACGTAGCTGAACTCACCGACATCAATGCGCGCGAAGTGATCGTGCTGGGCGGGTTTGCGTTGGGCGTGCTCGCGCTCGGCCTGTATCCAAAACCGCTGACCGACCTGATGGCGACCGCGATCAGTCAACTCGGCTATCTCGTCTCCGTTACCAAGTACTAAGCACCAAAACGCACCACCAGACCAACCGGACCTTCCGACTCGATGCAAAGCATGCCGACCACCACCGACCTGATGCAGATGCTGCCCGAACTGGCGCTGCTGGGAGGTGCGTGCGTGGTGCTGCTGCTGGACATGTTTGCCGTGCGCGGCGGGCGTGCGTTGATCTTCTGGGCGGCGCTGGCGACGCTGGTGGCAAGCGCGGCACTGGTGATTTACGGCGGCGGCTTCAACGGCGTGGCGCCGGTGGCTGCGTTCAACGGCATGTTCATGCACGATCTGATCGGCGATGTGCTGAAGCTGGCGATTCTCACGGTCAGCGCCATGACCTTCATCTACGCACGTTCGTATCTGGCAGATCGCGGGCTCTCGCGCGGTGCGTTCTTCATCCTGTGCCTGTTCGCGATCCTCGGCATGATGCTGCTGGTTTCGGCGGGTAGCTTGGTCACGGTTTATCTCGGACTGGAACTGCTGGCGCTGTCGTCCTACGCGCTGGTGGCCATGAATCGCGATTCGCCGATCGGCTCCGAAGCGGCGATCAAGTATTTCGTGCTGGGCTCGTTGGCGTCGGGCATGTTGTTGTACGGCATGTCGATGCTGTACGGCGCTACCGGCACGCTCGATCTCGCCGCCATCTACAGCGCGGCCGGCGATACGCAGCAGCACACGCTGTTGCTGCTGGGCACGGTGTTCCTGTTGGTCGGCATCGCCTTCAAGTTTGGCGCCGCGCCATTCCACATGTGGTTGCCGGACGTCTATCAGGGTGCGCCGACCATCGTCACTGTGTTCATTGGCTCGGCGCCGAAGCTTGCGGTGTTCGGCATGGCTTGGCGCCTGCTGGAATCGGGCGTCGGCCCACTGGCCAGCGATTGGTATCTGATGCTGGCTTGGCTTGCTGTGCTCTCGCTCACGGTCGGCAACCTGTTTGCGCTGGTGCAGACCAGCCTCAAGCGGATGCTGGCGTATTCCACTATCTCGCACGTCGGCTTTCTGTTTCTCGGCCTGGCCGATGCCGGCCCGGATGGGTACGCGGCGTCGATGTTCTATGCGATCAGCTATGCGCTGATGGCGGCTGGGGCATTTGCGATATTGCTGTTGCTCAGCAGCAGCACCCACGATGCCGAAGACATCGACGACCTGCGCGGCCTCAACGCACGCAGCCCGTTGATGGCGTTGTGCGTGCTGCTGATCATGGCCTCGCTCGCGGGCATCCCGCCGTTCCTCGGCTTCTGGGCCAAGCTCGCGGTGCTGCGCGCGGCCTTGGAAGGCAACCTGCTGTGGCTGGCGATCGTCGGCGCGGTATTCGCCGTAATCGGATCGTTTTACTACCTGCGCGTGATCAAGGTGATGTACTTCGACGCCCCCGATGCACAACCGCGAGCGCCGCTTCACGCCAGTCGCTCTCTGCGCTGGCTGCTCGCGATCAACGCCTTCGCTCTGCTGGCCCTTGGTTTTGCCTGGAACCCGATCATGCATTGGTGCTTGCGCGCGTTTTCAGCATGAGCTGAAGTGCGAATCGAGCTGCGCCGCTTAATCCCGTTCGTGGTGAGCCCGGTCGAACCACAACACAAGCTCCGATTTCCAACTTCTTGAACCAATCAAGAGCACCGCTCTCCAACCCTCGCCCTGCGCGATGCGCAAGAGATGGAGCAGAAGCGTTGGAGCCGCTGGAACCCTCCGCTTCAAGGCTGAAACGGGTAGGGGGATGATGCGAAGGTATTTCGTGCGCGCAGCGAAAGCTACGTTGTCGATCAATTCCGCCGCCAATCAACCTCGCCTACGGTCTAGCTCGCCGGCGCGTTGGTCTTCTGGCAACTCGGTGCCAAGCACGAAGGTTTCCACGCGGTTGCGGCCGTCGCGTTTGGCTTGGTACAGCGCGTTATCGGCATGCGCCAGCAATTGTCGCAGTGCGTAGCCGGATGTGCTGGTAGTGGCGATGCCGAAGCTGGCGGAGACCGAAAAATCCGGCCCGGCTTCGCTGCCCTGCAAGCTGCTGATCGCTGCGCGCAGCGTTTCGGCAAGCACGCGCGATTGGTCGAGTTCGCAATAGGGCAACACGATGCCGAACTCCTCGCCGCCCAGGCGTCCGAATATGTCTACCGACCGCAGGTTGGTCAAAATGACCTCGGCCGTGCGCATCAGCACGACGTCGCCGGCGGCGTGACCATGGTCATCGTTGACCAGCTTGAAGTTGTCCAGGTCGATCACGATCACGCTGGCATCGCGTCCCGACTTGCTACAGCACTTGAGTGCATCCTCGGCCACGTCGATGAAATGCTGACGGTTGAAGATGCCCGTCAATCCATCGCGCCGCGCCTGTTGCCGAAAGCGCAGTTGCGAGCGCTTGGTGCGATAGCCCCAGAAGATCAGCGAGCCCAGCAACACCAGCAGCAGCGCGATGTACAACCCGCGCGTTTCTGCCGACTTGCGGCCGACCTGCTGCTGCAGGGTCAACACCTGGTTCTGCTTGTTTAGCGCGTCGATCTCCAGCTTCTTGGATGCGACTTGCTGCTTGACCATCTCGAAGGCGAGCGTGCGCGCGCTGGTGTCGTTGCGATAGCCTTTGTCGGCGACGGCGAATTTTTCATGCCACGACAGCGCCGATTTATAATCGCCTTTCTTCTCGGCAATTTGGTACAGCAAATAGGAGGCATCGACCAGCGGTTCGGTGTACTCGTTCTTGATCGAGCCATCGACAGCCCGAGTCGCGTATTGCTGGGCCAGTTTGATCTGGCCCATCTTCCAGTAAGCCTGGGCCAGCGCAGCATCCATAGCGCTGATTACCCGCGGATAGTGGGTTGAGGTCGCCTCGTCGTAACCATCCTTCAGCCGCTTGATCGCATCAGCCGGTCGCTCTTGCGCGATGTCGATTCGGGCGCCGTCTACGCGCACAAGACTCAGCCACACTGGCTCCTTAGCCTTGACACATGCGTCGAAGCCATAGGGATACGCTTCGCTGAATAAATCATACTTCTGGCTTTTGTACAGGGCACTGAGTTTAAATTGCCAACCTGTGCACGCACTTCGTGCGGTTGGATTTTCATTAATCAGCTTGTCGGCGTAATTTTGTGCGAGGTCGTATTGTCCGACCAAGTTGTACAGCTGCGCGGCCACACCCAATCCTTGTTGGCGAGCGTCGGGATCCTGGATTTTCGGCAACAATTCGAGCGACTTGCTCAGTTGTGAATAGGCTTCCTCATCTCGAGAGGCGATGCTCAAGACGTTGACGACGGAAATGCCAGCGCGAAATTGCAGGACGGGATCATCCGATTTATCGGCAACTGCAGTCAGCTGTGACACCGATGCGGAATAGTCTCCCACGTATCCCGCTTGCCATCCTTCGAGGTATTGCAGATAGAAGTTTTGTTGCGGCGTCAGTTTTGCGGAATCCGCTTCAACGCGCGCGAGCAACTTGACGAATTCGGCATTGTCGGATGACTTGATCTTGTCAGCCTGCTTTAACAGTTGCGCGTAATCATCGGGTGCGGCAACCGCCGCACCAGATGAGAGTGCCGCTGCCAGACTAAGGATTGCTGCGAAAAGCAACCAACGGTGCTTTTCGAGATACCGCATGGGTCAAGCCGCGATTGCAGTGCGAAGGTCAGTAGCGATTGCGCGAACTTCTTCATCGTCGTCGGCCGGAAGCAATCCACAACAAACGTTTTTCGTGGCCCCTAGCGCGACTTCAATATCGGCAGGATTTTGGCCGATGATGGCTGTTTCCAATGCCGCATCAATGTGTGCCTGTTGCATTGCGCCAACCAAGACATTCAGTGATGCATCGCGCAACTGTGCATCGCTGCCGAGTGTTTCCAGAAATCCAATCGCATTCGACATATTCTTCTCCTTGTTGTGACGTTTGGTGGAACGCCGGATCGAGCGGTCACATACGTTCGACCCCACGTTTACGACTTCTTGCGATTTACGCCACCACACAAATATCCTGCTGTGCGGCTGCTTGTTCTCCGTCGTCTTCCGCTACCGCGAGAATGCAAATCAGTCCAGTCGATGCTGACAGCACCGCTGTAAGCCGTGCCACATCTCCGCCTATGATTGCCCACTGCGCGGTTTGATCCACGCCCTGTGCATTGAGTGCCTTGTACAGGCTGGACTTGGTTGCATGGCGCAGTGTGGCGCTTTGGCCCATCTCCTGCAGAAAACCGATCACCTCAGACATCTTCATTCCTTGAGTTATCGGCAATGCTGCCTGGTTTGCACCATGTTGCTCGTTGAATAGACATGATGCGTTTTTCGAGGTTCCATCTGTCTGCGATCTGCCCGGAGCATGGTTGGAAACCGACGCTGGTAAATAGTCGTTCGGCGGCAGCGTTCCCCGCCTCGTACTGTACCCATATCTCGCCCACTGGCAAGCACGCAAACAGTCGCTGCGCCAGTGCGATTTTCGCTTCCTTTGCGAATCCGGCGCCGCGAGCGGCGACCAGCAGCAGTATGCCGATTTCCAATCGCTCGGCAGTCGGGTCGAATTGTGGCGCGCCGCAGATGCCCAGGCGCTGTCCGGTCTGCTTGTCGATGATGGTGAGCGACAGCCAGCGCATCGGCTGGGCGTGCATCAGCGCCAGCGTCTTGTGGAAGCTGCGCCGGGCGCGCTCGATTGCCATCGGCGGCCCGACGAAGCGCAGGATTTCGGCGTCGGTGTAGATCGAGCAGTAGAAGTCTTCATCATGCGCGTCCAGCGTACGCAGGTGCAGACGCTTTGTTTGGATGTCGAACGTAGAGGGGCGGATTTCGGTCATCGCGGATGCCGCTTATGGATCGGCTTCGTAGCCAATCGATGCATCGAGCGCGCTCAGGCGTGCGCGTAGTTCCAGGTTCGGCAGCAGCGGGCCGGCGGGCGGGATCACTACGGTCATGTCGAGGTCAATTTCTGCCTCCGGCAGTTGGGCGAGAGTGATGCGGTCGATGCGCGGCTGGTGGATAGGCAGGGTGACGCAGCGATAAACGATGATCTCGTGATCGAGCGGATAGTCCTGCGCCAGCAGTTCAACCAGCACTTGCCGGTACGCCGCGCCCGTTGAAAAGCGCGCCAACGACTGGTCTCCGGCGAGGCCGACCTGCCATAGAATCAGGTAGGCGGTTGGATCGATGCGGCGTTTGTAGAACATCAACTGGCTGGCCTCGAAATGCTGACAGCCAACCTTGCCCGGATCGATGCCGAGATCGGCGTACAGGCAATCCTCGGCCGAAATCCCCGGTTCCATGTGCGCGGCATAGCCTTCGCTGCGCGCGGTCGCGATCGCCTTGTGCGGCGCCCACGCGAACACGCCCGGATGTCCATAAAACGCGCCGACGACCTTTTTCCCTGCGCGCACTTCTATCAGCATCGCGTCCACCATCTGCCGATAGGTGTGCATGCGCGAGGTGCCTTCGTTGTAGTACTGCTGCAGGCTGCGCACGTCGGTGTTCATGCCGGCGATCCACAGCTCGATGATGCCGTCAGACAAGCCGGTGAATACGACGTCGGCTTGTTCGATGTAACTGCGGGCGAGCGGGGCGATGTGCGAGCCGAGCGTCATGCCGATGCCGACGCAGACCAGGCTGCCGGTGCGGGCGGGGGTAGGTGTGTTCACTGGATGGGCTGCTTAGAGGATTGAAGCGACGAAGCGTAGCGAAGTCTGCGGGTTTGCTGGGACATGGCGATGGGGCGTGTTAGAGCCTCCCTTTCGAGGGGAGGGATGCGTGGAGATGGTGTGGAATTTATGGTTCCAGACGCCATCTCGATCGCGCTGACTTTGCCGGTGTTGTGGTTCGACAGGCTCACCACGAACGGTCCTACAAAAAGCCCAGCCTCTCCCATACAAGAGAGAGGCTTAGCTGTTTCCCTCTCCTCTTGCGGGAGAGGGTGGCGCGCAGCGTCGGGAGAGGGAGGGCGCTGCAAACGCCCGATTCGATTACTTCTTCGGCGCCGGAGCCGCAGCCTTCTGGGCAGCAGCCTCGGGCCTCGGCAAACCCAGCACGTCGAGTCCCTGCTCGAACACGATGTCCACCGGAATGTTGGCGGCATCGAGCGTCTTCAGGTCAGCAGCGAGCTGCGGGCCAATCACGCCGGTTTCGTCAGTCAGTTGCTTGGCCGCTGCATAGTCGCCATCGCCCTGGACGGTGAGCAATTTCGCCGCCAGCGCGTTCATCGCTTTTTGCGTCTTGGCGAAATCCACGCGATAGCGACCGGTTGCCGGATCGCGCGAGAACGCGCCCTGCTTGGCGAAGAAGTTGAAACGCACCATGTTCGCTTTGGCGTGGGCGTCGCTGGCACCGAAGCGCACCGAGCGCAGGATGCCGGCCAGGAAGGTGACGTAGTTGTCCATCAGCTTGCTCTTGTCCAGCTCGCCCATCTCGGCCAGTTGTGTGACCAGGAACAGGCCCAGCACATCAGCCTTGCCTTCTTCGAAGCTGGATGCGTATTCCTTCAACGCATGGCTGACGGTGTCCTTGCCGTCGAGCGTGTTCTTGATGCCGAGTCCGTGCGCTACTTCGTGGAACATCGTGTTCTGGAAGAATGCATCGAAGGTGAGATGCGATTGCTGGTCCTTGGCAATCAGTTGCGCAGCGATCGGCAGCATGATGCGATCGAACTTCGCCTTCATCACGTTTTCGAGTTGCAATCTGCGCGACCCGGACTTGAGCTGCACCTCTTCATCGTTGGGCAGGTTGATGGCGATGGTTTTGCCGCCGACATTGGAATTGCCCGCGTAATACACCGCGAAGTAGGCGTTGAGGTCGGCATCGGTTCCGGGTGTTTCCGCCTTGTACTTGTCGGGTACCGGCAGCTTGCGCTGCAACTGCGGCAGGAAGCTGGCGAACTTCTGCAGGCGGCCGCTCCACTCGCTGTCCTTGATCAGCACGTAGGCTTCGTAGCTGGCCTTGTAGCCGAACAACTGATCCTCGTAGGTCTCGATCGGACCGATCACGATATCGACCGGATTGGTCTTCATCGCCATCCAGGCAAAATCGCTGGGCTGGTAGTTGTCGCTCAGCAACGCGTCGGCGCGCATGGTCAGATATTTTTTGAAGCCCGCGTCCTTGGCCAGAGTTGACGCCTGACGCAGCAGGTCGGCCGCCGGCTGCAATTGATTCTTGTAGGCCTCATGAAATGGCACGCTGACCAGCTTGCCAGCGCTATCGCGACGCAGCAGCGTGTATAGGCCCTTCTTGTCGGCGGCATCGGATTTTTCGAATTCTTCCTTGGTCATGTCGTGCGGATAGAACTCGACCCCAGCCGGGCGCTCGCCGGCACTGGGCACGAACAGGTGATCGCCGTTCAAGCGATCCCAAGGGCCGTAGTTGATCTCGGCAAAGTGCTTCGTGTCTGCATCGGTGATCGAAGACAGCAACGCGTCGCGCGAGGGAACCGATTGCATCCAGTAGATCGCATTCATGCGGTCGGCTGCTTCCACCAGCAGCGCGACCATTCGCTTTTGACTGTCGTCCAGATGCGAAAGATCGGTCTCGAGCTTGACGCTGGCGTAGTCGTCGAGGTGCTGCGCGGCGTAACCGGCCGCGGCGGGTGCGACAGGGGCCGCTTTAGTGGCCGGCATCGGCCTGTGCGATTTGCTGGCGGAACGATGAGAGGCGGCCGCGGATTGCAAGCACGCCGATTGAACAAAGACGAGGGCGATGCAAGCAGCGATCAGGCGGGGGCGGGTCATGTGGTTCTCCTTGAGGGACAATTAGTCTGCGCGCGCGCGATGTCGGCGTAACCGTGATCGCATCGCCGCATCCTAGCGTTTGCCCGTGCGCGGCGCACATCAGCCGTAGCGCGGTCGGCAGCAGGCCGGGCTGGGGTATGCGATCAGCCGCGACGGTGTTCAGAGCTTCATCGCGAGCCTTTGATGGTTGCACAAGCGGACAGGAATCCCCATAATTAGCGTTCTACTGCTGCGGGGTGGAGCAGTCTGGCAGCTCGTCGGGCTCATAACCCGAAGGTCGCAGGTTCAAATCCTGCCCCCGCTACCAGTAGGCAACGACAAGCTCCTCCCGGGGCTTTTTTGTTGCGCTGGTCTTTGCAATGGCGCCAACATCGCGCCGTCGCGCCGGAATTTGTTGTTGCCGGAGGGGCCTTAGGGCCCCTTTTTTGTTTTTCTCGTTTGCGAAATCCATCGCTTCGAATTTCATCGAATCAGTTGATTACATGTCCGATCGCGGCACCGACATCGCCAATCTGCTTGCACCTACCGTGGATGCGTTGGGACTGGAATTGCTGGGAGTGGAATTTGTGCCCTCGGGCGCGCACGCGATGCTGCGGCTGTATATCGACGTGCCGGCAACGCAAGAGCGACTGGTAGCGATCGAGGATTGCGAAGCAGTGAGCCGCGAAGTCTCGGCGGTGCTGGACGTCAACGATCCGATTGCCTCGCAATACACCCTGGAAGTCTCATCCCCCGGCATCGATCGCCCGTTGTTCACGCCGGCGCAATTCGCGCGGCACGCTGGCGAGACGGTCAAGCTGTGGCTGCAGTTGCCGATCGAGAATCGGCGCCGGCTGCAAGGCAGGATCGAACGCGTCGAAGGCGACGATCAGCAGACCATCGTGCTGGATGTAGACGGCAAGCCATTCGTGCTGGATCACGCCAACATCGAGAAGGCCCGGTTGGTGCCCGATTACGTTGCACTGGGCATGCAGGCGCAGCCCAAGCCCACAAAACGTCCAGGCAAAAAGTCCGCAGCCGCAGATAAACCTGTGCGCGCCGGCAAGCTTTCACCGGAATTAGCTTTATCAGATTCGGACGACGGCAAGCGCCGTCGCGCAACCCAACCCCAACCGCAAGCGGCGGACGACGCGTCCACCACGGAGCCAGAGTCATGAGCAAAGAGTTGCTGTTAGCCATCGAGACGCTCGCCAACGAAAAGGGCGTGCCCGAAGAGATCATCAAGGACGCGATGGAAGCCGCGCTCGCCTCGGCGGCGAAGAAGCGCTATCCGGACGAGGACGTGACCATTCGCGTGGCGATCCATCCGAAGGACGGCAGCTACGAGACCTTCCGCCAGTGGGAAGTGGTGGCCGACGACGTGGTGATGGAGTCGCCTGATCGCCAATTGCGCCTGATGGATGCGCTGGACGAAAAAGACGACGCCGAAGTTGGCGACATGCTGGAAGAGCAGATCGAGAATTCCGATTTCGGGCGCATCTCGGCGCAGGCCGCCAAGCAGGTGATCGTGCAGAAGGTGCGCGAAGCCGAGCGTGCGCAGGTAGTAGAGGCCTGGGCTGATCGCGTCGGTGAGATGGTGACCGGCATCGTGAAACGCGTCGAGCGCGGTAGCGCGTTCATCGATTTGGGCGGCAATGCCGAGGGTTACATTCCCAAGGACAAGGCGATTCCGCGCGACATGATTCGTCCGGGCGACCGGGTCAAGGGTTACCTGCAGGAAGTCCGTTCGGAAGTGCGCGGGCCGCAACTATTCATCAGTCGCGCGGCGCCGGAATTCATGATGGAACTGTTCAAGCTCGAAGTCCCCGAAGTTGGTCAGGGCCTAGTCGAGATCAAGGGCGCAGCGCGCGATCCGGGTGATCGCGCCAAGATTGCCGTGCTGGCGCACGATCGTCGCACCGATCCGATCGGCGCCTGCATCGGCATGCGCGGATCGCGCGTGCAAGCGGTTTCGAACGAGCTCAATGGCGAGCGCGTCGACATCATCCTGTGGAGCGATAATCCGGCGCAGTTCGTGATCAACGCGATGGCGCCGGCTGAAGTGCAGTCGATCATCGTCGACGAGGAAAAGCATTCGATGGACCTCGCGGTGGCCGAGGACAAGCTGGCGCAGGCGATCGGCAAGGGCGGCCAGAACGTACGTCTTGCAAGCCGACTGACCGGCTGGCAGCTCAATGTGATGACGCAGGATGCGGTCACCGCCAAGACCGAAGCCGAGCAAGCCGTTTCGCGCCAGTTGTTCGTCGACAAGCTCGAAGTCGACGAGGAAATCGCCGGCATCCTGGTTGGCGAGGGTTTCAGCACCGTCGAGGAAATCGCCTACGTGCCGACCGCCGAATTGTTGGCGATTGAAGGGTTTGACGAGGACATCGTCGAGGAACTGCGTGCCCGCGCGCGTGATGCGCTGGTCACAGACGCGCTGATGGCCGAAGAGGTCATCGAGGAACACAAGCCGGCCGAGGATCTGCTCACGCTCGAGGGCATGGACGAGGCGACCGCGTTCGCGCTGGCCGCGCGCGGGGTGACTACGCGCGAGGACCTGGCGGAACTTGCCACCGATGAAATCCTCGATATCGAGGACATGGATGAGACGCGCGCGGCCGAGTTGATCATGGCAGCGCGCAAGCACTGGTTCGAGTGACACCACGCACTGCCCTGAACATCGCGCCAGCCGCACCATGCGCAGCGCGGTAAACTAGGCAGTCTTGCTACACCCCAGCTTTGCATCCGCTTTTGCATCGCGCAGCACCAGATCACGGGAATCGAATGTCCGAAGTTACTGTTAGCACCCTCGCCACGATGGTCGGCACGCCAGTCGACAAGCTGCTGGAGCAGCTGGCCGAAGCCGGCATGACCTTCAGTGGGCCAGATCAGGTCGTGACCAGCACCGAGAAGATGAAGCTTCTGGGCTTCCTGCGCCGTACGCACGGCAAAGCCGAGAAAACGGTCGATGAAGGCTCGCCACGACAGATCACCCTGAACCGTCGCAAGATGGGCGAGATCACCGTGGCCGCGGGCAAGAGCAAGACCACGGTTAATGTGGAAGTGCGGCAAAAGCGCACCTACGTGCAGCGCAAGCTAGTCGAAGAACACGACGAGCAGAAGATCGAGCGCGAGGACGCGCAGCGCAAGTTGGATGAATCGCGCAAGCAGTCTGACGCTGAAACCGCCGCATTGCGCGATGTCGACAGCAAGCGAGCCGAAGAGCAGGCCCGCGTGCGCGAAGAGGCCGAAGCCGCGCGTGCCGCTGCCGCTGCCGAAATAGCCGTGCCGGACGAGGCGGTGATCCAGGTCGATCCGACTGACGTGATCAAGCCGGTCGAAAAACGTGCGCCCGACAAACCGCGCGCGCCGGCCAAGCCCGAGCCACGTCGGCGCGAGGAAGGCAAGCCTGCGCACGGCGCCAAGCGTCCAGTTCGCGGCACCCACGCGATGCCCGACGACGGTGGCGATAGCAACCGATTCGCAACTCAGTTGCACCTGTCCGAGTCCGACCGTGCCCGTCGCGGCGCCAGCAAGCGCAAGCCGCAACGCGCGCGCATTGAGCAGTCGCGTCAGGGCGATGGCTCGCACGGATTCTCGCGCCCGACCGCACCGATCCTGCGCGAAATCGCGATCGGCGAGAGCATCAGCGTGGCCGATCTGGCGCAAAAACTCGCGATGAAGGGCGGCGAGGTGGTGAAGGCGCTGTTCAAAATGGGGATGATGGTCACCATCAACGAAGTGCTCGACCACGACACCGCCGTGCTTGCAGTCGAGGAACTCGGCCACAAGGCGACTGCTGCGGTTGCAGACGACATGGAACAGGCGCTGATCGAGCACACCGAAACCGACGTCGCGCGCGTGCCGCGTCCGCCGGTGGTGACGATCATGGGTCACGTCGATCACGGCAAGACATCGCTACTCGATTACATCCGCAGCACCAAGGTTGCCACTGGCGAAGCCGGCGGCATCACCCAGCACATCGGCGCGTATCACGTCGAGACCGACAAGGGCGTAGTCAGCTTCCTGGATACGCCCGGACACGCGGCGTTCTCCTCGATGCGGGCGCGTGGCGCAAAGCTCACCGACATCGTGATCCTGGTGGTTGCGGCCGATGACGGCGTGATGCCGCAGACGATCGAGGCGATCCAGCACGCGCGCGCCGGCAAGGTGCCGGTAATCGTGGCGATCAACAAGATCGATAAATCCGACGCCAATCCTGGTCGAATCAAGCAGGACCTGATCGCGCACGAATTGGTGTCGGAGGAATTCGGCGGCGACGTGCAGATGGTCGAGGTTTCGGCCAAGACTGGCGCCGGCGTGGATGCGTTGCTGGATGCGGTATTGCTGCAATCCGAAGTGCTGGAGCTTACGGCAGCAGTCGATGGCCGCGCCAACGGCGTGGTGGTCGAAGCGTCGCTGGACAAGGGTCGCGGCCCCGTCGCGACGATTCTGGTGCAGGACGGCACATTGAAGAAAGGCGATTACCTTGTATGCGGCGTGCAGTACGGTCGCGTGCGTGCGCTATTCGACGAAGCCGGCGAGCAAGTCGATTCGGCCGGCCCGTCGATTCCGGTGCAGATGCTCGGCCTGTCGGGCGTGCCGTTTGCCGGCGACGATTTCGTGGTGGTGGAAGACGAGCGGCTGGCCAAGGATGTCGCGCAGCAGCGCGACGCCAAGCGCCGCGAGTCGCGACTGGTCAAAGCCGCCGGCAACCGCATGGAAGAGGTGATGGCGCAGATGGGCCAGGGCGAGGCACGACAGGTGCTACCGCTGGTGGTCAAGGCCGACGTGCAGGGCAGTGCCGAGGCATTGCGCGAATCGTTGACCGCGTTGTCCAACGACATGATTTCGATCAACGTGATTGCGTCGGGTGTGGGCGGCATTACCGAATCCGACGCCACGCTTGCGGCGGCCGCGGGCGCCACCATCATTGGCTTCAACGTGCGTGCGGATGCATCGGCACGCCGGATCGTCGATTCCAATCGTCTTGATTTGCGCTACTTCTCGATCATCTACGACGTGATCGACCAGGTGAAACAGGTCGCATCCGGTTTGCTGGGCGTGGAAATTCGCGAAGAGATCATTGGCACCGCCGAGGTGCGCGACGTGTTCCGCAGCAGCAAATTTGGCGCGGTTGCCGGCAGCTTCGTCATCGAAGGCGTGATTCGTCGCGGCAAGCCCATTCGCGTGCTGCGCGACAACGTGGTGATCTTCGAAGGCGAACTCGAATCGCTGCGCCGCTTCAAGGAAATCGTCGACGAAGTGCGCAACGGCACCGAGTGCGGCATCGCGGTGAAGCAATACAACGACGTGAAGCCGGGCGATCAGATCGAATGCTTCGAGCGCATCGAGATTCAGCGGACGCTGTGAATTGAAGAAATCCTTCAACCGTGTCGACCGAGTCAGCGCGCAATTGCGCCGCGAGCTGGGCACGCTGGTGCACGAAGCAGTCCGCGAGCATGGGCTGCCGTCGGCGAGCGTGTCGGACGTCGAGGTCTCGCGCGATCTCGCGCACGCGAAAGTGTTTGTCACCGCGCTGCAGCCTGAGCGATCGGCCGAGGCAATTGCCGGGCTGAAGGAACATGCTGGCGAATTGCGCTACCAGCTCGCGCGTGCAGTGAAGCTGCGACATGTGCCGGAATTGCATTTTTTTTACGACGATTCGGTCGATCGCGGCGAAAAGATCGACATTCTGCTGCGGTCGGTGGCAGCGGACTTGTCGGTGGGCGATGAGAGTGCCGACGCGTCTAGCGATGGCGATGATTCCGCAGAGCATGCGAAAAAGCCCTGACCTAGGGTTGAGTAGTTGCGCTGAAGCAACTGCATTGATTGGAATCGGTTTAAGCGGGACCGTGAACTTCTGGCGCCGAGGCAGGAGATCCGTTTGCGTTAGCCTTGAACTGTTCGTGGTGAGCTTGTCGAACCACAACACTTGGTCCGCTTACGCGCATCTCGAACCAAGCAAGAGCATCCTGGCCGGCCTTACCGGGCGTTCTTCGCCGCACAATCTGCCACTGGCAGATTTTACAAACGCGGCTCATCGCTCTGCGGCTTGTGCAAGGGAGGGAGTCAGTCAGTCAGTATCGCGCTGGAGCGTAGCCGGTCACACTCTTGCTGAGAAGCTTTCAAATCCGCGCAGCGGATCGAGAAGGCCGCACGACAGGCTCAGGACAAGATACGAACCCCTCGCGTAATCGGCGCTATGAGTCATTGAGCTCGGTAAATAATGCAGCCATCCCGTACTCCATTCCCGGACCCCCGTTCCCGGACTCAGTTCCGCGCCCTGACCGGCATTCTATTGCTCGATAAGCCGCAGGGCCTGAGCTCGAACCGTGCGTTGCAAAATGCGCGACACATCTTTCGCGCGGAGAAGGCCGGGCACACCGGCAGCCTCGATCCATTGGCCACCGGCGTGTTGCCAATCTGCTTCGGCGAGGCGACCAAGATCGCCGGGTTGCTGCTTGGAAAGTCCAAGGCCTACGTCACGCGCGCGATGCTCGGCGCGACCACCGATACCGACGATGCTGATGGGCAGGTGTTGCGCCAACGCCCGGTCTCCGGGCTGGATAGCGCCGTGATCGAGGCTGCACTCGCGCCACTGCGCGGAAGAATCATGCAACGCCCGCCGATCTACTCCGCCCTCAAGCGCGGCGGCGAGCCGTTGTACGCGAAGGCGCGTCGTGGCGAAGTGGTTGAGGTCGAGCAGCGCCAGGTCGACGTGCATCGCAGCGAGTGCGTCGCACGTGGCAATGACTGGCTGGATCTGGAAATCGATTGCGGCTCTGGCACGTATGTGCGCAGTCTGGTGCGCGATCTGGGTGAGATGCTGGGGTGCGGCGCGCACGTAGGCCAGTTGCGGCGGCTGTGGGTCGATCCGTTTCGCACACCACAGTTGTGGAAGCTGGAGGCTTTACAGGAGTTGGCCGGACAAGGCGAGGACGCGCTCGACGCCTGCCTGCTTCCAATTGAGGCCGGCCTGCAGGGTATGCCGGCGATCCATCTGGATGCCACGCAAGCAGTGGCTATCTCGCAGGGCAAGCCGGTGCTGATTGCTTCCGCCGCCACGCAGGGCACGGTCGCCCTGTATGACGCGACTGGCCGCGCATTGGGTTTAGGTCGGATCGAAGTCGAGGGCATCGTGCGAGCCCAGCGGCTGTTCACCTGGGCGGTCAGCACGGTTTGAGCGGGCGTTGCTCGCCTTGGCTTCGACGGGAGCACTCGGCACGCTCCGACAGCACGTTCTGCCTTGGCCAATCTTGAATCACGAAATGCTGCCTTGTTGCCGCGACCCGACGCGCGT